>AFXB01000010.1:562500-1167490 GCA_000238815.2 SAR116 cluster alpha proteobacterium HIMB100 | reverse complement strand
ATAACTCCCCAATATACCCCGAGTTCACTGCAGCTAACCTAAGGTTTTCTCTGGTTTTCTAGAGTTAACGCTGAGTGGGGGTGGGTCTATGGTATACCACAGAGTTGCACATTATTTATGGCTGATGGATGAAACCTATTGCTTCAAGAAGCGTTCCAGACAGGTGTGTCATTCACCTCGTCCATGCACTCAATCAGAGACCGCTTAAGCGCCGTTCAATGCCCATCAGACATGATAGACCAGATAGGAGGCTGGAGTACCGCTGGTGTTGGACAAGCCTATGATGAAGGGTATGCCCTAAGTCTGAAAAAAGATTGGTTAGAGAAGATTGTCTGACCTCAGCGGGACAAACTGATTTCTTTGCTTTACTCTCCAGTCAGTGGAAGGTTTATACACTAACTAAGGTAAACCAAGCTGGATAAACTCATTCCAATGAAAACTCTAATTACCTATCTGTTAATATTTATTGCAGGGATAGCTGCTGCAGTCTTCTTCCTTCATCATAAAGACGGAAATCATAATTAGGCAGCAATGCACAATTCTCACCATAGCGCGCAATCAGGAGACCGACATCATACAGATAAGGCGCATGAGCATGATGAAGTGAATATGCCGGGCTTACAGGGTAAAGATACAACCACACAAGAAGTCAGCGACCTAAAGGAAATCTTCCAGTCCCACAAGGGCATAATCCGAGATGTCTCTAATATACAAAACGGCATCGTGACAAGAACAGAAGCCAAGGATAAGGCTTTAAAAGAGGCTATTGTCTCCCACGTGACTATGATGGTCACAAGGTTGCAAGAGGGCAAAAACCCATAGGTCATTATTCAATCGCCTACCTTAGACGCATTGTTTGGCGTTTACAATGAAATCAATACTGAAATTGAACTTACAGAGAGGGGTGTGAAGGTAATCCAGACATCAGCTAACCCTGATGTTGTAATGCTGCTTCAGACACATGCAGCTGAAGTCAGCGATATGTCTGAACGAGGGATGCAAGCTGTGCATGAGAGGATGTCTGCCCAAGGACATTAATGCACATTAGGACAAAGTCTTGAATTCAATTTAAAGCCAAAAAATAAGGCCAATAATTACTGACAGCATAAAAAAAGGGGTCATATTAAATGACCCCACAGGCAATTTTTTTAAACCTAATTGCACATTGAGTATGTTGATTTCAGGCAGCAGTCTTAAAAACGCTTGGACAATGCTGCATACCCCAGGACATCTCGTCTATTTCGAAAACGGTTTCGACTAAGTCTGCATCCAGGAAATCACCCTGGTTTTCGCTGACAGATGGATGTCTCTGAGAAATTTTAAAATTCAAACCAGATGCCTCTAAAGTGGCACCAATTTCTCCCAGAATTTTTGTCATAAATTCAACTTGCTCTTCAGTTAAGCTGTTGACCAATTTGATTGAAGCCATTAGCTCGTTCCTTCTGCAATTTAGCTTGCCCAAGGCTAGGTCATTTGGGCAGATAAACTTGACTAAAGTCCACCTTATATAGTGCCTTAATTGTCCCAAGACCCCATATTTGGGGGCTTATACCATAAGGTGCGAGAAAAAGCAAATTTGTGCAAGAAAATCACGATATTTAAATGTTTATTGCTTCAATTAAATTAATGATGAAGCTATATGGCCTGTGACACCATGTGAGACAATTTCATGTACTTTGCCTAAACACGCTCATCAGCAGCATTTATCAAAGATATTCTAAAATAAAGAGTGCCATGGAAGCTGTGCAAGACCCATTGAGACCGTCTCAAAGCAAATGAGTGTCCATCAAACATGATAGACCAAATAGGGGGCTGGAATACCGCTGGTGTTGGAGAAGCCTATGGAGTGGGGTAAGGTCTTAATGCAAAGACAAAGTGGTTGTTAATAATAATTTAGGACATAATTAGGGCTAAATTTTGTATTTTACGCTTTTCGTCAGTGCATTTGCTGCAGCAACCATTCTTCCGGCTCAATCGGAAGCGTTACTTGCTTACCAAGTCTCACTAAATCCAAGCTATATGGTTCAGCTGATTGCTGTTGCAACTATTGGCAATGTTTTAGGCTCAATAATGAACTGGTGGCTAGGAAGACTTGCGGTGAAGGTGAAAGATAAAGGCTGGTTTCCTGTGAGGGGGAGTCGGCTCCTTAAAGCTGAGCGATATTACAGAAAATATGGCCGTTATTCTCTGCTACTTAGCTGGGTACCTTTCATAGGCGACCCGATTACAATAGTGGCTGGAATAATGCGTGAACCTCTCTGGTCTTTTGTTATTTTAGTCACAATAGCCAAATGTGCCCGCTATATTTTTGTTGCTGGTCTTATGTCAGTTGTAATTTAATATTCCGGGCAAAACCACCCACACAGTTAAACGACAAAAAGATAAGTATAGTAATGGGTTGACACATTTACTGTGGGCAAGGTGGGACAGGAAACGGTGCGGCTGAGAAGCTGCTGTTACCTATCAGTCAAAGCTTGGGGTCTGGGTCTTCTGTATTCACACCACCTTCTTGAAGGAGCAGATAATTCATTGTCGATGAAGCATGCCGGAATTTCATCGCTTCCTGATAGTCTGGGTCATTAAACCATGCTTCTACATCGGCTTTTGACGGAAATTCCAGAATAACAAGGCGGCCATCATACTCATTACCCTCAACACAGGTGAACGCTTCACCTCTGGTCAGAAACTTACCACCATATTTTTTCACAACTGGCGGTGTTCTGTCTGTGTATTGCTTGTAAGTATCAGGGTCATGTATCGACATCATTGAAACGACATAAGCTGGCATTGTGTTTTTTCCTCTACTTATTCTGAGCGGCACTAATCCGCTCATTTGCAATTGTGTCTGCAACTTCAGCTGTTGTTTTCCCCTCACTCTTTGCACGGTCAAGGATTGCAGAGATAGTTTCATGTAAACCCTCAATTTGTGCTAATGATTTCTCTCCTGAGAGTTCAGAGAAGATAACGGTAGATGCCCCCATCATACCCCCTGCATTCACAACATAATCAGGAACGTAGGTAATCCCCCTATCAGCCAGCATTTTGCCATGCCTGATTTCCTTTAACTGATTATTTGCCAGACCACATACAACCTTTGCCCTGATTGCGGGAATGGTTTCATCATTCAAACCCGCCCCAAGTGCACATGGGGCAAAGACATCCACATCTGCGCTATGTATTTGCCCAGGGTCGACAGCGGTTGCGCCGAACTCAGCTACCACTCTGTCAACAGCTTCCCCTCTGACATCTGAGACTGTCAGCAATGCACCAGCCTCATGCAAATGTTTGCTTAAGGCATATCCTGTTGCGCCCAGTCCCTGCACCGCAACTCGGACACCTTTTAAATCATCTCTACCCAGCGCAGATTTCACAGAAGCTCTAATGCCAATAAATCCGCCATAAGCGGTAAAAGATGATGGATTAAACCCTTCTTCATATTGAGAGGCCCTGGCAAAAATATAGTCACACTGCTCTGCCATAATATCGGCATCATCAGGCCCAACACCAATATCTATTGCGGTCCAGTAACGACCCTGTAATGACTGAATGTGTCTTGCAAAAGCGCGGAGCAAATCTGGCTTATTCGGCGTGTTAGGATCAGCAATGATAACACATTTACCACCACCGAGCGGGAGGCCTGCAACAGCGTTTTTGTAGGTCATCCCTTTAGAAAGACGTAGAACATCGGTAAGCGCCTCTTGTCCCGTGGCGTATGGATGCATCCTACATCCACCTGCTGCAGGCCCTAATGCAGTGGAATGCACAGCAATAATTCCCTTAAGCCCAACATCTGGGTCACGGCAGAATATGACCTGCTCATGGCTATCGAAATCCAAATGATCAAATACCAATTTGCTGACCTTTCCTTCGATAAAATTAAGCACGGCCCTGGCTTAGAACCTATGTTCTACCACAGCAAAACCACCCACACAGTTAACCACCGAAACGCTCTGGATAATATGGGGTTAACGTGGGTATCGTGGGCATGATAGGACGGGAAATGGCGCAACTGAGACGCTGTTGTTTCCTGTGCCCTGAGTTGCCTCAAGTCACCCTTGTGAAATATCAACAGATTAGACAATCACTGAATCGTGTCAACAGACACATTTGTTCTGCTGGGTGTCATATAAGCGGTGAAGTGTTGCGACATCAGCCTGTTTAAACTGGCAGAATTTGCTGTATAATCAGAACCAAAACAAAGCAACATTAAGCAGAGGCCTTCTGATGAAATGGGGACCAGGAACATTATTATTCATTCATATCGCCGGCTCTGCATCAGAACAGATGACAGAAATCCCTGTCGCAGAATTAGTTGAAGGTAAAGGCATAAAAGGGGACAGATATTTCAACGGCACAGGAAATTATTCACATATCCCAGACATCAGAGAGGTCACCCTGATTGAACAAGAAGTTCTTGACGCTCTGGAACAAAATCAGCCCCCCATTCAGGACAGAAGCATCATCTTAAAGCCGCATGAGCATAGGCGAAACCTGACCACAAAAGGTGTTCCACTGAATTATCTTGTCGGCAAGAGATTAAAGATCGGCGAGGTCATATTGGAAGGCGGACGACTAAACTTCCCCTGCAAATATCTTGAAACGCTTCTGCACAGACCGCTTGTCCTGCCTTTATATAACCGGTCAGGCCTAAATTGCAGAATCATCAAAGGCGGATGGATTAGACAAAATGACCTTATCGAACCTGTGTAAGGCCTCGGCTCTGCACCCTTTTAACCCTATCTCACCTCTATCAGCTCACACCCCCTCAAAATGCCGCGAAATATCATCAAAATATTAGATAAAAATTTCAGTGATATGAAAGCAGGTGACAAGATGCTGGTCTCCTCACCTGAAGACATAGCAACATATATCTGTCAAATCCCTAAAGGCGGCGTTGTGACCCCCAAAAAAATGCGGCTTGACCTTGCCAGGGCAAAAGGGGCTGACAATAGCTGTCCTGTCTCAACCGGCATATTTCTGCGGATAGCGATTGAGGATGTATTGCGCCTGTTTACAATTGATGACTCCCCTCTTCCCTTCTGGAGAGTGGTGGATGAAACCCATTCCCTGCTCAAGAAACTGGGCATCTCACCACAAGAGATCACCCGGATGAGGCAAAAAGAGATCTCCCGCTAAACGCCTTTTTATTAGATATAACTAGACATCCTCTCTATACTCTGCTGCAGGTGCAAAAAGACTTAGAGATGCGATATGCAGCTTATTGTTAACCATATTCTGGGGCGGTTATCCCGTTTTCTTCCCACGCACAAATCGCTTCGCATGATGGATATGAAGGCCAGCTTTTTTGTGCCTGTGAATTGCCATTATATTACCGAAGATTTGCGCGCCATTGAAACTGGCAAGCGCGAGCCTGACCTTTATCAATGGCTGAATAATTTAGATGATCATGCTGTGCTGTTTGATGTGGGCACCAGCTATGGGCAGGAGGCCGCGCTGGCCTCTTCATTTGTGGACAGAGGCGTTACAGTTATTGGCTTTGACTGTAATCTGTATCACAGCCATTTCTGCAGCCTGAACAAGGCCCTGAATGAAAACCGGTTCCGCTTTGTTTTTGCGGCCATAGGCGCGACCAGCGGTGAATGGGCAACCATAACAACCAATTCAGACACCCATATTGCGCATCTGCATAAGAAAAATGTGCCCTATAGTTATGAGGTCATGACGCTTGCGCTTGATGATTTCGCCAAAACTGAGGCCCTTTATCCGACACATATGAAAATTGATGTTGATGGTGCGGAAACAGATGTGCTGAAAGGCGCAGCCTCAATTCTGGAAAATCCGTCACTGAAACAGATATTCATTGAGATTGATAATGAAAATCTGGATATTATTGAGCAGATGAAAACTTATGGATTTTCGGTCACATGGTCAGTGGAAAAGCCCTATAATCACGATGTTTTGTTTACCCGCGATTAAGATGCTCTTGAGGCCGGCAGCCAGACTAACTTGTGTCAGGCACCAAAATAACTTGCCTCAGGCAATGGTCCCGCCATCCACAATGAAGGGCTGACCGGTGGCATAAGCACCGGCATCAGAAAGCAGATATAAAATAAGTGAGGCAATTTCATCTGGCTGACCAAGGCGGCCCATCGGCTGGCGGCTGGTGAACCAGTCTCTGGCAGCCTCTGCCGACCCCATCTTTTCCGCCATCTCTGCCATACGGCCATGCAAAGACGGGGTTTCGATTGTGCCCGGGCAAATCGCATTGCATCTGATCCCATCTGCCATATAATCCACAGCAACGGATTTTGTCAGACCAATGACAGCAGCTTTTGACGCGCTATAGGCTGCGCGAAACGGAAAGCCTTTCACAGATGACGCCAAAGAGGCCATATTTACAATACTGCCTCCGCCTTGCCGGACAAGGCCGGGAAGCGCAGCATGAAGCACGAAATATATACTGTCCAGATTCACTAAGAAGGAACGTCGCCAGTCTGTCAGCTCCGTTTGGCCAAGGCTGCCGTGATGAACCCATCCGGCCATATTAACAAGACCATCAAAATCCGGTTTTGCCGCAAAATAGGCCGACACATCCGCCTGTTCAGTGACATCCAGCACATCTGCATGCACGCCCTCATCACGTAAGCTCTGCAAGCCGTCTGATGAGATGTCTGTGGCATAAACCTCGCCGCCAGCTGCTGCTGCCAGACGGGCCACGCTGTAGCCCATACCTGCAGCAGCACCACTTACAAAAATCCGCTTGCCTGTTAATGACGTCATATTTTATCTCTGCCTTTGAAAAAAAAGCTCTGTTATCCTGCCCTCATGGGCAATTCTTGTTATGCTTAGAGTAAACCCTGAAAGGCAGAGTGATGACAATCAGCAAAATGCACCAAAATCATGAACTGGGGTTTGATGTTCCTGCCATAGCTGGCATGGCAGAAGCCGATATTCAGACCCCATGCCTGATCCTTGATCTGGACCGGTTTGAACATAATCTGAGGCGGATGGCAGATATCCTGAAACCCTATAATGTGACGCTTCGGGCCCATGCCAAGATGCATAAGTCAGTTGATGTCGCCCGCCAGCAGCACACCATCGGCGGGGCCAGCGGTATCTGTTGTCAGAAGGCTTCAGAAGCTGAAGTCTTCGCCAGAGCAGGCCTTGCCGATATATTGATCACAAATCAAGTCTGCGATCCTGTAAAGATAGCCCGGCTGGTTGGCATTGCTGCAGGGGGCTGCAGGATGTCGGTTTGTGTCGATAATCTGGATAATATAGCGGCCCTATCTGCTGAGGCAGTAAAGCAAAACACCTCTGTCCGCTGCCTTATAGAGCTTGAGTGTGGGGCAGGCAGATGCGGTGTTTCACACCCTGATCAGGTCTTAGACTTGGCAACCGCTGTAAAGAATGCAGAGGGACTGATTTTTGACGGGCTGCAAGCCTATCATGGGAATATCCAGCATGAACAAAGCTATGAAAGACGCAAACAGATCCTGGATGAGGTGATTGCAAAGGTCAAAGCCTGTCTTGACCGCCTATCCGAAACTGGTCTGGCCTGCCGCGTTGTCAGTGGTGGCGGGACCGGCAGCTTTTTGTTTGAGGCTGCTTCAGGTGTTTATACTGAACTTCAATGCGGGTCTTATGCGTTTATGGATGCTGATTATGGACGGGTCCAAAATCAAGATGGCAACAGACTGGACCAGGCTGAATGGAAGAATGCATTATTTCTGTTAACTACTATCATGAGCACAGCAATCCCCGGCCAGGCCGTCTGTGATGCGGGACTGAAAGTCCAGTCAGTGGATAGCGGCTTGCCTGTGATTTTTGGGCGAGAGGATATCAGCTACAGCAGCTGTTCAGATGAGCATGGCGTCATTACGGACAAACAGAATAAACTGGCCATTAATGACAAGCTGCGTCTGATCCCCGGCCATTGTGACCCGACCTGTAATCTGCATGACTGGTATGTCTGTGTCAGAAACGGACAGGTAGAGGCGGTCTGGCCTGTCTCTGCACGGGGAAAAGCTTATTAGCTATCTTTTCTTCCCACCAAGGTTATTCCAACAATCACGGAAACACGTTTTGTGCCTAATTTTTACGCTCAGCCTTTAGCAGAAGAGCAAAAGCAATTTCATAAATCAGAACAAATAGAACAGCGCCAATAGCTAACAATGAACGGTTATCATAAAATGATACGGCCCAGATCGCGGTGCATAGCGGCAGCATCAGAACAACCATTGCTGAAAAACTATTCTGGGCAGTTTGTGATAGATTCATTCTCCTGGATACAAACTTAAACATTACACTATGAAAATGTCTGTCATCTGGCTCAAAGGTCTTTCGGTCAGCAGATGCTAGCCGCCTGAAGGTTGAACGAACAAGTTCATAAAACGGGAATGAAACAATGAGCAAACTGGCAAACGGAGATAATTCTGAATTTCGCTCTGGTACGATAACAGCCATTCCAGCAACTGAAATCCCTAAAAAATAAGCGCCACCGTCACCAAGAAATATCTTCCCAAAGGGAAGATTCCACACTAAAAATCCAATAATTACAGCTACAAATCCCAAACATATATTCAATACAACAATATCTCCTGCACTGTGGGCCAGGAATGCAAAAGCAAGCAACGAAATGACGGATGTTCCTCCAGCTAAACCGTTTAACCCGTCAATGACATTCATTGCATTTACCAGCGTTGCTAGCGCAAGAACTGTAAGACAAACTGAAAGCGCGGGGACTTGCAAAATAAATTTAACAGCTTCGACACTTACATCAGTGATACAATAACCAGTCAGTCCCCAAAATAAAAACCCACTGACGATAGAAAATATTAATCTAACTGAAGGAGATATTTTGTTAGTTATATCTTCCGCAAACCCCGCGAGAAATGCCGGAAGGCTGGATAAAATAATAAAAAAAGACAACTGAAAAAGCACACCCTCAAACGTGAGGGCAACAAGTACGGTGCTGAAAATGATCGCGAGCCCTCCTACACGAGGAATGGTGCCCTGATGTATTTTTTGCGGACCTCTTTGGTAATCAATACCAACATCAGTTGTTTTGCCAAACAGGCGGATCAAAACACCAGAGGAAATCAAGCAAACGACCATCCCAAAAATCATGGAGGCCATTTCGATGCCATTAAAGGACAACATTATGGTTTTTGCACTCCCTTATCAAAGGCGTTGTCGCATGATATGTTCAGCAATCTACCCAATTCTTCTGAAATGAAAATAAACAGATTTTGTAGAAAAATAAATTTCTTCTCTTCATTTCACATCAAAAATGTTAGCTCTATGCATACAGCAGGAGTTATAGTTTATTTGTCTCTCTACCCTTGTTATGGCTGAATGCTTAACGCATGAATATCACGATTATTTCGAAGTATGCGCCGGTCCCCGGATATGGCTCTAACCCTAGATGGTTTGAGTTAGGTAAACGGTTCATTCGTCATGGCCATAATGTAGAAATTATCACCTCAGATTCAAATCATGGATCAAATTTTAAGGTTAATGAAGGGCATGAGGCATCATTCAAAATCGACCAAGTAAGTTTTACAGTTCTGAAAACAATGCAGTACACGAAGACGGCCAGTTTGAGGCGTGTCCTGAGCTGGTTCGATTTTGACCTTAGATTATTCAGATTTAAACGACAAATAAGACCAGATATCATTGTTATTTCATCATTATCCCTCACAACGATTATTTTTGGCCTTTATTTGAAATTTTTCAAAAGAACAAAGCTTGTTTTTGAGGTGCGCGATATTTGGCCATTAACGATGGTCGAAGAGGGTGCGTATAGCCGATTACACCCTCTTTATTTGCTGTTGAGATTTTTAGAACTCTGGGGATACCGAAAGGCAGACTTAATCGTTGGAACAATGCCAAATTTAAAGCAGCATGTATCAAATTCGGGTGTTGAGCGTCCTGACTCTGTATTTCACACTTGCGGGATCGGCGTTGATAAGGACGGGGTGCAACCTGTTGGCGAATTTATTTTTACGACCGAAATTGAGGAAAAAATTAAAAATAAAATCATTGTTGGCTATTGCGGCAGCATCGGCCTAACCAATAACTTAACAGACCTGTTTACCTTCGCAAATAACACAACTGAAAAGGATCTCATCTTTTTGATTGCGGGTGACGGTGCTGAAAGAAAGAAATTCGAAGCACAAGCCACAAACAATCAAAATATTCTGTTTTTAGGCAAGTTAAACCCAGAAGACGTACAAGGCTTTTTGCGCCGGTGCGATATCCTATTTTTATCAACAATGCCCAGTAAGGTCTGGAATTATGGTCAATCGATGAACAAAGTTGTTGACTATATGTTGGCCGGGAGATTTATTCTCGCTCAATATAAGGGCTTTCCATCGATGATTAACGAGGCCAATTGTGGTTTATTCACCGATATAAAAACGTTGGAACAGGCGTTCTTAGAGATCATTTGCTTGCCAGAAGCTGAGAGACAGCAAAGAGGCTCTGCCGGCCGCCAGTGGATCCTCCAAAACCAGAACTATGATGACCTTGCAAACCGATACATAACTAAATTAGAAGACATTTGCGTGCTAAAATCTCCGTCTATCAAAAACAACAGAAAAAACAACCCGATTTCTCAAAATTTGGAGTGATGAGATGTGCGGGGTATTCGGTATTGTTGGTAGTGAGGTATGTAAAGACAGGGCGTCTGTGAGATGCTTGGTGCGCAATGCAGAAATACGCGGAAAAGACTCATCTGGAGTACTGATATGGCGTGACGGGCGGATTGATATTTTTCGCTCTGATGAGAGGGCTAAAACACTTTTCTCAAAAATAGATATCACCGGCAGTGAGTTAATTCTGGGACATAGCAGACTAATTACACACGGTGATAAAGACAACCAACCAATTATCCGTGATGATATTGTTGTTCTGCATAATGGTATTGTCGTAAATGCTGACAAGCTGTGGAAACAAACAAAACGTATAAGACAACAAACCTTGGATTCGGAAATAATCGCTGCCCTTTTTGCCGATGAACTTGATAAACACAATGACGAAGAACAAGCCAGTCTGAATGTCTTAAAAGCCTGTGACGGTGTCGTTTCAGCCATAATATTCCTTCCTAAGCGCGGTAAACTTTGCCTGTTGTCCAATAATGGGAGCATGTATCTTGGGCAGCGCAACGGATGCTTTGTTTTTGCTTCTGAAAAATGGCCATTGCGTCACCTAGATTGTGAAGCAATAGAGAATATCCGCGGTGTAAAGGTACTTATTGCTCCTGCTAGTTCTGGACAGATGACGCAAACGTCGCTTTCGGTAAAACCCGATAGAAACCTTGTTCCTAATTTTATTATCTCTGGCGCTCAAGAAAAGAAACTGAACTATACCGTGAAAAAATTACGGCGTTGTAAAAAATGTATTTTGCCTGAAACGATGCCCTTTATTGAATATGATGAACAGGGCATATGTAACTTCTGCTATAACCACAAACCACAAAAACAGTTAAACACGCTTGAACAGCTGAACGAGCTGGTAGCCCCTTACAGAAAGCCAGATGAGGTCGATTGCGTTTTGCCATTTTCAGGTGGACGTGACAGCTGTTTTGCGCTCCATCTTGCCGTTATTGAACTTGGTTTAAAGCCTGTTGCCTTTACCTATGACTGGGGCATGGTTACTGATCTTGGCAGACGAAATATCAGCAGAATGTGTGCGACCCTTGGCGTTGAAAATATCATTGTTGCAGCAGATATCGAACAAAAGCGAAAAAATATCCGTTTAAATTTAACGGCTTGGCTGAAAAAACCACATTTAGGCATGATAAATTTGTTGATGGCAGGTGATAAACATTTTTTCCAACATGTTGAAACTGTCAAAAATAAAGTTGGTGCACCTTTAAATTTATGGGGAATCAATCCCCTTGAAACCACTCACTTTAAAGCGGGGTTTTTAGGCGTACCGCCCAGCTTTCATTCAAAGTCTGTTTATCGTTCAGGATGGCTGGCACAATATGAGTATCAGAAAAAGCGTCTCAAACAAATGTTCCTCAACCCATTTTATATCAACAGCAGCTTGTTCGATACATTATCAGGTGAATATTGGCGCAGCGTTCATAAAAAGACAGATTATTTTCACTTATTTGACTATTACAGATGGGATGAAACAGAAATTAACGAGACACTGAAAGGATATGATTGGGAAACCGCAACGGATACACAATCTACCTGGCGGATTGGTGACGGCACTGCAGCATTCTATAACTATGTTTATCACCGAACAGCGGGATTTACTGAACATGATACTTTTAGAAGCAACCAAATTCGGGCTGGTCAAATCTCACGGCAAGTCGCTCTAAAGCTTATCGAGGAAGAAAACAAACCGCGATATGAAAATATAAAATGGTACCTCGATGCGGTCGGAATTGACTTTGACGAGTGCATCGACCGGGTAAACGCAATGCAACCGATTTATTGATTATCAGGGATCAAAATCTGGCTATCGCTTAATCTTTTGGCGGTTGGTCTGTTCTCACGCCACCTTCATCAACCCAGCCTATCTGTCGAGCCGGAACACCCACCATAAGCGCAAATGGCGGCACATCTTTTGTCACTACTGCGCCAGCCCCTATAAAGGCATATTTGCCGACAACAACTCCGCAGACAATGGTACAATTCGCCCCTAATGTCGCCCCCTTACGAATGACGGTCGGCCGAAATTCATTCTTGCGATTAATGGCTGCACGCGGATTATGGACATTTGTGAACACCATAGACGGGCCACAAAATACACCATCCTCTAGACACACGCCGTCATAAATTGAGACATTATTCTGGACTTTGACACCATTGCCAATGAGCACGTCATTACCAACATAAACACCCTGCCCAAATGAACAATGATCGCCTATCTTAGCGCCAGAACAAACATGAACCCATTGCCAAACACGGCAATTCTCGCCAAGCGTAGCTCCTGAGTCGATAATGGCTGTTTCATGAACAAAACTCATTTTTTGGTCTCCAAAAACAGTTTTGTAACCTGGCTCAGGCGAGACGGAATGGGGTTTGTTGAGACTACAGCATGCCGCATAAGTTCAACAGTTTCGATGCAATGAGATGCATCCTGCGACCCAAAGCCTGTTCCTTCCAAGATATGTTGATACGATGTTTGATGAAGATCCGTAAAGCCTTCAGAAAATTCAACTTCCTGTCCATCCACGGTGATTGACCGATATGTTGGCTTATCTGACTTTGTGATCATATCAATATCCTCACGGCATATTGATAAAAACCATTTCACCTTCGCCCGCTCATATTCAAGAAATCCTCCGACCCTGACTTCATCAGCATAATGACGCTCTGCTTTTAGCCGTTCGCCAAACAAGAAATGAAGCATATCAAAAAAATGAACACCAATATTGGTTTCAATGCCGAAGGACTTCCGTGGATCACCTTTCCAGCTCTCTGCATACCATTTTCCCCGTGAGGTAATATAGGTGAGCTCTACGTCAAAACAGTGGTCAACAGGTGCTGTTTGGATATGTTTTTTAAGATCAAGTATCGCTTTATGGTGGCGCAGCTGAAGTATGTTCCACACCCTCTTGCCTGTTTCGCTCTCCAGGGCTTGCAGATAATGCAAATCCTGGATTGATGGCACCAACGGTTTTTCGCAAATAACATCGCAGCCCAAACGCAAACCGGCGCTGATATGCGCACGATGCATATAATTTGGTGAACAGATTACCAGATAATCCAGTTGAGTATCTGCATTCGATTGCCTTTCACTCACAAAGTCAAAAAAGCGTTCAAAATCAGAAAAGAAATGAGCATCAGAGGAAATACTGTCAAGGATGCCCACAGAGTCATTGAGATCGTATCCCACCACTAAACGATGCCCCAGATTCTTTATGGCTAGCAGGTGACGAGGGGCAATGTAACCCGCCGCGCCGATAAGTCCGAAATTCTTCATTAACCCCGTAAAACCCCCATAAAAAAGGGTTGATAACACCCTTAACACACTATCCCTGCCTAGGCTCTCACCACCTTATCGGAAAGGGCTCTGTACACACCACGTGTATCAATAATCAATTCCGAATGTTCCAGAATAAGCGGATAGTCAAACTGTGGATGGTCAGTTGCCAGAATTACACCATCATAGAGGTTCAGTTCTTCTGGCGACAACACAGCAGAAGTCAGCTTAAAATCAAACTGACGTGTCCTTGGAATCTCTGGGACAAAAGGGTCTGAGTAAGCCACCTGCGCGTTTAATTCCTGCAATTTTGCAATTAGTTGTAATGAGGGCGATTCACGAATATCATCTACATTCCGCTTATAGGCCACACCTAGGATGAGGATGTTGCTTCCGTTGATGGGTTTGCCAGCCTTATTCAGGGCAAGAGCCAATTTACCAATTACAAAATCAGGCATCGCTTCGTTAATCTCTCCAGAGAGCTCAATAAAGCGTGTGTGCAGACCGTATTCTCGAGCTTTCCAGGTCAGATAAAACGGGTCAATCGGGATGCAGTGCCCGCCCCAACCAGGGCCCGGGTAATAAGGCGTAAACCCAAAGGGCTTTGTCGCCGCAGCATCAACAACCTCAAAAATGTCAATGCCCATCTTATCTGCAACAATCTTCATTTCGTTAACAAGACCGATATTCACTGACCTGTGAATATTTTCCAACAATTTTGTCATCTCCGCAACACGGGGAGAGGAAACAGGGACAACCTCGTCTATCGACAGCCTGTAAAATGCTTCTCCAATCTGCAAACATTTCGCACTAACACCCCCAATAACTTTTGGAATGTTGTGCGTGTTAAAAGATAAGTTACCGGGGTCCTCTCTTTCTGGAGAAAAAACAACAAACAGTTCCTGGCCAACAATGAAACCGGTTTCTTCAATCATCGGCACCATCACTTCTTCTGTAGTTCCTGGCCAGGTGGTGCTCTCAAGCGACAGAAGTTGACCCGGACGTAGTGCAGGTTTGATAGTCTCCAATGTAGAGGTTACAAATGACAGATCAGGTTCACGGTAAGTGTTCAATGGCGTTGGTACACAAATGACAACCACGTCGCATTCACTTATCAAATCAAAGTCACAGGTTACTCTGGCTCCAGATTTTAGAGCAGAGGAAATTTTCTGACTTGTATATCTTTCGATATAACTTTCATGGCGATTGAGGCTATCAATTTTAGACTGATCAATATCAAAACCTATAACAGCAATGTCTAATTCGGCATGCCATAAAAACAAAGGCAAGCCCACATATCCGAGCCCGATGATGCCTACTATCAAAGAACGATCATTTATCTTTTTTAGCAGTTGGGTCTCGATCATAGAACTGTAGCGCCCGTTTCCAATACAACCTTTGAAATTCTATCTTACTAGTGCGTCCTAAAAGCCTTCACAAGAAAGATGATGGCATCACACCAGAACTAAATTTTCTACAGGAACCATAAAGCAAGAGCTGAGCTGTGAATATCTTTTTTTATATTTCACTAAAATAGAACTTAATAAGGCCTGCCTATGGACAAAATTTACTATCTACTTCCTTGCTCTTATCATATGTTACGATAAAAGGAGAGACTGAGGCAGCACGGCAGACATGTTTTTTACTGTCGTTTGAGTGGAGCAAGAAAGAAATGGTTCAGCAGATTATTAAACTGGCCATTAATTTTGAACGTTGGACAAAAACAGCTCTTTTCATCACTTCAGATCTCGTAGTTCTCATTCTCGGTTTACTTTTGGCCCTAAGGTTAGCTGGCCATCATACAGGCGGTTTTTACACTTGGCCGATCATGACTATCTTGTCACCGATAACAATCCTCACCTGCCATAGATTAGGGTTATACCAAACCTTGGCGCGTCATTTATCTGCCTTTACTCTAAAACTTGTCGGTTTGAGTTCACTGGTGAGCACTGCCTATCTATTTGGACTCTTTGTTATTTTTGAGCAGAGCTTGTCAGTTGTAACCTTTGGCACTTACTTGGCCTCGATATGTCTCGGCTTTTCAGCAATCCGGCTTCTGGTTTCACAAATCTATCTTCAGTCTGTGACTAAGCCTGCTAGGGTTGTTGCAATCTACGGTGCTGGAGATGCAGGACGCCAATTATTGAAGGGGCTTATTGAAAATAAAAATTATCGCCCCGTCTTCTTTATTGATGACAACCCGCAGCTGCAAAATATGCGCGTCCTAGGCATCAAAGTATTCAGCCTTGAAGTCGCCTTAAATGAGATAGAGGCACACGGGGTTGAGATGATCTTGCTTGCAATGCCAAGCGCAGAAACAAATAAACTGCGGGACATTTTTCTAAGACTATCATCTTTGCCAGTACAGTTAAAATCTCTACCTGGATTGGCAGAGCTTATTGACGGTAAAGTTCGGCATGAACAACTTCGCACTTTATCTATCGAAGATCTCCTTGGCAGACAGCCTGTTCCTCCGATACAAGAGCTAATCCAAAAGAATCTGCATGAAAATGTTGTAATGGTCACGGGTGCAGGCGGTACTATAGGCAGCGAATTATGCTGCGAAATCGTCCGAAATGGTGCCACAAAGCTGATCCTATTCGATAGTTCAGAATTCGCTCTCTATACACTGATAAAAAGATTAGAAATCGAACGCGAAAAAGACCATTTCAAAACCGAAATACATGCTGTCATAGGCACAGTTCAGAATGAACTCCGCCTTATCCAAATACTGACTGATTTTGTTGTAGATACCATTTATCACGCTGCTGCTTACAAACATGTTCCTATAATTGAGGAAAATGTTTTTGAAGGCTTCAAGAATAATTCTTTAGGAACATATAATTTAGCCCGCGCGGCAATGAATACGGGTGTTAAGGAATTTATTCAAATCTCAACCGATAAGGCTGTGCGCCCAACGAACTATATGGGTGCAAGCAAAAGACTGGCGGAACTGGTTTGCCACCACTTTAACAAAAGCTCTAGTGAGACTCGTTTTTCAATTGTCCGCTTCGGAAATGTTATCGGCTCATCAGGCTCTGTCATTCCATTATTCGCACACCAAATCGAAACTGGTAGCCCTCTTACCGTTACCCACAAAAACGTAACGCGATACTTTATGACGGTCAAAGAGGCCGCACAACTTGTCATACAGGCAGCATCTCTTTCAAAAGATGGAAACATATTTATTTTGGATATGGGTGAACCTGTCAGAATTCTTGATGTCGCCAGGCGTATGGCTAGCTTGGACGGACGGGGTTCATATATTGTAGGCGAAGAAAACGCCGATGATAATGCGGTACCGATCAAAATCATAGGGCTTAGACCAGGTGAGAAACTTCATGAAGAGTTGTCACAAAACAATGACCTACTCAAAACTGTCCATCCGCGCATTTTCATGGCCAGTGAAGAGTTTAGCTCTGTTAGGGCTTTTCCCGCTGAAATTGAAGCATTGGAGGCTGCCTGCCAGAATAGGGATCGAGAAACCTTGAAGCGTATATTAAACAGGTTACCAATTGAATTTAACCATCAAAAGAATATGCCCTAAATTCAAAACCAATCTTCGATATGAATATGTGCAACCGCATAACCATGTTCAGAAATTGGGTGTGGCTTTCTTAAACAGACTGACGGCCTCGTCAGCTATCGCCGACATATGCCCCCTATCCAAAGTTGGATGCACGAGAAAAGCTATGCTTTGTGTCCCTAGAACGGAAGCCGAAACCAATGGCTTATCTGGCTGTAGACCGGCCCCTTCAAACGAGGCTTCACGGTAAATTTCAGGGCAAGACCCCTGCATACACGGCACAGAGCGCTTTTTAAGTTCTTCGACAAGTTTATTTCTGGACCAACCAGAAGCTAGATTTTTTTCCTGAATAAAAATGTAAAATCGATAAAATGCGTTCCTGCATCCGCCTTTGTGACAGTGTTGATCACATCCAGAACATTTTGGCCGCGGAATCCGAATTGGGCCATTCTTGCCAGAAAAAGGCAAGAAGGCATCGATCAGTATTTGTGCATTCCTATTGCGGCTACTCACCCAGTCAGACAGTTTTTCTAATTGCCGCAGACCAATGGCAGACTGCATTTCTGTTAACCGAAAGTTCGAGCCAAATTGCGTATGTAGCCACCTGAACTGTGCCGACTGATGGTCACGAGTGGTCTGTTCGTAATCTTTGCCATGATCTTTGAAACTCCACATCCGCTGCCATAAGGCTTTGTCATTACAGGTCACCATACCCCCCTCGCCGCCTGTAGACATGATCTTATCTTGACAAAAAGACCAGGCCGCCACATCCCCAAGCGCACCAACAGATTGACCTTTATACAACGCACCATGCGCTTGCGCACAATCTTCTATAATTTTAATATCACGACTTCCTATCACCTCTCGAAAGGCGTCGATATCGCAGGGCCAGCCAGCATGATGCACACATAAAACCGCTTTTGTATTTTCTGTAATTGCTGCTTTCAGGTTCTGGGGGTCAATATTCTGGCTGTCAGGACATATATCTACAAATACAGGCTTTGCCCCAGAAATAACAATAGCAGAGGCTGACGCAACAAAACTGCGGGGGGTGACGATAATCTCATCAGTTTCATGCCCCCCAAAATGACTGCCAATGCCCAAACCCATAATGCAAAGCTGCAAAGCAACTGTGCCATTTGAAACCGCGATTGCGTAATTTGCCTGGCACCAATTAGAGAATTCTTTTTCAAAGACTTTCGTAATTGAGCCTGTCCAATAATTTACCTTTCCTGAAGAAAGAACCTGACGAACAGCATCAATTTCTTCATCAGAATATACCGGCCAGCCGGGAAGCGGTTCTTGTAACACGGTTATTTTCCTCTGGATATAAATGGCACCTAAAAAGGCATACCCCTGTCAATTCTTATGGTTTGTGCTGAAATTGAAGCAGCTTTATCAGACAATAAAAACATTACGATATCAGCAATATCTTGTGGCTCAGTTACACCTGACAATGACCCTCTCTCATCTAGTTTCGTTCTAGACGACGTATCCATCATATCAGCCATTTTACTGTTCACAACAGCAGGAGCAACAGCATTTACCCTGATACCCATAGGGCCTAATTCAACGGCCAGTGCCCGACTAGCATGAATTAATGCCGCCTTTGATGAGCCATATGCCAATGTGCCGGGGTCAGAGAAAATTCCAGCTGTAGAACCAACATTCACTATTGACCCGCACTTTCGTCGCATCATTTTTTTCACAATAACTTGCGTAAATAAAAGAATGCCAAAAAGATTAATTTGAAACAGGCGCCGCATATCCTCAATCTTTGTCATCCCAAACAATCCGCCCTCAGCTATGCCAGCACAATTGACTAGACCAACTATTGCCTTAGCATCACCACAAATCTGCCTAGCGCAGTCTTTGATGCCCTGATCATCTTCCAAATTGAGGTGGTATATAGTGATATTTTTCTTGTCTTTACCAAGGACAGATAACCTGTCCAGATTTTTATGGGCACAAGCCGCCACAAGATACCCTTGTCCAATTAGTTGATTTACAACGGCAAAGCCAATATCGCCACTCGCACCAGTTACAACGACTGTCTTGGGCATCTCATCCATCAAAACCTCCCAGATTTTTCTCTAAAACAGGGGCAAGAAGATCATAATCTATATCACCTAAGTTGCGGACATGGGGATAAAGAGGTGTATGACCTTTCTGAAGTACTGCAAGCACCTTGGGGTGTGTAAAATAAAAGTCTAAGGCTTGGCTAATAAACTGCTGAACCTGTTCAAAATCAACAGATTTTAGCTCTTTTAGAATATCATTTACATCTGCTTCATCTTCGCTTCTTCTGCCTAACGCAGGCAAAGGCACGTTAACCGAAGAGAGGCTGAATTCTTGCTCAGAATTCAGAACGAGCTCTGAGAAGGAAGGAAGGCCTGAAAAAGGCTCGCCAGGAAACATCTTGTTCAAAAGAGTGTTTACATTCATCCCGCGCCACCTCGTAGCCTTTCCGCTATCCTAGACCCTATAAACAAGGCCAAAGCCTGAACGGTATTGGCAGGATTTACGCAAGATCCCGAAGCAAACAGGCTGGAATCGGCAATATAAAGGTTTGAGACAGAATGGCATTCCCCTGATGCGTTTGTAACTGACCTATTGGGATTTTCACCCATTCGGCATGTTCCCATTGTATGCCAGCCTGTATTACGAACAGGACCATAAGCGAATGTTTTGGATGCCCCTGCTGTTTTAAGCAATATGCGCGCATTTTTCATCCCACTCGCCATTATTGCTTTTGTATTCTCACCCATTTTATAGGTAATTTTCACACCTGCCCCACCATGAATATCTGTTGCGGTTTCATCAAGTGTGACACGGTTTTCTGGCTCAGGCAGATCTTCACAAATAATGGAGATAGCCATCTGTCGCCGATAAAATGAATGAAAGTCACTATACAGAGATGGCCCAAACTTCAGTCGTCTGCGCAACCATGCATAGCGGGCAGCTTCGAGTGGGCCGCTACCCCGCAGAACATGCATCATGTAACCGAGCTTATGACTAGCCTTCTTGTCCCTGTAATGTTCTAGGCTATATATCAGGCAGCCCTGCGGACCAACATCCGTGTCTAGGTCCTTGTCAAAAATACCCTCAACTAGACCTAGTGGATGAAGCATTAAATTTCGGCCAACCTGATCATTGTGGTTCCCCAAACCATGAGGATAATCCTCAGACTTAGAATTGAGCAAAATACGAGGTGTGCCAATCGCACTTGCCGCGAGGATAATTATCTTTGCATAGGCCATCATTTCAGCCCCATTTGCATCTCGATAATGAACCCCATACGCCTTGCCATTCTTCACAAGAATACGATCTACAGCCACTTCAGATACAATCTCCGCGCCGAGCAACTTTGCACGTTTCATATAGGTGATGTCTGCACTCGATTTCGCCTGTTGTGGACAACCAGTATTGCAAGGACCAAGATTAATGCACGCGTTACGACCTGCCCGATCACGTGTTGATATTGCAGCATAGCTTGGCCACCAATGCCAGTTTAAGTGATTGAATGCCTCTGCCAAAATTCGCCCACACTCACCAAGCGGAACAGGTGGCAACAGTGTTTTAATATCTGGATAAGCTGGGTCACCAACAAGACCTGAGACCCCTGTCTCTTGTTCATTGAGTTCAAAAAAAGGGCGTAGCTGCTCATAGCCGATCGGCCAGTCTTCCCCGACACCTTCTGATGTTCGTAGTGAAAAATCCGGTGGTCTAAACCGAGGATAGTGGCCAGAATACAAAATCGTTGACCCACCAACAGCGTTAAAATTACAGATAGCGATGGGTGATCCGCTATCATTTATAGGATAGTCATATATGCTTTGTCTTTGAGCGGGCACAGCAGAAAATTGGCGGTCCTTCAAGAGTTCCCAATCATGCTTCGTTGATGGATAATTTTGAGGGTTCATCCAAGGCCCTCTTTCCAAACACAAAACCTTGTGCCCGCTTTGTGACAAATGCCATGTTATTGCAGCCCCGGCAGCCCCTCCACCAACCACAATCGCGTCAAATTCCATCAAGGTCTCTTCGGAATATACTGGTTCAATATTTCTGGAATTGTTATCAACATTTTTGCTTCACAGGCGACAGTTCCATCTGTATATCCTGTGGCATGCCCCTTACAGATACCGCGGCGCCAACTGTCAACATAAGCTTCAATGAACAACGTATCGCCAGGAACCACTTCCTTTTTAAACCGGACTGTATGCTCAAGAGCATGAGTAACAGAGCCTGAGAGACCGTCTTGAGTGGTTATAGCAACAGTCAGCATCTGGGCCATTGCCTCCAGCTGCAGCGCCCCTGGCATGTTCGCCCCATTTGGAAAATGGACCGGAAAATACCATTCATTATTCGTCAGATGTTTGTATCCCTTTGCATACTCTCCAGGCTCTACATCTGAAATCCTATCTATCATTAAAAAAGGATATCGGTTTGGCTGATATTTTTGAAGCTCTTCTGCATTTAAAGAAAATCCCATTTTTTCCTCACTCTTCTGCGCCAAATTTTGACGATTCTCCTGAAGGCTTAAATCCTACGGCTGAAAAAACCACAAATATTGTTTTTACCAGAATAATGAAATCCAACCAAATGGTTCGCGTCTTAACATAAGTTACATCCCAATTCAGCTTGTCTTCCCACGAAATGTCATTGCGACCTGATACTTGCGCAAGACCTGTGATGCCTGGCTTAACCAAAAATCGTTGATTTTGAACCTCCGTAAACAAATCGTCATATTCACGTAAGAGAGGGCGAGGCCCAACAAGGCTCATTTGTCCAAAAATGACGTTCAACAATTGGGGCAGTTCATCAATACTATATTTTCGCAAAAACAATCCGAACGGTGTTATGCGCTCCGCATCTGTCTCTTGAGTCTGTCTCGGTTGGTGCATGGTTCTGAATTTAAAAAGGAAAAATGGGACCTTATTTCGCCCACTTCGCTGATGGGTGAAAAAAATAGGTCTGCCCATCGTTATCAGAATCATAAGAGCAGTGCAGACAAGAAAAGGAGCCAAACAGATTAAAGCTGTGATGGCAATAACAAGGTCCATGAATCGCTTTAAAACACTCGTCTCTGTCATAAGACATCCATTTCATGTGACAAGTTTGCCAATATAGACTTTCCGTCCCAATGAACCCCTATGGCCAATGCCTGTCCAATTGGCACAATCCTGTCAACAATACGGCCTTTTGCAAGCAAACATGCCGCCAGTTTTTCTTTATTCAGACCAAAATATGTGACGGTCTGTTCGTTGGTTCTAATATGCTCTACAATATCCTCCAGATTGCACAACTCTACCTGAAGAAAGGAGCCGTACCGAAGACGTTTGTCAGAAAGGGATCGGTTCTGGAACAACCATATATATGGACCATGATGGCGTATTGCTAATTCTGTTTTGCAATCGTGGATATTTCTGAGCAGATCGAGCTGCTTTTCGATTAATATTCCCGCAGCAGGTGACATTTTTTCGGAAAGAAAGGCCTGAAATCCCTCCCAAAACTTTTCCTGTGCAGACAGAATGCCTGCTTTATTGCCTACCCAGTAAATTATATTCGGTGATGAACATGCATTTTGGTCAACAAGATAAGTATCGTTGTAAAAATTCTGAAATATACGACGCAAAGCTATGCTGTCACAAGCCATCACCTGTTCAGCATTCATAATTGAACAGGAGACACGATTGGGAAAATATAATTCAACACATCGCGGCTGTTTGTTCAGCGCTCTGAAAGCGGCAACTGTCTGGTCACCACCCCAAACAACAACACCATCACAACGCCCAACCTCTAACTTCAATATAGAACTGTCTCTCTTACATCTAAAAAATAAGATTCGACTAGTCATGCTTGCAAATTGACTCTGCTGCAAAACTGCCTCAATTGCTGCAACAATAATCTCTATCTGTGAATAGGCTTTAGAGGGAAGACGCACATAATTTCTGTTGCCGGAGAGAAGTCCCATCATTAAGGAAAAGGCAAAATTGACAGGAATATTTGAGGGCGCAATATGAATTAAGCGGCCCCACCCCTGACGCCGGTCACGATTGTGTAATGTAGCGCTTATCGCCTGAATATTCGCCTTTCGACAGAAATAGGCAAAGGTCACGATATCAGCAAAAGACCGTGCTTTTCTATCATTCAAAAGCAGAGCAGATAAGGTCTGACAAAAGCTTATTACCTGTTCATCCATACACAAAAATGACTGTCTGTCATCTTGTCCCTTTAGAGGAGGAAACTGGC
This sequence comes from SAR116 cluster alpha proteobacterium HIMB100, assembly GCA_000238815.2. Classification (NCBI taxonomy): domain Bacteria; kingdom Pseudomonadati; phylum Pseudomonadota; class Alphaproteobacteria; order Puniceispirillales (SeqCode); species SAR116 cluster alpha proteobacterium HIMB100. The sequence continues at coordinate 1,143,804 of AFXB01000010.1, read as the reverse complement.
CTTCACGATCAAGTTCAAGGATAGGCATCACTGCACCCACGAAGGTCTGCATGTTCTAGACGTCCATCTACTTCAATAATTGCGCCAGGATGTCCACACCCACATATTTTGTTGTCGAAGCGGCGGCCGATATCTTCAGTCAATAGTGACTGTCCTGGGTAGCTCATTTGTATGGTTGAAAAAAGCTGAATTAATCCGGTTTCACCCTCTCCGGCCGGCTCAAGTGTTTCAGGATCTCTTATCAGGACTTCTGATACGGCGGACGCATGCATATGCCCTTTTTCGCACTCAATAAAGATAGAGCCAGTTTGCTCAATCATCCCGTAATAGTTATGTACATGCCTGCAACCTGTCAGTTGCTCTAATGTTTGTTTAAACGTCTTACTTGACACTTTCTCTGCTTCTAATTTTTTCCAGCCACCACCGTGAAGCAAAAATGAATTTGTCAGGTCGATTTTGGTGTTTATACATTTCAGGGCCTCAACAAATTGTTTCCATACCAAAAAGGTAAATCCAAAGATGAAAATCTGTTTGCCTGCATGCTCAGCCAAAAATTCTTTTACCGCGGCAACGTCTAAAACCATATTTTCATCCAAAGCGAAACATCGGCCCTTTGAAAACATGGAAAACCCGTTAATCGCCGCTGTACGTGCTGAAAAGAACCGCCGATCTGAAACAGTTTTCTGACTGTCAATAATCAGCATGGGGAAGCGGCCGGCACCAAAAGTATCTGCAAAGCTGTTTATCAATGTGCGGATCTGTAATTGTGCTGTCTGTTTGTCCAGATAAATCATTGATGGGCGTCCCGTGGTTCCAGACGAGCGCATCACCTTGTAAATATTCTGGTCATCAACACTCTTCAGTGTGAAATCCTTGAAGGCCCTAACGGGTAAATAGGGCAAATCAGAAAGAGTTTCTGCTGACTCAAATTCAGGGAATAATGTTTTCAGATAGTCCTGATAAAGATCACACGATTCAATGTGATGGTTAGTGAGATATTTAAGTTCGTCAAAAATCATCTGTGGTCCTTCATAAATGCAGCTTGAAGGGAAACATAATCTGGCTTTCCTGCAGCGGTTCTGGGGATAGCCTCAAATTGTTTAGCCTGCCAAACCGTTCCATGAAAATCAAATTCGGTCTTTGCAGAATTTAATACAGGAGCAATTTCATCTGCCTCCACAGCTAAATATACTCTATCATCAACACCAACAACATAGACAGCATATCCTAAGTCCTGAAGGCGTGACTGAATAAAATCTAGATTGACCGAGACACCGTTCACCTTTACTACGCGCTTCAACCGCCCCGTGATGAAAATAAAGCCTTCATTATCTATTCTGGCTAAATCACCCGTATGAAGAACGCCGCAAAAGTCATCCCCCTTTGCCAAATCGTCTCTATTGTTTGCGTAACCAAGACAAACATTTGGCCCTGAATAAATAAGTTCTCCTTCATCCTCAACGCGCTGTTCAGAAGATATGCTGACAGACCCAATATCAAGAGCCTTTCCAACAGAACCAGCTTTGCGAACGGCATCTTCCGGCCTGAGATAAGCAATTCGCGGCGAAGCTTCTGTTTGTCCATACATGGTGAAGTAACGAATACCATGTTGGCTAAACAAGGACTGAAAATGCGACGTCAATGAAGGAGTTAACCTCCCCCCTGCTTGTGTTACAACCTTTAATGAAGACAGTATTTCTTCTGAGAAACGCATTCTTTTCAGAGATTCAAAAATAAACGGTACAGCAGAAAAATCAGTTACACCAAAGTTTACAATATCTGCCCAAAAAGAGCGTGTAAGAGGTGAGTGCAGGGACAATAGATAAGAGCCACGTGCGCCGACAATGCTGTTCAAAACAGATAAACCATATGAATAATGAAGCGGCAGTAAAGAAACAGCACGGCGCTGACTATCAAGCGAGAGATAGGTAATAATACTTTGTGTACAGCTTTCAATATTTCGATGGCTCAGCCGCACGCATTTTGGATCACCTGTTGACCCAGATGTTGGGATTAACATGGCGAGGTCTGAATGGGGGGCGGGAACAGTTTTGTCAGTAACATACTCAGATAAAGTGTAGCTATGATAAGCTGAAACAGCAGCATAAGCATGAAAAGACCTGTCAGACGGCGCAAACAGATAATCTGCTTTATATAAGGACAGCAGATTATAAAGCTGCTTATCTGGCAAGTCATTATTCAGCAAAAGCGGGATGTGCCTGTGTCGCAAAGCCCCAATATAGGCCGTTATCGTCTCTCGGTTGCGGCCGCATAAAATGGCAACCACGCCTCTTTTGTAAGAACTAAATAGATCATCTGATGACTGGAATAGTTGTGCGTATGACAGAGTTTCGTCGCCATCAATCAAAAAGGGCAACTCATCACGACCATCCGCGCAATTGAGCCAGAACATCTAGAACTCTACGCCGTATTTTTCCAGTGTCTTCAGGCCAGTTTCATATGAACCGAAATCGATAATGTCATCCATTTCAAGCATGATATCAAAAACATCTTCCAACGCGGCGACTAGCGCCATATGCCCAACCGAATCCCATGGCGTTATACTTTGATATTCCAGAGATGAGTTAAGCTGGCTCTTCTCAATCTCAAAAACTTCCATAAAGGCTTCATCATATTTATCGCGATTAGACATCTACAGCTTCACTTTCCAAACACTGATTTCTTTTCATTTCTGCGCATAACTCTGGCTGGATCGCCAAGAGCAATAACATCATCAGGCACATCCTTATGAAGCACCGACCCCATGCCAATTATAGTGGATGAACCAACAGCAACACCCTCTTTAATCAACGCTCCCATACCACAAAAACTCCCGCTTCCTATCTTAACGCCACCTCCAAGGTTCACCATAGAGGAGATCACACAATCCCTCTCAATTTTAACGTCGTGACCTATGATTGACGCGGTATTCACCGAAACATTTGCGCCAATCGATGCTGTAGCCTGTACCGAACAGAAGGGCGCGATAATCGTCCCTTCTCCAATTTCAGATAATGATGACACATACGCCTTAGGGGATATTATAGACGATAATTCAAGTCCAGCATCTTTTGCCCTTTTATAAAGAACTGATCTCAGTGAAGGCTCCCCCACCGCTATGGTTGCCTTTGAACCGCGCACAGTATCAGAAAGTGTCACAATCGGAATTCCGTTTCTGTTGTCTGTCGTACAGTTATCATCAATAAATTCACATGCAATATCGTCCTCACCCGCACAGGCAAGCCTATCCATTAGATAATCTACGGTCTCAATGCCAAGACCACCTGCCCCATAGATATACCATTTTTTGCTCACGCTTTGTCTCCGTCAGCTAAGCTGCTCCCTGACGAAGCATGCAATACCTGAACTGTCCAGTTTGTTTTTCTGCAACAGATAAGAATAATCCCCGGTTGTCAAAAACATATCCTTGATGCCATGACAATGCACCGAAACTCTATGATTGAGGTGATCATTGTAATATCTTACAACCGCATCACCGAGGCCACCGACCTTAAAATGTTCCTCAACAATAAAGATCTTATCATGTTGCTCTGCTGCTTGCTGCAGGGCTTCATGATCAAGAGGTTTTATTGTATGCATGTTCAGAACAGAAACATCTATTTTTTCTTGCTCCAGCTCTCGTGCAGCCGCAAGGCAATGTCCAACAGTCGTGCCAGATGATAGTAAACAAACAGTCCCGCCCTGTCGCAGCCAGACTGCCTTTCCGATTTGAAATTGATAATCCTCTTCATAAACCACAGGTGCGTTCAGCCCGCCTGTCAGCCGGATATAAACGGGCTCACGATACCCCACGCAAGACTGAATGACTTTGTGAATCTCAGAACAATCAGCCGGAGACACAATCGTAATATTTGGAATAGCACGAAGAACAGCAAGGTCTTCCAGCCCATAATGGGAATTTCCCAGAAATCCCATAGACAAGCCGCTGCCTAAGGCGACAAGTTTCACCGGCTCTCTCATATACCCCATATTCATCCTGACCTGTTCACTTGCCCTCATACTGGCAAACGGCGCAAAGGTCGATGCGAATACATCAAAGCCTGTCCGGGCAAGACCGGCAGCAATACCAACCATATTCTGCTCAGCTATCCCTGTGTTAATGAATTGGTCTGGATATTCCTGGGAAAACCTGTCAAGTCCAGAGGAACGGCCAAGGTCAGCAGACAAAGCTATAACATTCTTATCGGCTTTTCCACAGGCAGATACAGCCTGACCATATGTCGGTCGAGTTCCCATACGCGCCATTGCCCTGGCATTACGTTTGTTAATCTCAATCATCGCCAAGCTTAAATCCTAAAGACTGCAAACAATCTGCAAGGCTTGATTTTGTTATGCGATTATGGTGCCAGTCGTTATTATTCTCCATAAAGGAAATGCCCCTCCCCTTGACGGTCTTTGCAATAATGATCGATGGTCGACCAGTTGTTGCCAGAGCGGACGAAAAAGCAGCCGCAATTTCAGCCTCATCATGTCCATCCACACTAAGAACATGCCAGCCAAATGAAGCCCATATGTCAGAGAAATTAATCGCATCACTATATGTTGTGTTTGCGCCATCATTTCTGAATCCGTTCTCATCAAGAATAGCGATCAGATTATCCGCGCCCAATTCTGACGCTGAGGCAGCAGTCTCCCACACAGAACCCTCGTTACACTCGCCGTCACCTAAAAGAACAAATACGCGTCTGTCTTGTGCTTGCTTTTTAAATCCAATAGCCATACCAAGGCCAAAAGAAAGCCCTTGGCCAAGGCTTCCATTAGAACTTTCAATACCCAACTCTATATTTTTCACTGGGTGCGCGATTAAATCGCTTCCATTTGTCTGAAATGTTTCTAACTTGTTTCTATCAAAATATCCGTAGAGATGCAGAACCGCAAAATAGCCCAGCACCGCGTGTCCTTTGCTGAGGATAAAAATATCACGTTCATCCCAGGATGGCTTTTCGGGGTTATGTTTCAGGACCTGACCAAACAACACATTCAACAACTCAACCATACTAAGGCTGCCGCCTATATGTGCGGCCTGCCCACAGACAAATGCTGTTTCGACAATCAATTTCCGAATAAAACGGCAATCTTCGTTAAAATTACTACTTAGCATTTCAACCTTGCAATTCTCATAATCTATTCAAAGCCAAGTGTTTTACTCAAATTTCCTAGTTGGTTTCGTTCTAACCAAAACATTATTTCTTCGCACCTAAAAATTGAGCCGTATAATGCAAAAATTTTTGAGGATAAAATCCTACTACACCATAGCCGTTATACCGAAACCTCCCATAACAACTTATGCATAATTTATTGCTGCATTTTATCTCTGATGGCTCATTTTTCAGCACATCCAGCATAATATGATATGACGTTGACGCGTCAACAAGACCGCTGAGGCTGCGGCCAACCTTGCCGAACTGAACGGCGTTTTTTGCAAGATGCCTACCCCACAATTTGTGAACTCCGCGGGTACATCCCCCAATCTCTCGAACAATGTAATCTTTTTGGCGATTTGATCCATCAATGTAAGAGGCTTTAAACAGTCCACAAAGTGGGTGAGATTTTGTATGTCCCAAAACTTGCTGAGCATAGTGAAAGGGCATGGGACAATTTTTCTCATCAATTGTACCCAACATCAAATTTTTCCCTTTATTGTCGATCACAACCGCATAAGGATCATATGCCTCTGCTTCTACTGTATGTGAACATAATTCTTCAGCCAAAGGACCTACAGCGACGCATGAATAAACCGGATGAGGGCTGCGGATGTGATTTTTTGTAAATTGGATATAAGCATTAGCCAAACTTCCAGAGTTACTGTAACTGGCAGGCGTAAAAGGTGTCTGACTGGACCGTGCAAATCGGGAAAAAATATCTGTATATGATGGAATAATAATTGTTCCCGCAGGCCCTAGAAGCTCTGCGAAAATATCTATCCAGTCCGTCATTGTTTGTATTTGGTTCTTATTGAAATACCCGACTTTCATTAAATCAGACGCTACAAAAAGCAAATCTCCCTTTTCAACGCCCAGAGACCGGAGCTGTTCGACAATCTTATTCTTGGTGACGCGCAATCCTGTCTTCCTTTTTTGAAAATTAATCAAAACTGTTTTTGTTATACTTTGTGCTCATTTCTTTATGTTGAGAAATAGTACCTATTGAACAGGCTAGCAAAACTTCAACATAGGGATATGAAAAAACATGGGCAACAACAGCGGACAAGCCCAAGGCCCCCGCGAACAAAGAGCTATGCTTGCGATACTCTGTTGTGTTTTCAAAAAAACAAAACTTCAGGACCAGGAAACATAAACAACAATAAAGGAGAAATCCAGCTAGCCCCAGATTTACCCAAACTGATAGAAAATTATGGCTATAATGCCCCGCCTCATTCGTGCGAAACAGATAACTGCCATAATCGCCAAAAAATAGGTTTTGGGAAATTGAATGAAGGGCATCTTCTGTTTGGACCAACCGAAGACGAACGCTTTCATCTCCAAGAAGTCTCAAAAAATTCAATATACGCACATGATCAAAATAGGATAGGCCGTCGGAAACCACATCATGAAACAAAAAATAGGCCGCCGCTGTGCAGCAAAAAAGACACGCTGCTGACACCAACATTTTCGCTTTTACATGCTTATTATTTTTAAAAAATACCACAGCAGGCACTGCACACACAAATAAGATCAACTCAGTTCGGGATTGAATGCCAAGCAAAACAAAAGCAAACACAATGAAAAGTAGAATCGCCAGCCAGTGATTAATAGATGAGAAGATTACAATTAAGAAAACTATAAATGCACATCGAGCAAATCCCTGATAACTCATTACATAAGGATCCCGCATATAACTAAAATAAAAATCATCATTCAATAGATTCAAGAAAATAATAATGATGAGAAACGCGCAAACTCCAATTGAAAGATTGAAAATGCGCTTTTCACTATTTGCCAGCCGAAAAGCCATAAAACATGTGGCATTAGAGATAACACCCGCGAAATTCCAATAAAGAAGTTGGTAATTATGTTGAGCGGGCAATGGCAAAATAAAATTAATAAATGCAACAACCGTAGTGAACCCAAGAAAGGCACAAAACAGATATTCAAGCAAAAATATGTTTTCTCTTTCGTTGATAAATTTGAAGAGATAGAGAGCAGAAAGACAAGGAAAGAGTAGCATAACTGAAAAGGCCCAGCCGCTACCCAACAGAGGCTCGATCGCCCTCGTCCCAAGGGCTGTTTGATAAAAGAAGATAGTTGGAAAGAGAATAATCAAAGAAACATTTGCAATCGTTTCCCTGATATCGGAATCACATAGTTTATTCTGAATATAGCGCAGACGTTTCCACCCGAACATGTTTACCTAACTTTTCATAAAGGCGAATTAATTTCTTTTCTTCACGTGACCAATTGAATTGACTGTCCACAGCCTCTTTCCCATTCACACCCATCTTATAGGCTCGTTCTTTGTTTTCCACAATCCAGTCTATAGCCTTTGCAATTTCCTTCGGCTGGTCTGGATTTACCAGTACACCACATTCATGGACATCAACAATTTTTCGCCATTCTTCAAAATCAGATGCAATTACAGGAAGTCCAGCCCTCATATATTCAAACAGTTTGACCGGCAAAGAATAAAGATAGTTTGGCGTTGGTTTCAGGGTGACTAGGCCAGCTGAAGATCTCAGTAATATGTCGGTTATCGTCCGTGAATCTACCCAACCGTGAAAATCAACCTGCCGCCAGCCAGAATGGCTTCGAGCTGTCTCTTCGGTTTTTGGTTCAGAAAATCTGCCACAAATATCAAGCCGCACATTAGTCCGACATAAAGGCAGTGCAGACACGAGTTCAAGTATTCCTCTGTTTACCCCAACATTGCCTATATAGCTTATTCGTGCTGGCACAGTTTTAAGCAAACCTGCAGGACTAGGCATTTGCTGATTGATCGGATAATTACATATATCCACTGCCTCGATCTGTTTTCGTAAAAACTGTGTGCGAATGTACGGTGTTGCTGTGACGATAGCATCTAACCGAGCTGAGACCGACTTCTCAATCAAACCAGATAAATGTGAAACGAATTTGCGCAGACGCTCAGGAATATATGTCTTTGCAAAAATTGTTGCGGGTAAGTCTTCGTGCGCATCATAAATAACCTTGGCCCGTGTTGTCGCTTTAAGCAACAGACCGACCCATAAGAGCTCTGGGTCATGGAAATGAAAAAAACGGGCTCTGGTTCTCTTTGCAGCAAAAAAAACCATAAGCGGTGCAAAAACCATACGTAAAAGGCGAGAGGTAAATTTTGGCAGGCCAAGAATAATTATGCCTGATGTGCGATCATTTGGTTGTCCATCTGCCACAACCAGTGCGACCTGATAGCCATTGGACTGAAGAGACAGACACATTTTTTGAAATATTCTGGTATCGTGCCGGTCATGGGCTGATGTAAGATGACAGACGTCTATTTTTAACCTGTCTGTTTGTTGGGCTAATGATTTTGTCATGCGATGTCTGTCACCTTAAACTCATCTTCCCAGAGGCTGATAATATAAAGCTTCCACAGCAATTCAGGAATCAACACAGCCTGTTTCACATGGGTTTCTGAAGCAAGCAGGGTCTGCACTAATAAAGATGAGCTTATAACTTTAAGCATTTCAGGCGTGTGGGCTTGCACCCAGCTAGATTGTGGAGCTTCAAAACCGAATTTATTGGTTCGCCAGACAATCTCCTCTGGCATCTTTTTTTCCATTGAGTGTCGTAAAATATATTTTGTCCAACCATGGGCAATTTTAGACTCTACCGGCAAGCTTAAGCAGAACTCAATCAAACGATGGTCAAGATAGGGCAGACGTGTTTCAACAGAATGCCACATTGCATTTTTATCTTCAAATCTGAGGAGAGGTGGCAGATTTGAATGAGTGATCTCTGACCTCTGCAAATCAGAAAGGTCACGACTGTTCAGCGCATAACTTTCAACTTGTTGCGAGATGACATCTGAGAATGGTAAAAAATGAAACTTTTGCCGCAGTCTCCATTTGCGAATAGAACTGCTGTTAAAATAACCATAATATTTGGCTAAACCCGCAAATGAAACAAAGGCATTATTTGCATTTATATTTTTTGCCTGCTGCCAAAGCTGTTTAAATTTTCGACGGCGAATAAGCTGCTGCATGTAGGGCGCAAAATAACGCTCGTAGCCCAAAAGCAACTCGTCAGCCCCCTGCCCATCAAGCAAAACCTTAATGCTGTTTGCTTTTGCCGAGCTCATTACCTCATATTGCATGAAAATTGACGCTGTTCCAAAAGGCTCTTCCTGAGCTTTGACGACATTGCGAATTTTTGACCGGAACTGATCATATTCAGGCTTGATAAGATGCAATTCAAGGCCGTTTGCCTCTGCCACAACTTTTGCAAAACCAGATTCATCTCTTGAACGATCGGTCGAAACTGCCGTTATTGCCTTGAAAGGCTGCGCAACAGTTTCTGACAGATAAGATGAGGCCATACAAGCTATTGATGAGCTATCAAGCCCCCCGCTCAAACAGGTGCCCACAGTTACATCAGAACGCAAACGCAAGCGGACAGAATCTGAAAACAACTCCTGAAATGCCTCTGCCTGTGCTTCAAATGTCTGCGGAACAGATACCTTCGTTTCCTCAAGATTGTAAAAAGGATAGACGCGCATTTGATCAGTAAACAAATCAAATACCATGTTATGCCCAGCGGGAAGCTTATGAACACCTTTGAAAAAAGTATCGCTGAAATCCTCTCCAGAGACACCAAACAAAAACCTATCCAGCATAGCTCTGTTTCCTGTGATACGAAGCATCTCAGGAAGAATTTGTCTAATTTCAGACGCAAATAGGAATTGCTCAGGCGAGCGATGAAAATAAAAGGGCTTTTCACCAATTCTGTCACGTGAACTAAAAACAATATTGCGGACACAATCGAGTATGGCAAATGACCACATCCCGTTAAATTTTGAGACACACGCCTCACCCCAATGCCGATATGCCGTCAGCAAGACCTCAGTATCTGAGTCTCCGCGAAAAGAGTAGCCGTACTTAACCAGTTGCTGCTTGATCTCAAGATAATTATAAATCTCACCATTATAGGTGATATGATATTGATTAAGCTCATCTGACATAGGCTGGGCACCACTATCAGTCAGATCAATAATCGACAGACGCCGATGCCCAAACGCGACTTTTCCTGATATGAATACGCCCTGACCGTCGGGGCCACGGTGGGCGGCTCGTGCCATCATCTCTTCAATTTTAGAAAGATGTGATCTGTCGTCATTCAGTTGAATGATACCGGCAATTCCACACATTCAGTCATCCTTTTGCATTTAAAGGCTGCACTCTTTCTGAGCCAGCCACTGTGCAACCTCGTTTATCTCCGTCTTCATGACATTATCGATGTCGCTGACAAATTCTCCATCAAGCCCAAAAAAAGACTGAAATCTGTTAATTTCATATCCCCCTTGCCTAATTTCGCTCTTAGGAGGAATATACAGACAATCACCTGTACTATAACCACTTATGATAAACCGTTGTTCTGATGTCAGCGACGAGTTGAATACGCTCGTCCACTCACTCAATGGCTCTCCGTTCATCAATACAAAACTAACCGTTTCTCCAAAAATGAGGGCTTTAAACGCCACGTCTATCCCACCAAAATTATAATCTTTAAAGATAGTTTGAGGTGGTCTTTGAGTGTGTCTGAACGCTGAGCCGTCAAGCTCAACCCAGTCCAAAGAATTTGCTATGCTAACGATTTTATTGCCAATTTTCTGAGACCATAAATAGTAAGCGGCCTCATCAAACGGGGCAATCGATTTATTGAAAGGAGCAAGGGTGACCATTATTTGCGATAACCGGCGATTAAAAATGGACATAGGCCGACATTTGGGGATAGAGGAACCAGCTAAACCCGGCAGAAAAATAGAAACTACATCCTTGCCATACTTCTGCTTAATAAAGGAACGGACACGTCCTGGAAAATCTGCCGATATAGATTGATAAGATGATGCAAAAGCCGGATGTGCAGCAAGACTCCACACAACAACACGAATACGGCCAGAAGCACATCTGAACAATACAGTCTTGAGTTTTTTGTCTGTATGACCCGCCTCGTTTGGTGCCATCACCACCTGTCTAGAAAGACGAATCTTGCCACGCTTTAGGCCTTTGTAATCTAACTGAACCGCATAGAGCCGCCTGTTCACAACAAGTTCCGTATCGGCCGACCCCTGCCCTATTTCGACAAGTTTTTGTGACTTTTGAGTTGAAATTCCATCAACTATCCGATCAAGAACTTGTTGATACCACCTCTCATTTATCGCACCCAATTTAGGGACAGAGCGCGCCAAAGCGGGGGCGTTATGTGTGTGAGACGCAACCAAATAAAAACTATAATTATCACCAAGGCGTGACTGAAGATCATTATGGAAATGACTATCTAAAAACAGTGTATCGAGTGAGCCGAATATAATTACCTGATCACTCTCTGTTGTCACAATCATCAGGCTTGCTTTAAGCGCATCATCTTGATGAGACCAATACCGTGGCGGATAAAAACCGGCAAGGTGGGTCGGATTATCAGGAACGCCTAATTCTATTTCAACTGCTCGTATAGTTCTTAACTTCATATCTTTAACGAAATGCCCTGACCCGATTAGAAAAAATAAAGCTAGCCACGCCGTCAATAATGTACATAACAGACATTTGCGCCGTCAAAACGAGCAAAAAACCCCAAAACGAAAATTCAAACGACCAAGATGTGACAATGACCACAATCGTTGATAGCAACCGCAGACAATGCCAAGCTGGGCCATACCACCACGCATTAACAATGAGGCCAGATCGGTCAAATGGCGTGGTTAAAAAAGATAAAGCGGCCGCAATACTGTAATAGCTAGCAACATGTCCAGCTTCTGACCAGACAGCACCAAAGACAAGGCCGTATATATCAGGCCCGAAGACATAAATGAATGAAAAGCAGGGAATACCGATTAACAATAGCAGCTTTAAGTTCGACAACATCAAGCCAGAAAAACTCTTATTTTGGGAAAAGATTCTAGCTGATTGTTGATAGAACACTTGCCCCATCGCGTTACCGAAAAGAGCGGCAGGCAGGGCAAGCGTGGACATCACTAATGATACATAGCCAACCTTTTCCTCACCCCATTCATAAGCAATATAAGACAGAGGCAGCAAAGCGGTCAGAGACAACATTAAATGAGAAGAGATAAGAGACCCGTTCAATTTGTATATTTTTAGCCTTTTTGCAGCCGCGATCGCGTTTCCCATATCGGCAAATAAAGAGCCCGTCACAAGTGAGATATGCCGAGCAAAAAAGAGCGCCTTTGCCATTTGCCCAACACCAACAGCAACAAGAAGTGAGAGACCGCCAAATGAGAGAATACCTGCCCATATAGCAAATCCACTATTAGCACAACGGTTTGCAAGTTCGGATAAACCAGAGCGCTTAAACTGCCCCGACCGCTGGTCAATTTGCTGAAGTGCCTGTGCGCAAACAAGCAGATAAGCAATAAACGGCAGCAGCCAAAGCCAAAGATGAAATTCTGAACCTACCGGTAAAACAGCCGTACCGATTACGCATATACAAGTCCAAAATACACAAGACAACATACCGAATTTCAACACAAACCTAACGAAATGCTGAGCATCCCTATCCTGTTTTGGCCATAAAATCAGATGCTCAAGTCTGAAAGAAATCAGAATTGTAAGCAAAGAGAGATATTGCATGGCAAGCCCATATAACCCCATTGCTTCTGGTGTAAAAAGGCGCGTGATAACAGGCAAGCTTACGATGTTGACAAGCTGGGCCAAAGACGTCCCAGATGCCTGCCAATATAAGTTTTTGAGGAATGCTTGAGGTATGGAGAGCATAAGCCTATCAACTCTTCAGCGTTAAAACATGCTCACCAGTCTATCTTCCAACGTTATCAAAAGACAAAAAGCTAGGGCTGGGTATCTTGCATCATGGCACTTAATGCGGCTTTCCACTCTTCATGATAACCACAGAAGCGATAATTCTCAAACCACGGACCGCCTTCAGTATAATGAACCAGATCAGGTTTACCGTCTTCAGGCTCTTGGTAATGACCAACAAGCCAGTTCCACGTGCAGGGCAATTCACCGATTTCTTCATCTTTCAACCAACTAAACCGATGTAAATACGCACCGCTGATGTCTTCTTTATTCACTAACTCTCTTGTCAGAACGCGGTTTGATGGATGCGCACAATTAAACAGCATAACGCTCGACCAATTCTTGCGTGGATAAATCGTCTGTTTCTGTCCGTCCATTTTGAGAGTGGCTTTAGGGTTATAATCATGCTTCACACACATCAGCGCATAGTTGTCGTCTGCCAGTGAAAACAGCTCCGATATATCTGAAAATAACAGCATATCGCAATCCATAAACACAGCCCAACCCTTAAAGTCACAAAGTTCCGGAACCAAAAAGCGCGTAAATGTGAATTCGGTTGAAGCTAACTTATCAATCGGGCGCGAGTACCAGCCAGAGTCACGCAACTCCTGCTGAATAAGCGGACGGATATCAACGTTCTGGTTACGCGATTTTATGCTGTATTTGCATACCTGATAGGCGATGTCCTCTCGCTTATCATACCCAATGAAAACTCTCATTATGTGTGTCCCAATCTAAGTTTACCCACAAAACCGAATGTTCAATTTGCTATCATAATAAAGTATCAATACTACCGATAATTCCTGAAATTTGTAATGTCTTCATTAAACATCTTAGTTACACAACAAATAGACAAGAGATTTTTTAATCTTATAATTCCAAGTGTTATCAAAAAAGAGTTCTAGCGGATGAATTTAAACCTACACGCAAAAAATTCAAAAATATTTTTAGTCAACCTAATGCGAGATAGTAATGCAAAGTTTCATAGTCACTTGAAGCTTTTAGAGCCTCTCATTTTTCGAGCTCATATTCGAACGTTTGATAAACAAAAAACCAATAATATATCATTTTCTATTGCATATACTTTTCGGTGGCTGGCATGCCTGATTATTGTTATTCTGCTTGCTATAAAATTTAGCTTCAGCAAAAGCCCAAAGGGCGATATAGCGCATTACATGATTTTGAGTCTTACAGGTCGGCATGGGATTGACCATAGGGCTGATTATATTTGTGATCATATTCGGCCTAAGCAAAGTCTTAATTTTCTGCATTCGGTCTCTTTATGGATCAATTTTAAAGCTGTATTCACAGTGCCAAATCCCGTTCTGATGATGCCGCTATGTGTTGTGTGCAATGCTGATAACCAAACTATAGAGAATGTTATCCAACGGGCGCTTACCTCAGATAAATCAAATAATTTCAGCGCGGCAGGCCATCAATTAGAAAAGAAAATACGCCGGCAAATTCAGCTATATGATTTTATCCTGAGAAGAGCTAGGCCAAGCCATTTGCTTATGCTTGACGATTGGCGTTATACAAGTGCGCTTCGCTATGCCGCACGGCAAAATAATATAAAGATCACCGCCTATATGCATGGCCGCTTTAACAGCTATCATTGCGGCCTAAATAATCCTCCTTTTGACTATTTTTTAATTTGGGCTGATTACTTCAAAGAGATGTTTACCACGCATTACTCTAACACGCAGCATAATACTTCGCTTATCAATATTGGTTGGCCGGGTAGACCAGTGACCAAGCCCAAACAAAAATCAGAAAAAGCTGAAAAAAAACACAACCTTTTATTTGTCGAAGGCGGAACATTAAGATGGGAACAGATGGGGCAGCTACTACGTTACCTCGACCCAAAGAAAGTTTCAGTCTTTTACAAAACAAAACCTGTATTCAAAGCTGCTTCGATCACTCCACCGGAAGGATTTGATTTTACTCTCCTACGGGGAACACGGTTTTTTTCAGACTGTGAAGAACATAAGATAGATCTGGTTTTGGCCGCTCATTCAACCTGCCTAATGGAAAGCTGGTTGGTGGGAATCCCGAGTATAAAGCTGCCTTCAGATAACCCTTATGGCCAACATCTCATAGATGACCAGCTTACAGTCGCTTGCCCTGACATAAATGACCTAAGCACACTCATTTCTGAAACAATTGAGAACCGCTACAACCTGGTAAAAGACACAAATAAGCGCATTGGCCGAGCTGAATTCAATGAGCGCTTCTTGAAGGCAACACTCACCAGCCTGACAAAAAATTAAACAATACGCTCATCTTTCCTGAAGCTGGCAAAGAGAGACCTAGTGCTTGTCTATACAGTCGATTTGTCTTTTCACCAGCTCTACAGTGATATCTTCAGAACATAACACGCTCTGATGCTGGCATCGACGAGCATTCCAGCACGGTGCACAGTGAAGGTCTTTATGAACATGCACAGGAATTGTTGTGTCATATTCTGCTAATGAGCTATCCATAAATGTAAACAAAACTATGCTGGTCCTGTTTGTTGCTGCAGCAATATGATTTAAAAGCCCTTCCTGGCAAAAGACAAAATCACTTGCACTTATAAGAGCGGCCATCTCGCGAACACTTAGCTCACGTGCGTCAATAACGCCCTCAAGCAAAGGGTCAGAGGGGTGTCCGACCTGAACCCAATTTATATATGGGGTGCGTTGAACAAGTTCATTGAAGTTATGAACACCCCATTCTTTATGAACGGTCCAGTTAGTCTTTCCAGCAGAATGTAATATCGCAAACCCGTTCTTTAAATTATAGCGAGATGTGACTTTTTTTCTCTCCGCTTCGTTAATGTAAAGCTTCGGAGACTGATGAATAGCGATATTCTGTTTGCGAAAGTGCTGGGTATTGTAATCAATCAATGATTTTTTTTCACCTGTCAGCCGCGCTTGCATAAGATAAGTTGAGTACTTTTCATTTTTCTTATAATCAAATACCTGAACCCGTTTTGACTCGCCCCGCATTGCAACGCGGCTTAATATTTTAAAGCCTAATTTTGACGTAGCCTGTAGATCAATAAATCTGTCTATATGAGGATTATTTATAAAAAATTCCTTACGGTGACTAGCAACCCATAACTTCTGACGGTTTTTACTTTTCTGTCCCGCAGAAACGATAGCCGTCATGCACAAATTGTCTCCGAGAGTTGCATCATTACGAAGAATCAAGATGGCATGACGCAACCAAAAATATGCATCGATACAAATTGCAGCTATCTTATATATCATTGCCAAAAAAACCGCCTAAGATCTTCATGATCTCGCTGTTACATATTCCTCAATTCAGATGAGAGCCCCTTCATTTGATGAAGGTAAGAGTCAATTATGATGGTTTCATCGTAATGACTTTCCATATATTTACGGCCAGCTACGCCCAAAGTGCGACGCTTTTCCGGTCCCATATCCACAATACGTCTCATCTGACGGAGCAAATCTTCATCATCACGGACTATGCACAACAGGCCTGTGAATTCATCGATGATAATATCTTTACAACCCTTCGTTCGAGAGGCAATTGCAGGGCGGCCAATTGCGGCGCTCTCAATCAGTATCCGGGGACTGCCTTCTGGGTAAGCCGTCGGCAAAACCACACAATCTGCTCTCCTGATAGAGGGGCGAACATCCGTCTGTTCACCTTCAAAGGTAATTAGTTGACCATCTGCCCAGTCTTCTATTTCATCTTTTTTTATGGCGTCAAAACCAGTTTCAAAAATACCAACAATATTCAAGCGGACATCAAAACCTTCTGAATATAAGGTTTTGACAGCGCGAACCACTCTGTCCACTCCTTTAGAGCGTAATAGGCGACCGCAAAATAAAAATACTGTTGGCTCGCCAACCGGCACAACACGCTCATGATAGGCAAATTTTTGAAGATTAACTCCAGAACCTGGAAGCAAACCGCAAAATTCCTCTGCACCCAAGCCTGATCCCAAGAATATACCCTTATCCTGTTGATTTTGGAAAAATAAAAAGCTGCGTTTACTAATGGCTAACCTGAACAAACCAATCAGAATTTTTTTAAAGAGGCCGTCCTTGGCAAAGCCCTGACCAAGGCCAGTAATATTCATTATATGCGTGAACGGGATAATTCTGCCAATAAGACCTGTGTATAAATTCGGCTTAATCGTAAAGGTAAGACAATAATCAGGACGTTCTTTGATCATCAGCATAGCCAACTGGCAAAAACTAAATAGTTCAGTAAATGGATTACGACCTCTGGTGCTGAGCCTGATATAGGCACAAGGCATGTCCAAAATGAATGGTTCGTCTGTTTCTCCCTTTTTGCCCGCAACCAAGACTACCTTATATCCCTCAGCAACAAGCTGGCCAATAAGGCCCGCCCGGAAATTTTTCAGGTTCCAGGCTGTATTCGCGAAAACAACAACTTTTTTCATGCGCGTTGCTTCTGCTTCATTGCCCATGCTTGATAACACGTCATGTGCCATAACATATGATATGCTCTCTGGTCGTTTCTGGCAGCCGAGGCACGTGTCATTTTGACCTCTTCTGGGTCTAATGCGGATGTATAGGCTAATTGGCTGTCAGACAGCATCTCATTTACCCATGGTGTAAGCGACGAATTAAGCCAAAGATGAAGGGGCGGGGTAAACCCTTTTTTCTTCTGTGTTAATAAATGAGGTGGATACAGCTGACGTTGTAGTGCTCTCAGAACTGCTTTTCCTTTCCCTTTATAAATTTTATGTTCTATGGGCAAGGCGAAACCTGCCTCAACTACATCTTTTGACAGAAAAGGTGCTCTGACCTCAAGCGAGTAGTACATTGAAGCACGGTCAGACTTACAAAGCACATCATCAGGCAAATAGCGCACAAAATCCAAAAGCATAAACAAACTGGCTATATCCAGATGCTGTCCTTCGAAAGCTCGATTCTGAACAGAGAAGGGCTGTTTGCTGGCATATGACCCTACTTTCCGAATGATATGGTCATAGGCATCAACAGCGTCTGAAGCCATCATAACATCACTCAGCCGTCTGCAATGTTCAATAAATTGATACTGCCCTATGACCTTTCCGGTTAAACGAGAAACCATCCTCGACATCTGGCTGAGCCGATGGTCAGACAGAGTATTTAATAGACCTGCCATCAGCTGACGGAAGGCTGACGGGCAAATAAGCAGTTTATTCAAATACCGATGCGCAAAGACATGCCTATTATAACCTCCAAACAACTCATCACCCCCATCGCCGCTTAACGCAACTGTTACATGTTGCGATGAAAACTGGGCGAGCAGCAGTGTTGGTATTTGTGATGCGTCTGCAAAGGGCTCCGCGAAAGCTGAAGATATTGTCTGCGCAGCATCAAGAATCTGTCGTTCTGACAATATTATCTGGTGGTGCGTTGTGCCCAGATGATGAGCAAGGCTGGCAGCCGCATCACTTTCGTCAAACTCTTCCTGCTCAAACCCAATGGAAAATGTTGAAATTGAGGACGCATGATTATTCTGTGCTAAAGCAGCAATCACAGATGAATCGAGACCTGAGGATAAAAAGATGCCGACTGGAACGTCTGCTGTCATCATTTTATTGATTGAACCAGAGAGAACGCCTTGTATGTGATCAATCACTTCATATTCTGATGACCAGGCGTTAAAAGATGGGTGTTCTTCAATTAGGTCAGACGAACACCAATAAGCTTCAGGCTTTGACAACTCAGCTTTTTGTTCGTCAAACTGAACAATTGTTCCCGCTGGCTGCCTTTGAATACCTTCGTAAATAGACAGAGGAGTTTCAATAAACCCTTGGCTGAGTAGTTGATGACGTGCCCTTGCATCGATCTGAGGCGAAAAGAACGGATGCGGGGAAAACGCATTCAAGTCAGAACCGAAGAACAAAATTCCATTATGCAGCCCGTAATACAGCGGCTTTTCGCCTTGCCTGTCACGAACCAAGAACAGCTTCTTTTCCAGCTTATCCCATAAGGCAAAAGCAAACATCCCATCACATCTGTGAAGCGCTGAGGTTAGCCCCCATTCATCTATCGTTGCCAAAAGCGTTTCGGTATCAGAACTTGTCTGCCATTTGTATTGCCGTGTTGAGGAAAGGCCATCTAGGGTTACCCTTAAATCAACATGATTATATATTTCGCCATTATAGCAAATCAAATAGCGCCCAGAAGGCGATGTCATTGGCTGGTTCGCATTATCCGACAAATCAACAATCTTCAGCCGACGATGTGCAAAGCCTACGGATGCGTCTAGAGAATGCCATATGCCCTGAGCATCAGGTCCACGATAATGAATAGCTGCGCCCATTTCAGTTAAAACATCTGACCATTTCTCTCGACTAAGCTGAGAGCGACAATCAACAAATCCAGCAATCCCGCACATTAATTTTCCTGCCTTGAGGCAAGAATGTAAAATGACATCATGCCATCTGGCTGGTAACTCATTTCAAGGATACTAAATCCATTTTTTTCAAATAAGTTGCGCCATTCATCCGGCCAAAAGAAGGAGAGGTGATGTTCGTTTACATTCTGGCTCCATAATTCACAAGCGGGATGCGGCAGATAAACCAGAACTTTGCCTGTATCCGATAATACACGCCCAATCTCTTTAAGTGCGTCGCAAGGCGCATTTAAATGTTCAAAGCAATGTGAGGAAAACACGAAGTCAACTGATTTATCCTGCTCGTTGATATGATACGCATTTTCATCTGTTCCGTTATCTATTGGTCGGCATCCAGCAAGAGGGCTTCCTCCCGAACCTAAATCTAGGGCGGTGCCGCAAACAAATTGCCTGGCAAAACTCTCGATACCGCGTTTTGCATTATGAGAAGCAAGATAACGAGGATATTGGCGCGCAAGATGATAACCACCTAAGCGGACTCCGATCCGATAACGCCAGCCCCCCACAGGCATAACAATGTCACCAACATAGCTTGACATCAGACGCATAACATAGATCGTCCATTTCTTTAACTTCATTCCCACCTACTTCAAACCATCAGTTTTTAATAAACTTATTCATATGTGTCGCAAGTTTATTTATTTGCGGCTCACTAAGCACCGTACAACATATGAATCTTTTGTCTGCCACCTGCATACATCTCGACTGCATTGTGGTGTTCTGGCAAGGGGCCAGATCACAGGATTGACCACCATAAAAACTGATAAAGGCTTCATCTTTGAGAAAAGATGGTTTTCTGGATGCAGGCAAGACGTTTGTATAGAAAATACATCCTGCATGCCCAAAATTATAACTTAAATGTGACAAGCCATTATCTAAACCCAAGAAATAAGACGACTTTTCAGCAAGCATAGCCAATTCTGGAAAAGAAAAGCGACCTGCCATATTGCGAACAGCCGTTACGTTGTTTTCAATTTGACGAAGGAATTGTAGCTCAGCGGGAGCCGAAGAGCCAAGCAATACGAATTCTGGCTTTATTTCTAATATTTCGTAGAGCGAATTCAACAGAGAAATCCATTGCCAACTTGGCCAGAACCTCTCTTCCTTAAGGCCATATGGTGCAATCAGAATGAAAGGACGGCGAGTTGGCGAGACTGCCTTTTTTAAGGTTGTTCTGCTAGAGACTGGCTCCGTCACTTCTTTTATCCCAAATGCCGTAAGCCTATCTTGATAATGCCCATAGACAGGATCCAATGGTTTGCTGGGAAAGGTAAATTGCCCAATGGTAGTCTGCCAACCGTAGCAATACCCCGACACATCATGGCAAAAAATGGATACCACATAGTTCAATAAGGAGAAGCTGGGGAAAACCCCTTTAACTGTTGTTCGGGTTTTAAACATCGAAACAACAAAATCTTTGTAAGAGATCTCTCTAATTTCAGGGTCATCCAGCAGCGATTCAATGAACCCCTGGCCAGCAGTCACAAGCAAAATGTGATCTACGCTAGAATTTCTTTTCAGGTGTTTTGCCAAAGGTGCGAGCATAAGTTGATCGCCGATACCCAATCCCGGCAATAGGAAAATATATACCTTGTCAGCTTGTCTTTCATTTGACACTCCTCCCCATAAGCCTTTGAGCACACGAGAGACTAATGTAAAGAGATAGCTGATCATTTCTTGGTCAACCCATCCAATTTATTTGACAAAGCCCTAACCCAAGCCTGTTTGTCTACAGGCGGAATGACAACATCATCTTTATCACTTACCGTTTCCGGCAATCCCCCTTTTCCCGAAACTAAAACCGGGATTGACAAACATCGGGCTTCTGCCGACACACGTCCATAAGCCTCATTGCAGCGAGAAGGCACAATCACCACGTCAGCCAACGCAAAGATTCGCCCGGAATTCGACCATGGATGAAAGTAGACATTTTGGTGTTTTGACAAAGCTGTATATTTCCGATCAAAAACATGAAATATCTGCTCAGGAAACTGCTGCGCTAAATGTAGTGTTATATCTAATCCTTTGCTTTGTGAAGCACCTACGTGGACCACCCCTTTTTCGAACTCCAGATTTTCGATTGCATGAGAATGTTGCTCCCGCAAGGATTGCTGATCTATCTCTGGATAAATGACAGATATTTCGGCAGGGTTAAAAGAGGACATCACTTTGCTTTTGATAAATTCAGAATTTGTGATCACCTTTGCCTTCTGAACTGTTCTTTTCATATGGTGATGCCAAATAAAAAGGGCTGGGTATTCACATAACCACAAGAATAATTTGATAAACCACCGCCAGTCAGTATTGACATTTTCATAGCAGCCAATGCTGGTCACGTCTCTGAAGGAAACGATTTTTTGCTGCCTTGACCAGCTGAGCATTGCTGCCCAATATCCATAACTCAACCAAATGACATCACCTTCAAACTGGCGGATGAAGCGTTGCATAAACGGGTATAAAAAAACAAATTCAAGAAACGGAAATCGTGTAAATTGAAAAGCAGGTTTATACTCGTGCACTGACCAGCTTTTAGGCATATCAAACTGATAACGCTTGGCATTATAGCCTTTAGGCGCGGTGTTAAGGAGTACGCTTATATGATGTCCTTCTCGTTCAAATTTCTTTGCCATCTCAAACATACTGATTTCAGCACCGCCAACCCGATAGCCAAAATATTTCGAAAAAACGATGATGGCAGATTTCACACTAATCTATCCTTCAGTGCCAAATGTTCCAAATTTTTCTAAAACAAGCTTCACTATGAGGTTTGCCGCTTCATCGACTGTCAGTTTTGTCGTATCGATTATTATTTCGGGATTTTCTGGAGCCTCGTACTTGCTATCTAAACCTGTAAAGTTCTTCAATTCACCCCTGCGAGCCTTTTTGTACAGCCCTTTTGTGTCTCTCTGTTCAGCTACCTCAAGCGGCGCGTAAACATAAACTTCAATAAAGTTGCCGTCTCCAATGATGGACCGCACGACTTTTCGATCTTCTTTAAACGGAGAAATAAATGCAGCCATGACGATTAATCCGGCTTCAGTCATTAATTTTGATACTTCGCCAATACGACGAATATTTTCTATTCTTTCTACCTCAGTAAAACCTAGGTCTTTATTTAGACCATGACGAACATTATCACCATCTAATAGAAAGGTATGGCGGCCACTTTCAAACAACCGTTTTTCAACAGCGTTTGCAATCGTTGATTTTCCAGCGCCTGACAATCCTGTAAACCAAATCAAAGCTGGCTTCTGATCTTTAATCGACGACCTAGCAGTTTGATCAATGTCTTGTGCATGCCAATGAATGTTCTTTGATCGTCGAAGAGCAAAATCAATCAAGCCAGCTGCCACAGTTTCATTCGTAGTCTTATCAATTAAAATAAAACCCCCTAGATCCCGGCTTTCAACATAAGGAAGAAAACCAATTTCTCTGTCTAGATGAATTTCCAACACACCTACCTGGTTCATAGATAGGGTTTGGCTATATAATTTCTCAGCGGTGTTGACGTTCAAAGCATATTTGAGTTTGCTGGGCACACAACTCAAGCTGTCAGTACCTACATGCATAACATATGCCCTTCCTAGAACTAAAGGCTTATCACCCATCCACACCATATGAACTTGAAATTTGTCCGCGCTTTCCAACGGGGTACCTGAAGAGCATATGATTTGACCACGAGAACAGTCGATGTCGGTTTTGAATGTTAGCGTTACTGATTGGCCAGCAACAGCTCTTTGTAAATCGCCATCATAAGAAACAATCCGATCCACTGTGGTTTTCTGTCCGGACGGCAATAAACGAACTTGTTCACCGGCATTGATTTGACCATTCAAAATTTTACCAGCGAAACCCCTAAAATCCGCTGACGGACGGTTCACCCACTGAACAGGCATAGAAAATGAGTCATTTCTGTCATCAATTTTTTCGATTGTCACACCCTCAAGATGTTCCATGAGCGTTTTACCATTATACCAATGGCATTTCTGAGAGGTTATAACTACATTCTCGCCAGTTAATGCGCAAATCGGAACAGGGTAGAAGTTTTTTAAGCCAATTGATTTGGCAAAATCGTCATATTCGGAGACAATTGTCTCAAAGACATCATGCCGAAAATCAACCAAATCCATTTTATTTATTGCCAAAATAATGTGCTTCACACCTAGGATGTTGCATAGAAAGCTATGTCGTTTTGTCTGCGTTAATAAACCTTTTTTAGCATCGACTATCAAAACAGCTGCGTCAGCAGTGGACGCAGCCGTCACTGTGTTTCTTGTATATTGTTCATGACCGGGGGTGTCTGCTACGATGAATCTTCTTCCACGCCAAGAAAAAAATCGATATGCAACGTCAATTGTGATGCCCTGTTCACGCTCTGCTGAGAGACCATCAACGAGTAGAGAAAAGTCAAGATTCCCTGATTGAGTTCCTATTTTTTCACTTTCTTTCGCTAACTCTTCTAATTGATCAGATAAGATATGATTACCGTCAAACAGCAACCTACCTATCAATGTCGACTTACCATCATCAACAGAACCGCAAGTAATAAATCTTACTATTTCAGAATTATACTCTGCTTCAGAACGCCTTTGGAGCACGCCTTCAGGGCAAGCTTCACTCTTCTTGGAACTAGGTGTTAGCATCAAAAATAGCCTTGTTGTTTTTTCAATTCCATAGAATTAGATGAATCACGATCTATAACCCGGCCAGAACGCTCTGATGTATTACTTTCTCTCATTTCATGAATTATTTCATCAACATCTTTTGCTGAACTCTCTATTGCTGCTGTTAATGGATAACAGCCTAGCGACCTAAATCTTATTGATCTTTTGATTGGTTTTTCACCCTCCCTAAAAACAAACCGGTCATCATCAACCATTAGGATGAGTCCATTTCTTTTGACTGTTGGACGAACTGCTGAAAAATATAATGGCACCACCTCGATTTCCTCTCGCGAGATATATGTCCAAACATCCAATTCAGTCCAATTTGATAATGGAAAGACACGAATATTCTCACCCCGAGTTTTACGTGCATTATAGAGTGACCAAAGTTCTGGCCGCTGTGACTTTGGGTCCCATCTATGGTGTGCATTTCGGAAGCTAAACACTCTTTCCTTTGCTCTTGATTTTTCTTCGTCTCTGCGCGCTCCTCCTATGGCAACGTCAAACTCCCATTTATTCAGCGCTTGCTTCAAGCCCTCTGTTTTCCAAATATCAGTATGGATTTCTGAATGCTTGAAGGGGTTAATCATCTGCCGTTCTGCATCAGGGTTTTTGTAAATATGAAGGTTGATATTAGGGTCTGTTAACAATCTATCCCTGAGTTTATACATATCTTGAAACTTCCATGTTGTGTCCACATGCAAAAGTGGAAACGGAACAGGGGCAGGATAAAAAGCTTTTTTCGCAAGATGAAGCAACACTGAGCTATCTTTGCCTATTGAAAATAACATTACTGGATTATTGGATTGAGCTACAACTTCTCGGATTATGTATATAGCCTCGGATTCGAGTTGATCCAAATATGAAATAAATCCTTTGCGCTTCATGTTTCTCTCAACTCTTATCATTCTTCAAACTGACTAAATCGGAATTGTGATGGCATGATCTTGCCTCATTTTCAAGGTTTTGGCTGTAGACTTAGAACTCATCATGCATTTTGATTGATTTCATCATTGAGTGAGATGACTGTTTGCGCAAAAGCTTCTATGTTGGACAACAGATTTCATGTTTTGATACACACTGAAAATGCGTCTTTGGTTTAAACAAACTGCAGTTCGGCTCTATTTTCCCATTTTCACGGACTAGACCTTTGATTGAAACAATAAAAAAAAATTTGAACTCTCTAACAGATGAGACATGGAAAAAACGCTTCTTCACTATAATTGCCCCGATCATTTCAAGGCAAGCGGTAGGAGGAATCTCATCACTTTTAATTTCAATGCTCTTACTCCGTATTTTTGGAAAATCTGATTTTGGGGTATGGACGTTTTTGCTTTTGTTATTAAGTGTCCCAAACATTTTTTTTCAGCCAATCTTTACAGGTCTTTTGAGATTTCTTCCAGAACAACCTAAAGACACCCAGATTGAATACTTTATTTATGTTTTTCAAGTTTCAGCCATGCTTTGGCTTTGCACCACCACGATCGGTTTGTTAATTTTATATAATTTTCCTGACATTATATCGCCAGCTGTCATAGACAACCAAGCCTCAATAAATTGGATACTGATATTGGGCATACTCTTTTCCAAATGTTTTATTGAATTTTTAAATTTTTCAATTTCTTCATTGTGCCTCGCTTTACAAAACGTTCTGCAGCACCAGACGATAATGTTTATAAAGAGAATTGTTGAGCTGTTTTCAATTTGTTTATTTTTTATCATCCAAGGTGAAGGAAATAATAACTTTTTAAATATCGCTATAATCCTATTTGCAATCGAGTCCCTCTTGCTCTTGTATTGGATGAGCTGGTTGACCAGAAAGATTGAACGTGATCATTTCAAACGGTTAACATACAGTTTTTTTCAACGCCCAGAAGTTTCTGAATTTTTCATACCTTTCTTAGGCGTGTCACTCTTCTCCATTGCAGGTAAACGAGCCGCAACATTTTTGTTAGGCTATTTGCAATTATTTGAGATGCTTGCTTTGTTTACGATATTGGATCGTGTATTTAATTTGGCGAACAAATTTATAGGGAGTTTTCTCTACACGATTTCACCGTATTATTCGAAAATAAATAAAAACGCTTTGCTGAAGTCAGCCATCGCGGTCAACTTATCTTTGTTCTTCGGAATTTCAAGCTTGGCGTTACTTCTTTTGAGCCCATATTGGCTCAAATTTTGGGCATTGGAGATTTCTCAAGACCTTTCATTCGTTCTCTTATTTTTCGCGATAAACCTGTGTCTCATGGGTATTGTTCAAGCAGGTGGACAACGCCAGCTTCAGCAAGGCACCGCCAAAGGCTTATTCCGCATTTCCATTGTGAGAAGAACCGTTTTTTTCGTATTTTTATACTTGTTTCATGACAACTTGCTTCATTTTGTTATGGCTGAAACAGCTGGAATTATCGCTGCTGCAATTTTTTATTTATTTATTCAAGCACCCTTAAGGTCCAGCGAAAACATTAATATAGCAACAACACTCTGTTTCCTCTTTGGAATGGTTTCATTGTATACTCTTGCTTTCTAAAAAGAATAAAAAAGTTTGAAAACCTTTGCTCTATTCTTTATTCATTCGGCATTGCGTTTGAGCGTACCTCTTAGCTCTGACACCGGTGTAATAATATCTGAAGGGGTAGCAAAACGGAGCATTCAACGTGTGCGGAATAGCCGGAGCATCTACACAAAACATTGAGAATGTAAGCGATGTTTTAATATCCATTTCACATAGGGGGCCTGACGGGAGAAACTTTTTTCAAGACTCAGGAGTTACACTTTGCCACACCCTTTTATCAACAAGAGGACAAGCCAGTGACATTACGCAACCCTCTCACACGGCTTGTGGCAGATGGGTATTTGTTTTTAACGGGCAAATTTACAATACTGTCTCAATTCTTAAATTGCTCAATATGCAGCATCTTAGGGAAAAATCAGATACTTTAATTCTTTCACATTTGATCCGTAAATATGGAAAAGAATTTGTAAGGTTTATTGATGGTATGTTCGCCATCGTTTTGTTTGATAAGGAAGAACGAACCCTCCACCTTTATCGCGACCAATCTGGGCAAAAAAACTTATATTATCGCTTCCATCGTGGCGATTTGTTTTTTGCGTCTGAGCTAGAAGCTCTGTTATCTTTAACCAGATTTGCTCCAAATGTCGCGAATGAATCTTCAATCAGATTTGGCGCTCATTTAGGCTACTGGCCAGGCAGTGAGACAATCATACGAGATGCATACCGGCTATTACCAGGCCAAATATTAGATTACAGGATCACTGATAAGTCTTACGACACCAGATTCATTGGCACATCGGATTATTCAGAAAAAACAAGTGAAGATTTTAACTTTCAGAATTCTATGGCCAGTGTATTTGAAACGAATTGCAAAGTATCTCTGAACCTTAGTGGCGGCATGGACTCGTCAGTAATACTCCATGAACTTTCTAAAGCTCACAGTGATATCAGAACCTATACCACTATCTATAAAGACTGTTCTGTTGAGGCAAATTCAGAAGCTGTATTAGCTAAACAATTATCAAAATATTATGGAACAAATCATTTAGAATTCGAAGTTTCTAGAGAAAGCTATATTGAGTCCTTAGTTGAATCGTATGGCGTTTTGGATGAACCAAATTACAATGTATCTGTCCCTGTTTATAACTTATTGGCGAAGTTCCAAGGATCGAAAGAACCGAAGGAAAAAGTTCTATTTTCAGGTGATGGTGGCGATGAAATTTTTTGGGGCTATCCTCACTACGAAAGAAGCTATCGAATTGACAGATTGAGCAAAATTATATCATCACCTTTTTTGACTAAACTTTACAAATTCAAGCGTGGACGCCAAGTGAAATTTGATGACCCAATAGAACGGTGGCTCTTTTTTAAATTTTGGAGAGACTCGTTTCTAGAAACCAGAATAACAGAGAAGGAAATCTCGGACAAACTGAAACAAGAATTTGATTTCTTGAAAGAAAAGTTTAGCCATAACACTCATAATTGTCATTCAACTATGATTGCCGATAGATTTTTTTGGCTCGCCGGTGAAAACTTCACACGAGTAGATAAAATTTATATGAATCAATCAATAGAAGTACGGCTGCCATTCGCTTTACCAAGTATCGTACACTCTCTCGACGAAAAAATTAGAGAAGAGAGAAATATTAATGGAAAATTAAAGAAAAGAGAGCTTCGTGAGGTTTACTCTAATGTTCTGCCAGACTTCATAACAAAACGAATGGGAAAAGTTGGCTGGAGAGGACCATTGGAAGAATGGTATAACACGGAGATGAAATGCATGTTCCTAGACATTCTTCCAAACCAAAATTCTGAATTAGTCAAATGGAAAAAAATTAGAGAAAAAATAGAATGCTCAAATGAATGGCCAGGAAAGCAAGCACACTTTTACTTATCCTTAGCGATTTTAGGCCAAAAATTTAAGATTAGCATCTAAACTAATACTTAACTTAAAAATGATATGCAATAACAGAAACTGTTGAGGGAAAACATGCTGTATAGCAAACAACATAATTTCATATTTCAGAAAACAAAGAAGACAGGAAGCACGTCTTTTGAAATTGCGATTTCTGCACAATTAGGGCCGGAGGATATTATTACGCCGGTTTCTGAGCTTAAATTATTTGGTGCAATTAGACATTTTGAAAGTGATACAGAGGAAGATAGCCGCCAAATTGTTAATAGTCGTCAACCACAAAATTATAAATCTAGCCTACCCTATGAGACATGGATGGCTGTAAGACAGTGGATTCATTTTCAGAAAGAAAAAATTAAAAACCAAGCGTTCAACAGATATAAAGAATTGCCCGATCAGAAAACGGCAAAATTCAAGCGCAATTTTTTATTTCATCAGCATATGACAATGTCGGAGACACTTCGTGCGCTTGGGCCTGTCGCAACCAACTCTGCGTTAAAAGTAGCCGTTATCCGGGAACCTGTCGCTCAAGCTGTAAGTGATTATTATGATCAATTACTTAGACCAGAAAATATTAAATTTAGAAATTTTGATGAATATCTGGATAAGAGGGTGGACCTATTTTTTCAAAAAAATTGGTATAAATTTTCTATTGGTAACAAGATCTGGGCTGATAAGTTTATTATTTATGAAAATTATTTTGAGGATATTGAAAAATTCTCCAAAATCTGTGGGCTTGATGGCAACCAAATTAAACAAAATATGCTGAAGCTAAAGGTTCACTCATTACGCGATAGTAAAAAGCACAATTTTTTGCCAAACAGCAAGCAAGTAGCTCGAATTATGGATGCAGCACATAAATTCCAAGAACTAAGAGAAAGCAAAGGCTTCTCAGACTATTTATTTTAGATAAACCAGTTATTGATTACGATGAATTAAGAAAAATCGAACCAGCGAGAATGATGCTTTCCTAGACTTGAGAAGTATTAAAATTCGATAGAAAGCCTAAATCACATTTATTTTTGCGTGCTCTAGATGTGAATTCTGCTAAACTAGAGGATAAACTTGGCACGCATCAATCATAACGCGACATTGGGGCACCCGAACTCAGTAATTTCACCGGCCAGATTATTATAATTGGCTTTTGCAATTACTGTTGAATAAAGCGTTATACTCATGAGCTTAGTGGAACATTTATCATCTTACTTTTCTTGTGTTTCCAAAAAGACATGCAGGTTAATTCAAATTACGGCTAACAATGTCAATGCAAGAATTGCGATTAGGTATTTTACTCTTCATGACGACTCAAGAGACGATTGTGTAAAAATACCAAACACCCGCTGGGAATATTCATTCCACGTGTAATGCCTCACTAACTCAAACGCTGCTTCTCCCATAAGCCGTCTAACCTCTGGATTTTCTTTTAAATACATCATCTTAGCTTCCAATTGCTGATGGTTTCCAGCCTCAATGATAAATCCATGAACATTATCTTCAATAATACTTCCCGTTGCAGCCGTAACAATGACAGGCAAACCAATTGCCATCGCCTCATAAACAGCCTTGGCTGAACCTTCAGACCATGAGGGCAGGATAAAGACATCACACTCTTTTAAATAATTGAACACATCAACAAAACCCGGACAGATGATGTTCATTTTGGATATTTGGTTGATCTGGTTTTGAAGCTGAGGGAAGACACGACCACAAAGATGCAATTCATCTTGAGAAAACCTGTCATCCCGCCAAACATCAATCAATATGTCGGCCCCTTTTCTGGGGTTTATTGCTCCCACCATGCAGAATTTAATACCTTCGGTTCTGTTATGGTGCAGGCGCTGCAACCGCTTGCCCTGTTCATTGGATGGCAGGGTCACGCCAAACGGCACACAATGTATACGCTTATCTTTGCCAACAGTTTCTGAAATTTCTTCTCTGACAAGAGTTGACGGCACGATGATCTTGTCACTCATCTGGTAAGCATTTTGTTCCAATCCAAGCACCCGTTCAGATACTTGCATATAGGGCAAATCATGTTTTGCTTTCAATTTTTGCACATAGGTCAAAGGCAGGATCGGCACATCGAGTATAACAGGTATATTGCGCTTTTTAAGGTAG
Source organism: SAR116 cluster alpha proteobacterium HIMB100 (assembly GCA_000238815.2). Taxonomy (NCBI): domain Bacteria; kingdom Pseudomonadati; phylum Pseudomonadota; class Alphaproteobacteria; order Puniceispirillales (SeqCode); species SAR116 cluster alpha proteobacterium HIMB100. Next base: position 1,113,235 of record AFXB01000010.1, on the reverse strand, counting down.
CGAAGTGTTAGAGGGGTATATTCCCATAAAAAGACTTTTCCGATCTTATGCCCTCTCAAACTAAGCCATATCAAGGTGCCTAAGGAAAACAAATCAAACAGGTGAATATCATAAAACCTGTTATCAAACCTTTTAAACAGATATATCCTAAGGCCATTTAATAGTCTGCTGATATGTCCAGCCCAACCCATGGAATATATACCAAAACCAAAAAAATTTGTGTGTGTGCCACGGCAAATACAAAATCCTGTTTTGCCCTGTTGTGAGAGATAAGCGAGAATCCGACCTGTACGCAGACCAATATTACCGGGTCGATCAATGATAGAATTAACAATGACGCACAACACAGGTAGTTCATCACAACCAGATTTTGTTCGAGCGGGCATCTTCACGTCTCCCAGTTCTTTATCATATCACAGATGCGTGAAACCCTATGATGCCACGTATATTGCTGAGACACATGGTCGTAAGAAGCGGCCGCTTTTTTGCGCCCTTCAGTCGGTGTAGAGAGCACCTTTTCAAATACAGCATTCAAACTGCCTATATCATCAGGGATAAAGTCATACCCAAAATCCGGGGTTATAACCTCATCCACAGATGATGTTGAAGCATAAATCACGGGTTGACCAGAGACCATGTATTCAAACAGCTTTAAAGGGGATGTGTAGCGGCTTAATCCAGATTGTTGGCCAATAATATAAATCAGAAAATCAGACTGAGCGTGATAGGCTGGGATGGTATCTTTTGCCTTTTGGGGAAACACGCTGATATTACTCAGGCCGGATAATTGGGCTTTCTGCTGAAGAATACTGCAGTCCTCTTTAGTCCCCCCAATATGAACAAACCAGAATTGCGGATAACGGGATAACACATCCAAAACAGCGCCGATACCGCCCTTATAGATAGAGCCAGTGTGCATTATGATTTTGATGTCTTTGGGGATTTGTTCTTGTTCTCTCAAATACGAAACAGAGGATTTCGCCTTCGCACATTCGTACCAGTTTATATCAACGCCATCATGGGCAACAAGAATTTTCTCCCCAGGGCACATGAATTCATTTTCTAAATATGCAGAAAGGGGGCCGCTGATCACAACAACCTTGAACTTATGCGGCCAGATTTTGATAGAAAGCCTAAAAAGAACGCGGCTTGCTTTCGACCGGAGCGGCTGATGCATTTCATAAACAGCTCTTAAGCCGAACAACAAGGCAAAAAACACATTCAAAATGTCTCGGGAATAAACAATTGCTTGCGGAGACGTGCTTGCCAAAATTTGACAGACAAACCGAAACGCAAAGTAAATATAAAATGTTTTGCCCAGAAGGGACGAGCGAATTGAGGAAACAGCAAAGTCAGTTATATTTACCGGTAAGTCTTTGCGAACTGCCACAGTCGCTTTTAAGGTAAGTCCAGGATGATGATGCAAGGCGGCAAGCATATCGTTGACTTGCATTGCTTGAGCGCTCTCTGCATCGATGCGTGTGCGTGACACATACCATATTTCTGGCCGCCTACCCGGTTTCATCCTGTCTACGTCCTGATGTGTCTTCCTGCACCATTTTAAACTCAACAATGAAGGCAGCCGCGAAAAGAGACGGCCATAACGCCCGCAGAATATTCGGACCCAAATAGCATTTGATCTGGCAATGTTGAGCAATGTTGAGTTCAGCCAACCACCACTTCAAGTCGGCCAAGGTCCAATACCGCAGATGTTCACCTGGATGGGTTCGCCATTGGATAGGAAAACGGCCAAACAACATTCGAAGTCGGTAGGTGAAATAACCTGTATTCGGAAAGCTGAAAAAAATCGATTCCTTGCATTTATCTCTCATTGCCAGCAAAAATTTTTCAGGATTCTGCATGTGCTCTAATACCTCGAGCAAGAGAATGTAATCAGCTTGCGGCAGATGGTCAATGTAATCGGTCGATGTTGGGTCGATGTGGATTGCATCAATACCATTAGACTTCAGAAAAGAAATTGCTTTGGCCGAGATATCAACAGCGATCGGATGGAATTTTTTTTTGCGTTGCAAGGCCATCAGAACGGCACCATCGCCAGCACCAAAATCTAGAATTCGTGTGCCCTCTTTAATTCTGCTAGCCACAAACTCAACGCGCTTATGCTGAAACGCATTAAGCGTGCCCATATGTTCGCCACGCTTTTTTTCCCAATATGCATCATAATCAGTCGACGATAATTGCAATGAGGGATAACCGAAAAACTGTTTGTAAATTCGCACAAATTTCGAACGTGCTTTATTACTCATTGAATAACGTGCCTCTGTAGGTGTCTGTCATTGTGTTCTTCTAAGAGTTCAAGACTTCAAAACGGAATTTATTGTTTCTTCCCATCGATCTAAAACATAATCCAATTCAAAATATTCTGGCCGTTTCAATCCCTCTTTGCCCATATCGCTCATTTTTTTTTCATCGCGCAAAAGCCTACTTAATGCATCTGCTAAAGCCTCAGCGCGATTTTCGGTTGCCTCTACCAACACACCATTTATATCGTTTTTTATGATTTTGTTTGTACCTTCACAATCCTTGAACCCTACGCATGGCAACCCTGCTGACAGGGCTTCAGCTGTGACTAAGCCAAAGCCTTCATAAAGTGAGGGGATAACAAAAAGGTCTGCATCGGCATATTCGGCTTCAATTTCATGTGTTGCAGTTTGAATTTGAATTTTATCTTCCATCCTGTAAGCAGAAATCTGATGATCGAGACCCCCCCGCAGGTGACCTTCACCGATAATTTTCAAACGCCAATTTGGAAATTCGTCTGCAATAAAACTGAATGCATCTATGAGCGTTTTGTGGTCCTTAAATTCAACCAACCTTCCAACTGCCAACATCGTGAAATTCTTTTTCTGGTTAGCTAAAGGCTGTGCCTTTTTCTTTATCTCACGCACTGGATTGCGAAGAATGATTTTTTTCTTATTAAAAATCAATGTATAATCACGAGCTATGGCCTCAGACAAAAACGTGACCCCAGAAGATAAGTTTCCAGCTAAAGATACCATTATATATTTGAATAACTGCCCTTTATACCATTCCCTCAGAATATGCTCGCAGCACACGAGCTTGATATTGGTGGGCCAAAAATAAAATGATAACAGGACAAAAGTTGAAGGTAAGAACGCAAATACCAAATCCGGATGCAAGTTCCTCGCGCACCTCATCATTTTAAATATTCTAACTGGTCGTGATGGCAGCATGGAGCCGCATCCCCCTAACTGATGCAACCGGACTTGATCAGACAAGTTATAGAAACTCTTCGCGCCGCTCCTGTCAAAAGTCACGATATCGATATCGTAACCTCTCTTGACCAGTCCGTTTGCTACAGATGCTAACACCCGTTCAGCACCACCAGAGATACCATCGAGATATTGAATACAAAAAACAAGTCTCATATGGTATCCAAAAGCTCCTCTGCAAGAATTTCGCTTAACTTATTCTATCGACTAAGAATTAACCAGCTATTTTCTCAAATTACTTAATCCTTGACCACGGTAAATAGTTTTTTGTAGGAGGTCATTTCACGGTAGGGTACTGTTGGAGTTTGTAACAATTGTGTCTCAAAAGAAAGAGAAGAAAAATTAGTCAGGACATCTCACAAATTACATGTTCATCTAAACGCAGCCGGTCCTGCAGTCTATACTTCACGGGTCCAAAACTATGAAGGGAGCTTTGTTAATTTTATTGCGTCAATGATCAGCGACGTTTTTGAGTTAGGAAAATCCCAGCCTTGAGCCTTAATCTCTTTTGGATTAGCTCTTGAACGCAAAATAAAACCGTCTTGCTCACAAATAGCATTTGAAACCAACTCTCCCGAACTCGAATATCCTTCCAGAAGAGTAGATTGAAACCCAGCATGAATTAGCGCTTCTCTTAAGATATCGCAATTCAATAACTGCTTATGATCGCTTGCATCTGCGCCAATTCCCCCCACGTCAACATGTGCTCTGTAAATTGAGTTTGGGTTATACCCATCTGGAACAGCGATACGCAATTTACCTCCAGGAATGAGATGTTGATGGGCAAGAGATAAAGCCGCTGACATTTGATCTGCCGTCAAATGTTCAAATACGTGTTCAGCAACCATTTTTTTTACGATGACTTTTCCATTAAAAATTCTATCCCAATCATTTGATTTCGAGATATCAAACCATTCATAATTTGTTGAATACCAACCCTTCTGGGAGGTCTCAGCTGCTCCAAGAATTAAATTGATATGATTATCTTTTGTGGCCGCTTGCCTTAATATGAAGTACCTTAGTCTATACTTTACAAGCTTAGACAATCTCCTAAGATACACCCGCAAAAATGAAGGTATCATCTTTTTTATTTTATGAATTAGCATATGTGACACTCTGAGCTCATTCTTCGGTATTGAAATTTCATTAAACCAATATCAGAAATTATTTCATCAACAAAAAATCGTTAGTTCCACTAAACTTACAATAATAGAACTTCAGTCCAGACAAGTTAGAAGTTAAAAGTCTAGAGAGCCAGAGATTTTCATTTGCTTAGCCATTAGATCCAAACAACTGTACAAATTAAAGAAAGCTGAACCTAATTTAGGAAACATTATGGTGGAACCAGCCACGCAGCCACTTGGGAAACCAATCAGAAAAAAAAATGTAGCTCTTTATTTCTCCTCTGTTTGTGGTAGGGCAGGTGGCGCTGAAAAGCAACTCATTCTCCTATCGCAAAATCTGTCAAGCACAGGACATAATGTCCACATTATCACCTGGGACAATTGCGATGACCTACCGTTTTATAAAATACCGGAAAATATATTTTGGCATAAGCTTGGAACGCATAGTTGCCGCTTCAATAAGTTCGTGCGCCTGCTGCGTCTGATAAAAACGTTAAGACAACACAAAATAAAAACACTAATCGGCTTTGTCGTAGCAAATAATAAGGTTGTAATTTTAAGCGCTTTGTTATCGAATGCCCAGCTTATAGCTGCAGAACGTAATGGACCTTCGTTGTATAATATAAAATATTCATTTATCGGGCGATGGATGTGTTATTTGTCACTACTTTTCTGCAAGCAAGTCATATTACAGTTTGAGAGCTTCAGAACGGGATATCCAAAATTTTTACATAAAAAGATTCGCATAATTCGAAATCCAATATTTGCACAGAGAAGCCAGGCACTTCCGGGAGCTTCTCACAAAAATAATCACCAGATGTTATTTGTTGGCAGGTTAGACCCTATCCAAAAACAGCCAAAGATGCTGTTGAACGCATTCATCAGTTTATCTGAAATTTTTCCAGATTGGCGACTTAAAATAATTGGTGATGGAGAGGCAAGGAACTGCCTTATCCGTTGTGCCTCAGAGTCAAAAGTATCAGATCGTATTTCAATTCTTCCTTCAAGATTAGATGTCAGCAGACTATACCTAGAAGCTGACTTGTTCGTAATTCCATCTCTTTGGGAAGGATGCCCAAATTCTCTTACAGAGGCAATGGCACACGGATTACCCGCTATAGGCTTTGATGTAGATGGGGTGAATGAACTCATTGAACATAAGAAAACAGGCTGGATCGTGTCTGATATGACCGAAGATGAGCTAGCCCTGTCACTTCAGGATGCCATGAGTAACAAGGAGCAGCTAGCTAAAATGGGTAGAGCTGCAAAGGCAAGAGCCCTAGCACAAAATGAGAAGATGATTTACCATCAGTGGCATCGCCTCATTTCTAAGCAATGATGCCATGGCTAATCAAAAAACCGACGAAACAGTGACACTTGGGATTACAGCTTACAATTGTGAAGATACAATTGAAAAAGCTGTCCTCTCTGCAATTTCGCAAGATTATATAAATTGTGAAATCCTGATAGTGGACGATTGCTCATCCGACCATACTTATGAGATTATAACAGCACTGTCTTCTAAATATCCTAAAATCACAACCATGCGCCACAAAAGAAATTGTGGGGTAGCCACAACACGAAATTCGATTATTCAAAATTCCAAAACTGATTTTATAGCATTTTTTGACGATGATGATGAAAGTGAATCACACAGAATAAAGCTTCAATTGAACGCGATCAAACAAGCAGAGAAGGATTACAAATCACAGATTGTTATATGTCATTCAGCTCGATATGTTGAATATGCCTCTAATGATATATTATACCAGCCAGCCCTTGGGCACGCTGCTAGGAAAACCGGAATAAGCGGGCCTGAGATTAGCGAAGCAATCTTAACAGGAACCAAAAATGTAAATTTAAAGGGCGCTTGTCCGACATGTGTTCAAATGGCACGCGTCTCAACTTATAAATTATTAAATGGGTTTGATGAAAATTTGACACGTAGTGAAGATACGGACTTCAGTATAAGAGCTGCAGAAAGAGGCGCGATTTTTATTGGGCTTGATGCACCTCTTGTTTTGCAGAGGATGACAAATGGAGATGAAAAAAGGGTAGAATTAGAGGCGACTAACTGGCGCTATCTCATCAACAAGCATAGGGATATCATTGAGAGGAAAATGCCATTTCGTGTGGCTAAGGATTGGCTTGACATACGCTTCAGTTGGATATCAAACAAATACAAAGATGCTATCATTACCTTGCTGAAATTATTCTTGAAGCACCCATTACACACCTCAAGGCGAATATGGCTCTCACTTCCAAATCTAAAGCTAAATCTGAAGATGTCTAAATTTTACATAGATAAATTTTCAAAGAGAGAAAAGTGAAATCAGAATTGCCTTTAGTATCTATATGTATCCTGTGCTTTAACGCTGAGAGCACCATTGAGCGCGCGCTATCAAGCGCATTAGCTCAAGATTATAAAAATTTTGAGATAATCATCGTTGATGATTGTTCAACAGATTGTTCGCCTGAAATAATTAAGTCGTTACAGAAAAAGAAAAAATTTAGGCTCATAGTGCATAAGGAAAATACTGGGCCGGGTGGCGCTCGTGATACAGCAATAAAAAACGCTAAAGGAAAATTCGTAGTGTTTTTTGATGATGATGATTTTTCAAGTAGCGGCCGAGTGCGAATTCAACTGGAGACAATACAAAAATTTGAAAAAAAACTTAAGACTAGAGATATTGCCTGCTACGCCTCAGAATGCAGGGTTTACAAGAATGGGTATAAGGCACATTCCCCAGCAATCGGTTCAAGATGTTTGTCTCCACCTCATGGGCCGAAAGTCGCGAAATATATACTCTGCAATATTAAAGATAAAAAATATTTTTATGGCGCTGGAACGCCCACTTCAGCCTTAATGATTAGAACTGCTAACATCCAAAATGTAGGGGGCTTTGATCCTAAATTTCGTAGGGTCGAAGATTTAGATCTAGCTGTTAGACTAGCCCTCAATGGGTTTTATTTCGTTGGAAGTAAGGAATTTTTACTAACGAGATTTATGACGCTGTCAGAAGATAAGTCAGAACATGTCAACCTACAATTTGAGAGAAAACTAGCTGAAAAATATAAAGCTTTTCTTCTAAAAGAGCAGCTGTTCTATCATTCCTATCACTGGCCACTACTGAGGTTTTATCATTTTGAAAAAAAATATTTTAGGTTTTTCCTAAAATTAATAAACTTGTCATTCCGAAACCCTATTAGAACTTTTCTTCATATACTTGATACGGGTCCAAAACGGCTCTACCACGAAAACAAAATAAAAACTTAAATCATCTTTGATATGCAAAAAATCCGCCCTCTTTTGGGAAAAGGAAACGCACTAGAGAATTTAATAATAGATTCCGTTAATTTTTTGAAAATTTCTTAGGATTAAGCAATGGGCAATTCAATTCTATTAGGTACCATATCGCTAAACAATATGGCTGGCGGCCTTGAGAGAAATATTGTTTATCTAGCGAATTATCTTGTTCGTACTGGCAAAAAAGTCACATTACTGTCTTTTGATCTTCCCGATGCCAACTCATTTTTTGACCTGGACCCAAACGTTGAATGGGTCAGGGCGGGAGCAAGCACGCCACATTCAGGGATAAATTTTTCTCAACGGATAAACTTATTCTACAAAATGAGGTCGGCAATTCTTAGCAACAAGGTCGACCAAATTATTTGTTTTAGTCACGGGATATTAGCTAGATTTTTAGTTGCTAGTTTTGGACTCGGAATTCATCACATCTGCAGTGAACGAAATTCTTTAACGATGTACAATTTTACCAGCCATCGCAAATGGAACGTAAATTTTTTGTTACTTAGCTTCATGAAAATTATTACAGTCCAATTTGATGAATACAAAAATGATTACCCTTTTTGGTTAAGGAAAAAAATCGTTACAGTTCATAACCCTATCCGCAACCCTAAAGAATATTCAGATCTATCTGAAAAATCAATTTTAGCAGTTGGAAGGTTAACAAAACAAAAACGAATTGACATCATACTTCAAGCTTTTGCCTTAGTTGTAAGAGCCCACCCGACTTGGACATTAAAAATAGTAGGTGACGGACCACTAAAATCAAACTTAGAAAAATTAGCAGTAAGCCTTGGCTTAGATAACAATATTAAATTTTTCCCGTCCACACACTCCGTGAACGCGTATTATCAAAACTCAACTATTTTTGTTACGACCTCTGAATGGGAAGGCTTCCCCAATGCACTAGCTGAGGCTTTGTCATATGGACTACTCTGTATCGGCTTTTCAAAAACTAGCGGAGTAGCCCAACTACTAAATGAAAAAAGAGGTATTGTTGTTGAAGGTGAAGTGTCATCCTCGAATTTAGCATCCGCAATCACTGACGCAATAGGAAATCAAAAACAATGGGGAGAGTTTTCCAAAAATGCGAAAAGTATCACGCGAAAATATTCAACTCACAATTGGCAAAAAACATGGATGGATGTACTCAATAATTAGAAGACTAAGCTTATAAAATTATTAGTAAAGAAAAGTTTTTATTCAAATTTTTGTGCCTCGATGAAATAGGAAAGGGCACAATTCTGAAAGCTAGTTCCATTCAGCCCGTTGATTTGTTCGTGTCCATTAAATTTTAAACCCACATATACGACATCGAGAACCAACGAAATTAAAGTTCGCAAACTTTTAAAAGGTCCAGGCAAACCAGAACAAGTTGCACCTGTTGTAAAAGGACCCCAGACCAAGGGAGTGATTTTGATATCTTCAAAACCATTTCTTGACAATATCTCAAACCACCAGCTGCCCGTAGGCCTAAAGAAATCGTCAGGACTTCCATGAACAGGATACAAAAAGGGTGTTGCGGCATAAAAGCGGCCACCATCCCGCAAAACAGCAGAGACGTTATTCAAAAGTTTTTCCGCATCTAAAACATGCTCAAAAGTATTCAGAGAAATAACAAAGTCAAAGAGCTCATCAATATGATCGAAATTATCTCCTACCTGTGTTAGCCAAGTAGGCTGCATCTCAGGGTTAATATTTACAGATTTATAGGAAAGGCAATTAAGAAACTGCCGATAATCAGCTTGTTCGCCACCACCTACGTCAAGCAATCGCCCATCAAGCTTAAGAGTTTTTAAATGCTCGTACTGCAGCTCTCTTGTGATGCTTCTACAATTTTTCTTGATAAAAAGATTAAAAAATCTCTCCCAAGAGGCCTTCCTAGATGGACCAGGCTGAAATTTTTCCATCAGCTATGTTCCATCTATTCTTATTTCGTGTAAAGAGCCGTAGGAGAACAGATTTGGAAACATTTCACCAAGAACTTTTTCTACTCCCCCAAGCAAAAGTCGCGTCCTGCCTCTCTGAGGAATAATTTTGTGATGGTTGACAGTATAGCCTTGCGCGTTGGCTTCAATAAAGCGCACCGCTTCATTATAAGAAAGTAACCATCTATGTCTATCCACTACTGGATCAGTATGAAAATTGTACTTGCCAGATAGCTCTCCCTTAAGCAAGACATTGAGGCGGAAGCTCACATAAAACATATTAGGTAGAGAAACGTAAACTGACTTCCGAGCTACCCTTAACATTTCTTGAAGCAATTTGTGACAGTTCTCAAGGTGCTCAAGTACATCAAGAGCTACGACAATGTCATGAGAGTTAGTTTCGAAACTAGGCAAGCCATCCTCTAGGTTGCATTGGACAACATCAGGTCCTTCAACAAAATCTGCGCCTAAATAACCAGAGCAATTTTCCAAGAGGGCTTTTAGCGCCATGTTACGACAACCCAGATCTACTAACGAATAATTTTTATGGCGCGCATTTATTAATCCAGCACATGCTGGCAATCTTTGAAGTGACATATCTCAACTATCCATGAAAGCCTATTTTTTCAGACCTTTCGAGACAATAATCTCATAAGGAATCTTTGCTGATAGCTTCAAAGAGCCACTGCGAAATGGTATGTAAAACTATCATCTGCAAATCTTCGCTGACCTGCATATCTTCAATAGGGAAATGTAGCACTTTGTCGGCAAACTTCTTCGCTTTTCCACCATCGTACCCAAGTATTGCATACGACTTTACTTTCATAGATGAAGCTTCCTGCAACACATTTATGATATTTGGCGAATTTCCACTGCCTGACAAAACGATCAGAATATCGCCAGGTTTCGAGAGAACACTCAATTGGTAAGAAAAAACGTTTTCATAACCTTCATCATTTGCCAAACAAAGTAAAGTTGGTGAATTTGATGATAGAGAATGGCAGCGGATCCCAGAACCCTTTACTTTGGTAATGCCATAAATTAGGTCGTTCGCGATATGGTTCGCGTTAGCGCCACTACCTCCGTTTCCACAAACAAAAACTTGTTTATCTTCAAGCCAAGCGCCGTAAAGAGCCTCGCTTAGCTCTCTCAATACAGCCATGTTAGCGAGCGAAAGTTGCTCAGATAAATTCATTTGATATTGCGAAAAATAATCTTCGATATTCATTTGAGAAACCTTGTGCTTTAATAATGCAACGAATTTTTCTTCATCCAATTGAGATTATGCCATCTTTCTTCATCTTTAAGTGTTCCGTTCATATAGGCATCGATAATCTCATTAATTGCATCTTTAACCCTAAATTTAGGCTTGAATCCAGTCTCTAGTATCTTGTTCGAGTTCACTCGATAAGATCTCGGGTCATCTGAAGGTGTAACCTCAATAGGCACCTCCAATTTATCTTGAACCATTCGAGCTATCTGCATTATCGACAAGTTTTCAAAGCCGACGTTGAACACACCTGTGAAGCAAGGATTATCCAAGAAAAATAAATAAGCCGATGTAATATCTTCTATATGCACATTAGGACGGATTTGGTCACCTCCAAAAACAGTAATTTTCTGTTTTTTCAATGCACTCAAAGTCAACAGATTAACTGAGACATCAAAACGCATCCGAGGAGAAACGCCACACACAGTGGCCGGGCGGAGTATCTGTACTGTCATCTTATCAGAGTAAGATAGTAAACAACGTTCGGCTACCATTTTGGTTTTATTATATTCTGATATCGGAACTAGCGGAAGATCTTCGGTAACCTGTTCCTCTTCCTTTATGCCGTATACGCTCCCGGAGGAGGCGTAAATAAACTTCTTGACACCGGCACGAGCAGCGGCATCCGCTAGCTGCATAGTAGCCAAACCACTAGTTTCCCAGGTTAATTTAGGATTGAGATCCCCAGTAGGATCATTAGCAATAGATGCTAAGTGTATTATTCCTTCGATGTCTGAGAGATCTAACTTTCCAGCATTAATTACATCAGCCTCATCAATCTCTAAATTAGGATGGGGTTCTAGTAAATTACCGAACCACATTTTGTCTAAAACTCTAACGCTATACCCAGCCTTTAGTAACTTCGGAACTAAAACGGAACCTTTATAACCACAACCACCAGTTACTAATAATTTCATTAATTTATCTTTCTCCAGCAGTTTCAATTAAGCCGCTTAATAATGGACCCAATTTTCACTTGACCAAGAACATAATCAAGTTCTAACAAAATTAAAACCAAAATATACGGGCAAAGACCATGGCAGGACATCTTGAAAACGACACCAAATTTGCACCAAAGTTTTCTATTTGCATGGCTAACTTTAATATGGCTAATTTCATTGAGCCGTCAATTTTGAGCATATACAATCAACTAAACGATGACTTCGAGATAGTGGTGGTTGACGGCGGCTCCACAGACGGAAGTGTCGATATTCTGAAAAAACTCGAAGTTAGATTGGATAGGTTACGACTGATAGAACTGCCACGAGACAAAAAAAGAAAACTGGGTACGGATCGAAATATATCTATCGAAAATGCCAAAGGTGATTATGTTTTACTTCATCTGGACTGTGATGACCTGTACTATCCATCAATTTTGGATTGGGTGAAAGTGTTTCTCTGGATCGAAGCAGCCTATGGACCTGATATTCTCGTATCAGGTGAGCAGATTAACATGGGTAGAAGATCATTTTTGCTCAAACATGGCCCATATAAAAACTTACATTTTGAAGACAGAGAGTTATGGACTAGGCTCGACCGTTTAGATGCGCTTATAAGACTTCGACACGCACAAGTAAGAACGAGAATGAAAATACCGCAGCCTGCGAAAACACTCAAAATAATGAAACGCACTTTTATTCGTATTTTGGAAGACCTTCAACAACCAGAGACATCGTTTTTAAATTATTGTTTTAGACAAATCATTGATATCAAATCCGTAGGATTTAAAAACAGTTTTTTCAGATTTGCAATGTGCTTCATCGTTTTACCAAGGTATCTCTTCAATGGAAAAGTGGTGCAGCGAGAATTTATAGCTTCGAAAGAAGCAGGTAAACAAATCTCAACCTTTAGCTTGTCCGAACTTTTGAAGGAAAAAAACACTGACGTCAGTGAATTATGCCTCACTGAAGCAGGAAGGAAAATCTTCTTTGGATCAAATTAGGCCTGTTTACTCCATTTGCGTCATAAATTTGGATATGGCTGATACCATAGAAAGAGCTTTGCGAAGCGTGGTTCGCCAAATAGATGAAAAATATGAAGTAATAGTGGTAGATGGTGGCTCTACAGACGGCAGCATCCAAAAAATTACTATGCTCCAAAAAGAATTCCCAGCCATCAGATTGGAAAAACTGCCGAGAAACAGAAGGCGAAAAATTGGGCATGACCGAAACACTAGTGTGCGACTGGCACGAGGGGAATATGTATTATTGAACATAGACTGTGACGACTTATACGGTGATCACTTATTAGATTGGGTTCACTGTTTTCATTTAATAGAAAAAAATAAAGATGCAGATATTCTTGTAAGCGGTGAACACATTAATATGATGAAGAAATCACTATTTTTAAAATTAGGTGGTTATAAAAACATTCGCTTCGAAGATAGAGACTTATGGATGCGCTGCGCTTATGAGGGTTGCTGGGTAAGGTGGTCACACAAAAATTTTGTAACTCGCATGGAGCGGACAGCAAAACAGCGATTATTCAAAACATTCATTGAAAATGGGTACGGAACTTTGAATGATTTCCAACAAGGGTTATCGTTTAGAGAGTTCTTAAATATTCAGTGGCGTCAGATCTTAAAAAGACCAACAACAAACTCTATCATCAAATTAGTTTATGCCCTACCGCTGTTCATCATTTCTTTATTTATTGAAAAACTGAATAAGGATCATGACTTCAATCCCAGCTCTTTTTCGTCATATAAAGCGAATAATACAAAAAAACTGAGTGAATTAATCGATGCTGAGGACGAGCAGGTTATCAAAAACTTCGTAAATACTGATTCAAAAAATATATTTTTTTAGACATCGACGATTGTTAAAGACAAACAGATTGGAGCCATGTCATGGCAAAAGTGCTTGTTACAGGAGCGGCGGGTTTCGTAGGCAGCCACTTGTGTGATTTCTACCTAAACGCAGGGCATAAAGTTATCGGTATAGATAACTTCTCGACTGGCCAATCGAGTAATTTAGACCAAGCACTGAAACACAATTCGTTCTCATTTGCCACAGCAGATATAACAAATTTAGATGGAATGGTGCGTTATTTTGAAGGTGTAGATATCGTTTGCCATATGTCAGCAAACGCAGATATCAGGGGGGGGCTTGAAAAGCCTAGTTATGATTTGCAACAGAACACCTTTGCAACATTCAATGTTTTGGAGGCAATCCGAACTAACTCAGTAAAAACTATTCTTTTTGCTTCTAGTGCTGCCGCATTAGGCGAGCCATCAGTATTTCCAACACCCGAGACTTGTCCTACGCCAATTCAAACTTCACTCTACGGAGCTTCTAAAATGGCTTGTGAAGGTCTCATCTCTGCATACTGTGAAGGATTTGGCTTAGAGGGCTACATATTTCGGTTTGTATCTTTACTCGGCCCAAGATATCCCCACGGGCATGTGATAGATTTTTTCAAACGCTTACAAACAGACCCAAGCAAATTAGAAATTTTGGGAGACGGAAATCAGCGAAAATCATATTTGCATGTCGAGGATTGCATCTCAGCAATGAACTTGGTGTTGCAGAAAAAAACTGCTAGGGACGCAAAACATAATGTCCAAATTTACAATTTAGGCACCAATTCTTTTATCACAGTCAAACAATCTGCCTCGATAATCTGCAACGAACTGAATATTCATCCTGAGATGCAATTTGGGGAGGGTAAACAAGGTTGGATCGGGGATAACCCATTTGTTTTTCTAGACAACACTAAAATCTCATCTGAGGGCTGGACGCCGAAATATGACATAGAAACAGCTATTCGCTCAACGGTGCAGTGGTTAAAGCAAAAAAATTGAAAAAACTAAATTCAATAGACCAAATCGTCATAGCAGCCGGAGGTGCTGGAACCAGACTCTTGAAAGAAGGGTTTGTTTCCCCCAAAAGTCTTATCGAGTTTGATGGTGTGTCGGTTCTTGAGCGAATTTTAATTTCTGCGAGTGAACAAAATATTAATAAGGGATTACTGTTACTCCACCATGGAAGTGAACAGGTTATAGAACAATTTAAGAACAATAAACATTTAAAAATAGACCTCAACTATGTGATAGAAGAAACGCCGTTAGGTAATGGCGGGTGTTTAAAAAATGCTGAATCGCTGCTAGAGGATAATTTCTTCTACGTTTATGGTGATTTAATATTGGAGGTTGATTTCGCTCGGATGGCATTTAGCCATTTTAAACACAAAGCAGACATAACCCTACTAGCTCATCCAAGTGACCACCCATTTGATGCTGATCTAGTTGAAACCGACGAAAACAACTTGGTAACAAAAATCCAAAAATACCCTCACGAAATACGACCAATAAAAAATCTCGTTAATACAGCTGTTTATGCTATGTCAAATTCTGTTCTTAAGTTGATCCCGAAAGAAAAGAGCGACTTTGCCTCAGAGATCATTCCGCTGGCGATCCAGAATAATTTTAAGGTTATGGCATATAAATCAAGAGAATATGTGAAAGACATGGGCACTGCCGATAGGGTCAAAAAGGTTGCTAATCATCTTTCTTCAGGTTTGCCAAAGCGCATGAAATCAAACTACTCATTACCTATATTTTTTTTCACTATTCAGGCGTTGATGAATGTTTCAAATTCGTCGGATTTTTCAATTCGAAAAGATTCGTTGAGAGCACTGAAGTTGTTAAACGACTTTGGATGTCTGTGTGTAGTCTCAATACCAGAAAAACATGAAATGCAAGATAGAATAGGAAACGACGAAATACTGCTAAGAACTATTGATGACTATCTGGGACAAATGAACGCTTTTCTGGATTCAGCTTTCGTTCACAATCAAGAAAATTACAAGGAGCGTTTGTCTGAGCTAAAGAAATGGATTAATTTTGACAATAAATGTGCTTGGATAATTGAACATAATAATTACTATAGCAATCACCTGCTCAAAAAAGATTTTCCATGTTTAGAGCTTCAAGTATTGTTGAAAAGCCTAGAAAATCTAGATTCCGAAGTTTCGATTCAGTCCTTTTGCGATACATTGTCCAAACAAAATTACAGGTAAGGCAGTAAGTGATTATTTGCAGAACACCCATGAGGGTAAGTTTCATTGGGGGCGGAAGCGACCTCCCCTCCTATTATAAACACTACGGTGGAAAAGTTATATCCACGACGATAAATAAATTTATGTATCTTACCGTAAAGGACAAATTCGATTCAGGGATTAGAGCATCTTACTCAATCACAGAAGACGTGGAAAAAGTAACGCAACTAAAACATCCCTTAATTAGAAGCGCAATGCAGTTGACTGGAATTGACAAGGGAGTAGAGGTTGCATCAATGGCAGATGTACCTAAAGGAACAGGCCTGGGCTCATCTAGTAGCTTTACTGTATGCCTCCTACACGCCCTTAATAGTTTAAGGGGGAAAACAGTATCGGCAGATTACTTGGCACGCGAGGCTTGCAAAATTGAAATTGAGATGTGCAATGAGCCTATTGGTAAGCAAGACCAATATGCAGCAGCTTTTGGCGGTATCAATGAAATTTCTTTTCACGCTCAAGGGACTGTTTCAGTTTCTCCTGTAAGCTGCTCTAACGTCACACAGGAAAATTTAAATCATCATATGCTTCTTTTTTACACTGGAAAAAGCAGGTCTGCATCATCTGTACTGGCGGAACAAAGCTATTTATTGAAAACAAAAACAGAAACAGTAAGGCTAGTCGATGAAATTAAAAATTTGTGTGACCCATTTCTCTGTGCAATGAAAAAAAACGATATAGAAACTATGGGCAAGATACTAAGCGAAAGCTGGAATTTAAAACGAAAAACTGCAAAGTCTGTTTCAAACGACACGATAGAAGAATATATCAAAATTGGTCGTCGTGCTGGTGCCTACGGAGGAAAATTGCTAGGAGCCGGAAATGGGGGTTTCATTATGTTCCTCGCACCTCCAGAAACACATAATGAGCTGAGAACAAATTTGGGTTCCAGGTTAAAAGAGATGCCAGTTAAAACACATCCGTTTGGAAGTCAGATAATTTATCAAACAGATTAAGAGACTTAATGAGGCTGGGGTATAGAATTGGCTTGCCATCAGTTGGAACAAAAATAGGAAAATAAATGCAAATTATTGATAACTTTAGGCATCTATTCTCATTGAGATATGCACGTCTAGCGATACAATCAGCGCATACTCAGGAAGAGTTTAGAAAAAATCCAAGCGCCACAGAAGATTTAGTCGGTTTCGTCTATGATCAGGTGACGACTGATCTTATAATAACACCCAGATATGAGGCTAATTTTATTGACGCGTGGCTCACTTTTCTCAAAGACAATAATGTAACCTTTGATACATTTATTGATGGTGGTGCACATATTGGGATGACATCGAGAGCAGTTAGCCCGTACTTTAAAAAAATTATTGCGTTTGAGCCGATGGATTTGACGTTTGAATTACTGCGTCTGAATACTAGGAATACAGAAAACATTGAAATTCGCAAGGCTGCGCTTTTTAACGTAACTTCAAACCGTAAAATAAGTTTTGGCAAAGGCTATGTAAGCGGAGCAAGCCTGGAACCGGTCGGGGAAACACATGTAAGCCAAATGGTTTCCACCACAACACTGGATGAAGAACTTAAAGGGGAACGTTTCAAAAACTTGGTGGTTAAGTTAGATGTTGAAGGAAGTGAATTTAATGCGTTACAGGGTGCTGAAAGAACTATAGCCAAACATAAGCCCGTCTTCATAATTGAAATCTTGAGACGAAAAATCAATGATGGTTCGTCAGATTCGTTTAAGTTCCTCAAAGAAAGGGGCTATAAGTTTTACAACCCAGAGATAAAATACAGAGGACGGAATAGAATCAAAAAACTTTTTAGTAAAAATTCGCAAATCGTAATTAGAAATGTGGAAAATTTAGAAAAAGTCTCAGGCTTGTACAACTATCTGATTTGCTTACCAACATAAAAGCTCTAACGAAAATTTCGCAAAATCTAGAACAGCATCAATGAAAGAGATTTCACTTAATCTTATGTGAGCTATCAAAATATGATTTATAATTTTCAAAGTTTCCCACAAAAAAGAGATATCGAGAAAGCCTTGATTATTGGCAGTAACTCTTTCGCAGGCGCAGCAACAGTCGATGGATGCTTGCATATGGGAATGAAAGTGTGGGGTGTTAGTAGATCAAGAGAACTTCAAAATGTTTTTAATACTTACAGAAAAAATAAAAATGTATCATCGTTCACATTCACACAATTGAATATAAATAAACAGCACAACCAGCTCCTCGAATTAATAGATGTTGTGAGACCAGATGCTATCATTGATTTTGCCGGCCAAGGTATGGTAGCTCAAAGCTGGGAAAACCCTGAACAATGGTATCAAACAAATATTCTTGCCAAAGCAAAACTTCATCGGTTTCTAATTGGAAAAGAGTATCTTAAAGCGTACGTGCGAATATCAACCCCGGAAGTCTATGGAAGCAGCGAAAAACTTCTTACAGAGAGCTCCCGATACAATCCTTCGACACCTTATGCGGTATCACATGCCGCAACGGATATGAGTCTTAATGCTTTCTTTAAACATTACAATTTCCCAATCATAACCGCGCGTTTCGCCAATTTTTATGGCCCAGGGCAACAACTGTATAGAATAGTCCCAAAAACTATGCTAGCAGCTTTGGGGTGCGGAAGCCTAACTTTAGACGGCGGTGGGACGTCCATCCGTTCATTTATTTATTCATCGGACATAGTTAGTGGGGTATTAGCAGCGTTATTCAACGGTGCACCAGGAGAAACTTATCATTTCTCAAATTCCGAATTCGTCTCTATTAGTGAATTAGTGGCAATAATTTGTGACTTAATGGATGTTCAACAAGATACCTTTTGTAAAACTGGTCCAGAGCGAATTGGTAAAGATGCAGCTTATCTGATGAGTTCAGATAAGGCCGCTGCGAATTTAGGATGGTCTCCGCAAACAACTCTCAATAAAGGTCTAAGTGAAACTGCTGAATGGATTGTTTCTAACTTTCAAAAACTGAAGACTTTACCTCTTGAATATATTCACACAACATAATCTGATGGGAGACCTAATTGAAAAGTGTAAAGAACTTTCTGCCAAGGCAGTACGATGAAAATAGCGTTCTGCCCATCAACCACAACTATCTAACTAAGCAGTTCTCTGATTATGAGGAAATTTTAGAGAAAATTTCTGTGGTTGTGAGAAACGGTGATTACACGTTAGGTAGAAAAGTTGATGAGTTTGAAAATCATTTCTGCGAAACAATAAACAGCAAATTTTCTGTGGGAGTGGGAAGCGGTACCGATGCACTATTTTTAAGCCTTAAAGCTTTCGGGATTGGCGATACAAATGAAGATGAGGTAATAACAACACCTTTTACATTTTACGCCACGATAGGTGCAATAGTAACAGCTGGAGCTCGCCCTGTTTTTGCTGACATTGGCGATGATTACAATATAGACCCCGAAAAAATTGAAGCTGCAATTACACCCAACACAAAAGCGATTGTACCGGTTCATTGGTCTGGCAAACCTTGTGACATGGATAGAATTTCCAAAATTGCGGAAAAATATGGTCTGAAGATCATTGAGGACGCTTGTCATGCTATAACAGCAACCTACAAAAATAAGAATGCAGGTACATTTGGCGACACGGGTTGTTTTTCGATGCACCCGCTCAAGAACTTAAATGTCTGGGGAGATGGAGGCATAATTTGCACTCAATCAGAAAAAGTGGCGGCTAAGCTCCGACTACTAAGAAACCATGGCTTGTCAGGTCGAAACACATGTGAAATATTCGCATATAATTCAAGATTAGATACTATTCAGGCAGTTGTTGCAGAGCATTTATTACGCAAGCTACCTGAAATTAGTAAAAAAAGAATCGAGAATTCGCGTAATTTTGATAAATTGCTTTTGAAAATACCTCAGGTTACCATCCCTCCAAGAGAAGAGGAGACAGTCAAGCAGGTATTTCACATTTACTCACTATGTTTCGAGAGAAGAGATGAGTTACAGGCTTATCTAATTGCCAACGGAGTGGACGCAAAAATCCACTATCCAACACCAATGCATCTGCAACCAGCATCTAAAGGTTTTGGATACAAAGAAGGAGATTTCCCTATTGCAGAAACCGTAGCGAAGAGTGTCATGTCACTTCCTGTTCACGAGTACATTACAGCCGATGAGCAATCAAAAGTTGTGGATTTGATTGAGAGTTTTTACGCATGAAGAAAATGGATATTCCTTTTGTAAATCTTAAACGACAATTTCAAGAGGAAGAGCCGCAGCTTGTCGACATATTCAGGTCGGTAGGAAGAAGTGGCATTTATGTGCTCGGGGAAGCCGTAACCGAATTTGAAAAAGCCGCGGCAGAGTACTGTGACTCAAAATATGCGCTTGGTGTTGGAAATGGCACAGATGCATTATCAATGATTATGTTTAGCCTTGGCATCGGCAGAGGTGACGAAGTCATCACTGCGCCGAATTCTTACATATCCTCAGCCAGCTCAATTTCAAATATCGTAGCCAAACCTGTGTTTGCCGACATTAATGAGGACCTTAATATCGACCCCGCTTGCGTAGAGGGTAAAATCACCAATAAGACCAAAGCAATAATGGCCGTGCATCTAACTGGGAAACCAGCCCAAATGCACGAACTTTCTGTAATTGCTGAAAAATATAACCTTTATTTAATTGAGGACGCAGCACAAGCTTTTGGCGCAAAATATCATGGCAAAAGCGTAGGTTCACTCGGAACTGCTGGGAGTTTCAGTTTGCATCCCTTAAAAAACTTAAATGTTTTGGGAGACGGTGGTCTAATTACCACTAACAATGAAGCGTTGTACAAGAAACTAAAAAAATTACGAAATCACGGCCTCAAAGATCGAGATGTTTCTGAATTTTGGGGCTGGAACTCACGATTAGACACACTTCAAGCTGAAATTGCCCACCACAGACTTAAAAAAATAGAGACAACAACGCAAAAATTCAGACTCATTGCAGCTAAATACAGAGCAAATTTAGAAAACTTAGTTGACACACCCTTTGATAGGGAATTTGAATATTGCGTCTATCATAACTTCGTAATTCGTACCGCATACCGCAATGAACTTGCTCTGCATTTACGAGAAAGAGGTATAGAAACAAAAGTACATTACCCTATTCAATTGCATCTTCAACCGTCAGCGGCTGCTTTGGGATATAAAAGAGGTGATTTTCCTGTTGCTGAGAAAATATCCGAAGAAATGTTAAGCCTTCCGATATATCCAGAACTATTAGACGACGAAGTAAATTATATAATTGGATCTGTAAAAGATTTCTTTTCTTCCAAAGCTTGAATTAATCTATTATTCAAGCTGAAACGAAAACGCAAAAAGCTTGAGATTGATAAAGCGTAAATCACTAAGAATTCTGCAAAATATTGAATAAATAACAGATCAATTTTTATAAAAGATGGCGTAGATATGAAACAAGTGTCACATTCATCAATAGAAAAGCTCCAACAAACTGCTACCCTACTCCGATCAAAAATAATAGAGTACTCCTTCAGCTCAAGAACACCACATCTTGCATCTTGTTTGTCATGCGTTGATATTCTGACCGCATATTATTTTCACATTTTAGAAATCGATCCCAAGAACCCAAATGATGATCTTCGCGATCGCTTCGTTTTAAGCAAAGGGCATGCAGCCCCTGCCTTATTCAATACACTCGCAATGGCCGGTTTTTTCCCAGAAAGTAGACTTCTTAAAGCGAAGCACGATGGCACAGACATTTTTGGTGAGCACCCCCCTGCGCCGCAATATTTAGCTGGCATCGAGGCTGCAACTGGATCACTTGGTCATGGGCTTCCAATTGGATTAGGCTTCGCTATTGCCAGCAAGGTCAAAAATCAAAATAATCGGGTCGACGTTCTTATTGGTGATGGAGAAAGTAACGAGGGAACAATATGGGAAACTGCGTTACTGGGAGCGTCTCGTAAATTAGCTAATCTAACCGTAATCGTTGATTTTAATAAATGGCAGGCAACAGATAGAAGCCAAAATGTAATGGCAATCGATCCAATGGCGGACAAATGGAGAGCTTTTGGCTGGCACGCAACTGAAATCGACGGGCACAACATGATGGAGATAATCAACGCTCTAACAAAGCCTATTGGCGATAAACCTCGAGCGGTTATTGCTCACACAATTAAAGGCAAGGGCGTATCATTTATGCAAAATGATAACAACTGGCATTATAAAATTCCAACCTCTGAAGAGGTTCAGGCAGCCAAGTACGAACTAGGAACACTCTAAATGAGAGACAGTTTTGCAGCAGAGCTTCAAAAAAAAGCTCGTCAAGATGAACGAATAGTCCTGTTATCTGGTGATATTGGCAACCGTATGTTTGACGGACTTAAGGATTATAACGAAAAGCAGTTCATAAATTGCGGCATCGCAGAACAAATGATGATGGGCACTGCTGCTGGCTTAGCGTTATCTGGGCTGAAGCCGGTGGTCTATACTATAGCACCATTCACTACCTATCGATGCTTCGAGCAAATAAGAGTTGATGTTTGTTACAACAATGCCCCTGTGATAATCGTCGGAACTGGTGCAGGCCTCTCATACGCGTCACTTGGGCCTACTCATCACTCAATGGAAGACATCGCGATTTTACGAACTCTGCCTAATATGACTATATTTTGCCCATCAGGGCCTAAAGAAACAAGAGAAGGGTTAGAGGCCGCTTTTGAGTATCAAAACCCGATTTACATACGACTTGGAAAAAAAGGTGAACCCGATCTATATGAGAACTCAAACAAACTAAAATTTGGGGAGTCTGTTACGCTACGTGAGGGTCATGATGCTTGCATTATTGGCACTGGGCCCGTTTTACGACAAGCGATCGAGGCTGCTGATAAACTTAAGTTCGAGGGGCTCTCGGTAAGAGTCGAAAATTTTCACACTGTTAAACCACTTGACAAAATTAAGTTGGACGAAATCTCTACTTCCTTCGCGCAGGTATTTATAGTTGAAGAGCATGGAAGAATAGGCGGTCTGTTTGGAGCGATTGCAGAACAGCTTTCAATCCAAAAAAATAATAAAATACAATTACATCCTATTTCTGCAGCAGATTACTTCTTACACAAAATCGGAGACCAAAACTTTGCCATGGATCAATATGGTATAAACGCTAATGCGATCTCCTCCGCCATCCAAAACGCAATTGGAAGATGAGAGCATGATAGTAGGGCTAGACTTCGACAATACTATAGCATGCTACGATCTCATTTTTCACGAGATAGCCGTCGAAAAGGGATTAATTGATAAGTCGGTTAAGACGGATAAGACTTCAGTTAGGGATAACTTACGTGCGAATGGTAAAGAGGAAGATTGGATAAAATTACAAGGATTTGTTTACGGACGTGCTATGCCTAGAGTCAAGCCTTACAAAGGAGTTATAGAATTTCTAGTTTGGGCAAAAAAAAACAATCATACATGCAAAATCATCAGCCATAAAACTAAACATCCTTATTCAGGCCCCAGGTATGATTTGCACAATGCTGCCAATAAGTGGATAAAAACAGCGTTGGTTTTTCAAAATGAGCTAATGGTGCAAGAGGATGAAGTCTTTTTCCATCAAACCAAGACCGCTAAGATTGAGCAAATAAAGGCTCAAAATTGTGATATTTTCATCGATGATCTGCCGGAAATACTATTAGCTGAAGCATTTCCTGATACCACAAGAGGCATTCTGTTTGATCCTATGTCTCATCACCGTGAAGAGACTAATCTGGAAAGAATAAAAGCTTGGAAACAACTGGAAACATTTCTGAATTAGCGTCATTTATCGAGGCAGATGCTGAACAAGTTCGCAAGCTATTGAGTTTTTTGAACAAATCAGATGTCAGGCTGCGGGTCATCGATAAAAACCTTGGTGGCAATAACACAGTTCTAAAACTGATGATCGAAGATGAAACATACGCTTTGAAAAAGTATAACCTTTCAAAGGTTGATAAACGAAACCGAATGAACACCGAATGGGATTTTACTAACCTAGTCAAAAACGTTTGTGGAGAATTACCGGTACCAAGTCCGATAGCTGTCAACAAAGATGCAGGTCTAGCAATATTTGAATTTATTGAAGGAACCTCCATAGAAGCAAATAGCCTGACCACTCCTGATGTTTTAAATGCGGCAGACTTCATCAGAAAATTGAATAGCCCGACAATGAGAAAAAATGCGTCACATTTACCAAATGCCTCTGATGCTGAATTTTCAATTTTAGGGCACATAAATTTTTTACAAAATAAGTTAAGTGAACTGAAGCACATAAAAAGAAATACAAAGTTACTTCAACCATTGGCTCGAGAGATACATACTTATCTCGAAAAAAGTATCAAGAATATTCTATGGCTCGCGCGTGACGAAGGAATTGACGAAAGCGCAGAAATTCCTCTAAATGAAAGATGTTTGTCCCCTTCTGATTTTGGGTACCATAATGCTATAAAAAGAAACACAGGTTCACTCGCATTTATCGATTTTGAGTATGCAGGCTGGGACGACCCGGCGAAACTTTTCGCGGATTTTTTTTTACAACCGAAAGTTCCTGTCCCGGAAAAATATGAGGACTTATTTCTTAAATCTTGCCTATCACATTTGGGCGAAAATAAACTTTTAAAACATAAGCGTAGAGCAAATCTTCTAAAGCCATTTTTCCGGCTAAGATGGTGCTTCATCCTTCTTAACCCTCTGAGAGAAGAATGGGCAATTACCAGAGGGTTGGATAAAGATAAGACCGCTTATGAAGAAACTTGCATAAGTCGCGTTAATTCTGCAGCCGAGCTTCTGAAATTTGCAGTCAAGAAGTCAAATTTTTCCTAATTGTTCAGTAAATAAACGACGGAAGGTTCTAAGATATGAGTTACCAAGATTTCATGTCATCCGTGCACAAGAGTACAAAGCGTGACTATCTTGCTAGAGTAAACGACAAAGATTACCCAAAGCCTTATGCAGCATCGTTAGCGAAAAAATGGGCTTTTGACTACTGGGATGGAAGCCGAAAAATAAACTACGGTGGATATAAGTATGATGGTAGATGGGCAAACGTAGCGGCACAAATGGTTCAACATTATGGCATCAAAGCTGGAGACAAAATACTCGACATCGGTTGCGGAAAAGGCTTTTTGCTTTATGACTTTACGCAAGTCTGCCCAGGCGTTGAGGTTATAGGACTTGATATCTCAGAGTATGCAATTCAAAATTCATTACCTGAAATAAAAGATAGTTTAAAACTGGGTAACGCAAATAATTTACCATTTAACAACGATGAATTTGACCTCGTTGTCTCATTAACAACGCTTCATAACCTTCATGCACCAGACCTCTATCGAGCACTGCGTGAAATGGAACGTGTTGGGAAACAGCACAAATATTTATGTGTTGAATCATACAGAAATGAGCAAGAGAAAGCCAACTTACTCTATTGGCAGGTAACATGTGAAGCTTTTAATACTCCAGATGAATGGGATTGGTGGTTTGAATTGACGGGGTACAACGGCGACCATTCCTTCATTTTTTTTGAATAGAGTTAAAAATGAAATTACCTAACATCAAATTCAAAGCAGCTATACTAACCGAGCTCAGAAAGCCTCTAATTATAGACGAAATTTCGTTGCCAAGTGAACTAAAGCCAGGGCAAGTTCTTGTCAAAGTTCACTTTAGCGGAATATGCGGTTCACAAATTGGTGAAATCGAAGGCGTCAAAGGATTTGATCATTTTCTGCCACACCTGCTAGGACACGAAGGCTCTGGGACGGTTCTAGAAACAGGCCCGGGCGTCAAACATGTAAAAAAAGAAGACTTAGTGGTGATGCATTGGAAAAAAGGGCTGGGAATAGATTCTGCACCACCCTCCTATAAATGGGGCTCACAAGTTGTTAATGCTGGTTGGATAACAACATTCAACGAATATGCAATCGTATCAGAAAACCGCCTTACAGCAATTTCATCAAATGTCGATAAAGAGTGTGCCGCTTTATTTGGCTGTGCAGTTACCACCGGCTTTGGCGTGATAACAAATAATGCAAAATTGAAAATTGGAGAGTCATTAGTTGTTTATGGAGCTGGAGGTGTCGGCTTAAACATCATACAAGCTGCTGCAATGACATCGGCACACCCAATAATTGCCGTTGATATTCATCCTGGTCGGTTGCAACTTGCAACGGAAATGGGAGCAACACATACAATTGATGCAAATTCCGTAATTCCTCAAAATGAAATAAAGGCAATCATTGGCGATTCAGGCTTAGATGTTTTTGTTGATAACACAGGCATTCCTGAAATCATTGAAACTGGTTACGAGCTCACAAGTTCAAGAGGGCGCGTAATCTTAGTTGGTGTCCCAAAAGCTGGAAATAAGACAAGCATTTTCACATTGCCGCTTCACTTTGGGAAAACGGTTTCAGGCTCTCATGGCGGTGAGGCAGTGCCTGAAATCGATATACCGAGATATCTATCTCTTTCAGAGGCAGGTAAAATGAAACTCAAAAATTTAATCACACATAGAGTCTCACTGTCTGAAATTAACAACGGGCTAGCTGGGATGAAAAATGGGACAATTAGCGGAAGAGTTTTAGTTACTATGGACTAACGCTCAAGAGACTTAAATTCCCCTGTTAACACTATTAGCCGTGAAAATACCGAATTGTTATGATGGAATCCGATAAATTAATAGAATTGTTATCTCAGCAACGAGATGGATTGAAAGTAGTGTTCATTTCCGGCTCTTTCAACGTAGTGCATTCCGGACATGTAAGATTATTAAACTTTGGGGCAGAATGTGGTGATATTCTGATAGTGGGACTAAATCACGATAATGAGGCTGGTAGTATTGTTCCAAAAGAACTTAGGCTGGAAGCTATTTCGGCTATTTCCGTCGTGGACCACGCTTTTGTTATGGAAGGAACAGCATCTAACATTATTGAAAAAATAAAGCCTGATATTGTTATCAAAGGGAAAGAGCATGAACAAATGCAAAACCCA
Source organism: SAR116 cluster alpha proteobacterium HIMB100 (assembly GCA_000238815.2). Lineage (NCBI taxonomy): Bacteria > Pseudomonadati > Pseudomonadota > Alphaproteobacteria > Puniceispirillales (SeqCode) > SAR116 cluster alpha proteobacterium HIMB100. Next base: position 1,086,345 of record AFXB01000010.1, on the reverse strand, counting down.
GAACAAGGCATAATAGATGGTTATGGTGGCAAACTATTGTTTGGATCAGCTGATTCAAGATTTTCCTCAATGGAGCTCTTAAAAACCGAATTTAACAAGGCAAAACCCTTCTCATTGACCAAAGTTAAAAATTATTTAGACAGACACAATATCTCCCAAAGTAGAAACAAACATACTTTAGAAAAGTTTGGTCAGCTAAAGGTCCTTGTAGTTGGCGACATTATCGCAGATGAGTATGTATCTTGCGAAGCCTTAGGTATGTCGCAAGAAGACCCTACTATTGTCGTTAGCCCTATCACCTCGGAAACTTTCCTTGGGGGGGCTGGTATAGTTGCAGCTCACGCTAAAGGGCTGGGTGCAGAAGCACACCTTATTTCTATTCACGGCTGTGATAAGACGGCTGACTTCGTAAAAGAACGTTTAAACGACTTCGGTGTACAGTCTTATTTGATAGCAGACGAGACCAGACCAACCACACTAAAAAAAAGGTACCGGTCTCAAAGTAAAACACTTTTGAGAGTCAACACCCTTCGTCAACATGAAATATCTAAAAACCTAGCAGCAACATTTTTACAACGGATCAAGGAATTGATCCATAATTTAGACTTAGTAATCTTTTCAGATTTTAATTATGGCTGTCTCCCACAAGGTTTAGTCGATGAAATCATCGAAATATGTCGAAAAGAAAATGTTATGATGGCTGCTGACAGCCAGTCTTCTTCACAACTTGGAGACATCGCCCGCTTCAAAAACATGAAATTAGTTACGCCCACCGAAAGAGAGGTGAGGCTTGCCGTTGGAGACCATACCGCGGGACTTGTGAACCTAGCATCGCAACTTCAGAAAAATTCGAATGCTGAAAACATACTTATGACTTTGGGTTCTGAGGGTGTTTTTGTTCAAACAACTATCGAGAATGAATTAAAAGAGTTGATGACCGATCGAATACCAGCATTGAATCCGACACCGCTAGATGTGGCTGGTGGGGGAGACTCTCTTTTAGTTACCGCAGCAATGGCTCTCGCAGTAGAAGCATCCATATGGGAAGCCGCGCTATTAGGGTCGATAGCCGCCGCAATTCAAGTAAGCAGGTTAGGTAACCTCCCCTTAAGTAAGCAAGATGTTTATAATGAGATCATGCAATGAGAGCGCTATTGCTTTCTGCGGGCTTTGGCACAAGGCTTAAGCCCATTACAAACGACACCCCCAAATGCCTTGTGGAGATAAATAACAAACCTCTTTTAGATTATTGGTTGGACTCCCTTTTCGAGCAAGGAATAGAGCGTGTGTTGATAAACACCCACTATCTATCAGAAAAAGTCTCGGACCATATTTCAAAAAGCAAATGGCGCGAATACATCGATATAACAAACGAAGAACAACTATTAGGTACGGGGGGTACGATAGCCAAGAACTGTGACTATTTTTTAGAGGAATCTTTTCTAGTTGCACATGCAGACAATCTCACTCGCTTCAGCCTTAAACAATTTCAAAACGCACATTTATCCAGAAGTGACAACATCAACATTACAATGATGACCTTTTTAACCACGAGTCCTGATAGCTGTGGCATCGTAACAACAAACGATGAGGGGATAGTTATGGAATTGCATGAGAAAGTTAAATATGATGCGGGGAATATTGCTAACGGTGCCATCTACATTCTTGACAAAATAGCACTATCAAAAATTGTTTCAATTAACAGAACCCCGCTTGACCTAAGTACTGAAATTCTTCCCCTCTTTTTAGGAAGAATAAATACCTTCTTTAACGCTGATTACTTACGAGATATTGGAAATGCTGAAGCACTTGAAATTGCTCAATCTGATGCTATAAAGTTTGACCTTACTAAAATTAATTAGATTAACTTAACTGATACAAATCTAAGCCCAAAAAAATCTACCTTAAAGGTGAGATTTGAATTCAACGAGGTAACAATGAGTAAAAAAGCACTGATTATCGGTGGTGGTTTTGCTGGCTGCGCAGCTGCAAAATTTCTATCAGATGATGTAAACTGGGACGTTACGCTGGTTGAGCGAGCAAAAGAACTCGGTGGAGGAAATAAAACGCGTTGGTGGGGGGGGCATCCACACACCTTAGGCCCACGACATTTTATCACGCAAAATGAAAAAGTCTGGGAACATTTAACATCAATCTTGCCAATGCGACGTTGTCAAGAACATATCTGTTTATCATACATTGAATCCGAAAATGCGTTTTATAACTATCCTATACATGTTGATGACGTACCTCTGATGCCTGAGGCTGACAAGATACAAAATGAATTAGCTCATGTAGAAAAAAATTTCGAAGTTCCTCCAAAAAATTTAGAGGAGTTTTGGCGTAAATCGGTAGGCGATACTCTTTACAGCAAATTCATTGATACATACTCAAAAAAAATGTGGATGTTAGATGATAATAAATTAATAGATGATTTTTCTTGGTCACCTAAAGGAGTTGCACTAAAAGATGGCCCTAGAGAGGTTTGGGACACGGCTATTTCCGCTTTTCCTCAAAATTTTGATGGGTATGACCCTTATTTTTCTATTTCAACGCAAAACAGTAAAGTTCTTCTAGATACATCAATTGAACGTTGGGATATTATCAATAAGCGTGTGTTCTTCAACTCTGAGTGGCACGTATTCGACGTAATAATTAACACTATCTCACCTGACGCTTTGTTTGACCATTGCTACGAAACCCTTCGTTACGTCGGCAGAGATCTACATTTGTTTGTCCTACCTGTTGAACACGTGTTTCCAGAGAATGTCTATTTTCTGTATTACCCTAATGGTGAAAAATTCACGCGGCTCATTGAATATAAAAAATTTACCCGCTTTAAATCACCAACATCCCTTTTAAGCATGGAAATACCGTCTCTCAATGGAAAATATTACCCTTTGCCTATCAGTTCAGAATTTTCAAAAGCGCAAAAATACTTCGACTTAATGCCCGATGACGTATTTTCAATTGGTCGGGCAGGAAGCTATTTATACAGAATAGATATCGATGATTGCATTGCTCAGGCAATGGATGTTGTTAGTAAAATTAGAGGTTAGAAAAGAAGCCTTGATATTCATGAATAGAAATGGGGCCTACCAGTTTGCCTTCTAGATGAGTTAAAATAACACAAATCAATTTTTTTCGGCGTGTTTATGCATAATATTCTTATCACTGGTGGAACCAGCCCAACCGGCGTAGCTTTGATCAGTTGGCTCAAGAAAAAACGACCTGGATCAAAAATTATAGTGCTAGGGCGGAAATCAAAGCGATTAATTTCGTTGAGTTGTTTAAGTAATGTCCACACTGTCCCGCTCGACCTAGGGGAAACAGAACAAAAATTCAATACTTCTTTAGGAGAACTTGACCTCCCAGACATAGATGAATTCTATCACCTAGCCACAACGAGTCCATCTACTGCGGAAGATAACAGTCAATTTTATCAGGTTAATTTCTTAAACTCCTCTTCTTTAGTTAAGTCTATTCGACTATCGGAAAAAGCGCGTTTTTTAAATTTCTCGAGTGCGTCTGTGTATGACCAAAATACAGAAACATTCACCGAAACCTCCAAAAAAACATTTCAAGATCATTATGGGGTTTCAAAATGGCTCTTTGAGAGTTTTCTTCAAAACTTAGCATCGATAAGTACAAATGATGAGCAATTTTTATCTGTAAGAGCGCCGGTCTTGTTGGCACCAGGAGCATTACACAATTTTTTATCCAAGTGGAAAAAAGATATGCAAATCGGCCAGCCCGTCACATTATTCAATCCAAACAACAACTTCAATTCATGCATATGGTTAGAAAATTTGCTAGAATTTTCTGAAAAATTTTTTGCCCAAAATGAGACTAATCATCTTATTTGCAATGTTGGTTCGAAGGACCCAATTACTATAAGAGCTGCTCATGATATATTGGCAACACACTTCGATGGAACAAAATTACCAAATGTGCTAGTTTCTGAAAAACGCAGTCAATTCTATGATTGCAATCTTGCAGTAAGTTTTGGCTTCACCCCCTTGTCAGTCGAGCGTTCAATTAGAATGTTCGCCCAGTGCTAGATTGAGGTTTCCTACTCATGAATTTCAAGAAAACATTTTTAGAAAAAAGCTATGTTATTGGCACTGTAGCAAATGAGGCCGCATTAAGGGAAATACGAAGCACAATAACCACAAGCATAAGTCAGTCGTTAGGCATTAAAATAAAATCTCTGAAAGACTTACATAATTACCTTACGTTTGATGATGTGAATATTGTGAGAATGAAAGCATACAACGACCTCAACGCTTTATCTGATGTAATGGAAAAATACTTTTCAATATTCCAACCAACAATAGAAGGCTTAGTCGGCACTGAGCTTGCTTCACAAAACAATATCAACTTAAATATACAATTACCTCATGATAAAACTTCCAGGCTTGGTCTACACACCGATACTGTCAGCGGCCAAAGCGAATTTGAAGTAGTTGCATGGCTTCCGCTGACTGATGCATTCAGTTCTAATGCGATGTTCGCGTTTAATTTTCAAGATAGCCAAAGAATGTTATCTGAATTACCGAATTACCACACTAAAGGCATGGATGAGCTGTATGATGACTGGGCATCAAAGTCCTTTCGTGTTGAGCTTGACTATGGACAAAAGTTGGTTTTTTCCTCCACTCTGATGCATGGCAATACAATTAACGAAACAAACCAAACAAGAGTTTCTTTGAACACTAGGTTTAAATCCCTTTTTTCACCTTACAGCAGTTTGGCTCATAGCGAGAAAAAATTAGGTAACTTTTATCGCCCCTTCCGGGTAAGCCCCGTAACTGAGTTGGCTCTTAGATACGAGGAGCCTAATGGTCAGTTCTAACAAAGTTGAAACGCTTAAGGGATATGTAACAGTACGACCCTTTGGGGGGGTCGCTTTACCGGTCCCTGTTCAAAATCTAGTTTTAAGAAATTATTGCCTACAGAAGGGCTATACTTATTCTCTTCCGATGGGAGAACATAAGTATGAAAATTGTTTCATGCAACTTTTCGCGACGATCAATGCCGCCCAACCTGGCTCACACATAGGCTTTTGTAGCGCTCACATGTTACCCGAAAATGAAGAAAGTTTAATGGATCAATTAACGCTCAAAGTGATTAACAAAAGTCTCACTCTACATTGCGTTTTTGAGGGAAAAGAACTCAAAAATCAGGCTGATTTTTCGAACTTAAATCGGAACTTATTGCTGCTTAAATATGCAAAACGTACTGACGATGAGATCAAAGAACTTAAAACTTTTATTCGATCAAAACTCTCATAACGAACACTAAACCTCACATTCCTGAAGTGAAGCTATAATTCTTTACTATGCAAAAATATCAGACAATTCTTCAAAAAGTTGATTTACTAGCAGAGCCACTAGTTTTTTATCAGTGCAGCAATGGACCTTGGAGACAGCTATATAGTCATATTCATTGGATCAGAAGTGGGAACACTAGTTCTAAATCACTGATTCAGCTCGCACGGATTTTTTTATTAATTTTGGCCAGCTATTTATTGACGCCTTTGGCCCTGATTTTACATATTCTTGGTTATCGTTTTTTTTCTGTGGACTTAAAACAAATTGGATCATTACTTTGGTTAGATTCTTTTGTCAGACAAGATCGATTACGCGGAAGAAATACTCCAAAAGAAAAAATTTTCGTAACACGTTCGACATTCACAGACGCAAATCCATATTCGTTAAATTTGTACAAACAATATTTCACGTTCATCTCTAACCCGTTCCTCAAGCTCCTGATCGCTCCATTCTTCATGAATCAGTTTTTCACTATCAGAGCAACTGAATTCGAACAGTTAACAGACCCAGAAGTAGAAGAGAACACACGCTGGTCATTTTCACAGGAAAATTACCATAATTTCCATAAAAAGTATAATTTTCATCTAGTTAAACTCTCAGAAGATGAGGTGCTAAAGGCGCAGAGCGAGTTAGCGGAACTGATACCACCTAAAGCAAAGTTTGTTGCACTTCATGTTCGAGATGCAGGCTTTTATGGAGATAAAACGAGACAAACACGCGGTGCCGACATCAATACTTATGAAAAAGCAATCAGACACCTAATAAAGGAAGGTTTTTACGTAGTGCGTATCGGTCATCCTTCAGCTGACTCAATTATAGATATGAAAAGTCGGTTAGGCGATAAGTTAGTTGACTATGCTTGCTCAGGAATTAGGTCTGACTTCCTTGACTGTTACCTAACCTCAAAATGTTCATTTTTTATCGGCTGTTCATCAGGCCCTAGTGTACTTCCTGATATATTTGGCGTCCCATCTTGTAATGTTAATGTTTACACCGTCGCAACTGCAACATTATTCTTAGAGCAAAATTTAGCGACATTCAAAAAAATTAGAGCTAAAGATACTGGCGAACTTCTACCTTTCGAAAACATGGTTAAACAACCTTTTGACAGAAACCTCCAAGAGGAAAGTCTGAATAAGTTAGGCTTTGAACTAGTCAACAACTCTCCTGATGAAATTTTAGGGGCAGTCCGTGAATTTTTAGAATCTAAAAATTCACGGCCTAGTAAGATACAGTCATATGCTAAATCCAAACTTAAACCCTATAATTATAGCTATGGTTGCTCAGGAAATTTCTCTAATACAATTTTACGATTGTATGACATCAAACCATAATTTTTGCCGTTGAAGCAGGAACAACAAGTTGAGCTTTTTAGAATATATCCGGCTGATATTGAACCTTAGTTCTGTGTCAAAGGCTAATGTTACATTTTTGCTTGTACTCACGCTCCTAATGACTGTTGTCGAACTATTTAGCATTGGCTTGCTTATACCGATTTTTTCAATTGTGCTTGCTGACGGGGATACGCCAAACTCCGGGCCTTTAGATTTCATTTTTGACTTATCATGGTTAGAAATAAATACATGGTCTTTAGAGCAAATTATAGGTGTTGCTTTTATGGCGCTTTTGTTGAAAACAGTGTTTGCCGTGTTCTTAAGCTTCTGGCAGACAAAGCTTTCTAATAACGTGACCGTGATGTTGAGAAGTCGAATAATTGAAAAGTTTTTTGAGAGCGCTTACTCAGAATACAGTAAAAATAAGCGTTCAGATTTTATTTTTCTCACCAACGATTTGAATAACAATTTCATCAGAATCTTTGGAAGCCTTCTTAAAACATTTTCTGATGTTATTTTATTTGTTGTCTTCGTTTCATTTTTGGGCGTCATTGATCTTCCGATGTTACTGGGCTTGAGCAGCATTTTGGTTGCATGGCTCTTTTTAAATAATAAAATTTTTGGAAACATTCTCAGGAAACTAGGAAGTGAAATAAATCAGCTTTCGAGCTCGCTGATTAATCTAATTTCCTTATCATTTGACGGCTTCAAGCAGATCCATTTATTAAGAAGCGAAAGTTGGCTAAAAGATAAAATATTTAACATCTCGCAAACTATAAGTAAGCGAAATATTACACACTCAATCATATCCAATATCCAATTGCAAAGTTTAGAATTGGTAAGTGGTTTTCTTGTCCTCGCGCTCATTTATTGGGTTGCTATTTCTTCTCTTCCTCCTGAATTAGCAGTAGCCAAAGTCGGGGTATTTGGTTTCACTCTGTTTAGATTGAGACCCATAGCTGCACAATTTAACAAGACATTTGCGGACTACAGATATCACCAAAACTCAATAATGTTATTGAGCAAAGCTGTTTCAACCCCTGATAGCTCAAATGCAAGTTCTCCCAGAAAACAATTGGAATACAATTCAGAGTTTAATTTCGAGACTTTCGAACTCAGAGATATGTCTTTCAGTCATTCTAGTAATGAACAACCAATCTTTAATGCTGCAACGCTGAATTTTAAAAAGGGTCAATTCATTGGCATTAATGGGCCATCAGGAGCTGGAAAATCTACTTTATTGGACATTATATGCGGATTGTTGTCACCTCAAAGCGGCACCTTTTGCATCAATGGCAATCTCTCGAAACGAGACTGCGAACAATTTTTTCTTTCTATCGGTTATGTGACGCAACAAAGTTTTATTTTTAGGGGAACGTTAGCCGAAAATTTACTCATGGGATTGGAGTATAATGAGGAAAATTTGTCTAAAATTAACCCTGCCCTCGAAAAAGTTGGGTTGGACGAATTTAAGAATAGATTTGACCTAGCAATCGGTGAGAAAGGTGCCGGAATTTCTGGAGGACAGCAGCAACGTCTCGCAATTGCTAGAATGTTCGTTCAAAATAAGAATATTTTAATCCTTGATGAAGCTACAAATGCACTTGATTCAAAAACAGAAAGTCACATTTTCGAGGGATTAAAGAAGAATGCTGCCGATTTTTCAGTAATTTTTGTCAGTCATGATGCAAAAACCTTAAAGTTTGCAGACCTTGTATATTCTATTAAAAATGGCAAAATCCAAAAACAAAATCAGTAAGTTTTACCTGGAATAGAAAAGACTGTACCGGCAAGAGTTTTTAAACATTATGCTTAAATTTAAACCTTATATTCAAAATCAGTTGAATTCTATACTGAGGCATTACGCTTCAACCCAGAGGAAAAAGCACCGCTTTTCTCTAGATGCTGAGAATATTGTTTGTTTTGGTTTCGAGCCTTCAGCCGATCTTTTAGGTTTTCACGGCGGTCCTGAAAGGCGTGAATTTGACTTCTCAATCTCTTATCTTAAACAAAAAGGATATGACTTTGATACGGCCCTGGATGTAGGTGCGAATATAGGTTTAGTCTCGGTGTATCTATCAAAGTACTATAATAGTGTTTACTCCTTTGAGCCGCACCCATCAAATTTCAAACTTTTACAATTAAATGCAGCTTACTGTTTTAGAAAGAATATATCACCTTTTCATATTGCAATAAGCGAAAATAGCAAAATGGTAGAGCTTTTCGACTGGGACCCTTATCAGGCGGCAAAAGCTAGATTAAACCCGTTACCCGTCCAGTTAAAAAAACACAATAGTTCTAAATTCAGAGTGAAAGGCCTGAAAATCCAGGCAATAAGTATTGATGAATTCGTAGAGGCGAACATCAAATCAAAAGTATCGTTGTTAAAAATTGATATTGAGGGCCATGAGATTCAAGCCTTGAAAGGCGCTGTTAAGACAATTGAAGCACACAGCCCTGCTATAATATGTGAGGATTGGGACTCAAAAAAAGGTCAGCCCAGTGAATTAAGAAACTTTTTACGTGAGTTAGGGTATACTAAGTTCCTGTCACTAAAGCAAAAGCCAGACAATCTCATAGACAAACCTGGATTTTTTCCAAAGATTATAAATTGGCCGAGTAAATTAATATATGTCCTATTATTTGGAAGTTCATTTCATTTTGAAGAAGATACCGCATCTGGCAATAACGGAAGTGAACATCTGCTTGCGTTAAAATAACTAGAATTTACTCACAAAAGCAAAACTATGGTTTTAATAATGCAAGTAATGGAATTTTCTCAAAGCTTACGCTTCCGCATTTGCTGATTAGAATCTATGCAGTGCATTATAGGCTTAATTACCTTATCGCTAATGTAGATATCAAGCTTTTTTCTTAGTCCATATGTGAGTGGCTGCCAAAGGTAGCTCGCTATATGGTTCTGGTGGCGGCTCTGCGCCACTATGTGAAATTTTCCTTTGAAGTTGAAAACCCAAACTTTTACAGGTCTCAATATGCGCTTCTTCGGTCCATTTGTTTATTCTACTTGGCTTTTTCCCATTCATCATTTTAAAAATTATTTCAGGCAAAAAATGATGACCAAACCAATCTCTAGTCATGCCGTGAGATGAAAAATCTATCTTATGTATCATAATGCCCCCGGGTTTCAGCCAATCAAAACAGTTTTTATAAAGTTGTTCTGGTTTAAGGACATGCTCCATTGTACTCAGACTCATAATGATATCCACAGAATTTTTTGATATATCTGAAGACAAGTACGGCGCATAATATGAAAAAAGAGATGACGGAGTATCTTTTGAAAATACGTTTAGGTCCCTTAGGATGTTTATTTGTTTTGCATTTGAAAGAGGGATTTTAGCAAAAAGATCCTCGGCTATTAACAAATTGTAATCAAATTTAGTGTAATCAAAAGCGTCGATCCCAATTCCTTTGCTAGCGCCCAAAATTACCGCTGCTATCGGTCCAGAAAAATTTTCACCAGGTGCTATTTCTAAAAAAATTTTATTTTTCATATAGTTCTTATCGAGTTGAGCTTCATTAAGTCGGCTAGCGATAACTTTCAAACCATAGTCTAACGGCCTCACTGTTGGCTTTACTGAAAACAAATATCTAAAAATTTTATGGAACAGCAAGCCAAAAGGAAGGAGTGTTATGAACCCTCCAAAAAGAGAGATAAAATTTAATTGCCTAACAAAACACTTAGATGAAGTCTGTGGTTTCTTTTGAGCAGTCATAGATTTTTTTCCAATTTACCAAAGAAATTATTTCACTTAAAAATATAGAATAGATGTATGTTTTGTATCGCTTTCGCGATCAATCAAACGGGAACAATACCTTTAAGAGTAATGTCAATAGTGTTTAAGTAGGTCGTTTTTTTTAATTATTATCAATTAACATTTCCAGTAGTCGATAGGTATGCGTCTTTAATTGGAAAAAGCGAATGAAAAGAGGGCATGCCCAGCAAGTTGAGTTTGCTGAGTGAGTTTCGAAATTGAACAACTTTAGTCATGATTTCCAAAAGTTCTATACCAGGACAATAAATCCGGACAGTTTGTACACAGTCCTATTCTCCCCATAGACCTGAATATGTTCAGAGGATTACAACTATGTATTGTAGGTTCGTTAGCACTTTTTACAGAGCACTTACAATTCATTTGACTTCTTGGTTATTGAAAATACTAGCGGCCAACGTAAGGCAGCACCTATCAACTATCTCATGAAGGATGGTGCCCAGGGGCGGATTCGAACCACCGACACGAGGATTTTCAGTCCACTGCTCTACCAACTGAGCTACCTGGGCGTCTAAAGCCATCTTATTCTCATCAGACAGTAAAAAAAGGCCGTTGCGGCCATCACCTTACCTGATCCTATACGGCTGAAGATTTAGCGTTTATACCCATATCATCCCACTCTGTCCAGCCCCAAAACAGCCTGTTCTGACCGGGATTACAAGCAGTACCAGACTGTCCTCAGCTATCCTGATTACTCTCATCATTTGTGTCTGCTTCATGGGCAGCCAACAGCATCTCAACATCACTGTCATCCATGGCTTCATGAGCCGGGATAGCATAATCGCCGGTTAACCATTTACCCAGATCAAGCTGAGCACAGCGACGCGAGCAAAATGGCGTATGCGGCACATTTGCGGGTTTGTCGCATATCGGGCATGGGACTGTCTGTGCCCCGCCTTTAACAATTTTCAGATGTGAGGCTTTATCGCTCATCACTCCCCACTTCTGGCCGCCTGTTCTATCACTGCCTGAAGCGCGTGATCTTTGTCAAGAACAGGGCGGCCATGCCGAACAGACAATTCCAAAAGGCCAGATCGCGTAAAGCCAAAACATTCAGGATAACGGGGATCAAACCGCGCCAGCTGATCAATTTCTGCCAGAACAGCGCTGCGCTTATTTTTTGCAATATATGGCAGGTCAACAAGAATTTTACCCGAAAGCCTGCGTAAACTTATCTGTGTAAACAACTCAGGCAAGATAAGCTGACAAAGCCTGTCTGGGGCTAATTTACTGGCGGCGCTGTCAATATCCACCATCACAGCCGCTCTTGTCTGCTCTATCCAGAATACAGCACCCTGGCGGCTTTCATATCGGGGCTGAACAGCTGCATCATAAGCTGCATGCACAATCTGCCAGTCATTTTCCCCCAATTGGCGTAAAGGTAATTCTGGATATAAGAATTTCAGCCGGCGGTGAAGCAAAGGGCCCGGGTAAATCAGTCGTGCTTGTGCTTGCCCGCTCAGCTCACCTGGCTTGTCTGCCTGTTCCGACCAGCCTGCCAGCAGCCCTGTAACCTCGTCCCTGATAAGGGCTAATACTGCCTCATCCAGCTGCTGGCCTAAAGCAAAAGCCGAACGCCTAATCACCACGTCAAAGCCTGCCTCCAGCACACCAGTATGCTGACAGAGCTGTGTTAATTTTGTGATCTGATCGTCATGTGAGCGCAGCTTACCCGCCTTCCGGCTCAAATAAACCTGCCCCTGCTTTTCGCCCTGCCAGCGCAAAACAGACAATCGGCCGGCTAATTCAATGCCGCCGACCGCCTGTAGAGGTTTGTCCTGCCGGGCTGCTGCTATGAGGGTAACCGGCACCAACTGGCCTTCGGCTATTTTGGCCTTGCCCTTGATAGGCCAGCTTACAGATGCACCAGACGACAACTGTCCGGTCAGGCGATTATGCTGTGCAAACCGGCCTGTGACACGCGCCAGATGCACCGCGCCCAGCCGCTCACCGCTGTCCTGTTCAGCCCATAAATCAATCACTCTGTTATCAAAAGCAGCCGCAATCAGGCGCGGATGATCCAGACAATCAAGAAACAGACCATCAGCCAGCATCTGCATATGTAAATCCCGCCCCCATAAGCAATCCGGCAACTTGATGCATATCCAGCCCAACAATATTTGAATATGAGCCCGTAATCTGGCGGATATACAGGCCTGCACGGCTCTGAATGGCATAGCCCCCGGCTTTACCTTGCCATTCACCACTGTCTAGATAGGCCTGTTTATCTGTTTTATCCAGAACTCTGAACTTCACCTGACTGACTGACAGTCTGGTCCGCACGTCGCCATTTGGCAGGCATAAGCAAATCCCGCCATAAACCCGGTGCGCCCGGCCAGATAATAAATCAAGACATGCCAACGCCTGTTCAGCTGTTTCTGCTTTCGGCAATATTCGCCGTCCGCAGGCCACAACTGTGTCAGCAGCCAAAACAAACTGTCCTGTTGTAATTGCTGTAATAACTTCTGCTTTTTGCCGGGCCATACGTAACGCATAGGGCACAGGCAATTCAGCTTGCGCAGGCGTCTCGTCAATATCTGCAGCTATGATCTGCTGAACCGCAATCCCTGCGTCAGCCAGAAGCTGTTTGCGTCGTGGGGATTGCGAGGCAAGGATAAGATGGTGGTGAGGTGGCGGCGTAAAATAGCTTTTCATGGCCTTTTTTCGGGCCTTTCACCTGTCAAAGGTTACTTGAACCGGAATGTGATACGCCCCTTGGTCAGATCATAAGGGGTCATTTCAACATTTACCCTGTCACCTGCCAGCACGCGGATCCTGTTCTTCCGCATTTTGCCGCTTGTGTGGGCAAGCACTTCATGATCATTATCGAGCTTCACGCGAAACATCGCGTTTGGCAGCAATTCGGCAACCGTGCCGGAAAATTCAATGACGCCTTCCTTGGCCATACAGTAAAATCCTTATCTCTGTCCTTTTATGTGCCTGACAGTGTTGGTCATTTTTGAACAAAAGGTCAAGTTTTTTGCATATTTTCCCTGAAAAATTCTGTCAGACGCGCATCTATCTCATCTCTTATCTGCCGATAGCTGTCCAAAGTCTCTTCGCGTGAACGCTCGCTGACTTGTGGCGGGCGGACATCCCAGAACGCAGCCTTGCAGTCTGGCTTTGCCCACCTTCGGGCTTTGTCCTCAGCCTCTCTTGAGAACGAAATGATCAGATCAAATTCTCCGGGATCAAGGACATCAAACACCTGTGCCTCATGTTCGCTGACATCGATACCCGCTTCTGCAAGAACTGACACCACAAACCCATCAAGCGGTCCTTCAATAACGCCGCAGGAAACCGCTGGCCTGCCTGCAGACAACAGTCTTTTTTCGTATAACGCTTTGGCCATAACAGACCGAACAGCATTTTGCGTACAGGCAAATAAGATCGGCAGTGCAGCAGACGTCATTTTTCCCCCTTTGATGTCATCACATAGATCAATGTGAACAGGCGGCGCGCTGTCGGGCCGTCAACATTAACATAGTTTTCCAGCCGTTGTTTCAACAGGTCAGCCCCCTCATTATGTAAGCCCCGGCGTCCCATATCTATCGCCTGAATCTGAGACGGTGATTTTGTGCGGATCGCATCATAATAGCTGGTACAGACCATATGGTAATCACGCATAATCCGGCGGAAAGGCCCCAGAGCCATAACAAACCCGCTGAGCGCTGCTTCATGCTGATCGCGAACGTCAAAGTAAATATGCCGTAAATCTGTTTTCAGATACAAATGATAGGGGCCGGTTTGGGCAATCACATTGAACTGATTTTCATCCAGCAAATCATAAATAGCGACTTCCTGTTCATGCAGCCGTTCTGGCGATACCCGATTGGAACTGTCCTGTTCAATATGAATATACACCAGCTTATCAGTCATAGTCGCAGCATTCGGCCTTTTTTTATTGTCCGGTTAACGACACACCAAACAAGCATGATATCCGCCAGCTATTCTGCGGCAGCTGATACAGCAGTTCTGAAGCGGTTTATCCATTGGTCGATCTGCTCTGGGTGCTGTTTCCAGGCTGACCGGTTGACCGCTAATCGAGAGCTGACAGCACAGATGGTCTCAAGCTCAACAAGGCCATTTGCGATTAAGGTTGATCCTGTTTCAACCAAATCCACAATCCGCCTGCACAGCCCCATTGATGGCGCCAGCTCCATCGCACCATTTAGTTTGATACATTCAGCCTGAACACCGCGAGCAGCAAAATAGGTTTTGGTCAGGTTGGGATATTTTGTGGCAACCCGTACATGAGACCAGGTGCGCGGGTCATCACGTTCAGCCAGTTCGGCAGGGCAAGCCACCACCATCCGGCAGTGACCAATACCCAAATCCACAGGCGTATATATTTCAGGATGATCAAATTCAGCTAACACGTCTGAACCGGCCACACCCAGATGAGCTGCGCCATAAGCGAGGAAAGTGGCCACATCAAAGCTGCGCACACGAATAACGTCAACATCTTCATAATTGGTCGCAAATCTGAGCCGCCTGTCCGCAGCATCAAAAAAGGCAGATTCCGGCTGAAGACCTGTCTGCTGAAAAATCGGCATCAGTTGGTCCAGAATACGCCCTTTCGGCACAGCCAAGATCAGCTTTTGTTTGTCAGTTTGTACCGCCACGTTCAGGGCCTCATTTCATCTGGTCGCATTACCTGTTTAGCCGTCATCATGTTGCGGCCGGGCAAAGCCAGGATGCGGGTCTGCAACATCCTGCACAAGAACCGCCAACCTGTCCACGACGAGCCTTATACCACATCCCTCAGAAAAGGTGAATGTCAGTCTTTTTGTTGCCTGTTCATAGGTTACTGATAATAAGTTGTAAAATTGGTTTGCCTGGCCAGACAGGCCACGCTGCTTAATCTCACTGACAGATGTCACCTTCAGCCCGCACATACAGCGTAGCGGCTGTGTTTGGGACTCTTCAGAATCCCGCTCCCAGCAATAGCGGTTCAGCACCATCATTAAACTTGATTCATCTTCCAAAAACCGGATGTCGGGCGCGGCAACCAAACTGTCTTGCAGCAAGGCTGATAAGACCTCGATATCTTCAGCAGCTACCGCTTTGAGTTTCAGCTTGTTATGATTTGTCATCCGCCAGAATGGCTCCCACACACATCAATCCAACCGTTCAAGGTCAGCACCGCAATTGCCGAGCTTGCTGTCTAATGAGGCGTAGCCTCTGTCCAGATGATAAATATCGCTGATCACAGAACGTCCTTCAGCCGCCAATGCAGCCAGGACCAGACTGACTGATGCCCGCAGATCAGTTGCCCTGACCGGTGCAGATAATAATGAAGGCTTACCTTTAACAAGCGCGATGCGTCCTTCAACCTGAATATCTGCGCCCATTCTGACCAGCTCAGGAACATGCATGAAGCGGTTTTCAAATATGGTCTCAGATATTTTTGACAGGCCATCAGCCCGGCACATCATGGCCATAAACTGGGCCTGCAGATCTGTCGGGAAACCAGGGTAGGGCTGGGTTTCAATATCAACTCCGCGATAGCTGCCGGTACTGGACACCCGCACCTCGTCCTGGCCGACGTCAATATGTATACCGGCTTGTGTCATCACTTCAAAAAGAGAATCCAGATGCGCCGGCACCATATGTTTTAAACATAACTCACCACCCGTCATGGCCACCGCCATGGCATAGCTTCCGGCCTCAACCCGATCAGCGACCACCGGATGTTGGGCAGAGGTCAGGGCAGCAACACCTTCAATCGTAATAATGTCACTTCCCGCCCCGGAAATTTTGGCCCCCATTGCAGACAGGCAAGCCGCCAAATCTACAATTTCAGGTTCGCGCGCAGCATTTATCAACTGGGTCGTGCCAGAAGCAAGGCAAGCCGCCATCATCGCATTTTCCGTCGCCCCGACAGATACAAACGGAAAGATGATTTTATCACCTTTAAGCCCGTTTGGCGTGCGTGCCTGAACATAACCATCTGCCAGTTCAACAACCGCGCCCAGCTTTTGCAATGCACGTATATGCAGATCAACTGGCCGTGAGCCAATGGCACAACCGCCGGGCAGAGATACGCGCGCCTCGCCATACCTGGCCAATAAAGGACCCATCACAAGAATTGATGCCCGCATCTGGCTGACCAGATCATACGGTGCGTCTGTATTGGTGGCCGCCCCCGATATCGACACCGTATCTGCCTGCTGGTAAATATCCATGCCCAACTGTTCAAGAAGACGGATCATCAGACGTGTATCGGCAAGGTCAGGCAGATTTGTCAGTGTCAGGCTCGTACCGCCTTTGGCCATCAGCCCTGCTGCCAACAAAGGCAGTGCCGCATTTTTAGCACCGCTGATGATGATGTCTCCATGCAGCTGATTGCCGCCCTTAACTGCCAGACGTCCCATTATTGTCCTGCCTGTCCTTTTTTTAAAGTCTTCTCGCTTATGATTTTTGTTCTGATGGCTGCAGATTTTGCCGAGAACGACTCTGCTGTTTTCGTTTAAGAAGGTTCTCGCGAAGTGCCTTATTCAGGCGCTGCTGTCTGTCCTGTTCGGACTGGCTGCGGGGCCGGTTTTGTTTTGCCTCAGATTTCTCCGCCATGATTGTTATCTCTTGTCAAACTGCGCCTTGCTGAAAAGTCTTAATTCTGCCTATTCTCGTTCTATTCCTATCGTAAAAACATTATGCAGACTAGGCATTAGTTTTGGGAACACGATGATTAGACGCAGAATAATATGGCTGAAAAAAGGCTTGTCTTCTGATTTCCTCTGGGACAATCCGAGCCTGAGAACAAAGGCAAGACAGGAATTGGTATGACCGCATCACACCACACGGAAAAGACTGACCCGAAATCTGGTCTTGCCAAGCGCGCCCTTCCTGTTCTCCTTCTGGCAGGGCTGGCTCTATTTTTCCTCAGCGGTGCGCATAATTTTTTATCCTTCAGCCGCCTGGACGAAAATTACAGCACATTGAAAAGCTTTGTTGAAACCTCCCCATTTTTATCTGTTCTGATATTCGCTTGTGCTTATGTCATCACTGTGGCTTTGTCGCTGCCTATCGCCTCTGTTTTAACGCTTGCAGGCGGCGCCTTGCTGGGCTGGAGCGCCGCGGCGGTGATTGTATGTTCAGCAACCCTTGGCGCCACAATCGTATTTATAGCAGCCCGAACTGTACTGAATGAATTTTTAACACGCCGCACCTCTGGATTCATGGCTAAATTGGAAACAGGGTTTCAGAAAAACGCCTTTTCCTATCTGCTGGCTCTACGTCTTATTCCGGCTGCCCCGTTTTGGGTGGTGAATATTGTACCAGCCTTGCTGGGGATGCGGCTGAATCAGTATGTCCTGGCCACATTTATTGGCATTGCACCAGGCACATTCATTTATGTGTGGGTGGCCAGAAGCTTTGACATTCTGCTGTCACGCGGGCAAAGCCCTGATTTATCGGTATTGCGTGAACCAGCTGTCATCGCGCCTTTATTTGCACTTGGCGCACTGTCCTTACTGCCCGCGCTGTGGCAAAGATTAAGAGCCAGACAAAAGGCTATGGCTGGTGATGAGGGCAAAGATGACTGACGTCCTGAACACAGATATTTGCATTATCGGAGCGGGATCGGGCGGATTGTCGGTTGCGGCTGGTGCAGTTCAGATGGGCGCCGATGTGGTATTGCTGGAACGCGCAGAAATGGGCGGTGATTGCCTGAATACTGGTTGTGTTCCCTCTAAAGCGCTTCTGGCAGCAGGCAAAGCCGCGAAGGCCGCCAGGGGCACACCGGCTATGGGGATCACGGCAAGCGAAGACCCATTAATCGATTTTGCCGCAGTCAAAGCCCATGTTGCTGATGTTATTGCTGGCATTGCCCCACATGATTCAGTCGAACGGTTTACAGATTTGGGGGTAACGGTCATTCAGGCTGAAGCCCGCTTTGCCTCTGCCCACAAAGTCATTGCAGAAACAACAACAGGAACGACCGAAATCTGTGCCCGCTATTTTGTGATCGCCACAGGATCTCACCCTTGGGCGCCGCCAATTGAAGGGCTGACAGATGTGCCCGTTTATACCAACGAAACCATTTTTGAGCTGCAGGAAAAACCAGACCATCTGCTCGTTATAGGGGGCGGGCCGATTGGTATTGAAATGGCTCAGGCCCATCGCCGGCTGGGCTGCAAAGTAACTGTTGTTGAAGCTTTTTCTATCATGGGCCGTGATGATGCCGAGCTGGTCAGCCGCCTGAAAAAACGGCTTGAAGATGAGCAGATCATATTGATTGAAAATACCCAGATCACCAGTGTTTCCAAGCTAAACGGGCAAATCTGTATTGATCTGGCAGACGGGCATTCAGTCAAAGGCAGCCATCTTTTGGTTGCGATCGGGCGGCGGCCGAATATTGAATCGCTTCATCTTGATGCTGGCCGGATCGCCTATACCGCCAAAGGCATCACCACAGATGAGTGGCTGCGCACCTCGCAAAAACATATCTTTGCCATTGGTGATGTGGCAGGGCGGCATCAGTTCACACATGTCGCTGGCTATCACGCAGGTATCGTCATTCGAAACATGCTGTTCCGTCTGCCTGCCAAACTGAACCATGATGCAATCCCCTGGGTGACTTACACAGACCCGGAATTGGGACACGTCGGGCTGAGCTGGGCAGAAGCTGTCGACCGCTATACAGAGGCTGGCCTGCGCCGGGTCGACTGGGAGCTGGCTGAGAATGACCGGGCCCGGGCAGAGCGGCGGACTGAAGGTATGATTCGCGTCATCACCACAAAAAAGGGCCGGATAGTTGGCGCGTCTATCCTCGCCCCCCATGCAGGAGAGATGATCCATGTCTGGGCACTGGCCATAACAAAGAAAATGAATATCTCGGCCATGGCCGGGACCATCGCACCCTACCCGAGCTGGTCCGAAGCGTCCAAACGTGCAGCCGGGGCTTACTTTACAGACAGCCTGTTCAGTACCCGTACCCGTAACGTTGTCAAATTTCTTTTGAAGTTTACGCAGCGAAAGGGCTAGACTGTCGGTCACGGCAAATGACCAGACAGGCAGGCTGCTGATGACTTCTGCACACACAGACGAAACTTTTGATTATATCATTATCGGCTCTGGATCAGCTGGATCAGCCATTGCCTACAGGCTGGCTGAGGCAGGCGGGGCCCGTATCGCAGTTATCGAATTTGGCGGCAGTGATGCTGGCCCTTTTATTCAGATGCCGGCCGCCTTGTCCTACCCGATGAATATGTCTGCCTATGATTGGGGCTTTCAGGCAGAGCCAGAACCAGGGTTAAACGGCCGTTCTCTTGTATGTCCGCGCGGTAAGGTTATTGGCGGCTCATCTTCCATTAATGGGATGATATATGTCCGCGGCAACCCACAGGATTATGATCACTGGCGGGATCAGGGCGCGACCGGATGGGGCTTTGCAGATGTGCTGCCTTACTTTCGGCGGATGGAAACATCACATGGGGGCGAGGCCCCCTGGCGCGGGACAGACGGGCCTTTGCATATCACAAGAGGGCCGCGCGACAACCCGCTGCATGACGCCTTTGTTGAAGCGACCACACAAGCTGGCTATACCGCCACACCAGATTATAACGGCTATCGTCAGGAAGGCTTTGGACCTGCAGATATGACCGTCTGGAAAGGCCGCCGCTGGTCTGCTGCCAACGCCTATCTACGGCCAGCCCTGAAGACAGGGCGGGTGAAGCTGTTCAGCCGCACCTTGGCAGATCGCATTTTATTTGACGGCAAAAAGGCGACCGGGGTGCGCGTGCACCATAAAGGCAGGCAGACAGATATTCTGGCCAGCAGATCTGTAATCCTGTCTGCTGGTGCCATCGCCAGCCCGGCCATTCTGCAACGTTCTGGCGTGGGTGAGGCCAGCTTTTTGCGCAAGCAGGGCATTGACGTTGTTGTAGATCGAAAAGGTGTCGGGGCCAATCTTCAGGATCACCTGGAGGTATATTTCCAGATCGCCTGTGCTCAACCGATCACGCTGTATAAGCATCTCAATCTGGTCTCAAAAGCTGTT
Source organism: SAR116 cluster alpha proteobacterium HIMB100 (assembly GCA_000238815.2). Classification (NCBI taxonomy): domain Bacteria; kingdom Pseudomonadati; phylum Pseudomonadota; class Alphaproteobacteria; order Puniceispirillales (SeqCode); species SAR116 cluster alpha proteobacterium HIMB100. The sequence continues at coordinate 1,065,884 of AFXB01000010.1, read as the reverse complement.
ATTGGCGCGCGATGGCTGTTGTTCAAATCAGGCTTGGGGGCGTCCAACCAGTTTGAAACATTAGGCTTTATCCGTTCAGACAAAAACATCCCCTATCCCGATATCCAATATCATTTCCTGCCGGTGGCGATCCGATATGATGGCACGGCCCCGGCAGCTGGTCACGGTTTTCAGCTTCATGTCGGCCCAATGCGGTCAAAATCACGCGGGCATGTGAAGATAAGCTCGCCTGATCCCAGCACAGCCCCTGAAATTAAATTCAATTACCTGTCTCACCCTGACGATTTACCAGAGTTTCGAAAAGCATTGCGCCTGAGCCGGGAAATCTTAAGCCAGTCCGCCATGGCCCCGTTTTATGAGTATGAAATCCAACCCGGGGCAGACGCCGCCTCAGATGACGCTTTGGATGAATTTATCCGCAATGAGGCCGAATCTGCCTATCATCCCTGCGGGACATGCCGTATGGGGATGCCAGATGACCCGCTGGCTGTGGTCAGTCCGGATTGCCGCATCATTGGCACAGACAATTTGTTTTGTGCGGATTCATCTTTGTTTCCGCGCATTACCAATGGCAACCTGAACGCACCATCAATCATGACTGGCGAAAAGGCGGCTGATCATATTTTGGGTAAATCAGCATTAGCTCCGGCCAATGATACGCCTTTTCTGCATCCTGACTGGCAGACACATCAAAGGTGACCGCCTATATTTGCCCGCTGAGCTGGCAGCTTGATTTCTTCTGGTCCTGAACTTGCATAAAGATGTTGGCTGATGTATGACAAGGCCATGTGCTGCTATAGCTCCAGCGGTAGAGCGCACCCTTGGTAAGGGTGAGGTCGCGTGTTCGAATCACGCTAGCAGCACCATCATTCCTCAAACAATCAGTTGTTTAAGCAATGAAAGCTTATCTTTACCGTGCTGCTTTATTGCGTTTTATCTCATATCATCAGTAGATTACTGTAATGCAGTCATGAAGTTTGAGCATATAGCGAGCAGAAAAAAGTATATTTTAGCCAAAGCGGGAATATATCTGATCATCTATATTGGCATTAAAAGATATAGAACGCCTTTCACCTGGAGCATCGAACGGATAAACGGCATGCATCATGTAATGGGGGAACAAATAAAAATCACCCACAGAAGGAGCGAATGTTGTAATTGAGTCTGATAAAAACGCTTTTTGACCATGAATGAATTCAATGTGTCCATTCTTATTTCTACTCTTATTCTCTTGAACCGTAGCTCCAAAATCCTTCGGTAACTTAAGATACCCAACACCAGAAATATGGCCGTTATGTATATGGGCTGGATTATATTCGTTTCGAAATTGGCGAACGGCCCAACAATCTAGTAGGTTAAACTTTGTAATTTCCTGATCTCTGACCTTCTTTATCCAAGTCTGCGCACTTATTCCTAAAAGCTCGAGCAAACCGACTTCCTGCAATAAGCCAAACTCGATTCTAAACTCCTGTTTTACATTACCAGCTAGAGTATGACCTAAATTCTTATCGTCTGCTTCGCCGGAAGCTAATTGCTCGTCGATATGTCTATTTAAAGACTCCACCATTTTTTTAGGCATTGTGAACTTTGCTATCGATGGACCAAAAGGGTGAAAAACCTCTAATGAATTTTTATTTGTCATATCTCGTCTAACCTACAATTTAAAATTCGCTTGATAAAATGTATGTATGAACCAACCGCAAAACAAGCGAATTTACAATTACAAGGTTGAGCACATCTAGAACACACTGATGTCGTTCGAAGTAAAAATGTCCAAATAAATTAACCAATTATTCAAACTGAGAGCACCCTTGGCAAGGGTGAGGTCGCGTGTTCGAATCACGCTAGCAGCACCATTTTTCTTCTATCACTTCATACAATCAATTGAATTGCTTTACCGGATGTGGCAGACGCCGCCGGGTTGCGCGGGTATTTATCCTTATCAGATAACAGCATCTGCAATCAGTTTTATAGCAAGCAAACAAATAACAACTTTGAAAGCTGTTGTGAAAAATTTGTTTGTCGAGCGTGTCAGAAGGGCTTTTCCGATAATGCTTCCCGCTATAGAGGCAAGACAAGCAGGAAGAATAATCGGCAAATAAGCAGAAAACGAAAAGCCAACAGCCGCAAACCCAGCTATCTTCAGAAGATTTCCGGCAAAGCCAAAAAAGCCCAACGTTCCGACGGTTGCTTCTTTTGGTAAATTTTCCAACCTAAGCACCGCAGCAAGTAAGGGCGCAAGCACACCAACAATCATATTCCCGAACCCAATCACCAGCCCCACCAGATAATAAGCTGGTTTTGGAAATTTCGATTTTGCCGCCGAATGTCCGGGTCTCAAAAATAAAGACAGCAAAATAGAACAGGCGATCAAAAGCTGAATATAGTCAGCTGAAAGCGCATTATACAGAATCAGCCCCAGATAAACACCCAAAGGCATTAAAGCCAGAAACCTTAAGATAATGCCCCATTGCATATGCTGCCATAACAGATACACCCTGGTTGTGTTTGACATTAATTGAATACAGCCATGCACAGGGATAACGCTGGGCGCGGGCAGAACATACAGCATGAACAACAACAAAATTGTTCCGCCACCAGCCCCGATAAAAGAGGTGATGGCAGAGGTGAAGAACGTCAGCGAGGAAATGGATATCACTTGTGACAGGGTGACAGCTTCAAACACTGTTCAGCCCCAACTTCTGTCGATAATTGAACTCGTAAAAAATATCTTCGCGCACGCCTATACCCGTATGATCATGACAAGCTGTCCAAAAAGTTAGGCAATAACCCTTACTGAGACAAGGAAAATAGCACCAAAAACAATGGCACTTTATCTCTAAAAAGGCTCTGTTTTCCTTGAGAAGTAAAACTCTGTGCCGGGCAGCTGTACTTACAGGATCTGGCAAGCCTCTTCAAAGGACAAGCGCGCGCCGCGCTGATGCAAAGTTTCAGCAAGGCCATAACCCAAATTGATCAGCATATCAGACCGCCATGAGCTGTCTTTAAAAAACGCCTGGTCAATTTTGGCCTTGTCAAAGCCGCTCATCGGACCGCAATCCAGCCCCAGCGCACGCGCGGCAAGAATAAAATAACCCGCCTGAAGCCAGCTATTTTCAACAGCGATTTTTTCTAACTTTGCGGCATCTTGTTCACGAAATGCTTCAGCATCCATATGAGGGGCCAAAGTTTCAACATATTGATGAAATGCCGTATCATGAGCGATGATCGCTGTAACCGATGCTGAGTCTATCTTGGCTTTATTGCCTTCAGCGGCAGCGGCAATGACTTGCTGTTTGTGTTCAGGGCTCTGCACAAACACGATCCGCATAGGACATAGATTAGACGCTGTCGGGCCGAATTTTACCTCATCATACAGCTTATGCAATATATCAGGGTCAATTTGCCGGTCAGCAAAGAACCGATATGTTCGCTTGTCACGCAATAAGAGGGACAAGACATCTTGCGGTATTTTCAGTTCTGTTTGTTCGGAATTCATCATTTTACTCACCGTGCCTCTGTTAATCCAGGAACTTCAATAATTAAAACTTCTGCATCCTTTTGTGCAGTTAACTCTATTGATGCCTCATTCGAAATCGCCACGCCGTCGCCTGTCTTCACAATTTTATCATTCACCAGCATTTCACCTTCTGAGACCAGCAGATAGGCTTTCCCGCGGATAGCATGCGTGATCCGGGTTCCACTTTGAACACGGCCTGCAAATATCCGCGCATCTTGATTGATTTGCAAAGGCGCTTTGCCATCGCCGGACACCAGCAAATTCAGATGTGAAGAAACAGGTATTTTCGGAAATTCAGCAGCATCCCATTTTGGGTTTACACCCTTTTCTTTTGGCTTAATCCAAATCTGATAGATATTGGTTTCTTCATCTTCCAGATTATATTCTGAATGGTAAATGCCCGTTCCGGCACTCATAACCTGCACATTTCCTGCAGATGTGCGCCCTTTATTTCCTTTATTGTCTTTATGTGTAATCGCGCCCTTTCTGACATAGGTGATAATTTCCATATCCCTGTGAGGATGGGTGTCAAAACCTGTATGCGGGGCAATGCTGTCATCATTTATAACCAGAAGCTCCCCATGGCTGAGCTTTTTAGGGTCAAAATAATTGGCAAAACTGAAATGATGTTTTGCCTTCAGCCAGCCATGATTCTCGCCGCCAAGGGTTTCAAATTTATGATGATGTAACATCGGTCTCTCCGTTAGTGGAAAAAAAGGACAGAGGCAGCCCAAAGCCACCTCTGTTGGGATGATGATTTTCCTCAGCTTTGAATGGCTTTCGGCAAATAGCCATTCAGAGGATTGCGGTTCACACTCAGCTTGTTCCCCGAGCCTGTGAAGATAAGTGCAATCGCAATAACTGTCAGAGAGGCAGGAAATTCCCAACCCCCACCTTCAGCAGAAAACAGCCATCCATTATTTAAATGTACGATCGTTGCGCCCATTAAGATGGGGAGACAAAGTGCTGAGGCAAGACGTGTTTGTATGCCAGCGATTAAAGCAAGACCAGCTGCTAATTCACCGAAAATTGTCAGATAAGCAGCAAAACTCGACAAGCCAAGGCCTGCAAAATAGCCAACCGTTCCCGGTATTGTGAACACAGATACTTTAAGCCAGCCGTGTGCAAACAGAATTAGACCGAAATGCACCCGTAGAATACTGATGCCAAAAGACGAGCCTGAAAAAGGTTCAGATGAAGCAGACATTTTATTCTCCATTGCAAGAATGTTCCTTGATTGCAAAATAGTCCCTTCACATGTTTATATGAATATATATAATTTTTATTATACTCATAACCTGTGGTTATTAATTATGTTTCTGGCGAACAGCTTTAAAATTGTGCTTGAAGTGGCGAGGCAGGGTACATTCGTTGATGCTGCGCGAATGTTGGGGATTTCTGCTCCTGCAGTCAGCAAGCAGATTAAGCAGCTTGAAAATCAGCTGGGATTTGTGATTTTCAATCGTACCACACGAAGCGTTGTTCTTACCGAAGCGGGAAAGCAGCTTGCTGACTGTTTGGACAGAAGCCATGACGAAATGCAGAGCCTTTTGCAACGATTGTCAGATCATCAGGAACGACCATCTGGCAAGCTGAAAATTAATGCGCCTATGGCATTTGGTGAACGTTTCCTGGTCTCCCCTATCGCTGATTACGCTCTGCTATATCCGGATGTTACTGTCGATGTAGAGTTCAGCGATCATCGCGTTCACCTTGTTGAAGAGGGTTATGATCTCATCATCCGGATTGGCAAGCTTGAGAATTCAGGCCTTGTGGCCAAAAGGTTAAGTCATTTTGCAAGCCATTTATGCGCAAGTCCGGCCTTTTTAAGCCGCTATGGCACACCACAAAGCCCAGATGAATTAAAACAGCTGCCCGCTGTTATTTACAGCAATGCAGCCGCACAAATCAGCTATCAAACACCAGATAACAGAACAGGCGTCATCAGTCTGAATCCGGCGATTTATGCAAATTCTATGGGTATGCTGATGGAAAGCACGTTGAAAGGAGTTGGCTTTGCGAAGCTTCCCGCATTTGCCTGCAGTACGTATTTGGCTGACGGCCGGTTAATTCGGCTGTTAGCTGATCACAAGCTCACCCCTGAAATGGGCATTTATGCCATCTATCCGGACCGGCGTTACTTGCCGTTGAAGGTCCGCAAATTCATCGATTTACTGTCAGACCATTTATCTCAACAAACAACAGCATAAAGCAGCGTTCCTACCTTCAGCAGACAGTTATTTGGGCATAATTGAAGCCCATCTCCGGCAATGATAGGCTAACGTTACGCGCTGTATTTTCACAAATATGCAGGAAAACAGATGAAAAATTTCTATACATGGACTGCCCAGCCGGTCAAGCGCTCAACCAGCGTTGCTGAGCTTCGGGCCAAAAAGGGCAAGAGCAAATCTGTTCAAGTCACCGCAAATACCGCCGAAGAAGCCGCGGCCGCCGCAGAAGCTGACTTTGATATGATCATTTGTAATTCAAAGAATGTCGAGCCTGTGCGATCTGGTGACAATACGCGGTTTCTGACCGCTTCTATCCCGCTGCCTGATTTTGCCACCACAGATGATATTTTGCGCGAAGCCTTTCGTGCCTTGGGGGCAGGAGCAGATGCAATCATGACCGCCAGAAGCATGGATGTGGTCACAGCATTAGCAAAAGAAGATATTCCGGTAATGGGGCATTTGGGTCTGGTACCCCGAAAATCAACCTGGACCGGCGGATTGAGGGCTGTTGGGAAAACCGCTGATGAAGCTGTAGAGCTGTATCAGGCGTTTAAACAGCTGGAAGAGGCTGGCGGCGTGATGGTGGAGGCAGAAGTTATCCCTGCAAATATTATGGCTGAAATTTCAAAGCGTACATCCATAATCACCGTCAGCTTAGGTTCTGGTCAGGGCGGAGATGTGGATTATTTATTCATGGAAGATATGGTCGGCGACACCCTCAACCCGCCCCGTCATGCACGGGCTTTCGGGCGTCTGCACGCTCTTCGTGAAGAGATGAAAGCTGAACGTATACGCGCATTATCTGCCTTCAAACAAGCAATCGCAGATGCTGAATTCCCTGGGCCGGATGAATCAATATTTGTTGATGAAGATGTGATGGACAGCTTCATTGAACAGCTGGAGCGCAAATCAAACTGAGGGTTCAGACCTTTGCAAGGTTCTCAATATTGTTTTGGTCTGGTCAATGAGTGCTGGTTTGACAGCAGCAAGGATTTGATTGCGGTCAAACATGTCTGGCTGTTCATCCAGAATATCCCGCAAAGCTGCACCAAAAGTCTGGCGTAATTCTGTGCCGACATTAAATTTACAGACCGCTGTTTCAGTTGCCAGCCAGCGTCTGTCTGCCAGCGCAATGCCGCTTGACCCATGCAAGACAAGCGGACAGTCCACAACCGCTTCAATCCCTGCCAAAGCGGGCCTGTCTATCACCGTATCAGCAGAGGTTTGCAGATGCACATTGCCCACTGACACCGCCAGCGCGTCAGGTCGGGCCGCACGGACCAGTTCAGCAGCTTCATCTGGCTGCGTGGGATGAGACACAGCCCCATTATCATACCCCACAAATCCAATCTCTGCTTCAACAGAAATACCGTGAGGGCGGGCCATAGCCGTGACAGCAGAGGTCAAGGTGATATTATCTGCAAGAGGCAGACGAGAGCCATCAATCATTACAGAAGTAAACCCATAATCAATGCCAGCCTGACATTCTGCCACACTGGTCGCATGATCAATATGACAAACCACGGGCACGCGGGCCTGTTCAGCCAGATGACGGAACATCGGCCCTAATACAGATACAGGAGTATGTGCCCGGCAGCCCGGGCCTGCCTGCAGAATTACCGGAACCCCTAGATCATCTGCTGCCTCAACAAAAGCGCAAGCATCTTCCCAGCCCAACACCACAAGACCGGCCACACCATAGCCTTGCTTATGCGCTGGTGCCAAAACATCTGTCAGGCTGGCAAGGGTCATTTGAATTTGGCGATCATATCTTTGATGCCAGGGATGGTTTCGACCTGCCAGGCATGTTCGGGCTGGAAATACTGGACCAGAGATCGCTGGCTCAAGCCCCCCAAAATAGTGAAATAATACATCTCATATCCCGGGGCGACGACACAAGGATGATAGCCAGATTTTATGGCAAAGCTAGAGCCGTTTACGATGTGGAAAGCCTCACCCAGCCTGTCTTCATCTGGCTCCAGAAGCTGCATGCCAAATCCGCCCTCTGGCTTGAACCGGAAATTATACACCTCGTCATGACGTGTTTCATCTGGCAGCCTGTCTGTGTCATGTTTATGTGGCGGAAAACCTGACCAGCCCCCTGCCCCGACGGTAAATAGTTCTGAGACCAGCAGACGGCCAACCTTATCTGCCTGTTTCTGGCCAAGAATATGTTTGATCTTGCGATGGGTCTTGGTGTCATCAGACCCATATTGGACCAGATCAATCTCATCACTACGGACCGCAAACGGGCTCAACCTGTCATCAAATCGTGCACCTGCCACAAAAATTTCTGCCTCACCGCTGCTGCAAACCATTTGTGCTGGCATATCTGTTGGCACATAAACACCTTCCGGCTCACCATCCCAGACATCACTGCCCCTGTTCCCAACTACACCAAAATTGGCAGTGTCCACATCAATATCAACACATCCTGTTGCCGGCACGATACATGTTTCATATCCAGGGATCTGATAGGAAAATTGCTGCCCTTTTTTCAGCTTCACAATATTAAAATAGGTCAGCGGAACATGGTCATCATTAATATCAATAATCGGTGTATTATGGTTATCAAAAGGCGGTATATGCATGAAATTTATCCTCTGGTCTGTCCATCAAAAGGCCGCATCTGATTTTGGGCCATAAACTGGTTGAGCTGCGGGGTATCTGGCATAGCAGACGCACAGCCGGGCCGGGCAACCACAAAAGCAGCAGCCGCGCTGCTCTGTATCACGGCTGCCCTGATATCTGGATCGCGGCCAAGGCTGGCCAGAACATTGCCCAGAAATGCATCACCAGCTCCAAAGGGCTTTGCAAGGGTGACCGGGAAAATACCTGTCTGAATTTCGCGGTCATTATAGATGGTTCGGCAGCCCTTTTCCCCCATTTTATACAGCGCCAATTGTCCTGAGGCCGCAAAATCGCGCGCAACCGAAAGGCCCTTATCTTTATCGCCATCACATAACACGGCAAATTCATCATCATTACCCACAACAATATCCGCCTGAGCCAATTCCGGGGTCAGACGGCGCGCTGCATCTTTGGCCGTTTCCCAGGCATTCGCGCGATAATCTATATCAAAGATTACCGGACAGCCAGCCTGCTTGGCAGCAGAAATGGCCGCGCTGACAGCTGAAGCTGACGGCTCGCCGGACAAAGCTGTACCTGTGATCACCAGCCCGCCAGCAACAGTGAAATCAACTGAAGCCACATCATCACAGGACAGCTGCAAATCTGCGGCCTGATTGCGATAGATCACCACAGCCGCGTCTGTGGGTTTGGTTTCAGCAATCGCCAGTGAATTGCGCCAGATGCCGGGCTGGGTCCGGCAAGAATTTGTATCCACGCCATAAGCTTCACATTTGCGCAACACAAACCGGCCGACCTGATCATCTGAAAACACAGTCAGCAGGGCAGCACGCCCCCCTTGACGGGACAGCGCAACAGCGATGTTGCCTGCCGATCCCCCCATATCGGCGGAAAACTGCTCAGCCTGTTCAGTAATGATGCCCGCAGGTTCTGGATATAAATCCATCCCCGCCCGGCCCAGACAATAAACAGGGCCCTGAGCAAGCCTTGCACAAAGTGATTTTGAAAAAAGAAATGGGGTGTTTTCGGTCATGATGCTCATCATGGATAACAGCCTGTCTGTGGTCAAGGGCTCAGACACACCCCTAAGCAAGCAGGCTAATCGCCAAAATGCTCCATCTCTGCTGTATCTGCCGCATCAATATCCTGAACGGCTTTTGTGAATATTGCAGAAAGCTTACGAAGCTGGTCTGCATAAAAAGCCCTGTCCTTATCGAACGGGATTTGGGCCATCGTCTCATCAATGGCCCGCCGTGCATGAAGCGCCACATGGCGGCTATATTCCGCTGTTGCAATAGGTACCGGATCAGCGAAGGTGAGCTGGTCATATCGTGTATAATCCGGGAATGCCGGATCAGTCGGAATATACCCATTGACCATAGTAATGCGTTCGCCAGGAGCAGTCAGTGCCTTGGCCTGATGGACCACCATATTGCCTTGCTGCATGACCGCATATCCTGGCCCTGGCATATCAGGAGAGATGATTTTTTCAGCAGGCAATGGCCGGCCTTCAGCGCGGCAAGCAGCCACTTCATCTTTTGTCCCCTTGAAATACTGAAACGCGCCGCCCTGCTGTTTTTTAGGATCAGTCACAAACATTACATAATCATAACGCAGCGTATCGACATGCCATTTATCGATATTCTCACCCACGGTCTTTGGTGCGTAATTCAAATGGCCAAGCTGATGCGGCATGGTGTGCGGCAATAGCTCTACACCAACAAACGAGGAAATGAACTCAGTAATTTCAGGACACAAACACAGATCACGCAGGAATTTCGATCTGTACACACCGCCTCTTGTACAACGTTCAATACGCGGGTTGCTGGTCGTAAAGGCTTCAAGCTGTTTTGCCACCTCATATAAACAGGCCGCACCTTCATCGCTCAAAATGCGGAAGATATTGGTCACGGCAAAGTCAGAAGGACAAGCAGCAATATGGTCTTCACTGTAACCGAATGAGCTCAGGCTCAGCACTTGTGACGGACGCTCAAGCGCCAAATGTGTTGACGGACAAAATTCAGGTTCAGATGCCAGAGGCGCAAACCCCTGAGGCGCGTGAGACAAATCAAAAGAACTGGACAACATTACCTCTGATATCAGATTTTCATAAATTGAAATGGTGACCTCGGCAGGACTCGAACCTGCTACCTACAGATTAGGAATCTGTCGCTCTATCCTGATGAGCTACGAGGCCTTGGTTAGAATATAGTGCAGGCTAAGCCACTTGACTATAATCGCTCAACATCATCTTCGCCAAGATAATTTCCTGTTCTAACCTCAATCAGGGTCAGGGGCGCATCTTCTTTATTTGCCAATTGATGTGCTGCCTGTATGGGAATATCAACAGACTGATTTTGTGTCAGGCGGAACAGCCTGTCCTCTATCCGTACCTCAGCCACTCCGCTGGTCACAACCCATTTTTCAGATCGCTTCTGATGTGTCTGCAGTGACATCTGTGTGTTGGGGTAGAGATGCACACGCCTGACCTGATAATTGTCAGATAAAACCAATGTTTCAAACCAGCCCCAGGGCCGGAACTGACGCGCTTGTTCATGAGCCTGACTATGATTTTGACTGCAAAGCCGATCAACAACCTGCTTTACCGATTGTGTCTGTGCTGCATCAATGACCAGAACCGCGTCTTTCATCGCAACGACAATTGTGTCTTTGAGCCCAACACCTGTTACCACCTGCTCATCATTATTTGACCAGATCAGGCAGGACTGGCTGTCAATCTGATGCGCACTGCCGACCAGAAGATTGCCTTTTGTATCTGTGCTGGCCTCTTCTGCGGCCAGCTCGCGTCTTAAGGCCTGCCAGTCACCTAAATCAGACCAGCGGCCTGAAAACGGGAAAACAGCTAAATTATCTGCTTTTTCCATCAGGGCATAATCAATTGAATCTGCCTCAATATCCTGCCAGGCCAGCTCGCCAAGGCGCAGAAAATCAAGATCGGTTGTGCTTTCAGAAACAGATTTCCTGACAGACGCAAGCATATCTGGCACGAATGTTTCAGCATGTGCCAGTACAGTCTTGCAACGGGCCAGAAATAATCCTGAATTCCACAAATATGTGCCAGAGGCAAGCATAGCCTGCGCTGTTGCCTGATCTGGTTTTTCATGGAAGGCGACAACGCCATAGCCGTCAGCATCAGACAAAGCCTCACCACGCTCAATATAGCCATAACCTGTCTCCGGCCGGTCAGGCTGGATCCCAAATGTAGCGATAGCTCCTGCTTCAGCAGATGATTTTGCAGCTAAAACCAAATCGGCCATAGCCTGCTGCTCAGGAATGTAATGATCTGAAGGCATAACCAGCAACAGCGCATCTGCATCCTGCTGATAAAGGAACTCAGCTGCGGCCAATATAGCAGGGGCAGTATTCTTTGCTGAAGGCTCAAGCACCACACCGTTAGGCTGCATCCCAATATCAGCAAGCTGCTGTGCGGCGATGAACCGATAGTCATGTGAAGTGATAACCAATGGCTTGGCAAATTGCGAACCTGAGACGCGCTGAGCAGCTTGCTGGAACAGGCTGTTTTCGCCGATCAGATTCAGAAATTGTTTGGGCATAGACTGGCGCGATAACGGCCACAGACGGGTTCCCGACCCGCCGCACAAAATCACCGGATAAATCACCGCCATCTGTTAACGCCTTGCTTCTATATACCTATGATTCAGGTTTATATCAGCAGCGCGAAAAACACCAGATGAAGCAGAATGAATTCATCATGAAAAAGTATAAGGGCGTGAGCGCTAATCAGTGATGGCTGTACACATCTTCTGGTAGCCCGGCTGATGCGCAAATTGCGCTCTGCCGCTCACTAAGTTTTGTTGTGTCAAAATCATCGATTAAATCATGGAACAGACGATGCCAATTAACCTCAGCTTTCAGATGCATGAACACAGAGCCCAAACCCACAGCCGCTCTGTCCATCAGCACAAATTCGCGAGGCGGTTTAATGCCGCCAATCCGCTTTAATTCTGAATGCACACGCCCCGCCAGCTCACGCCCCTCTGAGCCGCCACGCATCTGTTGGATCGGGCGCACCTCATCAGACAAGAGCGGGGCGTAGATAAACCCGGCCCACATATTCAATACGGCGATCGCCTCATCATCTAGCCCATGAAAACCCCATTTTGCATAAGCCTGACGGGCCAGATCATCATCCTGCACGCTCAATGCGCGATACAGTTCAATGACACCGGCCACAAATTCAGGCCGGAAGACCCGAATAGAGCCAAAATCCATCAGATTTATATTCAGATCTGAATCAATCGAATAATTACCAAGATGCGGATCGCCATGAATCACACCATAAAAATAAAAGGGGACATACCAGGCCCTGAACATATTCATCGCGACCTGATTGCGGGCCTCTTGCGACGGTTCAGTCTCCAGCCAGGCCATCAGCTTCTGGCCCTCAACCCAGCTCATCGTCAACGCCCGCTCTGAGGACAGTTCAGGATGATATTCCGGAATCCTGACATGATGTTCATCTTTCAGCATAAGCTGATACAGCTTCAGATTTGCCGCTTCTCTGGTATAATCAAGCTCTTCACGCAGCCGATCTGACAATTCGGTGTGAATATCAGCTGTTGAAATCGCACTGTCAAACCGCTCATAAAGCTGGAACACCAGCTTGAGCTGAGACAGATCAGCATCAATTGCTGAGGCCATATCCGGATATTGCAGCTTGACCGCAAGAGGCTGGCCATCAAGGCTGGTTGCTTTATGAACCTGACCAAGAGATGCCGCAGACACTGCCTGACGATCAAAAGAGCCGAATTTAGACTGCCAGTCACTGCCCAATTCAGCAGCCATACGGCGTTTGACAAACAGCCAGCCCATGGACGGGGCATCCGCCTGCAGCGCAGATAATTCATCAGCATATTCCGGTGGCAGCGCATCCGGTATGGTAGACAGAATCTGGGCAACTTTCATTAATGGGCCTTTCAGCCCGCCTAACGCGTCACGCAACTGGGCAGCATGTTTGTTTCTGTCAACATCCATGCCCAAATATCGCTCGCCAGCCAGCCGGGCGGCCAGACCAGACATTGTTCCTGTCACACGGGCGTAACGGCGCAGGCGTCCACCTACACCAGATTGACCATCATAAGCTGCCATATGTTGTTCTTTCCTTTACCCTGTTGTCCATCAGGACAAATTTTCCAGCTCGTCAATCATGCCAGAAATCATATCAAGCCCCAGATCCCAAAATGAGGCATCTGCAGGATTCAACCCAAATGGCGCAAGTGCCTCATCATAACGTTTCGTCCCTCCTGCAGACAGCAACCCTTTGTAATGCTCAGCAAATACGGGCTTATCCGCAGCGGAGGCAGTCTGATAGTTCTGCCAGAGCGCATTAACAAGGCAATCTCCGAACGCATAGGCGTAAACATAAAATGGGGTATGCACAAAATGCGGAATATAAGCCCAAATCGGCCGGTAGGTGTCATCCAGACGGACAGCAGGTCCCAGCGCTTGTGTCTGGGTTTTCATCCACAAATCACATAATGCCTCGGCTGACACCTCGCCCGACTTGCGGGAATCATGAAACGCGGTTTCAAAATTATGAAAGGCGATTTGGCGCACCACCGTATTCAGCATATCTTCGATTTTACCTGCCAGAAGAAACCGGCGTGCAGTATCTGTCGGCGCATTATCAACAAGCGCCCGAAAGGCCAGCATTTCAGCAAAAACAGACGCTGTTTCTGCCAAAGTCAGCGGTGTGTCAGACATCAGATAGCCTTGGTCTGCTGCCAAAACCTGATGAACACCATGTCCCATTTCATGAGCCAGCGTCATCACATCGCGCGCCCGGCCGTCAAAATTCATCAGAATGTAAGGATGGGCAGACGGTACGGTCGGGTGGCTGAAGGCACCAGATGCTTTGCCTTGCCGCACTTCAGCGTCAATCCAGTTCTGATCAAAAAATTGCTGCGCCACATCCGCCATGGCCGGATCAAATCCGGCAAAAGCCTGCATCACAATCTGGCGGGCCTCAGTCCAGCTGAAACGCCTGTCATCATCACCGGGCAGGGGTGCATTTCTGTCCCACCAGGGCATGCTATCTGTGCCCATCCATCCTGCTTTCAGCTGATAATAGCGATGCGCGATATCCGGCATGCGAGAGGTCACTGCATCTGCCAGCGCATCAACTGTGGCGTCATCAACATCATTGGCCAGGTTGCGTGACGAGACCGGACGGGAAAATCCGCGCCACCTGTCATCAATTTCCTTATCTTTTGCAATCACATTTAAAATCAGACTGAACAAACGCTGATTATCCTGCATCACAGCAGATAATGACTGGCCTGCCTCTTTGCGGGTATCTGCTGATGGATCAGACAGTTTATTCAGAATTTCTGCTTCTGTAACATCACCGCCCTGAAACGGAAACCGCAGGGCAGTTGCTGTCTCATCGAACAAGCGCACCCATGACCCTCGTCCGGCCGGGGCCCGTTCCACAAGCATCTGTTCCAGCCGCGCTTCCAATTGGTGCGGGGCATAGGCGCGCAAGCGGCGCAGCCACGGCAGAAAATGATAAAAATCAGGGTCGCTCAAGGCGCGCTGATAGCTGTCTTCATCCATCGCGGCGAGCTCAAGTTCAATGAACAGCAACCGCGCTGACAACCCAGAAATCGCCTCTTTGACATCCTGTGCATGCTGGCCTGTTTTCGGGTCAGCCATATCTGCTGCAAATTGAAGATCTGCATGCGAAATAACACGAGACAAACGCTCTGATATCGACTGATAATCAGTGATGATTGAGGCTAATTCTGTGCCGCTCAAGCTGGCCAGCCGCCCTTCATACTGAGCCAATTTGTCGGCTTGTGTACCCGCTTTTTCCAGATCACGCTGAATATCATTGCCACCATGGCCGTATAAATCTGTTAAATCCCAAATGGGGAGAGAATCCGGCATCTTGCCCCTCTTGTCTGTCGTCTTCGGTTTACGCCTTTGCCTTTATATAGGAAGAAAACATGAAACGGCTACCATTGCTGCAGATTCATTTCCGGCATTTTTGCCGCAGTCTCACCGCGCAAAAACACCAATGTGACTTGCCCGATTTCCACACCCCATTTGCTGACATATGCGCGATTGATGGCAATATCCTCATCAAGCTGATAAATGAAATCATCAAACCTCACCTTCAGCTTCTGCCCAGATAAAGACAGCACAATATCATATGACCAGGACAATACATTACCTGCGATCTGACCTGTGGCCACACCATCGATATCCTCAGCCTGACCCTGATAATGCACAAGTCCGGCGTCATCCACGCCTTTATTCTGAATGGTCCAGACACGCCTGGCCGTCTCGCCGTTATCATAAATGAACCTCTCATCCAATATCAGACCCTCTGTATCCACACGACCATCAATATGGACGCGGAACTGGCGCTTCAGATTGCCGAACCGATCTTCAAAAATGCCATAGGCATAGCTTTTGCCCTCAAAAAACTGCTCCAGCTTCAATGCCGGACGATTAGCGGCATAGTCTTTGATATCTGTTTTGAACAAAGCCTGGGAACACCCCAGAAGGCCAGCCAAAAACAGCCCCAACAGGCCCAGTTTTGTTATTTTTTTAACAAGGTTCATTATATCTGCACTCCGGTTTTCACATGTATTGATCTACGAGAAAACACCGCGAACCAGATGACCTGATAAACAGGCTTGACCTTTGGATAGCGAAGGCAGACTGTTGAGACAAGCTTGTATAAAATCACCCCCGCAAACGAGATGTTTTTTGCATCATTTCTACGCGCAAAGCTCTACCTTCAGACTAATCCGCACCGAATGGCGGTTTCTGGCCTATGGGCTGTTAATGTCCTTCTGGTCATCCCTTGGCCAGACTTTCTTTATCTCATTATTCAGCCAGGAAATCCGCACCTCACTTAACCTCAGCCATGGTGAGTTTGGCAGTCATTATGCGATTGCCACCACCGCCAGCGCATTGACTTTATTCTGGCTGGGCAAATTGGCTGACAGTGTCAGCGTGCCCCGGCTGTCTTTGATGACATTGGGCGGGGTGTGTTTAGCTGCGCTTCATTTTTCGTTTGTCAGTTCTGTTCTGACCCTTATTTTAGGGTTTTATCTGCTTCGTCTGTCCGGGCAAGGCATGATGTATCATGTCTACAGCACAGCGGTCACCCGGCGCTACACAGCAACCAGAGGACGCGCCCTTGCGCTATGTGGCCTTGGCATGCCCTTAGGTGAAGCTGCCTTCCCAGTACTGGTCATTTTAGCGCTCAGCCTGACAGATTGGCGGACTATATGGTTTGCGCTTCCCTTGCTTGCTTTTATCAGCTTTGCACCCGCGATCCCGTATCTGACCAGACGCACCGCACAACAGGACGGCCCCGGCCGCAACATCGAACAAGAGACAGCTGAGCCTCCAGAAAAAAACATATCTGTTCGGCGGCGTGTGGCTATTCGTGACAGCGCGTTTTGGGGGGTGGTTATCTGGTTGATGATGATCCCGGGGTTCACCATTACCGGTCTGTTTTTCCACCAGATTTTCATTGCTGGGGAAAAGGCTGTCCCCTTATGGTTATGGTCATCACATTATGTCTGGTACGCGCTCTCGGCGCTGACAGGGGCGTTTTTATCTGGTTTTCTGGTTGACCGATACAGCGCCCATCATGTGGCCTGGCTTACCCAAGCACCAATGCTGTTTGCCTGCCTGCTGCTCTGGTGGGGGCAAGGCCCTTTCTGGCTGCCAGGCTTTTTTGTGCTGTTCGGGATGGGTGGCGGCATGATCCCGCCTCTTGTTAACGCCCTTCTGGCTGAACGATACGGAACCGCATGGCTGGGAGAAATAAAAGCCCTGGCGATGCCCCTGAATGTGTTTGCCAGCGCGCTTTCACCTGCATTAATGGGTATATTTATTGATATCGGCGTCAGCCTGAACATCATTTTGCTGCTGCTGGCCGCGCTCAGCCTGTTCAGCCTGCTGGCCCCGCTTATTTGGTTCAATATGCTGGGATTGATAAAACTGCCAGAAAAATTGACTGCCTGAGGTTATTTATTCAGCCGATGAACAGAACGGCTCACCCGGTGAATGAAAAACCAAATCACAACAGCCACAAAAGGCACAGCGACCGCCTTTATCATGCCTCCATCATCATAAGGTGCAGACAGATGCATCCCCTTGGCCAGAATGCCCACCAGCCCGACACCATAATAGGTACCCGCGATCACAGACAAGCCCTCAACGGTTTGCTGCAGCCGCAATTGGGCCTGTGCCCGTCTGTCCATTGACGACAGCAAATCGCGGTTCTGTCTCTGGATAGTGGTTTCTGTCTGGGTCCGCAACAAAGACCCCGCCCGGGCAATACGCTGAGACAGAGTCTGCACCCGCTCACCAAAGGCAAAACAGGTTTGCATCGCTGGCATCATCCGCCTGTCCAGAAAGCCATATAATCCCTGATGTCCATCCAGCCGGGTCAGGCGCAACCCTTCGAGGCGGGCCAGAAAGATATCGTGATAGGCTTTTGTCGCCGACAGCCGATAAGAGGTGTTTGCAGAAACATCCTCAACCTGCGCGGCCAATTGCGACAGTTCTGGCAACAACGCCTGCACTTCTGCACCGTCACCAGAAATTTGTTCGGTTAAGCGTCTGGTCAGGCCTGTCAGCGACTGCTCTATCTGAACAAGTGTTGACAGATATTCACGCGCCACTGGCAGTCCCAGTAAAGCCAGCATCCGATAGGTTTCCATTTCAATCACACGCAGCACAAGCCGTCCCATACGGGCTGGGGTAATGCCATCATGAAACAGAACGCCGCGCGAAAAGCCATTCTCGTCAATATCAAAACTACAATGGATTTGACCTGCACCGTCTGAAATTTGGCTGGAAGCGCCGGTTCTGCTGTTCAGCATGAATTGAACCTTTAAAGGGTCGAGTCTGGCTGGCGCACGGCCGCCAATTTCCACCCAAATAGCGTGAAACAAATCAGCGGGTATGTCATCAATCATATCAAATGGCACATCTGCATGAGCTGATTTATCAAATGCGCCTTCGCAAAGACCTGTGCGGATACGCGCCCCCTTCATGATCAGGCCAATGGTCACAAATTCGGTATGGCGTTCTATTCGGAAAATAAAGTGATCAAATGTCTCTCGCCGGAACTTCTCAGACATATCAAGGGGAAGACGATTCTGAGCGCCCAGCCAGTCATTGATATGGCTGACAATTGCCTCATCTGAATGTTCATATAAAAACACATATCGGATGAACCGCCCTGCCCCGTCAAAATCATGGAACGGGCGGGCATGAAGCTCATCTGATAATCGTCTGCGATCGGGGTGAATGCCCATAGCTCAGAACCCTCTTCTTAACATACAGCGGCTGAAACTTGCTCCTTCAAACAGGATTGACAGTTGCAATCAGCTTCAGCCTACTCCATTTTTGTACGCATGAACGCGATAAAATCATCACTTGCCCTGTTTTTTATAGCCCTTTTTGCCAGCTTACCGGCTGCGGCAGACAACTTGCCTGACCTTGACGGGGTCTGGTTTACCTGCGAATTCACCCAAAGCAAAACCCCGCCGACAGATGGGTGTGAGATGTTTGATGATGAAGGATTTGAGGCAAGAGACGGGCACATAACTTATCTGCGCATGCTGGGCTCAGAAGAAGCCAATTGTAAGGGCCAGAAAAAAGGCCAATGTTTTCCCGCCAACCTGCCGCAAATTACCGTAAGCACCAAACCGATTGGTGAAGCTGTTCTGAAGGACAGCCGCCTATATGTTACCTGGTACGGCTGCACTCAGGATTACACAACTACACAAGAAACAGGCTTTGTCAGCGTGAAGCCAGATGGCAAAGATTGTTTCTGGACCCGCGAACGCCATTTCTATGTTGCCCCTTATACAGGACAGGTCATCCGCAAATGAAAATGTCTATAAGCCCGCCTGAACAGCCTCACTTCTCGGCTCGCCCAGACCTGACCGTCATCAGTCTGACCGGTGACGAGGTACGCGATTTTCTGAACGATATCGTGACCGCCCAGATCAAAACGCTCAATCAGGATACCGCCCGTCCGGCCTGCCTTTTGACGCCGCAAGGACGGATCCTGTTTGATATGATGGTAATGATATCACAACAGACGGTTTATCTTGTGACACAAGCTGAACAGGCTGGCCCTCTGGCCAAGCGGTTGATGATGTATCGCCTGCGCCGCAAGATAGATATTTCGCAGCCCGCAGACCTGCAGGTCGGTCATTTGTGGGGCAACGGCCAGGCCAGCTTGTCGATTCCGGAAGATTGTATCTCTGGCACAGACGAAAGACATGCTGACCTTGGCCGAATGGTGCTGTTTAAAAATCCTGATGATCTGCCTGCACAGGGTAAGGCAGATGACTGGCAGGCGATGCGAATAAGCTTGGGCATTCCGGAAGGAACAGATGATCTTACCCCCAACCGGGCCTTAATGTTGGAAGCCGGTTTGCACCTTCTGGGGGCCGTTGATTTTGACAAAGGCTGTTATGTCGGCCAGGAAGTGACCGCCCGTACGCATTATCGCGGACTGGTCAAACGCCGCCTTCTGCCCGTGACCTCTTCTGCACCGCTCAGCACGGGGCAGGCCATCCGGCGCGGTGAGGTGTCGGTTGGCCAGGCCGGCTCTGGCGCACGGCTTTCTGACGGGCAGTCAATTACGCTGGCCAGCCTGCGCCTTGATGCAGTTCAGGCCACACTTGCCGGAGAGGCTGACCTTATCACAGAAGACGGCCAGCCCTTATCTCTGCACATCCCGGACTGGATGCACCCCCTGCCCGGCTTTGATGAGACAGAACAAGATAGCTGAGCTGAATAAGATTATGTTTATTGTGCAGTCCAGCCGCCATCCAGCGAAAAGCTGGAGCCTGTGATATTGCGGGCTTCATCACGGGCCAGAAACAGAGCCATATCCGCGATCTGTTCTGGTGTCATAAACTGGCCTGAAGGGTGTTTTTCACTTACCATTGCCGCACCAGCTTCATCATAAGGCAGGCCAGTCTTCTCTGCGTGGGTTCTGACCTGCTGGTCAACAAGAGGGGTCAGCACAAAGCCTGGGCAAATTGCATTACAGGTTATATTCTGAGCGGAGACTTCCAACGCGATGGTCTTGGTCAGGCCAACCAGCCCATGCTTTGCCGCCACATAAGCTGCCTTTTTCACAGACGCAACCACACCATGGGCAGAGGAGATATTCACGATCCGGCCGAAATCGCGGGCCTTCATCCCCGGCAGCACAGCTGCGGTCAGATGAAACGGGGCGGACAAATTCACATCAAGAATATCCTGCCATTTTTCGGGCGGAAAGTCTTCAACCGACGCCACATGCTGGATACCTGCATTATTAATCAGAATATCGACTGATCCCATCATCTGTTCTGCTTTATCAGCCATGGCCCGCGCGGCTGTTGCATCACGCAAATCGGCATTGTCGAAAGTGCAAGCTGCTGCCCCTGCCGTGCGCAGCTGATCCAGAATATCTGCTGCCTCGCTGTCTGAGATATGGCCACCTACATAAAGCTGGGCCCCGTTTGCTGCAAATGCTGTGGCCATCGCCAGGCCAAGACCAGATACCCCGCCTGTAATCAGAACTGTCCGCCCGGAAGGAATTGTCATACTCTTGTCCTTTTGAATAAAGCCGATGAAACAATCAGGATTTGAACAGGGGGGCTGCCTGCGCGCTGACATCCTTCTTTGTTTTTATGACCGCGTCAATCCTGCTGATCTCTGCGACCAGCCTGTCCTTATAGGCCTCAAGGTCCTCGATATTCCAGCTGTTCAGTTCAGCAGGCGCAAATGCTGGCTTCAGCGCATCAAATTCATCTTCCATCTGTCTTTCCCCTCATGAAAAAAGATCTTGTCTCTTTTGCAGCGTAAAAGGCAAACGGGCTGTTTGCAAATTTCTGACAGATCGCTATATATAAGACAGGTTCCACAAAAACACTAAAGAGTTCTGGAAGCAGAGCGTGTTTGGAATCGGCTGGCCCCAGGGGGCTGCCAGCCGTCCGACAAGTATTGATAAAATTTGAAGAGGTGGTTTGATGACACAGCTGCTTATGCCGAAAGCCACAGCCGTTTGGCTGATTGATAATACCGGCCTGACTTTTGACCAGATTGGCGCTTTTTGCGAGTTACATCCTTTGGAAGTACAGGCAATTGCAGACGGGGAAATCGGCGCTGGCATGCAAGGCTATGATCCCATTGCCAATAACCAGCTGACCAAAGCAGAAGTCGAACGTTGTGAGACTGATCCTGATGCGCGTCTGGAGCTGGCAAAATCGAATCTGCCACAGCCAACAGCACGCACGAAAGGCCCACGTTATGTGCCGGTCGCACGGCGCGGCGACAAGCCAGATGCGATCGCTTGGCTGGTCAAACATCATCCGGAATTGTCAGATGCACAAATCAGCCGCCTGATTGGCACCACCAAGGATACCATCACCAAAATCCGCGAACGCAGCCACTGGAACATTGCCAACATTCAGGCCAAACATCCGGCTATGCTGGGCTTGTGCAAACAACAGGATTTGAACGCCGCCATCGAAAAGGCGGGTGGTCAGCCAAAACAAGATGCTGAACAGGTTGCTGACTTATCCGAATTGCCCTAAAGGCGAGGCCGAAAGGCACCAAATGTAAAAAAGGGGGCCACATGCAGCCCCCTTTTTTTATGCGTTTTGTGACTGTTTCAACCCAGCTTGCGAAACCGCCTCTTCAATCTCATCCAAAATCACCGGATCATCAATTGTGGCGGGCAACGGAAAGGCTTCATTCTGGACAATCTTCTGCATTGTGGCGCGCAGAATTTTACCTGAACGCGTCTTGGGCAGCCGTCCCACAATTACAGCCTGTTTGAAGGCGGCAACAGGACCAATTTCTGAACGGACACGCTGAACAATTTCAGCCAGAATCTCTGTGCCGGCACGCGCTGTCCCAGACTTCAACACGACAAAGCCAAGCGGAACCTGACCTTTCAGAGCATCATTGACCCCGATCACCGCACATTCCGCCACATCAGGATGACCCGCCAGAACCTCTTCCATACCGCCAGTTGACAACCTGTGCCCGGCAACATTGATGATATCATCTGTTCTGGACATCACGAAAATATAGCCATCTTCGTCAATATAGCCCGCATCACCTGTTTCATAATAGCCGTCAAAACTGGACAGATAACTATCCACAAACCGCTGATCATTGTGCCATAAGGTCGGCAGCGTTCCCGGTGGCATGGGTAGTTTGATCGCAATAGAGCCGATTTCCCCTGCCGCAACCTGATAGCCCTCATCATTTAAAACCTGCACATCCCAGCTTGGGACAGCAGGGCCTGCTGATCCTGCCTTGACCGGCAATAATTCAATACCGGTACAGTTTGCCGCAATGGGCCAGCCGGTTTCGGTCTGCCACCAATGGTCAATGGTCGGCACGCCCAACACCTCTTCACACCAATGCAGCGTGTCTGGATCGCACCGTTCGCCTGCCAGAAACTGCAGCTTAAAATGACTCATATCAAATTGTTTGACCAATGCGCCTGACGGGTCTTCTTTTTTAATCGCCCGCATGGCTGTGGGCGCAGTAAACATAGATTTGACTTTATGTTCTGAGATCACCCGCCAAAAGGTAGACGCATCTGGTGTGCCGACAGGCTTGCCTTCAAACAGCACTGTTGTGCAGCCTGCAAATAAAGGTGCGTAAACAATATAAGAATGACCGACCACCCAGCCCACATCAGACGCTGCCCAATAGACATCACCTGCTGAACAGCTGAAGATATTCTGCATTGACCATTTCAAAGCGACGATATGACCGGCTGTGGGGCGAACGACCCCTTTGGGTGTGCCTGTGGTCCCTGAGGTATACAGGATATAGGCCGGATCTTCTGACTTCACCGGCACACAAGGGGCATGACCTGCAGCAGCCATTGCATCGTCCCAGTCAACATCGCGCCCTTCTATCATCTCAGTGCGGGCTTCTTCACGCTGATACAGCAACACACTGCCCACCTTATGGTCTGACAACCGCACAGCTTCATCAACAAGCGGTTTATAATCCACAATCCGACCGGGCTCCAGCCCGCAAGAGGCGGTGATGATCATCGCCGGCGTGGCATCATCAATCCGCTTTGCCAGTTCTGCAGCGGCAAATCCGCCAAACACTACTGAATGAACAGCCCCAATACGTGCACAAGCCAGCATAGACACCAAAGCTTGCGGGATCATCGGCATATAGATAATGACGCGATCCCCATAGCCAATACCCTGCTGGACCAGTATATCCGCGCATCTGGCAACCTGGTCCTGCAGCTCTGTATAGCTGATATGTTGTTGCTTGCCGCGAATAGCGCTGTCGTAAATAACCGCTGTGCGATCGCCATGCCCGGCCTCAACATGACAGTCAACCGCGTTGTAGCAGCCGTTTATCTCACCACCGACAAACCAGCGATAAAAGGGCGGATTTACGTCGTCAAGCACTGTGGGGGCTGGTTTAATCCAGTGAACATCCTTTGCCGCCTCGGCCCAAAACCCTGCTGGATCCTGACCTGCTGTTGTTCTCACCTCGTCAAATGACACTGGCATTGCTGTCCCCCCTTAACGTCTCAGCCCTGAGGCTTGTCTTTATGCTTGTATCCCTGCAGCAGTTTAAGCCAGAGCCATTAAATGTCCAGATGGTTTGTGGCGGTATGATTTTTGTGCTGCGTCATCGGGGAATGGTTCTAGCCAGACAAGCGGTAAGTCTGTTATACTCGGCGCTCAGTAGATAATTATGTGATGGAAGGATTGTGACATATTATGTCTGATATCCATGATCTTCACCCCCCTAAAAATGATCAGAAGGCCGGCAAAAGCCCGAAAAAGGACAGGCCCGCAAATGAAGACAGCTCTGCTGAAGTTCTGAAAGCCAAGCTTCAGAATTTACTGTCTGAGCATCGCGACCTGGATGATGTGATTGCGCGACTGACCGAAACCGGGGTCACAAACCAGCTGCAGATGCAACGGATGAAAAAACGAAAACTGGCCTTAAAGGACGAGATTGCCCGCCTGCATGCTCTGGTCCTGCCAGATATCATTGCTTAAGCCCCCTCATTTATGAGATGATGCGCAAGACAGCCCTCACCTGATATCTGCTGTTTTCTGATAAAGAAAGTGTGACAAGAATGACTGATCAGCCGAACATTATTATCTGTATGGGCAGCCAGACTGACTGGCCGACCATGAAAGGGGCCAAAGATGTTTTGGATCAGCTTGATGTGGCGTGTGATGTACGGATCATCTCTGCCCACCGCACGCCCGATCGTTTGTCTGATTTTGCCAAATCTGCCGCAGAAGATGGCGTTCAGGTCATTATTGCAGGCGCAGGCGGTGCAGCACATCTGCCCGGCATGATCGCCGCTCATACTTGTGTACCTGTTTTAGGTGTTCCGGTTGAATCCAAAGCTCTGAAGGGAATGGACTCGCTGTTGTCGATTGTCCAGATGCCAGGGGGTGTGCCGGTTGGCACGCTGGCAATAGGGGCAGCTGGCGCGAAAAATGCCGGTTTGATGGCGGCCCAGATTCTGGCGTTACAGGACCGGGCTTTACGCGAACGGCTTAACAGCTGGCGCGCGGCCCAGACTGAGGCTGTTGCAGATACACCTGATCTGTCTGGTGCGTAGCCCCATGACAGAGATCAAAACCATTGGCATTCTGGGCTCTGGCCAGCTGGGCCGGATGACAGCGCTTGCCGCTGCACAGATGGGTATTCGCGCCCATATTTTTGCCCCTGATGCGACTGGCAGCCCCGCTGCCGAAGTCGCCCATAGCGCAACCCAGGCCGCTTATGAAGATGAAGCCGCGCTGGCCGCCTTTGGCAAAGACATAGATGCCGTCACTTCAGAATTTGAAAATGTGCCTGCCGCGACAATGGATATCCTGGCCAGATACTGCCCTGTCTCGCCCGGGCATGACGCCCTTCATGTGGCCCAGAACCGCCTACGCGAAAAAACCTTGGCTGCGGATTTGGGCATTGCAACCCCTGCTTTCTGGGCGGTGCGTTCAGCAGGTGATCTGGCTGATGCGCTGACAGCCCTGTCTGGCCCGGAATTAAACGGCAGAGGCGTTCTGAAAACCACTGAACAAGGCTATGACGGCAAAGGCCAGATGCGCGTGGCATCCGGTAATGATGCAGAGAGCATCTGGGCAGAGATCAACACATCTGAGGCGATCCTGGAATCCTTTATTGATTTTGTGAGCGAAGTCAGCTTTCTGGTCTGGCGGGATGCGGATGGCCGGTCAGGTGTGTTTCCGCCTGCCCTTAATACGCATAAGAACGGCATCCTGGCCACCAGCATTGGCCCTGCCCCGGATATAGACAAAGCCACCCTGACCCGCGGCGCAGAGGCGGCAATGGCCATAGCTGAGGCCGTGAAGCTGCGTGGTGTTCTGGCCATGGAAGCTTTTGTCAGCACTACAGGCGAGATTATCTTTAATGAGATTGCCCCGCGCCCGCATAATTCGTTCCATTGGACGATCGAAGGCTGTGTGACCAGCCAGTTTGCCCAGCTTGTCCGGATAATCTCCGGCCTTGGCGCAGGTGATACAGCTGCCCGCGGAACCTGGCAGATGGATAATCTGTTGGGTGAGGATTTGCATCGCCTGAACAGCCTTTATGCTGACGGGGGCAGGGCTGTTCATCTGTATGGCAAGGCAGACGCCCGGCAGGGCCGCAAAATGGGCCATGTGACCTGGCCGCTGGGGTAAGCGGGGCATTTATTTGCTGCCCCCCATTTCCGCCGCGTCATTAACACTTTTTTAACAAAAATTATGCTATCATCTTCTGTTGCCCAACATTTGGGCGGCGGTGGTTCTGGTGGCGGCGGCGGTGACAGCTATTCCGGCGGTTCAACCTATGGCGATCCAGACGGACGGCCCATTGCGCTGGATATCAACAAGGATGGCAAGATTACCCACATTGCGGCGACCAGCAGCACGGTGATGTGGGATTTTGACGGGGACGGCTTTGCCACCTGCACAGGCTGGATCGGGCCGCAGGACGGCTTCCTGATTTATGACAAGGACAGTGACAACCACGTGACCGCCACAGATGAGGTCAGCTTTATATCCTATGTTTCAGGCGCGAAAACTGACCTAGAGGGGTTAAAATATTTTGATTCAAATAATGACGGCAAATTGACATCTGCAGACGCGCAATGGGCCAAGTTCAAGGTCTGGGTGGATGCCAACCAGAACGGCCGCACAGATAATAACGAGGTGACAACCCTGGCCAGCCATACCATCACCGGCCTTGACCTGACCATAAACAAAGCCACGAAGACGGATAAGGGCAATACCATTTTTCAGGATATTGTGGTCAGCCTGACCGGCGGGAAAACCATGCTGGGTCAGGATGTGGGTTTTGCCGGTTTCGGTGAGGTCATGCGGCTGGAGGTCTATGCAGACGGGCTGTTCCTGAAAAGCAAGGCGGCGGACGGCGTTATCCGGTCTGTGCTGATGGGTCAGCACAACTCCGGCCTCACCGTGGATGTGAATGACTTTAAATGGCTGGCCGCCTTTGCTGGTAACGCCTTTGCCGATACCATCACCCATTCCGGCAGCAGTAATATGATCATCAACGGCCTGGACGGGAATGACAAAATCACAGGCGGGGCAGGAAATGATGTGCTCTACGGCGGGGATGGCGATGACACATTAAATGGCGGGACGGGAAATGACACGCTTTACGGCGGGCTGGGCAGAGACATTTTGAGCGGCGGGGCGGGCAGTGATACCTTTATTCTTAACCCCGATCTGTCTGGCCTGGATATTGTCACCGATTTCAGCCACAAAAAAATATCCGGCAGGGCTGAATATGACGGTAAAATGCGCGGCGGTAATGATAAATTGAGGATTGACCTTGATCAGGCGGATATCACGGCCATCACCGCCAAGACGAGCAGGGCTGAAAAACTGGCCGCCCTGGCAGACGCGGCGGAGATCAGATGGGGGCTGGGTAGCTATTTTTCACAAACCAGTGCAACCAATGACAACACAAAGCAAGAAACGCTGATTTATGACACCAAGGGCACAACCAGTTTGGGCGATGATGTGACTATCATGGTCCTGGAAGATTTCACAGACGATCTGACATGGGCTATGTTTGAGATCGCCTGAAGGGATTCCCCCTGCTCTACCCGCCCAGGCTTTCCAGCACAAACGGGGTATCGCGATACAAATCATTCAGCCAGTTCGCCATCAAAAGATAGGCAAAGGGCCGCCAGCTGTTCACCGGCGCACATGATACATCATCACCCGGGAAATAATTCACTGGCAGCGCGGTTTCCAGCCCCTGATCGGCATCCCGGAAATATTCTGCCGCCAGCGTATCTGCGTCATATTCCAGATGGTTCAGCACATACAGATCACCTGAAGCCGGACAGCGCACCATGCCCACACCTGCCTCGTCAGACCGGGCCAGCACGGACAGGCCGGCAGCCTCAATCTCATCCTCACGATTATACGTATAGCGCGATATGGGCATCGGAAAGCGGTCTGTAAAACCCTGCATCAGGCGGCTGGTCTCTTTCGGCAGGGCGTGATCATAAACCCCAAACAGCTTGTCTGGCATCTGGTATTTCTCCAGCCCGTGGAAATGTTTCATCAGCACTTGCGCGCCCCAGCAAATCCCCAGCCGCCGGAAACAATGCGTGCGTGACCAGTCCATTATTTGGGTCAGCTCATCCCAATATTGCACATCATCAAAAGGCAGCGTTTCAACAGGCGCGCCTGTCACAATCAGCGCATCAAAATAATCATCACGCACATTATCCAGCTGGCGGTAGAACCGGCGCAGATACGCTGGTTCTGTATTGCGGGGGGTATAGCTGGCCGTGGTCATCAGCAGCATATCCACCTGCAGCGGGCTGGTCCCGAACAGGCGGGCGAACTGGACCTCTGTATCTTTTTTCTTTGGCATCAGATTCAACAGCAATAACCGCAAGGGCCGGATATCCTGGCGGGCGGCGGTTTGTTCTGTGATCAGATCCACACCTTCAGACGATAATGTCTCCAGCGCAGGCAGATTATCAGGAACCTTGATCGGCATAGGGCATGCTCACTTTGAAAAATACGAGGCCGGTCGCACCACAAATTGTGGCACCTGTTTTAGTTATACACCGGAAGGCAGGGAAAAAATCAAGACTGATCAGAATAGCGGCTGTTACCTCAGCGGGCGCGCCGGCCGCTCATCACTGTGCTGGCAAAACGCATCGCCATCCGCCCGGCCATATCTGCCATGCCTCTGGCAGGCTTGGTCAGTTTCGGAATGCGGGCAATATCAGCCAGCCGGCGGTCAAGAAAGGCTTCTGTCTTGGCCATATCTGCTGAATTATCCGACAAAAACGCCAGCAAGGTCGCGCTATACACCGCAGACAGGCTCGCCCGTTTGGTATAGAAATTATAATCTGTAGAGGTATCACCCGCCGCGCGCCACATCGCATCAACGGTATCATGCAGCATTTTTGCCGCTAGCTTTGCATATTGTGGGCGGGCCAATACGGCCAGGGTCCGGCGCACCACCTCTTTATGCGGGGCGGCCTGTTCCAGCCTGATCAATATCAATGTCCGTATTTTTATATGCACAGGCATGGACGCGCTGTCATCATGATGACGTCCTTCAAATTCAGCGGCCATCATCTTATCTGCATAAGCCCCATAAGCGACGATTGCATCAGCGATTCCCGCTGGGAACAGCGCAGCCAATTCTGCCTCGCTCAGGCCGCAGTCAGCTGCCGCCAACTTCAGGCTCGTCTCGCTCCAGCCGTCAAAAGGAATATGGCTCAATACAGCTTCGATAAGCTGATGTTGAATGGTCTGTTCCGCGTTCATAAAACTTTGCCCACAAGATTGAGGTTTAGTGTCTGTATTCTTATAATATATGCCTGCCAGCCAAATTGGCAAAGGGGGATAAATACCCCTCTTTACTTTTTGTATCGTTTCATGCTATTATCTGCGCCTTATCAGGCTTTGTTGGACATTATGCAAGGCTGACCATTGAATAACCGTAAAGAAGAGAACCACATTGTTTGTAGCTGTACGTGATAATAATGTTGATCAGGCTCTGCGTGTGCTGAAGAAAAAGATGCAGCGTGAAGGCTTGTTTCGGGAAATGAAAAACCGCCGCGCCTTTGAAAAGCCATCTGAGCGCCGTGCCCGTGAAACCGCCGAATCAACACGCCGTGTGCGCAAATTGATGCGCAAGCGTATGGAACGTGAAGGCTATTAGGCCCTGACGTCCCAACAGGGAACGAAAAGGAAACCGCCCGAGGTGACTCGCGGCGGTTTTGTTTTTGTTTGTGAGCGTTCACTTAACCTTGAACACGCGCACATGTGGGTAATCGTCATGAACCAGTTCAAAATAGCGCTCATCATTTCGGCCCGCATGAAACAGCTGGTGAAAGACTGAAAAATAAAGGTCTCGATGGATCAGCATATTGCTTCTGGCACGCTCCCCAATTTCTGAATGAAGCATGAGAGCAGAGGTAGAATTACTAAACTTTTGACCAGAGAGTTGACGGCCATCTCTGGACACAACCATCCCATCAAGGATCGCCTGACCGCCGAATTGGCCTGTTGTCGTGTTGATAGGAACACCATTACAAATAAACCTGTTTGCCTGGTTACTCGCTTCGCAAGACAGATTTTCATAAGTGAGCTGATAATTGGACGGAACACCAGCCAAAACTCTCGGTTTACCTTTAATGATATCCCAATTCCCTATTTTGCTAATTGAAGGAATCCAATTGGCCATGTCCTTTGTCAGAACCAGATATAAAGGACGATCTGAAACGTAAGCCTC
Source organism: SAR116 cluster alpha proteobacterium HIMB100 (assembly GCA_000238815.2). Lineage (NCBI taxonomy): Bacteria > Pseudomonadati > Pseudomonadota > Alphaproteobacteria > Puniceispirillales (SeqCode) > SAR116 cluster alpha proteobacterium HIMB100. The sequence continues at coordinate 1,035,707 of AFXB01000010.1, read as the reverse complement.
TTGCGGCTGTTCCTGCCCAACAAGTGACCTGATCACCCTCTGGCTACCATATCTTTTCAGCTGATGCAGCCTGGTAGCCGCGCGTTCCTGCGAACTGCTCAACAGACTGTTTGCCATGAAATATGTTGTGGGAGAGGTATGAGCACCACCATCATGAAATGTGGGCATTTGGTTCATAAACATCGACATATAGCCATAATCCCACCAAGTTGCGATAACTGCGTCTTTGTCGGATGTAATGTTATCTAAATCCTTGAAGGACTGAGCCACATGTCTTTCAAATGTCGGGCCTTGTAAATAGGTTGTGGGGCTTGCAAGCCAGACTCCAGAGAAACCTGCTAATACTGTCACAGTCATTATTGGGTTTTGCAAATTTGTGAAATTGAACCTGTGACTTACAAATCTTGCCAAAGTTAACAATCCCCAGCCGAACCCAAACCACAGCATAGGCGCAGAATAGAATATTGCTCTGTTACCAATTAAAAAATTCAGAAGAGCAAAGGCAGCAGCCGGCCCAAACACAATAGCAAGCGCAGGATGACGAAGTCCCCAGAACGCTAGTCCGACAACAGAAAGTCCACCAAGAAACACAGAACCAGAGATGCGCTCTAACAGGGACGTCAGTTCCACTTTCCTGAGCTCCGTGATAGTATCAAAGGTATTTGGAAAAATGAGCCCTTCGTAATTAAGGACGTCACTCAAATACGCACTTTCAGAATCAAAGCCTAGCCCCTTAGAGGCAAGCCCACCTAAAATGACAAAAATAGACGCCTGAAGTAAAACACGCCACATATTGCGATAACAAACGAAGCTAAGCCAGCACAAGCCAATCAGAAACGCCCAACCAAAGCTCGGTTTTGAATACCACCAGTCAAAAATCCAAAATACCGCTCCCGCTAAACCTGATAATGCTATTGAAGTATAGAAGGAGCGTGTTTTGGCCGTAAAAATGACCAAGCCGGTCATCAGATAGAAAAAACCAAGATTAAGCTGATCAGTATCAATTCGGCCAGCCCCAGAGCGCGTCAGGTAAGAAAAAGAGAGAGCTCCGCCCGCTGCAGCAATAGCACCAGGCATCCAATATCCAGCTGCCCCAAAGGCAATGACAATCATTACAGCTGTTAGCGCGGCTGTGAAAGGGATTAGATTATTGCCAGTTTCCAGCAGGGATTTTTGGGAAGAATCCTGTGAAAAGAGAGATAACAACACTGAAAGAAGAGGCGCATCACGTGGAGAATTTGAAGGTGGAGACTGTTCATGGGTTTGCTTGGTTCGGGGATAAAGTCTTTTTTCATTAAATGTCTGGAAACCCCCTTCATCTTTAATCGCCTTCGCCAATCCCAAAAAATAGGGCGCGTCTGTTGTAGTGAATAAGGGTGTGCCGTCATCAAGATAAAAAATCTCAGGATTCTGCTCCCAAACCTGATATTGCCAATGCCGGACATACCAGTTCATCCCTGCGGCGATCACCGTGCTCAGTAGAATAAGTGCGATCACAAATTTGGTTGGCTTGAGGGGCTGCAGCCACGGCTTATCGACAAGTTTAGCATGCCATGCCTCCAGCGCATCAACCTTTGTCCAGAACGACCTCATCACCACCTCGCCATAAACATCCCATTCTGCTGTGATTTAGCAGGATTAATGCTACAGAATCAATATGTGCAATATCCCCGCACATATGTGCTTCAGCCTGAACATATGCAAAATTTCACTAATGAACCCAATTTTGCTTCTTTTCGTATTAAACAAGGGTGACAAGCCCATTGTAGTGATTGTAACATCTGGCTTTTTCTTTTTTCTCTTTTTCTCTTTTTTTTCCCTCTCTGGCAAGGAGACCCGAACATGATTATCGGTAGCCCGGCAGAACGTGCATCATCAGAGGCCCGCGTGGCACTGACCCCTGATAGTGCAAAACAGCTTCAAAAGCTTGGTCATGAGTGCATCATCCAGAAAGGTGCCGGAACACAAGCTGGTTTTTCTGATGCAGCCTATGAAGAGGCCGGGGTGAAAGTTGTTGGCACAGCCAAAGCGCTGTGGGAAGGCGCTGATGTCGTTGTAAAGGTGCTGGGCCCGGACAAAACAGAGCTCAAATACCTAAACGCGTCAAAAACCCTGATCAGTTTTTTCTGGCCGGCACAGAATGCCGAATTGCTTGATGCGGTGAACAAGACTGGTGTAACAGTTCTGGCAATGGACATGGTTCCGCGTATCTCTCGCGCCCAGAAAATGGATGCGCTGTCGTCTATGGCGAATATTGCTGGCTATCGTGCGGTCATTGAGGCAGGCAATAATTTTGGCCGTTTCTTTACTGGCCAGATCACCGCGGCAGGCAAGGTTCCACCTGCAAAAGTTCTGGTGATTGGCGCAGGTGTTGCAGGCCTTGCCGCCATTGGCACAGCCCAGTCATTAGGCGCGATTGTGCGCGCATTTGATGTACGTCCTGAAGTGGCGGAGCAAATCGAATCCATGGGCGCTGAATTCTTGATGCTGGAATTCGAAGAGGACGGTTCAGGTGAAGGCGGTTATGCAAAGCCAGCATCCCCCGAATTCATTGAAAAAGAAATGCAGCTGTTCCGCGAACAGGCTCCTGAGGTGGATATTGTCATTACCACCGCGCTTATCCCCGGTCGACCAGCCCCCAAATTATGGCCAGCAGAAATGGTTGGGCTGATGAAACCAGGGTCTGTGGTGGTCGATCTGGCAGCTGAACAAGGGGGCAATTGCGATTTAACTGAAGCGGGCAAAATTATTGACAGTGATAATGGGGTCAAAATTGTCGGCTATACCGACTTCCCCAGCCGGATGGCAACACAAAGCTCCACGCTTTATGCCACAAATATCCGCCATATGCTGGATGATCTAACCCCTGAAAAAGACGGTGCTTTGAACGTCAATATGGATGATGATGTCATCCGCGGCGCGACCATCTGTCATGATGGTACGGTCACCTTCCCGCCGCCACCGCCAAAAATTCAGGCGATCGGCAAACAAGACGCCGCACCAAAAGCTGTTGAACTCACAGCAGAGGAAAAGGCAGCACTTGAGCTGGCACAGGAAAAAGCCATTGGCCGGCGCCAGGCAGGGTTGCTGGCCATAGGCGGTCTGTTCATGCTATTGATAGGCGCCTATGCACCAGCCAGCTTCATGCAGCATTTTATCGTATTTGCGCTGGCCTGTTTTGTAGGCTTCCAGGTTATCTGGAATGTCAGCCATTCACTGCATACGCCGCTGATGGCCGTCACCAACGCGATATCAGGTATTATTATTATTGGCGCATTGCTGCAATTGGGCTCGCCAAATAACCTTGTGGGCATTCTGGCCGCTATTTCAGTGCTGATTGCCACCATCAATATTGTGGGCGGATTTATGGTAACCCGCCGTATGCTGGCGATGTTCCAGAAGAGCTAAGGAAGAGTAAAAGATCATGGTTTTAAGTGAGAATATCGTAACAGCTCTTTATATCGCCGCCAGCGTTCTGTTTATCCTGTCGCTTGGTGGCCTGTCTGGACAGGAAAGCGCAAAGCGCGCTGTCTGGTATGGCATTGTCGGTATGGCGGTCGCCGTCATTGGTACTATTTTCGGCCCAGCGGTTACCATCACCTCCAGCCTGCTGCCCCTGTTGGTCGTGGGCGCTGTGGTTGGCGGTATTGTGGCGATGCGTGTGGAAATGACAGGGATGCCACAGCTGGTTGCTGCTTTGCATTCTTTTGTGGGTCTGGCTGCAGTTTTCATTGGTATCAATTCTGACATTATGCCGCCTGAAGGGTTAATGGGTGCAGAAAAAATCATCCATGAAGTGGAAATTTTTGTTGGCGTGTTTATCGGGGCAATCACCTTTACAGGGTCTGTTGTGGCTTACGGCAAGCTGGCGGGAATTCTGGATGGCAAACCGCTGACCTTGCCCGGCCGAAATTTGCTGAATGTCGGCATGGTTCTGGTCAGTATTTATCTAGGTTACTTATATATGAGCCACGCAGGATCCTGGACTTTATGGGTCATGACGGCCATTGCGCTTATCTTTGGTCTGCATATGGTGATGGCCATTGGCGGGGCAGATATGCCTGTTGTGGTATCTATGCTGAACAGCTATTCCGGCTGGGCAGCCGCCGCAACCGGGTTTCTGTTAGGCAATGATTTGTTGATCGTAACAGGCGCGCTTGTTGGGGCCTCAGGGGCCATTCTGTCTTATATTATGTGTAAAGCCATGAACCGGAATTTCATCTCTGTCATCTTTGGCGGATGGGGAACAACAACTGGTCCGCAGATGGAAGTTGAAGGTGAAATGGTGGCGACGGATGTGGCTTCGGTTTCTGCTGATCTGAAAGATGCGAATGACATCATCATTGTACCGGGTTACGGCATGGCTGTCGCCCAGGCGCAATCTGCTGTGTCTGAGCTGACACGGCGCCTGCGCGGTATGGGCAAACAGGTACGGTTTGCCATCCACCCTGTTGCAGGCCGTCTGCCTGGTCATATGAATGTGCTGCTGGCTGAAGCCAAAGTTCCTTATGATATTGTGCTGGAAATGGACGAAATTAATGACGATTTTCCGGATGCGGATATGGTCATCATCCTTGGTGCAAATGATATTGTGAACCCAGCTGCGCAAGAAGACCCGAACAGCCCCATTGCCGGCATGCCGGTGCTGGAAGTGTGGAAAGCACGGCAGGTGATTATCTCTAAACGCGGTCAGGGCCGTGGCTATTCAGGCATTGAAAACCCGTTGTTTTACAAAGATAATTCACGGATGCTCTATGGCGATGCAAAAGCAAGCCTGGATCAGATTTTAGGACAGATAGGGTGACAGGACGGGTCAGCGTGAGTGGAACGCTTTGTACCACTCTATGAATTTTTCAACACCTGAACTCACAGATGTTTTTGGCTGAAAGCCAACCCAATCTCCCAAACGTTTTGTATCAGCAAAAGTTTCAACAACATCGCCTGGTTGTATCTCCTTATAGTCTTTGAGAGCTTGCATACCTAATGACGCCTCTAATGCAGATATGAAATCCATAAGCTCGATGGGCTGGCCATTTCCAATATTGAACACAAGCCAAGGACAGTTAGCTGTTCCCCCATCAGGCACCACAGGATCAAAAGTCTTATTGGCTTGTGCGGGTTTCATTGCCACACGTACGACACCTTCAACAATATCGTCAATATAGGTGAAGTCTCTTTTCATACGGCCATAATTAAAGACATTTATTGGCCTGCCTGCAATAATTGCATCTGCAAACAGCATTGGAGCCATATCTGGTCGGCCCCACGGACCATAAACAGTGAAAAAGCGTAAACCTGTCGTTGGCAAACCAAACAGATGGCTGTAGCTATGCGCAAGAAGTTCATTCGCCTTTTTCGTTGCGCCGTATAGTGCCAGAGGGTGATCAACATTCTGCCCTTCATGGAAAGGCATATCCTCGTTCAGCCCGTAAACGGATGATGAGCTGGCATAAATCAGGTGACCAACTTCATGATGGCGGCAGGCCTCAAGAATGTTTGTGAAGCCGATAATATTGCTGTCGATATAGCTGTGCGGATTTTCCAGTGAATACCGCACCCCGGCTTGAGCAGCCAGATTGATAACAACCTCTGGCCGGAATTCAGTAAACAGGGTGTTGATACCGTCTCTGTCAGCCAAATCAAGTTTATGAAACGCGAACTGATTTGGACTGCCAATATGATCAAGGCGCGCCTGTTTCAGACTGACATCATAATAATCATTCAGATTATCAAGACCTGCAACCTCATGCCCGTCATTCAACAGCCGAAGCGTGACATGCATACCAATGAAACCTGCAACGCCGGTTACTAAAATTCTCATTGAAATCGGCCTTTCCGCGTCTCACCTATTCGGAACTCTAACAAATCTGCGCTTTTTTAGCCATCAGATTTCCTGACGACAAGGCGAGGGCCACCGCGCTCCACATGAAAATATTATTCCATTGCCCAAAGAAATCCGCTGTCGACTGAAGGGGAAAAAACAGGCCAAGCGGGATGATGACTGCTGTTGCCATCACGACATCGGCACGTCCTTTTATGCTGGTCTGCGCACAGGACCAAATGATAGCGCCCAGCATTACACATCCGAAAACAAGACCGATAATACCCGTTTCAGCAAGAAGTTGGATATAGTAATTATGAGGATGTGTATGACAATCTACATCAGTGTGGTCACGCGTGAGCTCAGCACATAAAATTCGGTAATTTGCCGTACCAACCCCTAAAACTGGCGCTGTTTCAAAGGCAACCATACCACTGTTCATAACCCGAAAATATGGGCTTTCGTTGTGGCTGGGCAGTTGTTTGATGAAACGATCAACAAACCGGTTTCCAATGTCTGGTGAGGCGACAAAGACTGTCACTACAGCCAACACCTCGACCAGAATTAGACAAGCATAACGGCTGGATTTCGGCCGCCAGAGCAAACCCGCAAGCATTCCGCCACAGGCACGAATGATAAAATTAATCCGTTCTCCGGTGATGACAGACAAGATGATTGTGGCAAAGGATATGATCGCAGCAACCGCATTTACCTGTCTGTATCCAGAAACAGCCAAAGCCACAAGCACACAAAAAGCAGGCAATCCGGCTTTTGCGAGATAATTTCCGGGGACCAGATCACCATAAGGCCAGGACAGCCGTCCACCTTGCTGGCCAACAATCAAAACCTCTGCTGTTAAGATGCCTGTCATGATGATCATGCCCAACATGGTCATGCCCATCATCGCATATAAAAGACGCTTATCAGTGGCGAGCCAGAAACAACTTGCCATCGCAAATAAAGGGAAGCGTATCCAGATAAAAGCTTCCCCAAGAGAATAGCCAGGCAGGTCTGATAAAGCAGCCGACAAAAGGCATACCCCCCAAAAGGCAAACACAGCCCTGACCCAGAACACCTTCAGCCAGCGCCCGTCTTTTTTGACGATAGCCCGTACGGCAAAGCTCAATGCACATATCGTCAGCCAGGCATCAGCAGGGCTGCGCTCAATCAGCAGAATCAACGGCCCCAGCAACCAAAAAACATGAAACCAACGGCTGGCTTTAGGCAGCTCTGCCAGTGCCGCCTTCGCGTCAGAGACAACCTTGTAGATATGCCCCAGAAGCGTCAGTTCAGACAGAGGGGGGTTACTGTTCGCCATGTGACTGCTCAAAATGATCTCTGATCTGTGTATGCACCGATGCGTTCTGTTTAAACCAACACGCTCAGAAGTCAAACCTCAGCTGTGAACATAGCTTTTTTGCGTTGAATTTCGGCCTTCCAATGCAGGACAAAAATGATACAGGCTGAATGTGAATTGCCTCACCAGTCCTGATCATCGCTTTGAAACTCTACCACACCGGATTACACTGAAGCTGCAACAGGTCATTTCTGAGCGTTTTTCAAGGGTTCTCATCTGTTATGGAATTTTGGATACTCATCACACTTATCGCCGCCACCACGCAGACATTGAGGTCTGCTGGCCAGAAAAAAATGAAAGGTGTGATGGGCGATTTCGGTGCCAGCTATATCCGGTTTTCTTATGCGCTGCCCTTTGCCGGGCTGTGGTTATGGATATGGATGCAGTCAACCGGCCAGCCCTTGCCTCAAACCACGTCCTCATTCTGGATTTGGGTAAGTATCGGCGGGGTGATGCAGGTGATTTTCACTGTTCTGCTCATCACCTTATTCAACCACCGTAATTTTGCAGCAGGTACAGCCTTTTCAAAAACAGAGGTTTTACAGGCTGCCATTTTTGAAGCCTTAATTATTGGCGAAATTGTCAGTGTCCAGGTCGGGCTGGCAATCGCGATCGGCGTTCTGGCCATTCTGATGTTATCCTTTCACAAATCTTCTGCCGGCTTATCTGGTTTATGGTCATCACTATCGTCAACGCAATCTTTGCTGGGGTTGGCGGCGGGTGCTTTTCTTGGCCTGTCCACAGTCAGCTTCAGGGCAGCTACTGATTCGCTGGCGACAGGCGATATCGTTCTGCGGGCATCTATGTCTGCAGCCACATCAACCTTCCTGCAAACCTTAGTTATGGGCGGCCTGATGGCCCTTATGGCCAGACGAGAGCTGATTCTGTCGTTCACACATTGGCGTTCTGCCTGGCCGGTTGGCCTGTTCGGGGCGGTCACAACAGCCTGTTGGTTCACTGCATTTTCGCTTGAAAATGTTGCTTCTGTCCGTGCTGTAGGTCAGGTGGAGTTATTGATAACGCTTGGCTTTTCAATTTTGGTCTTCAAGGAAAAAACATCCCGGGTTGAGCTTCTGTCTATTGGGCTTCTGGCCCTGTCTATTCTTCTTGTCCTGTTGAACTGATCAAGCCCGTGGCCACACAGAGCTGGCAGCAGATTATTGCGATTACGGAAGTTATTTATACGCAAAAGAGAAATTTACTTTGTCAAAAACATGGTCTAGGCTGATTTTCTATAAACACAATAACCAAAAATTCAAAGTGGAGGAACGAATGAAGATTCGCTCACTAGTGCTGGCAGCAGGCGCGCTTGCCCTGACTGTAGGTCCAGCAACAACAGCCCTGTCAAAAGTTGAGGGGGATACAATTATCCTCGGCTCAGCCATATCATTGACAGGCAAATATGCAACAAATGGTCTGCATACCCAGCGCGGCTATGATTATGCTGCAAAGGTTATCAACGAAGCAGGTGGCGTGAAAGTTGGCGGCAAAAGCTATAAATTAGCCATCAAATATTACGATGATGAATCAACACCTGCTCGTGGTGCCCAGCTGGCCGAACGTCTGATCCAGCAGGACGGCGTGGATTATATGCTTGGGCCATACAGCTCTGGAATGACCAAGGCTATTGCTCCTGTATCAGAAAAGTTCGGCGTACCGATGGTTGAAGCCGAAGGGGCGTCACGGTCACTGTTTACGCAAGGTTATAAGTATCTGTTTGCTGTTCTTTCAACATCAGAGCAATATCTTGCATCAGCTGTTCATATGGCTGCTGAAGAAAGAAAGAAGAACTTCAAAAGCCCATCTGAAGTGCGCGTTGCATTGGCGTTTGAAGGCGATCCGTTCTCAATGGATGTGCGCGCTGGTGTTATCGACAACATCAATCAATACGGCATGAAAGTCATCATTGATGACCAGCTGCCAGCTGATTTGTCAGATATGTCAACAACACTGACAAAGGTGAAGGCTCTGAAGCCTGACATTCTGATCATTTCTGGTCACTCAAAAGGCGCAGCAACAGCTGCCCGTCAGATTGACGAAATGAAAGTCAATGTGCCGATGATCGCGATGACACATTGTGAAGCAGCAAAGGTTCAGGAAAAATTCCCGAATGCAGCTACTGGTTTTCTGTGTCCAACACAGTGGGTAGAAACATTGTCAAAATCTGATGCAATGTTTGGCAGTGCAATGGATTGGAATGAAGGCTTTAAAGCAGATTACCCATCTTACACATCTGTGCCTTACCAGTCAGCTCAGGCCTCTGCTGCGGTTTATGTCTTCAAAGAAGCCTTTGAAGCAGCAAACAGCTTTGACAAAGACGCTTTGAGAGATGCAATTGCTGCTGTTGAAATGGAAACCTTCTATGGCGACATTAAATTCTCTGAAAATGGAAATAACATTGCCAAGCCAATGTTCATGCGTCAGATCGGTGCAGATGGTTCATACACACTGGTCGAAAAATTTGCAGACATGTCATATCCACGGAATGTGACATACTAATCAAAACCAAACAGAAAGAAGGGCCCGCTGGCCCTTCTTTTTCTCATTTTCCCCGGAGACATTTATGTTGGATAATCTGCAGCTCTTATTTGTTTGGGCGCCGATCATTAATGTACAGGTGATCTTGGAAGGTATCTTCGTTGGTGCCGTCTTTGCCTTAAGTGCATATGGACTGGCCCTTGTATGGGGCGTTATGAATATTAAAAACCTGGCACAAGGCGATTTTGTGATCATGGGCGGCTATATGGCGCTTTCATTATCTCAGGCGAATGTCCCTCTGCCTCTCATACTGATCATCGTTGTGGCCAGCATGTTTGTTTATGGCTGGGTTGTTTATGTCGGCATGATCCGCCGGATCATCGATCAGGATATGTTTGTATCGCTGCTGGCCACTTTTGGCCTGTCGCTTCTGATGCAGCAGGTAATGAACCTGATATATGGCCCAGAAGTTCAAATCATTGATTTGCACATGCCAAATTTCGATTTCTTTGACAATATGGTGAATGTACCATCATCTAAAGTTCTGTCTCTTTGTCTTGCAGCGGCCATTGCCCTCAGTGTTGTCTTGTTCATGAAAAAGTCACGGACAGGGCAAGCGATCAGAGCAACGGCACAAGACCCCAGAGCCGCGCGTGTTCTGGGCATTAATACCGACCGCATCTATGCGATTACCTTCGCCTTTAATTCTGCGATATGTGGGGCTGCTGGCGTTCTTGTCGCCATCATCTGGGTTATTCAGCCCTTCTACGGCATCACCTATTCGGTACGTTCATTCGCGATTGTGACAGCTGCTGGTCTGGGCAACCTGCCCGGCGTTATCGGCGCGGCATTCGGGATTGGTTTGGTTGAAAAATATACAGGTGTGATTATCGGTACCGCCTATGAGGTGGCCGCACCGGTCAGCATGCTTGTACTTGTTCTTATTTGGCGCCAGATGTCGATGCGGCGCAACAGACAGGTGTTGAGATAATGATAAAGAAAAATACTCTGATAACCTATGCAGGTTTGGGATTGTTTGGCGTTTTTGGACCCATCTTATTCCCTGAATACACACTGTCCATTGCCTATCTTTGGATGATGGTTTTAATGGCCTCTACCTGGGACATCTTAGGGGGGCAGATGGGCTATAATTCTCTGGGGAACATTACTTTTTTTGGCGTGGGCATGTATGTATCTGCTTGTGTCCAGATCGCCTTCTTTTACGAAGGCGGGGTTGGTGAATACACATCTGCTATGGGGTCGATAAAACCTGAATTTACCGATGCAGAATATTTTTATGGGCTGTTTATCGGCATTATTGTGGCGGCTTTGGTGGCACTTGCGATATCGCTCCTGCTCTCGACCTTCATGTTTGGCCTGCGTGGTCCATATTTTGCGATTGGATCTCTGGGTATCGCCGTTGCCACAGCTGAGCTGACCATCACCATTGATTATGTTGGTGGCGCATCTGGCATTTCAATGCCGCTATTCCCCGGTGATATCGAATTCAGGTCCACCTTCTTCTATATCCTTTGTTTTGTCTTGACAATTATTGCCCATTTCTTGCTGAGATGGCTGTATTCCACACAATTTGGTTTGGCCATCAATGCCATCCGGGATGACGAAGACAAGGCAGAGGCCATGGGCATTCCGACCCTTGTCTATAAGCGGATCGGCTGGGGCATTGCTGCTGTCTTTATGGGCGCCATTGGGGCCATTGCGGGCAATATGTCTGGATTTATTGATAAAGAAGTTGCTTATCCGATACCGACCTTTGGCATCTTTATGGTGGCTATGGTTCTGTTGGGCGGCAAAGGCACCTTGTGGGGGCCTGTGGTTGGCGCAATCATTTTCCATGTGGTCAAAGAGGCCACCTGGACATATCTGTTAAATCTGCAGTGGATTGCGTTAGGCCTTATCCTGATCGTCAATATTGTCTATTTCCAGCAAGGTCTTATGGGCTGGTTGCAGACCAAATATCCTGAAATGTTTGGTATTGTTGTCGATGACGCCAATAAGGCCGAAAAGGCGGGGGCAAAATAAATGACCGAAATAATTAAAGTAAATAATGTCTCCAAATCCTATGGCGGCGTAAAGGCCAATGTGGATATTTCCATGACTGTGAAACAGGGGTCTATCACAGGTATTATCGGGCCGAACGGATGCGGCAAAACCACCTTGTTCAACTCTATTGTTGGCTACCACCCCATTGATAACGGGTCGATTGAATTTGACGGGCAGGAAATTTCCAAGCTTCTGGTCGGTGATATTGCCCGGCTCGGCTTGCTGAGGACGTTCCAGCAAACCCGTATTTATTCAAAAATGGATTGTGTGGATAATATGCAAATCTCAGTCTCGCATCGTAAAGATTCGCGAGACAGCATTTTTGCCAGCCGTCGCGGGGAAATCAAAGAGCGTGCAGAACATCTGCTGGAATTTGTTGGCCTCTATTCGAAACGAAATCTGATTTCCGGCGATCTGTCCTTTGGTCAGCAAAAGCTGCTGGAATTTGCCATGGCCCTGATGAATGAGCCAAAAGTCCTGCTTTTGGATGAACCAACAGCCGGGATTAACCCGACTCTCATCAATGGCCTGATTGACCGGCTGCGGAAAGCTAATGAAGAGCTGGGCATTACCTTATGCGTAATCGAACATAACATGCGGGTGATTATGAATTTGGCCGAGCATATTTACTGCCTGTCAAATGGCCGTATGCTGGCTGATGGCAAGCCTGAAACACTTCAAAATGACCAGCGCGTCATTGATGCATATCTTGGAGGACATTAATGGCTAAAGCACCTGCAAAAAAGGCAGCCGCGAAAAAAGCCGCTGCTAAGAAAAAAACAACAAAAGTAGCTGCTGAGGCTGAGGTAAAAGTGAAACAGACCAAAGCTGCCGCAAAAAAAGCACCTGCGAAAAAGGCAGCCGCAAAGAAAGCTGTGACGAAAAAGGCAGCCGCTCAGAAAAATATTTCTGGTTACGGCACAGGCGGCGTTGATGTGGTGATGTCAGTTGATCAGGTCGCCAAGGAGGCTGCCTCTATCGCAGCTAACGCGCCGACCAGAGATGAGCTGAACAAACTGGCCAAAAATGAACCCTTCCTGCGCATCGATAATTTGCGTGCCGGGTATGGCAAGATGGAAATCCTGCATGATTTTTCGCTTGATGTCGCCAAAGGCCAGTCATTATGCCTTATCGGGCCAAACGGTGCAGGCAAATCGACAGTGCTGCATTCTATCTTTGGTTTCACCAATATTTTTTCTGGCACCATTTCGATCAATGGGAAGGATGTAACCCGTCTGACCCCGTCTGAAAAACTGGCTCAGGCAGGTATTGCTTATATCCTCCAGGACAAGTCTGTGTTCCCGCAGATGACAGTGGAAGAAAACCTGATGATGGGCGGCTTTTTGAAAAATAAACCTACTGAAGCGAAAGCCGCAGCAGAAATGGTGTTTGACAAATATAGCCGCCTTGCTGAACGGCGCGACAAACCCGCAGGCGTTCTGTCAGGAGGAGAACGCCGGCTGCTGGAAATTTCGCGCGCATTGGTGATGAACCCGGAAGTGTTGCTGGTTGATGAGCCGTCTATTGGCCTTGAGCCGCGCTTCATCGATATGGTCTTCGAAATCCTTGACGATTTGCAGCATGGCGATGGCAAAACCATTGTGATGGTCGAGCAGAATGCGAAAAAAGGCCTGTCTTTCGCTGATTTGGGCTATGTGCTGGTGTCCGGTGAAACCGCCATTGCCGATAATGGTGATGATTTGTTGCAGAACCCTGATGTGGGCCGTTTGTTCCTGGGCGGATAAAACCAGGCGCAAATACACAACATTATTTTATCGGGCAGAGTGGCATCCACTCTGCCCGTTTTTTTAACTCTATAACCCAATCGCCAGACTATACACCCCTGCCCACAGCCCGCCGCCAAGAACAGCCAAACCACCAGCGGCAAACAGATTCCGGCCAGCGGACAAGGTTGCTGTCGGCAGTTTGAATAATTCTGCCACCAGCACCACAGATAAGGATGCAAATGACGTCATCGTTCCTGCTGCCCAGCCGATCATATGGCCCTGCATCACGAATATCGCGTCAAACACAGATAAAGACGGCGCAAAATAAGCCAGCAGCGGTGCAGCGGAAATCACCGGATGCACACCCAACAGCGACGCCGCCCACACCAGAACAGGCAACACCCAAATCATCACCCATACCGCGGGGCGCTGGCCAAACAAAACATCCATCAATGCTGATAATGAAGAGGTATCTGCAGCCAGAGAGGCAATCAGCATAGATGCAGAAATAATCACCAGCTCATCCCCGCTGCTTTTTTGTAATGACCAGAACTGTTTCACAATTAACCCGGCTGTCTGTGGCCGCCGGCACATCTGCAGCAGGCATAACAGCGGCATAGTGGTCACAACCGCGAATAACGCTGTCAGGCCGGTCACAGCAGACATGACAATAACCGCGATGATCGCGATCAGAAGACGTGGTAAAATTGGCTGCAGCGGCCGCAAGGCGTCGATAACAGCAAACCGCGCGCCCGCTGGTGCAACAAATGCTGAGCTGACACAGAAAAACAATATTGCGGTAATGACCCCCAGACCAATTGCCCCAAAGGCAAATCCGGGCGGCAGATAAATCCCGGCCACAGCAAAACTGACAAAAAAGGGCGACCAGACCACCGCCCCGTTCATCCCCCTTAGCGCAGCTTCAGCAGCCACACGGCGACGGTCATGCCCGGCTGTCTGGGGCAGAGATGAGGCGATCAGCGCAAACGCCCCGATATTCATAACCCCACCCAGAACATGGCTGGCCAATTGCAGTCCTGAGGCCGAATTTTGGGGCGGCAACTGGCCCAGACGAATTTGTGTTTCCAACACCGAAGGCATTGTCAGAGCCGTTGCCCTGACCAGCGTCAGTGTTGGCAGCAGACAGGCAAAAATCAGCACAAATGACCCGGCCTGACGCAACTGATCGACAGACGGCAGCTCTGGCAAGATCAGCCACCCAATCAACATAAGCGCAAGTAAAATCAGCAGAGATTGCCGCCGCAGACGCACCATGGACAAAAACAGAATGGCCAAGAAAATCAAAATGGCCGTATCGGTCAGCCCTTCAGCAGCTGGCCGGAACAACAACAAAGGCAGGGATATGGCCCAACACAAAAGAGCCAGAATAACTTTTAAAGAGCCCAGAGCAGACAAAAAGACACAAATCCACAGATATTTTTGATCACGCCGCCTGATATCAGGCGCACAGCTTTAGCCTATACAGGGTTGCCACAAATTCCTATAGTGAAGACATAATGAGCCGTCATCATCTGTTTCCTGTCCAATTTTATCAGCTTACTGACAAGCCTTATGCTCTGCTTACCATTGTGTGTCTGGCCGAAGCGATCAGTATGCTGAGCTTTGCCGCCTGGCCGTTATTCCTTGTAAAGCTGCAGCCTTTCTGGGGGTTGTCGAATTTTTCAGCAGGTTGGGTCAGCGGGGCTTATTTTATTGGCTATGTTTGTGCGACACCCGTTCTGGTCGGGCTGACAGACAGGTTTGATGCTAAGAATATCTATTTGTTTTCTTGTCTTATAGCGGCGGCTGGCGCTTTGTGTTTTGCCGTTCTGGCTGACGGGTTCTGGAGCGCGGCCTTCAGCTGGGGTCTGGTCGGTGCAGGCCTTGCAGGTACCTATATGCCTGGCCTGCAAATCCTGAATGCCAGGCTGAATGATGCCGACAGGCTGAGGTTATTACCCTACTACACATCTGCCTTCGGAATTGGTACCGGGCTGTCCTTTTTTGTGATGGGCTGGCTGTACAGCCATGCTGACTGGCAGACCGCCTTTTTTTGTGCCACAGCAGGAAGCCTTATCGCAGGGGGGCTGGTTGGTCTGTTTGTCCGCCCTGCTCCGGTCATAGAACAGACAGATAAGCCGCGCCGTCATCCGCTCGATTTCCGGCCTGCTATGAAAAACGCTGCTGCCATGCGCTATATTTGTTCATATGGAGCGCATAATTTTGAGCTATTCGCCTTTCGGGGCTGGCTGTTTGCCTATCTTATTTTTGCCGCAAGTCATTACCAGATAGCGCTGTCTTCTGCCTGGTTATCCGGACTGATTTCGGTAATGGCACTGATGGGAATGGTCGCTTCTGTTTATGGGGCCAAGCTGTGCCTTGCTCATGGCCGGGCGAAAATGATTTCCCGCTTTGGCCTGATTTCGCTGATCATGGCTGTCCTGTTCAGCCTGTCCGGCCACATAAATTTCACCGCTGTGCTGATTTGTGCAGGGCTTTATAATATCACCATCATGTTTGATTCAGCCTCTCTGACCGCCGGCACTGTCTCAGAGGCCAGGGCAGAAGACAGAGGCGCAACCCTGGCGGTGCATTCCATGATCGGGTTTTGCGGCTCTGCCCTGGGCGCGCCTGCAACAGGCCTGATACTGGATTTGTCAGGCGGCGAGATAGCGCTGTCTGCCTGGTCAGTCACATTAGCAGCCATGGGCCTTGGTTCTGGCCTGGTCTGGCTGATCCTGCGCCGCCCGCAAAACAGCTGAGAAAATCTGATTAGGCCGGCAAGCCATCAACGATCACAAACAACCTGTCCGCACCATCCCCCAAGACCTGTCTTGCATGTTTATAGTCGGCGCTGTGATAGGCCTTTTGTGCTGTTTTCATGTCTGGCCAGCGCACAATCACATTGCGTGCGTAATCGATACCTTCAGTGGTCTCGCTTGCACCGCCCCGGGCCAGATATTCGCCGCCATATGCCTCTACTGTTGCCGCGGCCAAAGGGGCATAGGCCTGTAATTTATCTGCATCCAGCACATTAACCCGCACAATCCAATAGGCTGCCATCTTTATGTTCTCCTGTTCAGCTGAATGATTTATCGGCTGTCAGCGCAGACAGCCAGTTTGCCAGCTCTGTTTCGTGAATTTGCCGGTCCATAATATCAGAGCCAATCTGATATTTCGCCTGTAATTTTTGTGCTTCAGGCTCATGCTCAAGAGCCAGAAAATCAGCAATCATCTGGGGCAAGTCAGCTATGAACCCGGGTCCGCGGCCTTTGAATCTATCTGCATAGTGAAAGCCCTGTACATCTGCACGCTGCAGAAATCCTGCAATATCAGAAAACCGTAATTCAGGATGATATTGGACAGCTGAGAACTGCTCTTCGGCACCTGTCCTGCTGGCCACCGCCTGAACTGAACAATGTGTATTTGCAGCTAGACACGACAAGGAATGAGGCAATGTTTTTACATCATCACGATGCATACATAATGCGTCAAACATAGCCGGTTTAGACCGGTACAGCCAGTGGCCCCGGCCATCATCTGTCAGAGCAATCTGGCGGGCGACAGCCAATTCAACCCCAGCCGGATTGGCATGTAACGCCCCGCCCAGTACCGCGACACCAACCTGCATGCCATAGCATGAACCAAATACCGGCAAACCGCAGGAGAAGGCCTGTTCCATCAGCTTCTGGGCAGGACGAGCCGCAGCCATATCCGCTGCCCAGGACACACCTGCCCCTGTAAACACAACCCCATCGAGCACTGCCCAGTCCGGGGCAGGAGCGGGGTCAGCCGCAAAATGCGGGCGTGTGATCTGAACCTTCAGCTTTGGGGCAAGTGCTGTCAGGGTTTCTGCATAACGTTCAGCCGCACCATAAGGTCCGCCCTCAGCTGATCTGCGGACCAGACCTTCATGATTGCCTTCTACAATAAGAAGATGCAGACGCGAGGTTATATCTGCTGTCATCTGTTCCCGCCTGTCTTACAGCTCAGCTGTTCCGATATCTTCTTTTCGTCTGGCAACGTAATCAGAAAGCGCCTCGACCCGATCCTGGGCAAGGCCGGGCGGCTGGTAGTCTTCCAGCATCTGTTGCCACACTGTGGTTGCCCTGTCCTCAGCATGCTGGCCGCCAGCTGCCTGCCAGGCCTGATTGTTGGTCCAGTCAGACAAAAAGGGTGGATAAAAGGCTTGCTTATATCGGGACATAGTATGTTCAGCCCCAAAGAAGTGACCGCCAGGCGGAACTTCCTGTTGTGCAGACAGCCCCAGATCATCATTGGTGAAGGCCACAGGCCGGAGCAGTGACGACATCGCCTGCAGCATCTCGCAATCAACCACCAGCTTTTCATAAGAGGCAACCAGCCCGCCTTCACCCCAGCCAGCGGCGTGATAAATCAAATTACCATAACCCGATACAGCTCCCCACATCGCCATCTGTGTTTCCCAGACTGCCTGAGCATCAACCGCATTAGAGGCTGAACAGGCACTTGTCCGGTAGGGCAGACCATATCGCCTGGCCAGCTGGCCGCCAGCCATATTGGCACGCGCATTTTCCGGCGTACCAAAGGCCGGTGCGCCTGATTTCATATCCACATTGCTGGTAAACCCGCCATAAACCACCGGCGCGCCTTTGCGTACAATCTGAGTCAGACACACCCCAAGCAAAGCTTCTGCATTCTGCTGAGCCAGCGCACCTGCCAAAGTCACAGGAGCCATCGCCCCCATCAGCGTGAAAGGGGTCACCACCACCGCCTGGCCCAGTTCAGCCAAGGTAATCAGCGCATCAGACATTTCGGTATCAAATTTCCGCGGGCTGTTGATGTTCACATTGGTGATACAGCTGGGAGAAGCGGCCAGCTCGTCCACACTCAGCCCACGCGCAATCGCCAGCATATTCGCGGCATCACGCACACGAGTTGCACCGATTGACATGGTCAGAAAGACTTTATCCGCACAGGTCAGATTCACAAAAGTGGTGTCCAGATGACGTGTGTTCACAGGCAGATCATTTGGTGCCAGTGTCTGATTGCCAAAAAAATGAACCACATTAAAAGATTGCCCCAGCTTGATAAAATTCTGGTAATCTTCAAAATTTCCAGGACGTCGCCCCTTTACAGCACAATGCACATTCGGCGCTCCAGACACCATACCGAAATGAATATGATTGCCGCCAATGGTCAGAGCCCGTTCAGCATTTGTCGGCGTCAGCACAAATTCAGATGGTGCTGTTTTCACCAGCTCTGTGATCAGCTCTTCAGAGAGCCTGACAATCTGACTGTCTTCATCCACATCGGCACCAGCCTGTTTATAAAGCTGACGCGCCCGCGCGCTGTTCACCTCAACACCTGTTTGCTCCAGCATCGTCATCGACGCCTGATGCACAGCCTCCAGCTGATCCGCACTTAACGGTTCAAGCGGGGCAAAAGGGTTGCGGGTGAAAAAAAAGGGTTGCTGGCTGATTGCTGGCGAGCTGTCTGCGCCATCCTGTCTTTCGCCGCGCGCCCGTCGCGCCCCTCGCCTTGCCATGAGTCCCCGCCCTTTTTGTCAGTACCATCTGTCCGCAGATTTTCTGCTCCAGTTCAAGACTGCGCCTGACAGGTCCGCCGAATAGCGTAATTCAGCCTCTTAAGGCTTTGTTTGCGACATCAGTTCAGGATGCGTCAGATAGCCTACGCCGCCGCACGCTGGGGATCAAACAAGGCTGTTGCAAAACCAGCCAAGTCAGCATCTTCTGCCCAGACCCGGCACGCCTGGCGCATGGGCTGCATTTCTTCAGCCAGCAACACCGCCAGCAAATCATCAGCTGTTTTATTCGCAAAGGCCGGCGGCAAGGCCCGGCTGATATTCAGCTCGGTCATAAAGCCAGATACAATATCCGGTAAGTCTGCAAGGTGAAAGACGCCGAATGCCCGGGCAGCGCTGCGCATATTATTGGTGTCTGCTGCGATGACAAAAGGCAGGCTGACCTCAAAGCCGAGGGCTGTGGCCAGACCATGATGAATTGGGCCAAGCGACGCTAGCGCATGGCTGAGGGCATGGGCAATAGAACAAGATGCCATATCAATAGCCCGGCCTGCATAATAGCTGGCCAGCAACATATCCCGGCGGACAGCCAGACTGTCGGGGACCTGAACCGCAAGAGGCAGAGACGTCCGGCAAATCCGTAACGCTTCATGAGCATATAATTGTGCGCCGGGATGAGTGTAGTTATTGGTTGCCGCTTCAAACGCATGCACACACGCATCCATCCCTGTCCAGGCGGTCAGATCAGGAGGCAAGGAGACCGTCAGGCTGGGGTCGAGAATCACCAG
Source organism: SAR116 cluster alpha proteobacterium HIMB100 (assembly GCA_000238815.2). Lineage (NCBI taxonomy): Bacteria > Pseudomonadati > Pseudomonadota > Alphaproteobacteria > Puniceispirillales (SeqCode) > SAR116 cluster alpha proteobacterium HIMB100. The sequence goes on along the minus strand of AFXB01000010.1, from coordinate 1,015,948 downwards.
ATCCGGCTTTGTCTGCGGCCCCCAGACCCAGCCTTTATGGCCATTTTCCAAGGTAATGATATTGGTGCCAGAAGCTTCTGAGCCTGTGCCGGCGGTGGTGGGGATCACAACACAGAGCACATCCCGGTTTTCCGGCATCGGGTTTGCCTGCATCAAATAATGGCTGACATCCTGCCCCCCATTCAGACAGGTTTTGACAATTTTCGCCATATCCAAGGCTGACCCGCCGCCAATCCCCAGGACCGCATCAGCCCCAGCAGCTCTGGCCTTATTCACTGCCTGTTGTGTCGGGCCGATTTTCGGCTCGCCTTCAAATTCATGGAACAAGGTGACAGACAAATCGGTGCCGGTCAGTTTTTGCAAAGCGTCCTCAAGGCCGATTTGAACCATATAGGGATCAGCCAGCACCAGCAGATGACGGCACTTGCGCTCAGCAAAAAACAAGACAGCTTGTTCCAGACCCTGATTGGTGACAATCGCGGTTGAGGCGGCGTTAATTACAAATTCATCCATACTCTTCTTCATCCACTGATTTTATAAGGCTGCTGCAGGAAGCACATAGGCCGATTTTTTTATATTCCAGATAACGGCTGAATGATCAGTGTCTGTAGCTGTCATCTTCTGCATCAAGAACCGCCATCATCGCCTCCAGATGAATCTGATGATAGCTGGGCCCGGTTCCATATTCTTCCCATTGGCGGGCGGTCTTTTCAGCTGTTGCATGATCAAGCACATGCACAGGCCGCCCTGTTGACAGCGCCGTTATATAGGTTTTGGCCGCCCGTTCCAGATGATAGGCCAGATCCCAAGCCAGGCCCGGCGCATCGGCAGCCACCAGAATACCGTGACTGCCCATCATCATACAATTGTGATTGCCCAGCTGGCCTGCCAGCCTGACCCCTTCATCACCTATCCCCATACCATCAAACCCCTGATCCCAGGCCAGACGGTTATAGAATCGCGCCGTGGTCTGATCGATCGGCGGCAAATCAGGATGTTCAAGACTGACCAGAGCGGTGGCATAATGAGGGTGCAGATGCACAAGACAACGTGCGGCCGGATTGGCCTGATGCATTGCCCCATGAATCGACCAGGCCGTAATATCCACGCGGCTGTCTGTAACATCAGGTGGCGAGGCCGTGTCAAACAAGAGCAAATCGCTGGCTTTGATTTGCGAGAAATGAATGCCAAAAGGGTTCATCAGAAATTGCTGGCCATCTTCTGACACCGCATAGCTGAAGTGGTTTGAAATCCCTTCATGCAAGCCTTCTCTTGCTGCCAGACGGAACAGAGCAGCCATCTGAACACGTGCATCTGCTTCGGTAAGCTGAATGGTGGACATCACTCTTTCCCCTTCATTGCGCTTTACTATTTGTTAACGCTTGTCACTTCAGATTAAGAATTGTCTTGTTTAATGAGCGTATGCAAGCCAAAAATAGAAGCACAAAATTGACCTGCTCAGCTTTGCATCAGAAGAGGCCGTCATGAATATAACCATGTCCATTATTAATGGCCAACAGCTTGCCAGCCATCTGCCTGTGTTTGAAAAGCGATACCCCGCAACAGGCGAAGTGATTGCCAAGGTGCAGCCCGCCACAACAGATATGCTGGATCAGGCGGTGCGTCATGCACAGGCCGCACAGCAAGATTGGGCAAAGATGGCCGCACATGAACGTGCCCGCATTCTGGGCCGTATTGCCGGGGCGTTACATCAGCACAATGAACAGCTCTCTGCCCTGGAAGTTCAGGATGTCGGCAAAGTTTATGCAGAAGCCCTCAGCGCAGATGTGCCATCTGGTGCAGAAGCCTTTGAATTTTTTGCCAGCTTATGTGCGACATATCATGGTACCTCTCATAAATGGCCAGATGCAATTGGCTATACCCAGCGTGTGCCATTAGGCGTTTGTGCCGGTATCGGGGCCTGGAATTATCCGGTTCAGGTGGCCTGCTGGAAAGCGGCCCCGGCGCTGGCCGCAGGAAATGCCTTTATCCTGAAACCCTCAGAAGAAACCCCGCTGACCGCCAATGCGCTGGCTGAGATTTTTCAGCAGGCCGGGCTTCCGGACGGACTGTTTCAGGTGATCCATGGCGATCATGAAATCGGGCAGGCAATTTGTGCCCATAAAGGCATTGCCAAAGTGTCGCTGACCGGCGGAGTAGATACAGGCCGCCTGATTATGGCCCAATCCGCAGCAACATTGAAAAAAGTCACTCTTGAGCTGGGCGGAAAGGCACCGCTGTTAATCTTTGCTGACGGTGATTTTGACCTGGCGGTTCAGACCGCGCTGGACGCCAATTTTTATACCGCAGGTGAGGTTTGTTCAAACGCCACCCGCGTGTTTGTAGAAGACAGTATTGCAGATGCCTTCACACAAGCGGTTACCGCCCGGGCAGCAGACCTGCAGATTGGTGATCCGATGAACCCACAGACCCAGATCGGGGCGCTGATTTCCGAGCCTCATATGCGCTCTGTGTTACAGCATATTGAGCGCGCCAAACAAGAAGGCGCCTCTGTGCTGACCGGCGGTGAGCAGGTCAGACCGATGGGCTGTGCGGACGGATATTTTGTCTCGCCAACAATTTTAGGCAATTGCACAGATGATATGGCCTGTGTGAAAGACGAAATTTTCGGGCCGGTCATGTCTGTGCTGACCTTCGCTGATGAGCAGGAGGCCATTACCAGAGCCAATGATACAGCGTTCGGCCTGGGGGCCGGCATTATCACAAGCGATCTGAGCCGGGCGCACCGTGTGGCTGACCAGCTGCAGGCCGGTAATGTCTGGATCAACAGCTATAATCTGATCCCGCCCGGGCTGCCGTTCGGCGGTTCTAAGCAGTCAGGGTTCGGGCGTGAGGGATCTGTCTATGCGCTGGAGGCCTATACAGAAGTGAAAGCAACCTATGTCCAGCTTTAGGCCCGCCTCGCCTGTCACAGGACGGCTAATCGCAGGGCGTTTTGATATGAATGTTATCTTATGACCGGTTCTCCTGTTCAGTTTAAATTGTTTCAGATGATGGCAGGTGCGCGCGTTGGCGGGGCAGAGCTGTTTTTTGAACGACTGGCCATCGCCTTTCATCAGGCAGGGGTTCCTCAGCAGGTCTGTATCAAACCGCACAGTGCACGTGTCGCCCGCCTGTCAGATGCCGGGCTGACCGTGCATCGCGCTGGCTTCAGCCCCTTATTCGGCCCGTTCGAGCGGCTGCGCTTCAGACAGCTGGCCCGGCAGGCAGAAGCCGATATCCTGCTGAGCTGGATGAACCGGGCGACCCAGCTGGCCCCAAAAGGGCGGTTTGTTCATGTCGCCAGGCTGGGCGGTTATTACAATCTGAAATATTACACAGATTGTGATTATCTGGTCGCCAACACACAAGGGATCGCTGATTATCTGATCCGTGAAGGTGTGCCCGCACGCAAAGTTCATCATCAGGTGAATTTCGTGCCTGACGGTGCAGCTGTGCCGCCCTTGCCCCGTCCGCCCGAAACCAAAGACAAAATTATCATCGCCGCACTGGGGCGGCTGCATCCCAATAAAGGGTTTGATACGCTGTTAGCGGCCCTTGGCCACTGCCGTGATATACATCTGCTGCTGGCCGGGACAGGACCTGAACAAGAGGCGCTGAAGCAGCAGGCAGACCAGTTGGGCCTGAATAATCATATCTCGTTTCTGGGCTGGCAGGACAGCCCCCAAGCCGTGATAAGGGCAGCTGATATTTTTATCTGCCCGTCGCGGCATGAACCCTTTGGCAATGTGATTGCTGAGGCATTTGCCTGTGGCCGTCCGGTGATTGCCACAGCCTCGCAAGGGGCGGTTGAATATATCAATACCTGCCAGACCCAAACCGGCATGATTGTGCCCGTAGATGACAGTCCGGCTCTGGCCGGGGCAATAACAGAGCTGGCACAAAACCCTACTTTACGCGCTGAGCTGGCAGAGGCCGGTTACCGCGAATGGGCCGCCCACTTTCACCCTGAACACGTGGTGGAAAGCTGGATTTCCTATCTGAACAGGGTGGCCTGATATGTGCGGTATTGCCGGTTATTTTTTAAAACCAGATGCACAGCCGCTGGCAGATTGCCTGGAGCAGATGCAGGCCAGCCTGTATCACCGCGGGCCAGATGGCCAGGACAGCGCCCGTGCGGGCCGGGCCGGATTTGCCCAGACGCGCCTGGCGATTATTGACCTGGCGGGCGGGCGCCAGCCTTTTGTTGCCAAGCGGCCCGGCGGGACCGCGCTGTTGGTTGCAAATGGCGAGATTTACAACCATCAGCAGCTGCGCAGTGAGCTGGAAGACAGCTTCAGTTTTCAGAGCCGGTCAGATTGCGAAGTGCTGCTGCCGCTCTGGCTGAGCCGCAAACAGGAGCTGGTGACCGCGCCGCGGGGCATGTATGCTGCTGCTCTTTATGATGACAGTAAGGATGAAGGCTGCCTGGTCAGAGATGGGTTCGGGATCAAGCCATTATATTATTGTGTGCATCACACCGGTATTTATTTTGCCTCAGAGATCACCGCGCTGCGGGCGATTGGCCTGGGCGCGGCAGCCCCTGACCGGCACTGTGCAGCCTATGTGCTGGACAAACAATTTGCCCCTTATCCGGTAACGCCCTTTGCTCGAATTCAAAAGCTGGCCCCGGGGGAGCAGATGGTGATCCGGGCAGGAGAGATTATCAGCCGTCATCGGCATAACCCGCTGGCACAGCCCTGCCTGTCTTCAGACCCTGCTGAACTGGACCGCCATATCCATGACAGTGTTGCGGCACATCAGATGTCAGATGTGCCGTTTGGGCTGTTTTTATCCGGCGGTGTTGATTCATCTGTGCTACTGGCGATGATGTCCCGGCTGAGGCAGGCGGGCAGCATTGCTGATCACACACCTGAGCTGCTGGCCTACACCGCCCGGTTTGACAGCCAGGATGTGGCTGATGAAACAGAACTGGCCCGCAGCCTGGCCAAACAGATGAACGCAGCGTTCATTGACGTTGTTTATGACCGCAACCGGTTTTTTGCCGAATGCGGTGCTGCGGTGGCCACGATGGATGAACCGGTGGCCGATTACGCCATTCTGCCCAGCTTTGCGCTGGCCAGACGCGCCCGCCGGGAGGTCAAAGTTGTCCTGTCCGGTGAAGGCGGTGACGAGTTTTTCGCCGGCTATGGCCGGTACCGTGCAGGTTTGCGGGCCTTTGCAGCAAAGCAACCGAACCGGGCCGGACCGGCGCTGAAAGCCGATCTGCTGCGCCCGGAGCTGGCCCGTGCCCTGGAGGCTGAGCTGAGGCAACAGGCAGACAGTCTGCCCTCATGGTGGCACCGTCTGGGCAATAAGAGCACCGCCTTACAGACGCTGCAGGCTTATGATATTGACAGCTGGCTGCCTGATAATTTGCTGGTCAAGCTGGACAGATGCCTGATGCGCAACGGGCTGGAAGGGCGCACACCTTTTATTGACAAGAGCTTATCTGTGTATGGGTTTCACCTTCCTTTCAATCAAAAATTAGCCGGCAAACAAGGCAAATATGCCCTGAAAGCCTGGCTGGCCGCACATCTGCCAGACGCCAGACCATTTGCCCGCAAACGCGGCTTCACCGTACCGGTTGGCGGCTGGATCGCAGCAGACGCACACAGGCTGGCCGCCGGCCTGGCCAGGCTGGACGGGATTGGCGAAATCATCCACACAGATCAGATTGCGCCCCTGTTCAGCACAGCAGACCGTAAAGCGGGTCTGTTGGCCTGGCGGATCCTGTTTTACGGCTTATGGCATCAGATCCATGTCCGCGGGATAGCGGCAGATCAGCCGATAGTGGAGATCCTGAACAGTTAAGGCCTCTCAGGACAGATCGGCGCGTCAGACCTGATCCTCGCCCAGAGGCAGAGCAGTGGTATATTTGATTTCTTCCATTGCAAAAGAGGAGCTGACATCTGTCAGCTTCACTTCAGCGATCAGGTCTTTATAGAACCGGTCATAGGCCGCCATGTCCGGAACCACCACCCGCAACAGATAATCCACCTCGCCGCTCATCCGGTAGAATTCAACCACCTCTTTGCGCTTCGCGATTGTGCGGGCAAATTCAGCCAGCCAGTCCGCATTATGCTGATCTGTTTTAATCGCCACAAAGACAGACATGCCAAGGCCAATTTTTGTGGCCTCAAGCAAAGCAACGCGCCCGCGGATGACTCCTTCTTCTTCAAGTTTTTGTATCCGCCGCCAACAGGGGGTGACAGAAAGGCCGATTTTGCGGGCAATATCCGCAATCGGCTGGGCTGCATCTTCTTGCAGAAGGGCGAGGATTTTTCTGTCCGTCTTGTCCATCGATATATCCCGGCTGAGCTGATTTTCGTTAAGAGGACACCCCCTTTATATCTTCACGCTAACCAGATTTATAAAAAAACACCAGACACCATTGGTGCTGATGCAGGTTTCAGGGCATAAAAACGCGGGCATAAAAAACGCCCTGACCCACAGCCAGAAGCGACAACTTTACCCATTTATTTTCATCTTATCAACAACCATAGCCTGATTTGTGCCATTTGTCAACCAGAAAATTTCCGCCCCTTCCCGGCAGGCCGCGCGGAGAGGTGTTTTTTTGTTGGCCTGCCTGAAAAAATTACCTTAAAAAAAATCTATGGATAAACAACCTTCACATGCACAACATCTGTACCCCACAGGGTGGACAGATTATCGTCTGTTAGATAGCGGGGACGGCCAGAAATTAGAACAGTTCGGTCCTTACCGCTTCATCCGGCCAGAGCCGCAAGCCATGTGGTCAAAAGCCTTGTCCGCAGCAGACTGGGCCGCAGCAGATGGGGTGTTTATTGCCGGAAATACCGAAGATAAAGGACGCTGGCAGTTATCAGACACGCTGCCGGCATCCTGGGAAATGGGGTTCGAAACTGTGCGATTTTGTGCCTTGCCGACGCCGTTCCGCCATTTGGGTTTTTTTCCGGAACAATCACCACACTGGCAATGGACGGCCGCGAAAATCACAGACTTCATCACAGCAGAAGGGCGTGCACCAAAGCTGTTGAACCTGTTTGCCTATTCCGGGGTGGCCAGCCTGCATGCCGCCAGGGCCGGGGCAGAGGTTACCCATCTGGACGCCAGCAAAAAGGCGGTTGCCCAGGCATTTGATAACCGGGCCTTGTCCGGGCTGGATGACGCCCCGATCCGATTTATCACTGATGATGCGCTGCGCTTTGTGTCCAGAGAACAGCGCCGCGGCAACCGGTATGACGGCATCATGCTTGACCCGCCAAAATATGGACGCGGCCCGAAAGGGGAAGTCTGGCAGATACATGAAAATCTGCCTGAGCTGCTGGCCGGATGCCGGGCCTTATTATCAGACACGCCGTTATTATTTATCGCTACGCTTTATGCGATCCGAATGTCGACAACAGCCGTGCATGCAGCAATTGCCGATAGTCTGGACGGGCTGGGGGGGAAGATAGATTCTGGTGAGCTGGCCTTGCGTGAGGACCGGCCGGGCGGGCGGGCCATCGGTCAGGCCTTATATGTCAGATGGTCATGCTGAGGCGGTCAGGCGTTCAGCATTTCATACAAGCATATCCCCGTGGCCACCGCCAGATTCAGGCTGTCTGAACGGCCCTTCATCGGCAGCCGGACAAGCTGGGTGCATAGTTCCATCAGCGCGTCTGTCAGCCCGGCCTGCTCATTTCCCATCAGTAGGATACAAGGCCGGGTCCAGTCGGCGGTACGGTAATCAACAGATGCCGGCAAGGCGGTACCGATAATCCGGCCCGGCCAGACAGGAGCAAAAGCGCTGAAATCAGCTGTGGTGGTCTGGATGATATCCACATTAAAAACCGCCCCCATTGACGCCCTGACCGCCTCTACCGAATAGGGGTCTGTGCAGTCATCAATCAGGATGATGCCTTTTGCCGCCACCGCATCAGCGGTGCGCATAATCGTGCCCAGATTGCCCGGATCCCGGACCCGATCCAGTGCAATCCAGCAATCGTGCTGAACCTGGTCTGGCCGCGGGGCAAGCTGGTCAAGGCTGGTCCATCTTTGGCCAAAAGCGCCGATCACCATCTGGGCATTATCTTTGCGACTGATGCGCGACAGCAGGCTTTCGGTCACGGGAAGGGCCCGCCCGCCTGCGTCTTTGCAGGCCGAAATCAGCGAGGCCAGTCCCGGTTCATCCTGGCGGCCAGCCGCATAAACCAGCCGGGCCGGGGCATGTCCCATCTGCACAGCTTCAGTACAGATCCGCATGCCCTCTGCCAGAAACCAGCCGGTTTTTTTACGGTATTTTCGATCATGCAAGGCGCGCAACAGTTTCACCTCAGCATTCTGGGCTGAGGTGATCACTGTCTGTTCAAAAGCATGAGAGGTCATAGACCAGAGATTAGCCTGTCTGGTGGCGTTAGAACAAGCCCTCGATCTGGCCTGCGTCATCCAGACCGATGGATTCAGCAGCCGGTACACGCGGCAGACCCGGCATGGTCATAATATCCCCGCAAATCACCACAATGAATCCGGCCCCGGCAGATAGCCGGACTTCGCGCACAGGCACAATATGACCTGTTGGTGCCCCGCGCAGATTCGGATCCGTCGAAAAGGAATATTGGGTCTTGGCCATACAGACAGGCAGATGCCCGAACCCGGCCGCTTCCCAATCGCGCAGCTGGTTGCGGATTTTCATGTCCGCAGCGACATCATCTGCACGATAAATACGGGTGGCGATGGTTTTGATTTTTTCAAACAGCGGCATGTTATCTTCATATAAAGGCGCGAACTGGGCCGCATCTGCCTCACAGATATTCACCACTTCTTCAGCCAGCTCAACCGTGCCTGCTGAGCCTTTTGCCCAATGTTCACACCGGACAGCCTTGACACCCATCTTTTCTGTTTCCGCTTTTATCACATCAATTTCAGCATCTGTGTCGGTCACAAAATGGTTAATCGCCACAACCACAGGCACACCGAATTGTTTGATGTTTTCGATATGTCGCAGCAGATTGGCACAGCCCTTTTCCACCGCATCAACATCTTCATTGCCAAGCTGATCTTTGGTCAGGCCCCCATTCATTTTCAATGCGCGCACAGTCGCCACCAAAACCACACATTTTGGCGATAAGCCTGCTTTCCGGCATTTGATATCAAAGAATTTTTCAGCACCTAGATCAGCACCGAACCCGGCTTCGGTCACCACATAATCAGATAATTTCATCGCCGATTTGGTCGCAATCACCGAATTACACCCATGCGCGATATTGGCAAAAGGCCCGCCATGAATGAATGCAGGATTATGTTCAAGAGTCTGCACCAGATTCGGTTGCATCGCTTCTTTCAACAACACGGTCATCGCGCCATCCGCCTTGATATCAGCACAGGTCACGGCTGTTTTATCCCGCTTATAGCCGATAATAATCGCGCCCAGACGCGCTTTCAGATCTGCCATGTCAGTCGCCAGACACAAGATGGCCATAATCTCAGACGCAACCGTAATGTCAAACCCTGATTCGCGTGGGAACCCGTTTGCCACCCCGCCCATAGACACCACATTATGCCGCAAGGCCCGGTCATTCATATCCAGAACCCGGCGCCAGACCACGCGGCGCATGTCAATTTCGCAGTCATTGCCCCAATAAATGTGATTATCAATCATTGCAGACAACAGATTATGTGCTGAGGTGATGGCGTGAAAATCGCCCGTGAAATGAAGATTGATATCTTCCATCGGTATGACCTGGGCATAACCGCCGCCAGCAGCCCCGCCTTTCATCCCGAAACACGGCCCAAGAGACGGTTCGCGCAGACACATCACCGCCTGTTTGCCAATCCGGTTCAGCCCGTCACCCAAACCCACTGTCGTTGTGGTCTTGCCTTCACCAGCGGGGGTCGGATTTATCGCGGTCACCAGAACCAGATTCGCATTTTCGCGCTCAGGCAGCGTATCTATCCAGTCCAAATCAATTTTGGCCTTGTCATGACCATAAGGTTTCAATACCGCGTCAGGAATCGACAATGATTTGCCAATCTCCTGAATCGGTTTGGCAGTCGCTGCTCTGGCGATATCAATATCTCTCATGGTCCGGTCCTTCCAAATTTCGTTCGTTAACAGAAGTTTAGACAGCTAAGCCTCATTCTGTGCTTGTGTCATTTGCACAAGGCGACGCGGACTAGCAAAAAACCGTCTGCAGGTCTGTTTTTTTTGCTATTCTTGTCGTTTTTTTTGCGTCATGCTGATCAGCAGAATGCACAAGACATGTTTTTTTTCGGATTTTAAATGTCGATGAAAGATGACAAAATCAGAAATCTGCTGCAGGCCAGCAAAAGTGCCGGACCAGTTACCGTCGGATTTCTGCTGATACCGAATTTTTCCATGCTGGCTTTTGCGTCAGCCATTGAGCCCTTGCGGGCGGCAAACCGCATGTCAGGATCAGACCTGTTTTCCTGGGTGATTTCCAGCCCGTCCGGCCAGCAGACACAAGCATCAAACGGCGTGATGGTGGATGTGGATGGCAGCCCGGATGTGTTGCTGAACTGCCGGTTGGTGTTTGTGTGTGCCGGGCTGGATGTAAAAACTTATGCTGACAAGGAATCGCTGAATGTGATTCGCCGTCTGGACCGGAATGGGGCGATCATCGGGGCGATTTGCACCGGGACCTATCTGATGGCGGCTGCAGGGCTGCTGGAGGGCAGACGCTGTACCATTCATTGGGAGAATATTGACGGGCTGGCAGAAGAATTTCCGTTGCTGGAAATCACCAATGAGCTGTTTGAGATCGATGATACACGGGTGACCTGTTCAGGTGGCACCGCGTCCCTGGATATGATTTTGTATCTGATCGGCCAGGTACATGGCCAGTCATTGGCAGCGCAAGTGTCTGATCAATTTATTCATGACCGGATAAGAGACCCCAGCGACCGCCAGCGTATGGAGCTCAGATCACGCCTTGGTGTGTCCCACCCAAAATTGCTGGCAGTTGTCGCGCTGATGGAACAGGGCCTGGAAGAGCCGTTATCACAAACCGAACTGGCGATGAAGGCCAGCCTGTCAACACGCCAGTTAGAACGGCTGTTCAGAAAATATCTGTCCACCACGCCAACCCGCTATTATCTGAATCTGCGGCTAGCCAGAGCACGGCATCTGTTGCGCCAGACCTCTATGTCCATTCTGTCGATTGCGCTGGCCTGCGGGTTTGTGTCTGCCTCGCATTTTTCAAAATGCTATCGCGAGGTTTATGGCCGTACCCCGCGGGCAGAGCGGCAGCCAGACACCATCAGCACTTCCGGGGGGTAGGCCAGCTGACCTGAAGGCTGTATCGTCAGCCTGACTGGCGGGCGTGATGGTGAATGGCCTCAACCATGCTGGCAAGGCCGTTTTTGCGTGTCGGCGACAGATGTTTATCCAGGCCAATTTCTGCCAGAAATTGGGGGTCTGTTGCCAGAATTTCATCAGGATGGCGTGCAGAATATACCCGCAGCAATAAAGCGATAAGCCCCTGTACGATCGCCGCATCAGACGCGGCGCTGAAATGCAGCAGCCCGGCGTCATCGCGTTCTGAGCCGAAATAGACAACCGACTGGCAGCCTTTGAGCAGATGTGCATCATCCCGCCATTCCGGGCGGATATCCGGCAGCCGGCGGCCCTGATCGATCAGATGCTGGTATCTGTCCGCCCAATCATCAAAGAATGAAAATTCCGCGATGATTTCCTCTGCTTCATCTTGCGCAGATTGTCTGTCTGACATGAGTATGATTCACCTTTGTTTGAAAATATCTGGTCTTTGATCCTGGCTGATGTCCGGGCTGGCCAGCGCCGCGTGCGCCTTGTGTGACTTGCGTGACAGATGTAATTTGTCTTAGAACCTAATGCAGGCTCTTTGTTTCGGCAAGGTGCGGCGATAAGAAATCTGGATTAGTCTTGAGATGTTTTGCTGATGCCCAACCCGCTGTCATTGCGGCCATCCGGCCCTGTTCTGAACCTGCCACTGGTCTGGGCTGTCCTGCTTGGCCTGTTGGCGGTGCGGCTGTTTGCACTTGCGGTGAGCCCCTTGGGCCCGGGAGTGGATGAGGCCCAATACTGGCTGTGGGGTCAGACCCCGCAATTGGGCTATTATTCCAAGCCCCCGCTGATCGCCTGGATTCTGGCGCTGACAGACAAGATACCGGCAGAACAGATTATCGGCCTGAGAGTTGCCGCACCTGTGTTACATCTGCTGAGCGCGGTGATTTTGTGGCGGACAGGCGCGAGGGTATTTTCAGAGGCTGCCGGACGGCTGGCCGCGCTGTTATGGGCCAGCCTGCCAGCGGTGGGCTTAGGCAGTTTCGTGATGTCGACAGACACGCCGATGCTGCTGTTCTGGTCAGCAGCTTTATACTGTTTTGCACGTGCGCTTCAGGCAGACAGGTCTGGCGGCCGCTGGGTGATCGGTGCAGGCATTTGTATTGGTCTGGCGGCCCTGGCCAAATATGCCGGGCTGTATTTCATCATCAGTGTGCTGATCATTCTGGGTGCAGACAGACGCCGCCGCAGCGTTGAGCGGGTGCAGCTGATCCTGTTATTCTGTCTGGCTGTGCTTGTCACCTCGCTGCCGACCTGGATATGGAATTACAGCAACGGATTTGTGACCATTCTGCATTTAGGCGAAAATGCCAATCTGCAGGACAGCACAGCATCGCTCAGCGGCGGTGCTAAATTCTGGACCGCACAATTGGGTGTATTTGGCCCGCTATTGCTGGTGTTGCTGATGTGTACGGTCTTTTTATCAGGGCGTAGCGGACAGGGCCGGTGGCTGCATCTGTTTGTCTGGCCGGTGCTGATCATTATGACGGTTCAGGCCATCCTAAAAGAAGCCAATGCCAATTGGGCTGTTGCCGCCTATCCGGCTGCCACCTTGTTGGTCAGCCAGATGATTGTGGCCAGCAAGCACAGGCTGATGCGCAGCACAGCACAGCTGGCAGTGGGGATCAATCTTGTGCTCTGCAGCGGCTTTATTATAGCGTCAGCAGCAGGCAGCCTCGGCCTGCTTGCGCCGGCCTCTGATCCGTTTCGGCATCTGAAAGGCTGGCCGGTCCTGGCTGAACAAACCCTGCGCATCGCCCAAACAACCGGCGCCAAAACCATTATTGCCTATGACCGGGAAAGTGCTGCCTTGCTGCATTGGCATTTACAGGGGCATTTACAGGGGGGGCATCTGCAGGGAGACGGGCTGGCGATTGTGCTGCCTCGGTTAGGGCCGGGACAAGGTAATCATTATCACCGGACCTATCCGCTCAGCCTAGGCTCTGTTCGGCCATGGCTGGCGCTGACAGATACAGACAGCGCACCGCATCATCTGCCTGTGCGCGCCAGCTGGCGCATAGCCGGGCCACAATCAGATGTGAAAATCAGTCAAACAGATACCCGCCGCGTCTGGTTCTGGGTGGCCGATTAACGCCTGGCCGCCACAAAATCGGCAAAACGCTGGAGCGTGGTTTCACTGACGTGATGTTCCACCCCTTCGGCATCCTGTTCAGCCACTTCGGCATCGACACCGATCGCGATCAGAAAATCACGAACAACTGTATGCCGCCTGCGGCAAAACGCGGCCAGCTCCTGGCCGGAAGGGGTCAGGAAAATAGACCGGTAGGGACGCGAGATGACAAGACCGTCTTTTTGCAGGCGCTGTATTGTTGCATTTACCGTCGGGGCCGTCACGCCAAATAATGAGGCCAGATCAACAGCCCGTGCTTCGCCGGTCTGTTCAATCAGATCCGCAATCATTTCAACATAATCCTCGGCAACCTCGCTCTGATGTGCTTTCCGGATTCGTTCAAATTTAGCCGCACTTTGTGCAATATGCGCATCAGTCATAAGCTTATGATACCGCCATCCCGTCGCCCGTCACAGGTCCCTGTGCCCTGTGTCAAGCTGAAACATAAAATAGAAAGTTAGCTGAGGCAAATTTTTTTCAGACCCTTTGATGTGAACTTGTTTTCATCCCGAACAATGATATAACAAGGGCTGGCGGACCAGACCACGCAGGCAGAAGGTGTAAGACCCGCGCACAGCACAAGGAGGCAAGCCATGACAGAGCTGAAAGATATCGATTCGCAAACAGAAATTGAATTACAGGCGGCCGCGTTCCGGACCCTGAGAGACCATCTGCAGAACAGGACAGATGTCCAGAATATTGATATGATGAACCTGACGGGATTTTGCCGGAACTGTCTGTCACGCTGGGTCCAGGAAGCCGGTCAGAACCGTAATCTGGAAATCAGCAAAGAAGAGGCACGAACCTATTTTTATGGGATGCCTTATGAAGAGTGGCGCGAAAAATATCAAACCGAAGCAACAGACGCCCAGAAAGCTGCTTTTGCGGCAACACATGACTGAGCAGCCGGTTCAGCACAGCGTATTAACCCTGATGTAAAGATGAGAATGTAATGGATGTTACCCCGACACAAGGTGCAGATCAGCTGCGCCAATATATTGAGCGTATTGAGCGGCTGGAAGAAGAAAAACGCGCGCTGATGGCCGATATTCGTGATGTCTATTCTGAGGCCAAACATTCAGGATTTGACCCTAAAACCATGCGCCAGATCATCAAATTACGGGCCATGGATACAGATTTGCTGGCCGAACAGGACACGCTGCTGACCACCTATCGTGAAGCTTTGGGCCTGGATTAACACCAGATGACAGCACGTCAGACAGACAACAGCTTTGCGGCCAGGCTAAGCAGCGCGCTCTGCCAGACCGGCACGGTTTTATGTGTCGGCATTGACCCCCATCCGGAGCTGATGCCTGCTGTTTTTGGCGGGGCTGATCAGATCGCCGGTTCAGACAAGGCGGTCACGCACTTACGCGCTTTTACTCTAGCGGTGATTGAGGCGGCGGCAGGCCGGGTCCCGGCAGTCAAACCACAGGCTGCCTTTTTTGAACGGCACGGCGCAAAAGGATTGCAGGTTCTGGCTGAGGCAGCAGCCGCGGCACAGAAACGCGGGCTGTTGGTAATCATGGATGCCAAACGCGGCGATATCGGCACGACCGCCACAGCCTATGCAGAGGCCTGGCTGGGGGCAGAGGCGGCATTTCCATCAGATGCGCTGACCGTCAATCCCTATTTAGGATTTGACAGTCTGGGGCCATTCATTACCCGGGCAGAACAAACCTGTTCAGGCCTGTTTGTTCTGGTACGGACCAGCAATAAGGGATCAGCTGATCTGCAGCAGAAACAAAGTGAGGGAAAAGCCATCTGGGCGCATCTGGCTGATGGGCTGGCCCCTTATGTTGACCGGCTGAGCGATGCTGCGAGCGGGCTGTCTTCAGTCGGGATTGTGGTCGGGGCCACCGGCCCTGAGGAAGCCAGAGCCGTGCGCCAGCATCTGTCTGCTGCACCATTTTTGATCCCCGGCTATGGGGCACAAGGGGCCAGTGCTGAAGACGCTTTGGCCGGCCTGATCAAAGACAGCCAGACCGGTCTGTATACAGGCGGGCTGGTCAACGCGTCGCGGGCCATTACACATGGCAGGGCAGTACAGGCAGCCCGTAACGAGACAGAGGCGGTTGACGCAATGACAGCAGCGATCACAGCCGCCATTGCTGATTTATCCGCCGGAAAAGCCCAGGCCTTCTGACCTGAGCTGAAAATGTTACCTTGGTATCATCACTATCCGCCGCAATCGCGATATAGCTGGGGTTGGGCGGCGGATAGCCGAACCTGTTCATAAAATCAGTTCGCACATCTATGCGATGGCTGAACCAGACCTGTTCCGGGTCAGTGGGGAGCTGCACAATCTGCATCCATCCTGCTGATCCGGTATAGGGGTTTTCAAACCAGCCGCCTCGCCGCTGGCCCCCGCCCCACAGATAGGTAAGCACCCGTCCCGGCGCGTCATCCCCCTCGCTGGCTTCAACAAAGGGACGCAACAGCCTTTCTTTGAAAATGGCCCGTTCCGGCTGATAGGGAAAGGCGACATATACAGCCAGCGTGCGATCATCACCGCCTTTTTTAGTCAGATCTGTATCCACCGCAGGGCCAAGGCGCTGCCAGCTGAAGGTCAGATAAGGGGTGCGTTTTAAATTCACTGGCGGAGACGAAAAGGGCAGATAAGCAATCGATACTGAATTGTCTGTATCGATCTGAATGATATCCGGCTGACCAGCTGGCCGGAGAAACTGATTCGCCTGTTTATCTTCGAAGGTAAATTCAGACCAGCCCTCCTGAATAAGCGCGTCATCCAGGTCAGCTCGCGCCCCCCGCCAAGCCCGAGCAGGGCTGCTGTCAGCCAGATGGCCAGCACAGCCCGGACCAAACCAGACCCGCCAGAACCAGCCGCCCGTCTGTCGCAGGCCGCCAGAGCCATGAGGGGAAAGACAGGCCACAGCCTCAGCAGGTTATTGCGCAAAATTGTTAACAGGAACATAATTATCTAATGGTTGTTTTTTACATTTATTATACTTGTAAAGACTATAGCTTTAACATGGGGAATTCAAGCCTGTCTGACATGCTGTTGAGCCTAGCAGACAGGCCGGCCGAATAAAGGATAAGAACATGACGGAAGACGGGAAACGTCAAGGACAGGTAGTCTGGTATAATGAAAGAAAAGGGTACGGGTTTGTAAAAGTCGGGGGTGAGGAAATTTTTATCCATCACAGCGCCCTTGACCAGTTTGGCCTGAGCGCCATTTATCCAGGAGACATGCTGACGGTATGTATTTCTGAAAATGACTGCGGGGCAGTGATTCACGATATTCTGGCGATTGAACGGGTGAAACCAAAATCTGTTCCGGTAGATGCAGAATTACGCGAAAATGAAGTCAAAGGCGTGGTCAAATTCTTCAACACTTACAAAGGATATGGGTTTGTCGATATCGGTGCGGATAAACGGGATGTATTTGTGCATCTGCGCACCTTGCGCATTTGCGGCATCCATAATTTAACTGAAGGCCAGCAAATTCTGCTTCATGTCAGTGATGAGGGCAAAGGCCCGCAAGCCACTGAGGTCAGGTTATTCCGCCAGGATTGAGCGGCCAGGATTGAGCGGCCAAGATTAAAACGGCCAGTCTTTAACAGACCGGGGTCAGGCCTTGCTGGCGAGCCAGCGTTCGGCATCCAATGCGGCCATACAACCCATACCGGCAGCCGTCACCGCCTGGCGATAGATTTTATCCACACAATCACCGGCAGCAAAAATCCCGTCAACAGAGGTCCGCGTGGTCCCGGTTTCAACCGTAATATAGCCTTCATCATCAAGCGTCACCGCTTGGGCAAAGGCCGCGGTTGCCGGATCATGACCGATTGCCACAAACAGGCCATGGGCAGGCACATCTTCGCCCGCACCGCCATCTGTTGCGGCCAGACGCACAGCAGTAACGCCTTTGTCATCACCTAAAACCTCTTCGACCACACGGTTCCATTTGACGGTGATTTTGTCATGCGCCATCAGACGTTCCTGCATTATCTGTTCAGCGCGCAAGGAATCACGGCGATGAACCAATGTCACAGAGCGGCAGATATTGGCCAGATACAACGCTTCTTCAACTGCTGTATTGCCCCCGCCAACAACCACCACATCCTTGTCCCGATAGAAAAACCCGTCACAGGTTGCACAGGCTGATACGCCGCGCCCGTTAAAGGCTGTTTCTGAATCAAGGCCAAGCCAGCGCGCACTGGCCCCGGTGGCGAGAATTACACTATCCGCGGTGATCACGTCACCTGAATCACATTTTAAGGTAAAGGGATGTGTTAAAGCGTCCAGTTCGGTTATCAGATCATAAATGACCCGTGTGCCGACATTTTCTGCCTGTTCCTGCATCTGTTGCATCAGCCAGGGCCCCTGGACCACATCAGCAAAGCCCGGGTAATTTTCGACATCTGTGGTGATGGTCAGCTGGCCGCCTGGCTGAAGGCCGGTTAAGATCACCGGCTGCAAATTCGCCCGAGCAGCATAAATCGCCGCTGTAAGCCCGGCGGCACCCGCCCCAATGATCACCACTTTTTCATGTCTGGAGGCCATGATTTTTATCCCTGTCTTCGCCTGTCCTGGCTTTTCATTTGCGCCGGTCACCTGATTGATGTCAGGATTATCTTTAAACGAAGCCAGCGATTGATTGTCAAGGCGTGAGGATGAGAAAACACAGAACAATCCAGATCATGCTGAGCCGTTTTGCCGGTGTTTTCGTGCTGGGCCTTGGCCTGTATACGCACAGCCAGGCCGCTGAACTGGTGCGCGGGACAGCAGTTCAGGGGCATCTGATGGTCTTCAAGGCTGCCCCTGATTCAGAAGTCCATCTGGATGGCGTCAGGCAGAAGCTGAGCGATGATGGGTATTTTGCAATTGGGTTCCACCGTGATGACAGCATGGCCGTCAGCCTTGAAATTGAACCTGTGAACGGCCGGGCTGAACAGCTGACCCTGACCCCGCAGACCCGCAGCTATAATATCCAGAGGATTGATAATCTGCCGACAAATATGGTGACCCCGCCGCAAAAAACCCTGGACCGAATCAGACAGGATATTGCCGATGTGAAAGCCGCACGGGCCATTTTTTCGCGTCAGGATGATGTGCTGGTGAACGGTTTTGACTGGCCCGTCTGGGGACGTATCAGCGGCATTTACGGCTCGCAACGAATCCTGAACGGCCAGCCGCGCCAGCCGCATTACGGCATTGATATTGCCGCTGCCCCGGGCCTGGCGGTCCGTGCACCTGCAGATGGCCGCGTGGTGATGGCCAAGGATTTATATTTCACCGGCGGCACAGTGATTATCGATCATGGCTTTTATATCAATTCAACCTATTCACATTTGCAAGAGATGATCGTTCCGGCCGGCCGTGCCGTAAAACGAGGAGAAATTATCGGAAAGGTTGGGTCAACCGGACGGTCAACCGGCCCTCATCTAGACTGGCGGATTAATTGGAAACAAAAACGTCTCGATCCTCTGCTTCTGGCTGGCCCTTTATTGCCGGCCTTACCCGCATCACGGCCGCAATAGCGGTTCTGAGTGCCATCGGCGGGACAGGCCCTGTGCAGGCACAGGCAGATGAGCAAACAAAGAGCTATGAATTTATCTATCATACTGAATGGGGTGAAACAGATGTCGGCACCAGCCAGGCCCGCTGGTCAATCGGTGCGGATCAGTTCTTTATGCATGGCGAATCAACGGCCAAAGGGCTGGCCAGCCTGGTGGCTGATTTTGCAGGTTATGTCAGCCTGCGGTCGCGCCGCGGCACGGCCGGCTGGCAGGCCACACAGCTGGTGATCGCCAGTGCCTATGGCGGCGAGACCAGCCTGGCGGAAACCTATTGGTCTGAAGATGGCACACAAGCCCTGACCACCGCCCAGCCGCCGCCGGACACACAGAAGGTCTTTCCGGTGACAGATGAGATGCGGCGGAATGTAACTGACCCGTTCAGCGCCATGATGACCATGCTGGACAAGCTGCAGGCAGGCGCGCCCTGTACGCATAATTTTTCGATTTATGATGGCAGGCGGCGTGCAGATCTGGGGTTTACAGATTTGGGCACAGCCCGTCTGGAGCCAGACAGAGCCTTTGCTTATGCCGGTAATACAAAAGTTTGTGGCATCACCAGTGTGCCGTTGGGCGGGCATTGGCGTGATTCGCAGCTGGCTGAGGACGACCCTGATCCAGAAGATATCAAGGCGTTTGTGGCTGAGCTGTTCCCGGGGCTGATGGTGCCTGTGCGCATAGAAATAGAGCTGTTTTTCGGCCGCCTGGTCACCCGGCTGGATATGGATAAATCTGTATTCTGAGGCCGATATTAAGAGGCGTTTTTATCTGTGGCTTGCAAGCTGAGCTGGTCGCCTGTTGAAAACTTCATGTCGAATTTCACCTCTGCAACCTTTGCTCAACCTGTATCCTTGACAATAGTCTGGTTCATGGAAACATGATGAAAAGGGAACGCAGGAACGGGCATACCACCTTTAATCTGCGACTGTCCTCGCAACTGTGACTAGCGAGTGTTGTTATATTGCGCCACTGTCAGCACCATGACGGGAAGGCATAACACCACGCAGAGCTAGAAGTCAGGAGACCTGCCAGACCAGCACCTAGTCGGGTCACGAGGTATGACCAAGACAACGGACAGGCATTTTCCGTGATGGTGACGCACACTCACCGTCGTGGAGCGTTTTTTTTACTCCCCGACACTTCATGACTTATGTTCCGGGGAGGACCAAAATGACACCTATCTCACGCCTTTTTCCCACTGCTCTTGCTGGTTTGCTGGGCACAGCGTTCAGCGCATCTGCAGATGATAACAGCACCGCAAATTATCTGGTCATCAATCCGGTGGTGTCTATCGCCAGTTATCAGGACACCCCGTTAAGTGATGTTCTGCTGAGCACAGATGTGATCACACAACAAGAAATCGAATCGTCAGCAGCCACATCATTTGGTGAGCTGATCAGCCAGAAAACAGGGATTGAAGTGACCCGTTCAGGTGGTCCCGGCGGAAATTTATCTGTATTTCTGCGCGGCCAGGCCAGCAAGAATTATGTTTTGCTGATTGACGGCATTAAAGTGCAAACAGACCTGTATGGAAATGTGATTCTGCCGGATATGTCCCTGACAGAAATTCAGAGCATAGAGGTTCTGAAGGGTAATGCGTCCGCGCTTTATGGTGAAGGGGCCATCGGCGGGGTGATTAATGTGATCACAAAGGCGGGTAAAATGCGTGATACAGGATATGTATCTGCCACCACAGGAAGTTACGGCACAGATGAATTTGATGCAGGCTTGTCACGGCGCATCGGGGATGTCGACGTAACCTTTACCGCATCACGTTATGACACAGAGGGTTATAACGCACAGACCGCGACTTCATCATGGGGAGCCACAAACCCAGACAAAGATGGCTTTTCCCGCGAGAATTATGCGGTATCTGTCGCGAAAAGGCTGTCTGCACGATCAAATGTCGCCGCCTCATTCAGGCAGGCCGACAGCAAGGGTGATTATGATAATTCTTTTACACCAGCAACCAATCTGCATGAGTTTGAGTCAACCAATACCGATTTTTCAGCCCACTATGAATATGCAGACAAAGAGCTGATCAATCTGCAGTTGACATATAACAAGGATACGCACCAGCGTGATGAATTAACCAATGGCACAGCCGGAACCAAGAAAAAGGGCGACCAGTCCTCTTACAAGCTGGTGAATATTTCGCGTGTACAGTCCGGAGATGTCCTTCACACCATAACGCAGGGTATTGATGTGGCCACTGCTGATTACAAGTCAAACACCACACCATCTGAGCGCAACGGCCAGGCCGTGTTTGCCGGTTATCAGCTGATATCAGGACCACATAGTTTACAAGCCAATATTCGGTCAGATGATGTGGAATTCGCGCATGATACCGGTGCAAAAAAGACGGTAAAGCATAACTCGGCACTGGCAGGATATGGATATCGTTTCACCGAACAAGTCAAAGCGGCGATCAGCCGGTCAACAGGGTTTCGCGCCCCGGATGCCTATGAGCATTCTGTTGCCCCGGGCCTGAATGCCGAAAAACACACAACAGATGAGCTATCTGTAAGCGTGATATCAGACCGCACATTATTCCGGTCAACACTGTTTTCAACCAGCACAAAAAACGCAATCGAATATAGCTTCCCCACATATTACAATGTTGGAAAAAGTGAAAATAAAGGCGCAGAAATCAATATTGACGGCACAACAGATTTTGTTGATTACACGCTGAGCATGACGTTTCAGGAGCCAAAACTGAAAGATGCTGCCACTGGCCCGAAATCCTTGCAAAAACGAGCAAAATCCTTTGGCAGCCTATACCTGTCCAAACAGGTTGATGATTACCTGTTCGGAACCAAAGTAACCTATTCCGGACGGCGGTTAGGTGTTGGTGGCGAGATGTCCAGCTATGTCAGATTTGATGCAAATATGCTGCATAATCTGACCGACACGACAGATATACTGGTCAAGGCAGAAAATATTTTTGATGCCAAATATGAAACCACCAGACAATATACAACAGCAGGGCGTAGTGTTTATCTGACTTTGCGATATAATTTTCCGGTAACCTATTAAGATCCGTCATGTCGCAATTAAGCTGGTTGATGGTCGATTTTAGATTGATGCCAGCTGAATTGCCACTTATGGTGACTGCAGGGTGTAAAAAACCGAAATCGGGAAGGAGCAAAATAAAATGACATTCGATAAGAAATTAGCTGGCGGATTTCTGTCCTTGATTTGCTTTTTGGTGGCAAGCCGGGTCATCCCGCATCCACCGAATTTTACCCCGATATTGGCGGTTGCTGTTTTCGCGCCTTATTTCGCCCGTGATTTGTGGAGTGCGATTGCCCTGCCGATTGTTGCCATGGTGTTGGCAGATGTGATTATCGGTCTGCACAGCTCTATGGTGTGGGTCTATGGCGCGGTTGCTGCCAGCGTGGTGATGAGCCATATCCTGCGCCGCACTTCTGCTGTTTTGCCGAGGATTGGCGGCTTGGCACTGGCCTCATCAGCCCTGTTTTTCATCACGACCAATTTTGGTGTCTGGCTGGGCAGCGGGTTTTATCCGCTGACCGCTGAAGGGATGATGGCCTGTTATGTTGCGGCGCTGCCTTTCTTCGGCAATACGCTGGCCAGTACCCTGTTCTTTTCCGGCCTGTTTTACGGGATCATGCGGATGGCAGGTCAGCACACAAAATTTGCACAGGCCTGAGGGCCTGTAGCCGCCCCGGAGTCAGGTGAGCACGCAGCCCCATATTTTCATTTTTGGCCTGGGTTATGTCGGGCAGCATCTGGCAAGACGGCTGAGTGCGACAGGCTGGCAAATTACCGCGACCACCCGCCAGCCAGAACAGCTGGCCCGGCATGTGCCGGATAGCTGGTGCCTGTTGCCCTTCAGCACAGAGTCTGTTCCTGTCCAGCTGGCCGCACATCTGACCACAGCCACTCATCTTCTGTCCTGCATTGCCCCGCAAGCTGGCCATGATCCGGTTTTAGCGCATTATGCAGATGATCTTGTCGCCTTTACCGGATGGACAGGCTACCTGTCTGCCACGTCGGTCTATCCTGATCAGCCTGAAGGATGGGTTGATGAAGATACAGCTGCTGCACCGGTAAGCGCCCGGGGCAAAAACCGGCTGGCCGCAGAGCAGCGCTGGCAGGAGACTTGCCAGGCGGAGATTTTCAGACTGGCCGGTATTTACGGGCCAGGCCGCAATGCGCTAGAGGATCTGCCAGCCGGCAAAGCACGCATCATTGACAAGCCCGGGCACGTGTTTAACCGCATTCATCAGACCGATATCAGCCGTGTGATCGAAGCGGCCATGGCGACGCCGCGCCGCGGCCGGATCATCAATTTAGCTGATCATAAACCAGCCTCACAAGCAGAGGTGATCGGCTATGCCGCCCGGCTGCTGGACATGCAACCGCCACAAGCGATCCCCTTTGCCGAGGCAGAGATGAGCGAGATGGCCCGCAGTTTTTATGCCGCACAGCGCCGCATAAAATCACGAATTATCGGCCCGGAATTGGGGCTTGAGCTTTTGTATCCGGATTATGAAAGCGGGCTGAAGGCGATTTTCGAAGCTGAACAGGACAGCGCGTTAAGCTGAAATTTTCGGGGCCATGCTGCCAGACGCATAACGGGCCGCCATATCTGCCAGCGCCACCGGTTTAATCTTATGCGCGTTGCCCGCTGTGCCAAACCGTTCAAACCGGTCGCGACATAAATCTTGCATCGCGTCCGCAGCTGGTTTCAGGAATTTACGCAAATCAAATTCAGACGGGTTTTGCCGGGCGACTTTGCGGATGATGCTGGCCATCGCCAGACGGCAGTCCGTATCAATATTCACTTTGCGCACGCCATGTTTGATGCCACGTTCAATTTCGCTTATGGGCACGCCATAGGTCTGGGGCATTTCGCCACCAAATTCATTAAAGATATCCTGCAATTCCTGAGGCACAGACGATGAGCCATGCATGACCAGATGCGTATCCGGCAGGCGGCGGTGAATATCTTCGATAACATGCATGGCCAGAATATCCCCGTCGGGCTGGCGTGAAAATTTATAAGCGCCATGGCTGGTTCCCATGGCAATCGCCAGCGCATCAACCTGGGTCGCACGTACAAAATCAACCGCCTGTTCCGGGTCAGTCAGAAGCTGATCTTCAGAAAGTTTGCCTTCTGCGCCATGGCCATCTTCCTGGTCACCCATTCCGGTTTCCAGTGAGCCCAGCACGCCCAATTCACCTTCAACAGACACGCCGCCATGATGCGCCATCTGGGTGACATCTGAGGTGATCTGAACATTATAATCATAAGAGGCCGGGCTTTTGCCATCTGCTTCCAATGAGCCATCCATCATCACTGAGGTAAAGCCATATTGAATCGCTGTCATACAGGTCGCAGCAGAATTGCCATGATCCTGATGCATGCAAATCGGAATATGCGGATACATCGCCACCAGCCCTTTGATCAGATGCTGCAGCATCTGATCACCAGCATACCCCCTGGCACCGCGGCTGGCCTGAAGGATAACCGGCGCATCAACAGCATCAGCAGCTTTTAAGATCGCCAGCCCCTGTTCCATATTATTAATGTTAAACGCCGGCACACCATAGCTGTGTTCAGCAGCATGGTCCAAAATCTGTCTGAGGGTTACAAGCATGATGGTCTCACCTGATTAACGCTGTTCTTCCCGTTCAGACAATGCGCTTTTTTGCCCGAATCCGCAATTATAAATACATATCATTTTATCAGATTCAGATGGTTTTATAACACTCCACCTCTTCAGCAGAGCCAAAAACAAACGGGATGCGCTGATGCAGATGTTCAGGGGGGATATCCAGAATATTCTGCTGTCCGTCAGTGGCAAGCCCGCCTGCCTGTTCAATCAGAAAGCTGATCGGATTGGCTTCATAAACCAGACGCAGACGCCCGGTCTGATAGCCGGGGCGGCTGTCTTCTGGATATAAAAACACCCCGCCACGGCGCAGGATACGCCAGCTGTCCGCCACTAGAGACCCGGCCCAGCGCATATTGAAATTTTTATCCCGCACGCCTTCAGCACCAGCCAGAAGCTGGGCAATATAGCGCTGGGTTCGGGCCGTCCAATAACGCTGATTGGCCGCGTTAATGGCAAATTCAGATGTTGCTTCTGGAATTGCCACCTGCCAGTCCATCAATCTGTAGCTGCCTGTATCATCCAGACAAAAGGCCATTGTGCCCTCGCCGCACGTCAGGATAAGAGCGGTTTGCGGGCCATAAGCAAAAAAGCCAGCAGCCAGCTGTTCCCGCCCTGGCCGCAGCAACGACCCGCCAGATCGCGGATAAATCGAAAAAATCGTGCCAATAGTCAGGTTGGTGTCAATATTAGACGAGCCGTCCAGCGGATCACAGGCACAGACCAGATCAGCTTCTGAAGAGAACATAACAGCCTGTTCACGTTCTTCAGACAAATAAGCATGAAGCCCGGCATGCTGAAGGGCCTGTTCGATCAGCTGATCAGCCATAACGTCCAGGGCCTTTTGATTATCCCCGTCCGCATTTTCCGCCCCTGTGACATCCCCCAGCGCGGTCTGGCCAAGCCCGTTTTGTGCCGCCAGCCGGGCAATATGAACAGAAGCCTCAGCAAGGCCAAGAAGAGAGGCCTGAACAACAGGGGATAATGTGCCCCCGGCGGTGGTCTTTACAAAGCTGTGTAAATCCATGTGATCAGAAACAGAAATTATCATAAAGCTGCGCCACAGAAAAAAGGGATGGGGTGATATGACCAGATGGTCAGACAAAAAAGCCCGAGCCATCATGATGATGCCTCGGGCCAAACTGATCAGCAAAACGGCATACCGTTTTGTGTGCCTATTCGCGGTTGCCCAGAAGCTGGACCATAAACAAGAACATGTTGATGAAATCCAGATAGAGTGTCAGCGCACCGTGAATCGATTTGCGGCCCGCGACTTCGCGGCTGTCACCTGCATAATAAATCGATTTGATTTTCTGCGTATCATAGGCAGTCAGGCCCGCAAACAAAAACACACCCACAACAGAGATCAGAAATTCAAGCCCTGATGAGCCTAGGAAGATATTGACGATAGAGGCCAGAATCAGCCCAACCACGCCAACAATCAAAAAGCCACCAAGTGCTGTCAGATCACGTTTTGTTGTGTAGCCATATAAGGACAGGGCAGCAAATGCACCTGCGGTAATGAAAAAGGCTCTGGCCACGCTGGCACCGGTGAAGGCAAACAGAATTGTGGATAAGGACAGCCCCATCACCGTGGCATAGATATAAAACAGGGTCCGGGCCTTGGCCGGAGACATGCTGTTGATCCGGAAGCTGATCCACATCACCATCGCCAGTGGGGCAAACATGATGACATACATCAGAGGTGTGCCAAATAACAGCTGGCCAAAGGCGGGATTAGCCTGAACCATCAGCTTTGTGCCAAAAGCGGCAAAGCCAGTCAAAGCAAGGGCAGTTGTCATATGATTATAGACGCCCAGCATGTAGCTGCGTAAACCGGCATCAATCGAGACGGATTGGCCGGCCACAGATGACGCGTAACGGTTTTCCTGCATTTCAAGCTCCTTTTGAGATGAAAAATGGGTTTCATAAATCAGGGGAGAAGTTATCATCACTCTTCCCCACCCCTTCTAAGTTAATGATGATCGGGATTGGATTCAAGTAGAAGTGACAGCCGGTTCAGTCGACAAAAGGTCACATCAGCCCGGCCGCAGCCCTCTGGGAAGCGCGCAGACGAACAGAGTCAGATTTCAGCTGGCCACAGGCAGCCAGGATGTCGCGCCCGCGCGGGGTTCTGACTGGTGAGGCGTAGCCGGCTTTCATGACAATTTTGGCAAATTTATCAATCGCTTCATCATTAGAACAGCTGTGATCTGTGCCTGGCCAGGGATTAAACGGAATCAAATTGATCTTTGAGGGGATGCCTTTGATCAGCTGGACCAAAGCTTTGGCATCTGCTTCTGAATCATTGACACCGGCCAGCATCACATATTCCCATGTCACCCGGCGCGCGTTCGACAGGCCCGGATAGGCCCTGACCGCGTCGATCAATGTCTGCAGATTATATTTGCGGTTAATCGGCACCAGCTGGTCACGCAGATCATCCCGCACCGCATGTAAAGAAATGGCCAGATTGACGCCCAGCTCATCACCACATTTTTTGATTTCCGGAACAATGCCTGAGGTCGACAAGGTCACCCGGCGCTTTGATAAGGCAATGCCCTCGCCGCTCATAATTGTTTTCAGCGCCTTGGCCACATTATCGTAATTATATAAGGGCTCCCCCATCCCCATCAGCACAATATTAGTCAGCCGCCGGTCAGGCTTGCCCGCAGGCCAGTCACCCAGCTCGTCCATCGCCAGCAGAACCTGGCCACAAATTTCATCAACGCTGAGATTGCGGACCAGACGCTGGGTCCCGGTATGACAGAATGAACAGGTCAAGGTACAGCCCACTTGTGAGGAAATACACAATGTGCCCCTGTCCGAATCAGGGATATAGACGGTTTCTGCTTCCTGACCGTCAGCCAGCCTGATCAGCCATTTAATGGTCCCGTCTGATGAATCCTGGCGGCGTGTGACAGATGGCCGGTCCGCGTGAAAATGCTGAGACAACAACGTTTGAACAGGTTTGCCCAAATCCGTCATATCAGCAAATTCAGTCAAGCCGTGACGCCAGACCCACCGCCATAATTGACGCGCCCGAAACCGCGGCAATTGCAGCCGGCTGACCTGTTCTTCAAGCTCTGTCAGTGACAGGCCCAATAACGGCGTTCTGGCCTGATCCAGGGTCTGGTTCACCTTATCTGCCCTTTATCTGTGCGGCCTGCTTTTTACGGGCAGGCTTTATCGAGAAATGATTTCGCCGCGGTAAAGCCCGAAAGCGAATATTCATCAATGGTTTTGTTATTACGGCTGGATGTGCCGGTCACGATCAGTTTTGAGCCGCGCTTCATCGCCGCGATCAGCTTCATATCGTCTTCTGGTCCCTGTGACCAGGCCCGGTTATCCAATGTGAAGAGGGTTGATTTTTTCTTATCAATGGAAAAAACAACCTCGCTCTGTTTTTTATAGCGGTAGCCGGCAAGCACAGACACCACATTCCGTTCAGCCTTGCCCGGTCCGTGAGACACAAAAACCCGGGTTTCGCCGCGGTTTGCCCTTTCATAATCACCACGCAGTTTTTTCGGCACACTGGACATGAAACAGATCCGGCCTTTGCCGGTTTCCTGTTTATAGACCATCCAGTCTTTGAACCCTTTCAGCTCTTCGGTTTTTGCTTCGGCCGGGCCTGTGCCCAGAACCATAGCCGTCAAAAAAAGACCAAAAACTGCGACAACATATCTGCCTGTCATGATTTTCCCCGCATTTAAACGCCGTAATTTACCAGATTATGAAAAGGCCCATAGCCCACGCCGTGAAGAATCGCAAAACTTTAATCAGGGAGCAAGGCTTTTTCATGCATCAGTTACCGAGAAAAAAGGGCAATTTCATGTCCGGTTCTTGTTTTTTGATGAGTGGAAAGCGTCAAAATGGATAAAAACGTACCGGAAATGGATTTAAACCTTGTAACCACACCGGCAGTCCCGTTAACTAGGGATATGGGAACTGGCTATACACCTGTCAAATCGAAAGGTTTGACAAAATGGGATACCTTGCTCGTGCGCGTTGGCCGCGAACGAGACCGTACTGCATTTGCCGAATTATTTGAACATTTTGCGCCGCGAATCAAATCTTTCCTGCTGCGGCTGGGCACAGATGAATCTGTGGCTGAGGAGGTGGCGCAGGAAGCCATGATTATGGTCTGGCGGCGTGCAGAGACATATGATGTCCGCCAGTCAGGCGCCAGCACATGGATTTTCACCATTGCCCGCAACAAGCGTATTGACCGCCTGCGCCGCGAAAACCGGCCTTTGCCTGATATGACTGATCCGAGTCTGGCCCCAGATGATGTTGAAACCAGCGATATTTTTGTCTTCAGACAGCAAGAAGAGAAGAAAATTCGCCACGCTTTGAAAAATTTACCCGAAGAGCAAGCCAAAATGATCTTTTCTGCGTATTACGAAGAAAAGTCACACAGGGAAATCGCAGATGAGAGCGGCGTCCCTCTCGGCACGGTGAAATCACGAATTAGGCTAGCGCTGAACAGATTACGGGCGCATTTGGATGAGCCTGAAGGAATTTGGAAGCCATGAATGAACAGGCGACCTTGAACACACAGATCCTCGACGCGCTGTTGCTTGATTACGCAACAGGGGCTTTGTCACGCCCGCTTGAGATCCTGGTCGAGACCCATCTGGCGATGAATGAGGAAAGCAGCCAGTCCATGCGCATGCTGATGCAGCTAGGCGGCATTCTGCTGGAAGATTGCGAGCCGGTCTCTTTGTCAGAAGGGGCGCTTGAAAATGTGATGTCTCAGCTGGGCCGTCACGACACAGATACACATAAGGACAGCGCAAAAATACATTCGCACAATGAATGGCTGCCGCGTCCGGTTGCCAATTATGTGCCATCTGCAGATTGCAAGAAAAGCTGGCGGCGCGCAGGTATCGGTATCATGGAAGCCGATATCGATTTTGGCGAAAGCGGCGGTCAGGCGAAAATTTATCGCATCGCCCCGGGGACAGCCGTGCCTATTCATACCCATACAGGCGCAGAAGTCACGCTGGTTCTGTCTGGCGGTTTTACGGATGAGACCGGCAGCTATAGCCCTGGTGATATTTCGATACAAGAAGCCGGTGGCGAGCATCAGCCTGTTGCAGATGATGATGGTGAATGTATCGTCTATGCCGTGAATGAGGGTCAGATCAGGCTGACCGGTCCGATTGGCCGTGTTCTGAACCTGCTGGTGAACTGAGCCCTACCCCCAGATATAGATACTGAACAGGCTGGCTGTGGCCACCACAGTGAGGTGCAGCCGCAGTCTGTGCATCCAGGCTGCCCATCTCTGCTGAGCGATCAGCTTGAGGTCAATCATCAGGGCAGCCAGAAAACAGGCCGCCAGCATAATGGCCGCCAGATAAACAGGCAATAACAACGCCGCCCAGCCAATTAAAGACGGGAGGACAGACCAGATCAGCCACAGGCCAGCTGACCGGTCAGGGACAGCAGCAGAGGCCACCCGCCCCCAATGCAGCCCGCCCAAGAAGCTGAGAATAACCGCCGCATAGCTGATTAGCAGACGAGCAGGGTCAAATCCGGCTATATCAGCGCCCGACAAGCCCGCAAAACCGCATCCCAAAAACGGTATCGCCCCGGCATAGCCCAGAATGCGGGCCAGAGCAGGGCCGTCAGAAGCAAGGCGGTTTGCGGTCTCGTCAGGCCGGGTCATATTGGTCATTCCTTATCCAGAAGACGGGTAACATAAGGCAGAATATTCGTGGTGATTGCAGCCACCCCTTGTGTATTCGGGTGCAGCCCGTCCAGCAGATTTAAGCGGGGGTTAAGCGCCACCCCTTCCAGAAAAAACGGATAAAGCTCGAGGCCAAATTCTGTGGCCAGATCAGGATATATAGAATCGAATTGTTGTCTGTAGTCCGGGCCAAGATTGACCGGGGCCAGCATACCGCACAACAATACCGCAATGTCCTGCATGCGCAGGCGTGTCAGCATAGCCCGCAGATTATCTCGGGTTTGTGCAGGGTTCAGCCCGCGCAATAAATCATTGCCGCCCAGCACAATAATGATTGCATCCGGCCGATCAGCAAGGGCCCAGTCAAGACGGGCCAGACCACCAGCGGTCGTGTCACCAGACACGCCTGCATTCAGCACCCTGATGTCCCGTCCCGCAGCAGTAAGGGCTGATTGCAGCTGTTCTGGAAACCCAAGCCCCGCATCAAGCCCATAGCCCGCAACAAGCGAATCCCCATAAACCATTAATTTTTGCTGGGCCGCAGCACCAGACAGGCTGGCCATCAGCATCACCGCCGCGGCCGCAAAAGTCAGCAGCCGTTGAGCACTGGCTTGACAAAAATTTTTCGCAGAAAACATGTTCACCCTGCCTTGGCAGACCTGCCTGTGACGCCCATATAGACCAAAAGGGCCGTCAGTCATTTTAACTGTCTTTCCCCTCAACCAGACTTACATAGCACAGCACAGGATTACGGGATGCCCTCACCAGCCAGAGATAATGCGTCAGCACCGTCAAATCAAGCCAACCAGCGATCAGCTGTTATTGAGCTGAAAGATGCATGGCTGCGCCTGCGCAGCCAGTCAGGCACAACAGATATTCTGAAGGGGATCAACCTGACCATCCCGGGCGGGCAGCATGTGGCCGTGGTCGGCCCGTCAGGTGCAGGCAAAACAAGCCTGCTGATGGTGATGTCTGGCCTGGAAGCGCTGAGTTCAGGACAAGCGATACTGACAGGCCAGGACACAACACAGTTGAATGAAGACAGCCTGGCCGGGCTGCGCCGCGATAATGTGGGCATTGTGTTTCAGGCGTTCCGGCTGATCCCGTCAATGACCGCCTTGCAGAATGTGGCGGTGCCGCTGGAGCTGTCAGGCCAGGCTGATGCCAAGAGCAAAGCCAGTGAAGCTTTGTCAGCACTTGGTCTAGGGCATCGGCTGAATCATCTTCCCAACCAGCTGTCTGGTGGTGAGCAGCAGCGTGTGGCGATTGCCCGGGCAATTGCCCCGCGGCCGAAAATTCTGCTGGCTGATGAGCCGACAGGCAATCTGGACAGTGCCACAGGCCAGCAGGTGATCACCCAATTATTCGCCGCTGCAAAAAGTGTGGAGGCCGCGCTTGTGCTTATAACACATGATGAGGCGTTGGCCGGGCAATGTGAACGGCTGTTACATATGGCAGATGGCCGGCTGGTCGATGACCGCCTGGCCGGCCCTGCAGAATAAAGCGTTTCATCAAACATAAGGTCTGAAGATATGCCCTTGTCAGAACCCCATCAGCAGGCCGTGACACTGCCTCAAAATCCGCATAATGACAGCTGGGCCCTGGCCTGGCAGTTTGCCAGATGCGAGCTGCGCCATTCTGTGATGCGGTTCCGGATTTTTCTGGCCGCCCTGATGTTGGGGGTGGCGGCGATCGGCGCGGTGGGGTCTGTTGCTGAATCAATGCGGACCGGCATCGCTGATAATGCGCGTACGCTTCTGGGCGGTGATTTTGAACTGTCCAGCCTGCACCTTGCGCCAGATGATGAGCTGCTGGCGATGGTCAGACAGCAGGCAGATACATCCCAGATTGTTCAGATGCGCGCTATGCTGGGCACAGCTGCAGCACAGACAGCACGGCAAGAGCGCAAGCTGGTGGAGCTGAAGGCGGTAGATGAGGCCTACCCTCTGGTGGGTACGGTTGAGCTGGCACCGACACAACCCTTAGCGCGCGCATTAGACGGATTTGGGGCTGTTGTTGATCCAGCCCTGTTACGCACAACCGGCCTGGCTGTCGGCGATAGGGCGACCCTGGGTGACATTTCAGTGACCATCACCGCCACGCTTGAATCAGAACCTGATCAGGCGATCAGCTTTGTCAGCTTCGGGCCACGTCTTCTGGTCAGCACAGCGACATTGAAAGCATCGGGCCTGCAACAGGAAGGTGCCTTTATCACCTACCGGCATCGGGCCATAATGAAACAGACTAGCCAGCTGGATCAACTGACAAGCCGCCTTGCGGAAGCTGTTGAAAACAGCCATGTACGCCTGCGCCAGACAGATGCAGCAGCAGGCGGGTTTGAGCGGTTCATAGAACGGGCTGAGCTGTTTTTAATGCTAGTCAGCCTGACCGCGCTGCTGATTGGCGGTCTGGGGGTCAGCGGGGCAGTCCGTGCCTGGCTGCAGAGCCGGATGACGGTGATCGCTACCTTGAAATGTGTGGGGGCAACCTCACGCCTGATTTTCAGGGTGTATATGCTGCAGGTCCTGGCGATGGCCAGCCTAGGCATTGCCGCTGGCCTGGTGCTGGCCGGACTGACTCCGTTTCTGACAGCAGAGTTATTTTCTGGTTATGTGAATGTGCCGCTGGCGCCAACTTTATATCCGCGACCGTTAGCCATTGCCGGTGCCTTTGGTTTGCTGACGACATTGGTGTTTGCGCTCTGGCCCTTGTCACGCACCCAATTTATCCGGGCAGCACATCTGTTCAGAACTTTGGCCTCAACACCCTCTGGGTGGCCGGGAAAGCGGGTTGTACTGGCCGTGGCCCTTTGCTGTGCGGGCCTGCTTGGTCTGGCCTTGCTGGCCACAGCCAATATCATTTTATCCCTCAGCTTCCTTGTGGGGACCGGGGTCAGCCTGTTGCTGCTCAGCGGTCTTGGTGAAGCGGTGTTAAGAGGCCTGCGGCTGGTCAGACCGCCCCGCTATATCCCTGCGCGGCTGGCGCTGTCAGCCATTACGCGGCAAGGCTCGCCACTGCGCTCTATCATTCTTGCCTTTGGCCTGGGCCTGTCTGTATTGGTGGCGGTGACCTCGAGCCAGCACAATCTGATCAGCCAGCTGAACGGCCGGGCAGAGGGCCAGGCCCCGGATTGGTTTTTCATTGATATTCAGCCTGATCAGATTGATCCGTTCCTGGCACTGGTGGCCGCCAAAGCACCAGATAGTCTGGTTGAAAAAACACCTATGCTGCGGGGCCGGGTAACCGCCCTTGATGGTGTGCCTGCCAGCCAGATAGATAAGGATGTAGAGAGCGGATGGGTGTTGCGCGGCGACAGGGCCCTGACCTGGCAGGCAACCCCGCCAGAAGGGGGCAAGATTGTCAAAGGAAGCTGGTGGCCATCTGATTATACAGGCCCGCCCTTATTATCAGTGACAGATGAAATGGCCGAGGATTTTGGCCTGGCAATCGGCGATCAGGTGAGTTTGAATATTCTGGGGCGGGAGATCACCGGCGAAATTGCCAACACACGTGAGGTCGCCTGGGAAAGTTTCCAGATTAATTTTGTGTTCATTATGTCACCTGGCATTCTGGATAACGCCCCGCATAGCTGGATCGCGACCACAAAATCAGCTTCAGATCAGGCCGCATCAGATATTGAACAGGCAGTGACCACAGAATTCAGCAACATTTCGGCTTTGTCCGTCCGCCAGGCGGTCAGCACAGTTGAAAAAGTACTGAATCTGCTGGGCAATGCCATCCAGCTGACCGCTGCTGTGACGCTGTTATCGGGGCTGGCGGTGCTGGCGGGAAGTGTGGCCACATCCGAAGCGCAGCGTATTTCTGATTCCATTATCCTGAAAGTGTTGGGCGCACGGCGGCTGGATATTATTCTGTCCTGGCTGTTTGAATATGCATTGCTGGGTATCCTGACCGCGCTGGTGGCCTGTGTGATCGGCACAGCCGTAAGCTGGTCATTGATCGTCTTATTCATCAAGTCTGACTTTATCTTTAATCTGCCGCTGATTTTATCTACAGCCTTTATTGGCGCTGCTGTGACCACCATTTTAGGGCTGATTGGGGCAATGCGCAGCCTGTCCTTCCGGCCTGCGTCTTATTTGCGGGAAACGCTCTGAGCCTCGGCTCATCATATATCGGGGTAAAAAGCGGTTCCTCTGGCTGGCTGTTTTCTGCTAAGAAGGGCGCAACACGCAAACCCGCAGGCTGTATGATCAGGAATAAGGAGACAGCAACATGTCAGGCGATAAGGTAAAGAAAGTTGTTCTGGCCTATTCAGGCGGCCTTGACACCTCAGTGATTCTGAAGTGGCTGCAGGAAACCTATGCATGCGAGGTGGTGACATTTACAGCTGATCTGGGCCAGGGTGAGGATATTGACCCTGCCCGCGAAAAAGCAAAGCTATTAGGCATCAAACAGATTTATATCGAAGATTTACGCGAAGAATTTGTGTCTGATTATGTGTTCCCGATGTTCAGGGCAAACGCGCTTTATGAGGGGCTGTATCTGTTGGGCACATCAATTGCCCGGCCCCTGATCGCCAAACGCCAGATCGAGATCGCCCGGGAAGTCGGCGCTGATGCGGTCTCTCATGGGGCGACCGGCAAAGGCAATGATCAGGTCCGTTTTGAGCTGGGCTATTATGCGCTGCAGCCTGATATTAAGGTGATCGCACCCTGGCGGGAATGGGACCTGGCCTCGCGGACCAAGCTGATCGCCTATGCCGAAGCCAACCAGATTCCCGTGCCAAAAGACAAACGCGGTGAGGCCCCGTTCAGTGTGGATGCAAATCTGCTGCATATTTCAGCAGAAGGAAAGGTTTTAGAGGATCCAGCGATTGCGCCTGAAGATTATGTGTTTTCGCGCACTGTCTCGCCAGAGGCGGCCCCTGATACCGCCACCGAAATTTCAATAACCTTTAAAGGCGGCGATCCGGTTGCGATCAATAATGTCAGCATGTCACCAGCCACCCTACTCACTGAATTAAACCGGCTGGGCGGCGAAAATGCTGTGGGCCGGCTTGATCTGGTAGAAAACAGATTTGTTGGCATGAAGTCCAGAGGCATTTACGAAACCCCGGGCGGCACAGTCTTGCTGGCGGCGCGCCGGGCCATTGAATCGATCACCCTCGACAGAGGCGCAGCACATTTAAAAGATGAGCTGATGCCGCGTTATGCCGAGCTGGTCTATAACGGGTTCTGGTTCTCACCAGAACGCGAAATGCTGCAGGCCGCAATTGATAACTGCCAGCATATGGTGAATGGCGAGGTACAGCTGAAGCTGTATAAGGGTAATGTGATCATCACCGGGCGCACATCGCCAAATTCATTATATTCAGAAGAGCTGGTGACTTTTGAAGAAGGTGCGGCGGATTATGATCATCATGACGCGCATGGCTTTATCCGGCTGAACGCCCTGCGGTTGCGGGTGCTGGAATCAGCACGCCGCAAATTAATGCCATAGGTCAGCAGCCCAGCAAAATCAGCGCTTATTCATCGCAGACCGGGCCTGAAGCTTCATCATCCAGTGGCTTTTGCTTGAACAAGACAAAGCGGGTCGGGGCAAGTGCATAGCCTGAATCGCGAAGCCCGGTATTGCAGGGGGCAACGTAGCCAACCATATAGTCAGCATTGCCGTTTGAATGTTTAGCGTATTCTTTATATTGCGGTGTGGAAACCCCGGTTAAAATCGCAATCGTGAGCACAATCATTGCCATAGAAGTGGTCCTTTCTTTCTTATTATCCGTGTATACACAGATGCCCCTATCTTACGCTGATTAAGATTTGCGATAAATACGGTGATTTGCAGACCAAATTTTGGCCAGAATCAGACCGCGGCATGGCGCGAAAAAAAAAGCCCTGCCGCAACCGGCAGGGCCAGGATTCAGATAAAGGCTGCTATACAGCAGACAGATCAGCCTGCCATCCGTGCAGCAACATTTTCCCAATTCACCAGATTGTCCAGGAAATTAGTCAGGTAAGCCGGGCGTTTGTTTCTGAAATCGATATAGTAGGAATGTTCCCATACATCACATCCCAATAATGCGGTCTGGCCAAAACATAGCGGGTTCACGCCATTTTCTGTTTTGGTGATCGCCAGGCTGCCATCTGCATTCTGGACCAGCCAGCACCAGCCAGAACCAAACTGGCCTACACCAGCTGCAACAAATTGTTCTTTGAACGCGTCAATAGATCCGAACTGAGCATTCAACGCTGCGTCCAGCTCAGACGGCATTTGCCGGCCTGACGGGCCCATCATTTCCCAGAACTGGATATGATTCCAATGCTGGGAGGCGTTATTGAAGATGCCATTCTGGGCAACCGCACCTGACTGATAGGTTCCGGTAATAATCTGTTCAAGTGAGCTGTTTTCCCACTCAGTCCCCGCAATCAGCTTA
Source organism: SAR116 cluster alpha proteobacterium HIMB100 (assembly GCA_000238815.2). Lineage (NCBI taxonomy): Bacteria > Pseudomonadati > Pseudomonadota > Alphaproteobacteria > Puniceispirillales (SeqCode) > SAR116 cluster alpha proteobacterium HIMB100. The sequence goes on along the minus strand of AFXB01000010.1, from coordinate 979,244 downwards.
TTGCCATTATCAACATAAGCTTTGTGATGCAGATCATGGTGAAATTCCATGGTTTCCTGGCTCATACCGCCTGCGGCAAGAGCATCATAAGCATAAGGCAGTTCAGGTAGTTCGAAAGCCATCTTTATCTCCTTGTTGGTGACCAGAAGACAGCCGTAAGGCACGGTCAGTCTGCGGGCTTTAATGAGGGTCATTCACACGCATAGATATGCTACATTCGCTTCTAAAGATAAACCCGTTTTATAAAAATTCCAGAGCACAGAAAAACAGAATATCACGGCCTGAAAATCTGGCTTGTAGAATTTTGTCTGGTCATTATCATGGCGATGTTCGGTTTTACGCATGGCTGAAGAAGACGTGAAGCTATGCGGCGCGCGAGATTTTATTACGTTCATATATTGTTAGTGAAGGACACAGCCCATGAAACTTTCTGATCCGTCTTTGCTGAAAACAGATGCATTTATTAATGGCCAGTTTGTCAGCCCCCCTCAGGATAAACGGTTTGCCGTGCAGAACCCGTCTAGCGGCGAAACCGTAGCTGAGGTTGCCGATTTCGGGGCCGACGGGATCACCGCGGCAATTGAGGCAGCTGAAGCCGCCCGCAAAGGATGGGCCGCCACCACAGCCAAGGAGCGTGCCGCCATTCTGCGCCGCTGGAATGATTTATGCCTTGAGCATGCCGATGACCTGGCCATCATTCTGACGGCTGAAATGGGCAAGCCCCTGGCCGAAGCCAAAGGCGAAATTCTGTATGGCACAAGTTTCATTGACTGGTTTGCAGAAGAAGCCAAACGGGTGACAGGGGATGTGCTGGAAAGCCCGTTTCCAGATAAAAAATTCCTGGTCCTGAAACAGCCGGTCGGCGTGTTTGGTGCGATTACCCCGTGGAATTTCCCAAATGCGATGATCACACGTAAATTATCCCCCGGGCTGGCGGCAGGCTGTACCTGTGTGCTGAAACCTGCTGAACAAACCCCTTTATCCGCCCTGGCGCTGGCCGAACTGGCCAAGCGGGCCGGCTTCCCCGATGGTGTGATTAATATTGTTACCGGCATGGATGCCCCGGCGATGGGAGAAGCTTTATGTGCAGATGAACGTGTGCGCAAAATCACCTTTACCGGATCAACAGAGGTTGGCCGGATTCTGATGCGTCAGTCCGCAGACACAATCAAGAAAATCAGCCTTGAGCTGGGCGGAAATGCGCCATTGATTGTGTTTGATGATGCCGATTTGGACGAAGCTGTAGACGGGGCGATTGCGTCAAAATATAGAAATGCCGGCCAGACATGTGTATGTGCCAACCGGATTTTCGTCCAGGCCGGAATTCATGATGCCTTTGCCAAGGCGCTGACTGAAAAAGTGGCGGCCATGAAAGTCGGGGACGGGTTTGAAGACGGGGTTGCCCAGGGCCCTATTATTGACCAGCAGGGATTTGATAAAATCAGCCGTCATATTGAAGATGCCAAAAATAAAGGCGGGCAGGTGCTCACCGGCGGGGCCCCTCATGAAAAAGGCGGTACATTTTTCCAGCCAACCGTGCTGACCGGGGCCACATCAGAGATGGATTTATATGGTGAGGAAACCTTCGGACCTGTTGCCGCTCTGTTCAAGTTTGAGACCGAAGAAGAAGCTGTCACCGCCGCCAATGATACTATTTTCGGGCTGGCTGCTTATTTCTTCACCAAGGATACAGCCCGCCTGTTCCGCGTATCAGAGGCGCTGGAATATGGTATGGTGATCGCCAATACAGGGGCCTATTCATCTGAGGTTGGCCCATTTGGCGGGGTCAAGGCCTCTGGGCTGGGCCGTGAGGGATCCAAATACGGGATTGATGAATTTCTGGAAATGAAGCTGATGGTGGTTGGCGGCGTCTGAACAACGCCGCCTCTGCCAGGCTGAGATATCTAGTTTTTCAGCAGCCTGATCAGGCTGGAGGTATCATTCCGTCCAAAGCCGCGCTCAGACAGGGCGGCGTAAAATTGAGCAACCAGAGCGGTGACCGGTAATTGAGAGCCGTTCTGGGTCGCTTCAGCCAGACAAATCCGTAAATCTTTGCGCATCCAGTCAACCGCAAACCCAAAATCAAATTCGTCCCTGACCATAGTCGTGCCACGATTTTCCATCTGCCAGGACTGGGCCGCACCGCCAGAGACAACGCCCAGCACCTTATCCATATCAAGGCCAGCATTCTGGCCGAAATTCAGCGCTTCTGACAGGCCCTGCACAAGACCAGCGATACATATCTGATTAACCATTTTGGTCAGCTGGCCTGCCCCGGCCGCCCCCATATGCGTGACCCGCGCCCCATAGCAGCCCATCAGCGGTTCTGCCCGGTTATAGGCAGCATCATCCCCGCCGCACATCACGGTCAGTTTGCCACCTTCAGCCCCGGCCTGGCCACCGGACACAGGCGCATCAATGAAATGCAGGCCAGCTGCGCGGGCAGCAGCATATAATTCACGTGCCACATCAGCAGAAGCAGTGGTGTTATCCACAAAGACAGCCCCTGCGTCCATTGTCTGGAACGCGCCATCAGGGCCTGTTGTCACAGAACGGATATCAGCATCATCACCCACGCAAGCAAAGATAAATTCACAGCCCCTGGCCGCATCGGCAGGCGTGTTCGCCTTGTCGCCGCCATGTTCAGTAACCCATTTATCTGCTTTTTCAGCAGTCCGATTATAGACTGTGACCTGATGGCCTGCTGCCTGCAGATGCCCGGCCATTGGATAGCCCATTACGCCTAACCCTAAGAATGCGACTTTTGCCACTCAACTTCTCCTTCATATGAACTGAACAGGCGCCGACCTTATGTTCAGGTCCGGCCGCACTTATCATGTGCATCTTCAAGACTACTGAAGAGGGCGAAGACAAGTCCAGTGCTTTTCATCACAAAGCCGCCTGGTATCGGCCGGGCAGCCCGCAAAGACAGCTGATTTTGCTGGTCAGCACAGCAGGGCATGTTATGATAGGTGCGCCCGCCATAACCACATGACCGTCAGGGGTGGCGGCCTGTCCACGGCAAGTGAGAGTAGCCATGTCCGTTTTTGTAAATGATGAGCATGTTGAAATTCTGATTTCAGAGTCAGAAATAAAAGCCCGTTTAAATCATCTGGCAAAAGACATTTCAGATACATATCAGACCTCAGAACAGCTGGTGGTCATTGGGCTGTTACGTGGTTCCTTTATTTTCATTGCTGATCTGGTCAGACGGCTGAACCTGCCGGTTGAAGTCGATTTCATGACTGTATCCAGCTATGGCAATGAAATGGAATCCAGCCGTCAGGTGCGGATTATCAAAGATCTGGAAACATCAATTGGAAACAGAGATGTGTTGGTGGTTGAAGATATCATTGATACCGGCCACACCCTGGCGCAGGTTCTGCAGATTATGCAGACCCGCAAGCCGAAAACCCTGTCTGTCTGTACCTTGCTGAACAAACCGTCACGGCGTGAGGTTGAGGTAGATGTGCGCTGGACAGGCTTTGACATTCCTGATGAATTTGTGATTGGCTATGGCATTGATTATGCCCAGCAAGGCCGCAACCTGCCGCATATCGGCTTTGTCCGCAAATCCTGACCCCCGTTCGTCTGCCGGCTGTATCAGCCCAACAGCGCATCTTCATAAGGATAGCTGGATAAAGCTTCTGCACCATTTTGTGTGATCACCACCTGTTCTTCCAGCTTGACCCCTTCGCGCCCGCCTTCAGCCCCGATATAAGCTTCCACACATAAGGTCATGCCGACTTCCACTTCACCGTCATAGCCGTGATCATCCACATCTTCAGGATAGCGGATAGACGGATATTCATCACATAGCCCAATCCCATGCGCCAGAACCCCATAACGCAGAGCGCGAAATTCTTCGGGCAGACGGTGCGCCTTGGCAGTGACCTCGGCAAAGCTCATCCCTGGCTGCAGCAGGTCAATATTGGTCATCACATGATCATAAGCCAGCTGATAGAGCCGCTTTTGTTCATCTGTTGGCGCCACATCCCCCACAATCCAGCTGCGTGAAATATCACAGCAATAGCCATAAGTCGAAACAAGGTCGGTATCAAAAGCCAGCATGTCACCAGCGTCCATCACCCGTGGTCCACATTCCTGGAACCAGGGGTTTGTGCGCGGTCCAGAAGCCAGAATCCGGGTTTCAATCCATTCCCCGCCACGCCGGATATTACCTGCGTGAAGTTCAGCCCAGACATCATTTTCCGTCACGCCCGGCCTGACTGCCTGGCGCATTTCCGCGACAGCCTGCTCGCAGGCATAAATCGCGCAGCGCATGGCGTTCAGCTCATTTTCATTCTTGATGGCCCGGGCATGTTCGGTCAGCACCTGACCTTCCAAAACATCTATCCCGCTTGCCAATAAGGCCGCATAGCCCGCCGTTTCAATCTTGTCCACGGCAAGGCGTTTATTGCCTGGCGCATAGGTTGCCATCAGATCTGTTATCTGGCTGATAAAGGCGGCGGCATGTTCATCTGTGCGGTTGCCGGTTTCAAAATAGAAAAAGGAGGCCCCGCCTCTGACCTCGGCAATAAGCGGCAGATGCGCTGAGAGATGTTCACAATTGTGAAAATCAAACAAGATAACCTTGCCTGATGGCGGCACAAAACAGGCCCGTGCCGCATTATGGGTGGTCCATAATTGCATGTTGGTGGTGTCTGTTGCATAGCGGATATTCAGCGGATCAAACAAGAGCAGACCTGCGCAATCCTGTTTTTGAATCTGTTGTTGCAGACGTGCCAAGCGATAATCCCGCAAAGACGGCATATCCGGCGGCGTCAGTCCGGCGGCTGCCCATTCAGAAAAGGCAAGGGCTGTCGGTCCGATTTCCACACGATCATTTATATCTGGCGTACCATCTGCTTTCAAATGTACGCGCCGTGAAGGGTCAATCTTCCGGTTGGACCCGACAAATACTGAATCCATTGCGTTCCCTCCTTGACTTATACTGATGGGTCCAGACCCACTATTTAATAAGCTTGAGGCGGAATTTTGCACCATCCCGTTCAACAAGCGACAAAAATAGAGATAAATGCGCTATCCAGAGGCCATCAGCCCTTATACTGTTCCACCTTGCAGGGGCTTTATCTGAACCCCTGCTTCCAGAGTTTTATGGACCGGACATTTATCCGCTAGCTGCATAAGCTGGCCGCGGTGATGTCTTTGGAACAAGTAAAACAATGTGCTAACAACGATACCCCGCGAAAGGGTCCCCGCGGCAGATGCAGGCGCCCCGCAAGCGCTTGGTCGGTTTCATACTGAAAGGCTACATTTTGAATATAGGGCATATCTTATTGTCCTTTTTGCTGTTCACTGTAACCGGAACCGCTAAAAAAAGACGTCTGTATTTCACCCTATTTCTGCCTGCAGATCCCTACAGGCGTACAACATAGCGGCCCTGAATTTTCCCGTTCAGTATATCCTGACTGGCCTGTTCCAAATCATCAAGCCCGATTTCCGTTGCGATGCTGTCCAGTTTGTCCAACGGGAAATCCGCCGCCAGCCGCGCCCAAGCCTGGACCCGGTTATCATAAGGCTGATTCACCGAATCAATACCTAACAGGTTAATTCCGCGCAGCAGGAAGGGGATCACACTGGCCGGCACCTGAAGGCCGCCTGCATTCCCGATTGCCGCAGCCGAACAGCCATAATTCAGCTGACCGAGGATCCGCGCCAGCATCTCGCCTCCGACATTATCAATACAGCCTGCCCAGCGTTCTGATTCCAAAGGCCGTGCAATTGCTTCGGCAAGGTCGCTGCGCGGGACCAATGTTTTTGCACCTAGCTCGCTCAGATAGCCACCTGATTCTTCAATCCGGCCAGTCACAGCAGCCACATCATAGCCAAGAGCCGCCAGTAATGCGATGGAAAATGAGCCCACACCGCCCGCAGCGCCGGTGACCAGAACCTCGCCCTTTTCCGGGCTTAGGCCGTGACATTCCAGTGCCTGCAGCGCAAATACAGCTGTTATCCCTGCGGTACCGAAAATCATTGACTGACGCAAATCAAGCCCATCAGGAAGAGGCACCAGCCAGTCTGCCTTCACACAGGCCTTTTCAGCATAGCCACCATGCCAAACCTCGCCTATGCGCGAACCGGTCGCGATCACCTGATCCCCTGCCTCATAGCGTGGATCGCTGCTGTCTAGAACCTCGCCCGCGAATTCAACACCCGGAATCCGCGGAAACTGGCGAATCAGCCCGCCCTTACCATTCAGACATAAGCCATCTTTATAATTCAGGCCCGCATAGCGCACCGCAACGCGCACCTCGCCCTCAGAAGAGAGAAACCCGTCATCCAGCTCTTCAATAGACAGAACAGAGCGGCCATCTTCGGCCTGATTCATCACAACAGCTTTGAACATGAACATACCTCCACATCTTTCAGGACAAGAGTTTGTCACAGCCCTTCTTGAATGACAAAGCCATATTGCGCCAGACAGCCAGATTTGTTGTCTAAAGCAGGTCAGGCCAGAGGGCAGAACACAACCAAGGAATAGATGAATGAGCCACCATAGCACTTCTTTGCGGTCCTGCAAAACAGTCTTCTATCTGATCTGGCGTTCTGCTGGGTGATTCGCTGTATGAGCCGCTGGAGCCTGTCAGCTTCTGGCCGAATCAGAGGTCCAGCGAATGGTTAATATCACAAGAGGATGTGATGAGAGATGAGAGCTGCTCAGCGCAGCTTTATCTCATAGCCCTCAGCCTCTGGCTCCGCCCACACCGCACACCCGCTATCCTACAAACCAATTGCCTTTCTGACAAATGATTTAACACCCCTTATTCACCCAAAAAAACAGGCTTTGTCAGGACGCGTTACCCGATACGGGCAGCGCTGTGCGCGCAGCCGGCATGTGATCAATCTGACCTATCACAGCACAAGCGGGGCACACCATCTGCCATTGCGGCAGCACCGTCCCGCACCCCGCGCACTGCCAGCGCCGGTTGCGCGGCGCATGTGCGGCGGCCAGCAAGGCCCCTTCGCGTTCAGCAACAGATGCGCTGTCCGGTTCCTGACCAAGTGATTTTGCCCGCTTATCTGAAAGCTCGGCATTCAGCAAGAAATACTGGTTTGTCCGCCCTTGTGCAGATACCGCATCAAGCGCCGCTGAGGCTGAGGCCCAAATCCCCCTCTCGAGTGCCGCTTGTGCCACTAGCAGGCGGGCTTCATCTGTGTCTGTGGCCTGTTCTGCCAGAGCAGAGAGCCGGGCCACAAGCTGGCCATCATTATCGTGTGAGATATCCGCAATCAGTCTGGCCAGGCGGTCATGCGGCGCAGCCTTAAATGCGGCCTCGACACGCTTTAAGGCTTTGCGCGGAGAAGAGGTGCGTTCCTGTTGGGCCAGCCTGACGGTCGCCTCGAGGAACTGCGGCGACCAGTGCAATGCTTGTGTCAGATATTTCGTCTGCAGGGGTTCATCATCGCTGCGTTCAGCAAGCCGCAAACATAAATGAGCTGCCAGCAATTCAGGATTATTCAATTGCCCGGGCGCAAAATGAGCAATATCAGAAGGCAGAAATGAGGCATCAGATGTGGACCCGGCCTTGGTCTGTTTCATCAGCACATCCAGCCTGTCTAAAGCAGACTTCCAGTGTTCAGCTTTTAAATCTTCAGCCAATAACACCAGATGTGCCGGTGCTGAGTTATCTTTCAAGGCCAATGCAGCCTTGGCCGCAGCAGTGCTTTTTTCAGTCTGCCCCTGACCTTGATAAAGCCGCATCAGCCCCAAATGCCCAAAATAGGCCGTGTCATCCTGTGCCGATAAGGATTTGAAATACCGTAACGCCGCCTTGTCATCGCCTGCAGCATGAGCAGTTTGCGCAGAAAGCAGATTCGGCAACACCGCCTGTCCCAGCAATTTTTCCGCCCGCCGCGCCAGTTTTCGTGCTTCTTTCACATCACCTGCAGCAAAGGCGACCATACCCTGACCAAGCGCATCTTCGCCCCGGCTGCGGCGCCGCGCCCGCCAATTATGGCCAAGCCAGGACGGCCAGCTGAGCATGGTTGTGATCAGCCTGAGCAGCAGAAATAACACCGCAAGCGCAAGGCCCAGGCCCGCAACAAGCAGGCTGGTCATCACCTCAATCCGCCAGCCCAGCCAGCTGATTACAGTGACGCCTTCCTGGGCAGACAACCATCTGGACAGCAGCGCTGCTGCTGCACAAAACACCAGAAATGCCGCCAGACGGATCATCGCTGCTCACTTTGTTCACGAGAGATGCGATCAACAGAAAAAAGCCCGCCAAACCACTCTGACAGCCCCTGCCACAAGCCAGAGACATCCGGCACAGACAATTCCGGCAACAGCCCGGAGCCGTCGGCAGAGCTGTCTTGCCGGGAGGCGGGCTGATCTGAAGAGGCGGGATCAGTCAGGCTGGTCTGCTGGTCTGTTTGGGCAGATACAGCGGCAGGCTGAGCCTGTTGGGATTCAGCGCTGCTGGCTGACGATTGTTCGCTGAGATACGCGATTTGTTGATCAAACCGGTCAATCGCTGCTGTAACTTTCTCAACCGATTGGGCCATGGACCGGACCAGATCTGCCATCGTTTCATCAAGCTCAGCCTGGCCAGCCTGCAGCCCCTGCAGCCCCTGTGTGATTTTTTCCTGCCGCGCACCAAGCACAGCCAGTTCAGAGCGCAAATCTGCCAGCTCTTGTTCCACAGACAGCTGCCATGGATCATCTGAGGGCGCAGTCAGATAAGGCGCGATATAGGGCCATGCAGACAGGCTCAAAGCAAGCATGACCGCCGCCGCCAGCCCGGCCGTCACTGGCGAGTGCTGGCGCAAACGTGACAGCAGACCATCACCGGCCAGCCTGCCGTCAATCACCGTCTCTGCTGCAGGGGTGTCTGCAGATGATGTAGTTTTGTGTGTTGCGCGGGTCTTTGCCATCTAAGCAGCAGATCTCCAAACAGATTAAGTCAAACAGGTCTTGTTCTGATTATTCCTGCAGAGCCGGTCAAGGTCAATTTCTAGACGCGATTTTCATGATCAGCTTGTTTAGATCTGGTCAGACCAGTCCTGACACAGCTGCAAAACAGCATGCCGGTCAGGGCGCCTTGCCTGACAGACGGCAAATCCGGCCAGACGCGCCTGTTCAGCAAGTGCAGCGCTGGCCGCCAAAATGTTGATTTCATTTCTGTGCACAAAGGCCATCTGTTCACGAAGCCAGCTGTCAAACCGGGATAATGTGCGCGCAGAAAACACCATTGCCGCTACAGGCTTGCCAGAGGCCAGTTGGTCCTGAACAGCTGCGCCTGACGGGGTGGCCGCATCAGCCTGATAGATGATCAGCCGGTCAACTGAAATTTGCGCTTGCGCAAGTGCAGCGCCGATATCGAAATGAATATCCCGGCCAGATAACCACAATAACGGGCCATCACCAGCAGGGACACGCTGGCTGATTACATCCGCCAGATCGCGAGCTGTGCCGGTGCCGGTAAAGGCCAGCTGATAACCGCCAGGGCGCAAAATCTCTGCACTGCCCTTGCCCACACACCAGAACGGCAAACCGGCCAATTGCGTCAGCTGGCCTGCCTGATCAGACAGATAGCGGCTGGCTTGTTTGCTGGTGATAACAACACCCTGATAACCAGCGATGTTTTCGTGATGAGAGATTTGTTCAGTTGCCGTGCCAGAATAATGAATGGTCAGCATCGGCAGCGGCAGGGCGTTGATGCCCCGTGCCCTCAATTCTGTGACATCTGCTGTGCAGTCAGGCTCAGGGCGCAGACAAAGGATCATCTGTTTTCCTCCAGCATCAGAACGATCAGGCCAGGAATGCGCGCCCCCCGCAATCCTGCAGTAATTTTTCACCAAGGGCTGTTCCGATAGCCGCAGCATCATCGCGGCTGCCTTCACCCTCAGCGGTAAATTTCTGCTGGCCATCGGTGGACAAGACCGCTGCTTTCACACGCAGGCTGCCCATCTGGTCAAGATCAGCCATTGCCGAAATGGGGGTGCGGCAGGACCCGTCCAAAGCTGCCAGAACAGCCCGTTCCGCCGTAACGCATGTTTGTGTATCCGCACAATTCAGAGCTGATAATGCGGTCTGAACAGCGTCTGCCCGTGCGCCCCCAAGAGCAACCTGAACAGCGATTGCCCCTTGTGCTGCAGCAGCAGGCATAATCTGTTCATCCAGTGGGGTGAAAGCGCAGTCCAGCTGCAGGCGGTTCAGCCCGGCAACAGCAAGAATTATGGCGTCAAACTCTCCTGCCTCCAGACGGCGCAGACGGCTGTTCACATTGCCGCGCAAAAGGCCGATTTTCAGATCAGGGCGATAATGACGCAACAGCGCCGCCCGCCGCACTGAGGCAGTCCCGATATGCGCACCATCGGGCAAATCGTCAAGCGACGGATAGGGCCCGACCAACGCATCACCCCTGACTTCGCGGGGCAGAACCGCCGCTATTTTTGTGCAAGACGCAAGCTGGGTTTCCATATCTTTTAACGAATGTACAGCTGCATCTGCCCGGCCGTCCAGTAATGCAGCTTCTAATGTCTTGATGAAAACACCTTTGCCGCCCACTTCAACCAAAGGCCGGTCAAGAACCTCATCACCTGTGGTTGACAGCCCTAAAATTTCAGTCGGAACAGCGCTGAGCGCATCACGCACCTGCTGGGTCTGGGCAAGGGCCAATTGAGATTCCCTGCTGGCAAGAATAAGAGGCGCATGCCGAAAATCTGTCTGAGAGCTGTCCATCATGGGGCTTTCTTCCCACAAGTTACAGCCAGATGTAAAGCCAGAACTTACGGCGTTCCGTTGCGTAAAATGTTATCTTTCAGACGTTATTCGGCAACCTCATCTTATGAAGAGACAGGCGGACAGGTGCAGGCCATGCAAGGCTGTTTGTTTCAGCATGGTCAAACTATCTTCCCCGAATGCCCACTTTCCCCAAGAGATAGCACTTCTTCAAACCGCGCCATCAGCATCACGCCAGACCCGGATGAGTTCTGATGCGGTTTTCGTTTTTTTGTTATCTGCTCACGATAACAAAAAGGTGTTAAGAAATGGTTTACACAAAACAAATTAATGGCCCGTTGTTCCGGCCCGGTCTGTTTTCATGCCTTAAAGATGCGGTGACCGCTTGTCGCGTAAAGCAGAACACAGCTAACCGGCCCGATTTATGCGCGCCCATTTACCTGCTCAACGATTTCCGTTATCACCTGATTTATGACAGACACCCCAACCCTTATCCTTGGTCTTGAAAGCAGCTGTGATGAAACAGCTGCTGCTTTGGTGCGATCTGACCGGACCATTCTAGCAGAGCATATTGCTTCTTCAGCAGACCAGCATGCTATGCATGGAGGTGTGGTTCCTGAAATTGCCGCACGCCAGCATTTGGATGTCATTGACAGCGTGATTGAGGCAGTCTGTACAAAAGCCGGATGCAGCCTGTCTGATCTGGACGGGATTGCTGCAACAGGCGGGCCGGGCCTTATCGGCGGGGTTCTGGTTGGCACCATGACCGCAAAAGCCATTGCCTCGGCCCTGGACATCCCTTATTTTGCGATCAATCACTTAGAGGGGCATGCGCTGACCGCCCGGCTGACAGATGAAGTGCCTTATCCTTATCTGCTGCTTTTGGTTTCTGGCGGCCATACTCAATTGCTCAGCGTGTTGGGGCCTGGCCAGTATCAGCGGCTCGGCACAACCATGGATGATGCCGCCGGAGAAGCCTTTGACAAGGGCGCGGCGGTATTGGGGCTGGGCTATCCGGGCGGGCCTGCAATTGAAGCAGCGGCAAGAAGCGGCAACCCCTCTGCTGTTGATCTGCCCCGGCCACGAAAAGGGGCAAAAGATTGTCATTTTTCTTTCTCTGGCCTGAAGACCGCCCTTGCTATGCGGTGGGCAAAAGCATCTGAAGCAGGTTCAGCAGATGTGAATGATTTTGCCGCCAGCTTGCAAAAAGCCATTACAGACTGTCTGTCTGACCGTGTAAAACAAGCCCTGATCCAATTTGCAGCAGAGCATGATGAACGCCGTCTGGTGATCGCAGGCGGCGTTGCCGCTAATCAGTCTATCGGCAATGCGTTGCAGCATTTGGCAGAGGCCTATCAGTTTCAGATCATCATCCCGCCGCCCCGCCTGTGTACAGATAATGGGGCCATGATTGCCTGGGCCGGACATGAATATCTGCAGGCCGGCAAAACCAGTACGCTGTGTTTTGCGCCACGGCCGCGCTGGCCCCTTGATGAGGCGGCCGCCCCACCGCCTGGCCGGGGTGTGCGCGGCTAAGATGGTGGTTTTCCTTTCCCGTCAAAAGGGCCTATAGTCAGCAGCATGAGACAGAACACAAATATTGTGGTTATGGGTGGCGGCAGCTGGGGAGCTGCCCTGGCGCATCAGCTGCGCCAGAACAAAGACCTGAAGTGCCAGATTCTGGTCAGATCAGCACAGACGGCAGCTGATTTGGCCCGTGGTCACATCCGCCAATTACCCGCGATAACAGACCTGCCTGGCTTTACAGTGACGGATGAAGCCGCCTGCCTGGGTAAAGCAGATGTTATTTATCTTGTTCTGCCTGTATCTGCCCATGCAGACAGCCTGGCACAGATACAAGCCTATGCCGGGGCGGGGACGGCGGTTGTGCTTTGTGCTAAGGGCCTTGTCAGTGATGCCCACAAAGGTGGCCTGTTTTTACCCGAATATGCAGCTTCCCTGCTTAAGGGACGGCCAGTGGCAGTGCTGACCGGCCCGTCATTTGCTGATGAGGTTTTATCTGATCTGCCCACCGCTTTACTGGCGGCCAGCCGATCGACAGATTTAACTGCTGAAATTGCCGTTCATTTTTCGGCCAGCAGCCTGAGGCTGTATCAAGGCACAGATATCATCGGGGCTGCGTTAGGCGGAGCGGTGAAAAATGTGATCGCCATAGCCGCCGGCATTTGCACAGGTCAGGGGCTGGGCGATAACGCCCGGGCCGGACTGATCACAAGAGGCCTGGCCGAAACCATGCGGCTGGCCGAACATTTAGGTGCAGACAGCCGGACCATATCCGGCCTGGCCGGTATGGGCGATCTGGTGTTATCCTGTTCTGGTCCGCATTCACGAAATATGGCATTTGGGCTTGCCCTTGGCAGAGGTGAGGCGGTGCCGCCATCCCTGGCTGAGGGCCGGTTTTCCGCTGCCACGCTGCGGGCCCGTGCAGAGCATGAATCTATTGAACTGCCGATCTGTTTTGCGGTAGATGACATTGTGAACAGACACGCAGATATCCACGCGCGGATCACCGCCTTGCTGTCCCGGCAGGCCGGACAGGAATAACCCTGTCTGATAAAAAAGAAAGGCTGTATTATGGCATATTGGCTGTTTAAATCAGAACCCGGAACATGGTCATGGCAGGACCAGCTGGACAAAGCGGATGCAGGCGAGGGCTGGGACGGTGTGCGCAATCATCAGGCCGGCAATAACATGAAAGCCATGCAGGTTGGCGATTTAGGCTTTTTTTATCATTCGGTGAATGAAAAACGAATTGTGGGTATTGTTGATGTGATCGCCCCCTGGCATCTGGACCCGACCGACCCCACCGGCCGGTTCGGCATGGTCACGGTAAGAGCCATAAAAGACATGAAAAAGCCTGTAACGCTTGCTGAGATCAAGGCTGAGCCGCGGCTGGCTAAGCTGGCCCTGGTGCGGCAGTCACGGTTATCTGTGGTCCCGGTTTCAGAACAGGACTGGCAGCTTATACTGGCGATGGGAGAGACCAGCCTGTAATCCCGGCTGGCCGCGATCAGCCCTGGGCACGTTCGCGATAAATCAGATATAAATTCCGCAGATAGATAAACAGGCCAAGCCCCTGGCCACAAATGATCACAGGATCTTTGCGCCATAACGCATATAAAAACAGGACCATGCCACCGCCAATGGAAAAATACCAGAAGGCCAGCGGGATCACAGATCGGCCCTCACCTTCTGATTTCAGCCATTGAATGATAAACCGCATGGCAAACAGACCCTGACCTGCAAAACCGATAATAATCATCAGCTGTTCAGGCTGTGTGGCCAGTGATTGCGGCAGAAAGGGCAGCAGGGCCAACAAAGCCCGGCCCAGCAAAAGCGCTGATTCACCGATTGCAAATGACATCATATCCAGCATCATCAGCCCCGTTTCTGTGATGGTTTTTTGCCGGCAGACTTGGCTTTGGTCCCTGATTTGGGTTTTGCCCGGCCTGCTGATTTCGGCTTTGCGGCCTTGGCCAGAGAGGCAGGTTTGGGCAATTCAGTAACCGCGCCGGGATGCGCGCGCCGCCGCATCAGCCAGATCACGCCTACCAGATCGGCTATGCCCACAATCAGCCGGTCCAAAATACCATATTTCGACTGGCCGACGGTGCGTGCCCTATGGCCAACAGGAACCGCCAGCACAGTCCCGCCTTCACCCCTGACCAGGGTCGGCATGAACCTGTGCATATGATTGAAAAAAGGCAGCTTCATAAAGAGTTCACGATCAACGATTTTAATCCCGCAGCCGCTGTCAGGATGATCATCGCGCAACAGGCTGCGGCGCGCCCCTCTGGCAAAAGCAGAGGCCTGGCGACGAATACCGGTATCTTTGCGTGCGACACGCACCCCCCCGGCCATACCCTGAGCCGGACGCATATCCAGCAACGCTGCTTCCAGAGCAGGCAGGTCAGACGGAATATTCTGGCCATCGCCATCAAGCACAGCGATCAATGGGGCGCGGGCCTCAAGCAGACCTGTCCGCAGCGCGGCTGACTGGCCTGAACGGCGCTGGTGGGTGAAGACCCGAAGCTGGTCAATTTCAGCTGCAGCGCGGCTCAGCTCGTCAGCCGTGCCATCGTCACTGCCATCATCAATATAGATAATCTCAAACTGGCGACCGGTATAGACTGCTACAATCTCGTCAATCAGCGGCCGGATATTCCCCTGTTCGTTCATCACAGGCACAAGAACAGAAATTTCTGGCGGAGCGGTCACTGGCATTATGGTCCCGATGTAATCAATACTGGTGCAGCAGGCAAAGCTGTGCCCCTGTGACATGCTATAACGGCCCAGCCCGTTCAGGTCAATGAGCCGCATCATACACAGAGCATAACCTTATCGGCTGGCGCGCTGATATAAGATCAAGTCAACATCCCGCCCTCTGGCCACGGTAAATCCGCTGACCCGACCTTTGATGACAAGCTCCAAATCCAGCTTTGCTGCTGTGTCCAAAAATGGCGCTTGTGCGGCCTGTTCAACCACAGCCAGCCCGTCTGTTGCATCAGCCATGAATAAGGCCGCCTCGCTGGCCTCGAGCAGGAACACATCACGGCCAAGATGAAATACAGCCGATGGTTCATGATACCCAACCAGCCCGATCGCCGCCGGACGACCAGATAATTTATGGATCTGATCCGCCAGTCGGCCAGAAATATGAATGGCTGACGCCCCGGCAACCACCCCCGCAACCGCAAGGATATGCACAATAATGCCGCCGCCCAACACCGCAAATAAATCTGTGATCCGGCGATGACGTCGCCAACACCATAACCGCCACAGACACAGCCCAATCAGCCCCGCAGCCACGACAGCAGATAAAAAAGATGCCCCGCCCGCAGCCCCGCCAAACCGAACAGATGCCCAGAGAAGAGCTGCAGCGAGCACCAGCCCGAACAGACCGCTGAGGCCAAACAGAAAATCGGAAATCACAATCATTGCCCGAGACGGCGGCGGCATGGTCCGGGTCAACGCATAGCCACAAAGCAGCCCCAATGCGGGCAGAGCGGGCAGAATGTAATGTGGCAGCTTTGTCGGCACAAATTCGATCACCAGCCAATAGCCCACAAACCAGACCAGGCAGAAGCGGGCTGCATCTTCACGCCACAGACGGCGGCCCAGCCAGGCGATAAAGCCCGCAAAAGCAATACCCGGCCAGAATAACAGCCCCAATAAGCCCAGATATGTCCCGGGTGGCGCACCATGTGATTCCTGAGCAGACTGTACCTTGGATAAAAAATCACCCTTAATGGCGATATCCAAAAACGCCCCATCTGTCGCCGCGGTCACCGCAATGGCCCAGGGCAGAACAAGACAACAGGTGACAAACAGGCCTTTGAAACTATGCAGACGTTTCAGCCAAGCCGCCTGCCTGTCCACCACGACAAGGCCAAGGCAGGTGGTGAAGGCCAGCAATGGGGCAATCGGCCCTTTCAGCAAAATGCCGATGGATAAACACACCCAGAACCCCAGCCACGGACCGGTAATATCAGCTTCAGCCCGATCCCGATATAGCCGCCATAACAGAAGTTGCTGGGCCAGCAAGGCAGCTAATAAAACAGAATCTGTCTTGGCCAGATGAGCTTCAGCAATCAGTAAAGGAGAGGCGGCCAACAACATCACCGAGACCATCGCCTGAACCGGGGCAACAGAAGATGGCCATAAGGACTGGCTGAATTTATAGACCAGAAACAGGCTGAGGATCAGCCCGGCCAGGCTGGGCAGCCGGTAGCTGGCAATATCGGTTGTGCCGAACAGCGCTGCTGAAGAGGCCTGAAGCCAATAAATCGCAATCGGCTTTTTTGCGCGCAGCTCATCCATAAAATAGGGTGTTATGAAATCACCGCTGGTCAGCATTTGTTTGCTGGCTTGTGCAAAGCGGGCTTCATCCCTGTCAATCACACCTAACGTTTGATGACCGATCAAAACAGCCAACATGATCAGGCCAAGAACAAGCCAGAGGGTCGAGCGGCGGTAAATGAAACCGGCAAATCGCCTCTGCCCGTCGGCTTCACTTTGTTCTGCGGAAAATGACATGGACGTTCGTTTACGCTTGTTAAAGATCTGAACCAGAATGATGAGGTGAATTTAGCCTATATACCGTCCTGTTACCAGTGGCATCACCGCCCTGCAGAGCAGCTTGTTGTTCCGCGGTCCAAGGTAATGGAAAAACATCGTTGTTTGGTGTAGTCTGCGCCTGCTTAAAACAGTACGAACCCCAAAGCCAAGGACCGGCATGTAATGACAGTGAGGCTGGATGCACAGACATCCTATCGGCATATCTGGCGGTTATCCTGGCCGGTCATGATATCCAATATGTCGCTGCCTCTGGTGGGGGCTGTGGATGTGGCAATGATGGGTCATCTGCCTGATCCGGCTTTTATTGGCGGCGTGGCGTTAGGCGGGCTGGTCTTTAATTTTTTATATCTGGCTTTTGGCTTTTTAAGGATGGGGACAACCGGTCTGACCGCTCTGGCAGCTGGGGCTGGTCAGATGAATGAGGTAGCCGGTATTTTCCTGCGCGGCCAGATGGTTGCAGCTGTTGGCGGTTTTGGTCTGATCGGATGTCTGCCGATGATCTTATCTGCAACAGGGCTGATGCTGGACGCCTCAGCGGCATCGTTGGAGCATATGCAGACCTATTTCAGCGTGCGGATTTGGGGCCTGCCCGCCACCTTGGCCAATGCGGTAATGCTGGGCAGCCTGTTTGGGCTGCAGAAAATGCGGCTATGCATGGTGCAGCTGTTATTTGTGAATATGCTGAATATTGCGCTGAACCTTACCTTTGTTCTGGGCCTGTCCTGGCAGGTGGAGGGGGTTGCGCTGGCGTCTGTCTGTGCGGAATGGGCCGGGCTTATGCTGATGGCCGGAATCGTATTGCGGCCAGGACAACCATTACAGCGCGCCATCGCAAAGCTGCCTGTCTATCAGCTGTTCAGCACAGCAAAATGGACAGCCATGCTGGCCATTGCCCGGGATCTCTCTTTGCGGACTTTGTTGATCTGGGCTGTTGAAGCCATTTTGCTTGCCAAGGCAGCCACATTAGGAGATGCCGAGTTGGCAAGCCTGCAGATCATGCTGGTTCTGTTTGGCTTTATTGCCTTTGGCCTTGATGGATTTGCCCATGCCACCGAAGCGCTGACAGGCCAGTTTATCGGCGCAGCACATCCGGCAGGCTTGCGCCTGATCATCTGGCGCAGCTGTATTCTGGCCGGTGCAGCCGCCATCGTCATTACGGGTTTTTTATATTTGTGTGAGCCGGTTCTGTTGCCGCTATTGACCAGCCAGGCGGCCTTGCTGCAGATGACCGCAGAGATATGGATATGGGGGCTGGCCATGCCCGTTGCCGCGTTTCTGGCGTTCCAGATGGACGGGGTTTATGTCGGGGCAGCCAGCAGCCATCATATGCGGAACGGTATGATTCTGGCCTTTGGCGTGTTCGCCGCTCTGGTCAGTCTTTTTGACCGCTATCACCTTGACGGTCTGTTGTCTGTGTTTATTCTCTACCTTATCATCCGCGGTATTTATCTGGCGTCGTTCCTGCCATCTGTCTTGCGTCTTGCAACGCCCGAACAGTCCAGATGACCCGCTTGGTTTTTGCGTAACAGGGCCAGAGTCATGACCATACTTTCCTGCCGAACCGGGCTGACCCCTTTTTCTGAGGACAGCCTGACTTTATTTGTTGTTGAAGAGCACCAGTTTGAGGCCTTCATGGCCGCCAGAAGCGAGCAGCAACAGCAGTGGATGACAGCCAACAGCTTTACCGCCAAGCCTGGCCGTCATATCTGTCTGCCAGATCAAAGCGGAGAGATAGCCGGGGCCGTCGTGATCACAGGCCAGGCGACGTTATGGGATATTGCCGGCGCCGCAACCGCCCTGCCAATCAAAAGCTGGGCCCCTGATCTGAGCTTTGCGCCGGAAACAGATTTGAGCACACTTCAGCTGGGCTGGGGTCTGGCCCAATATCGTTATGCACCGCATAAGCAAGATGACAGAGATAAGAAGCTGCCGCTTCTGGCGTTGGATGAAACACAGATCAGCACAGACAGCTCTGCACTTGTTCTGGGCACGCATATTTCGCGTGAAATGGTGAACCGCCCTGCAAATCAAATGACGCCGGAAGGGATTGAGGCTGCTGCCCGTGAAGTGGCTGAGGCCTGTTCCGCAGAAATTAAGGTCGTTTCTGGCGCGGCATTGCCGGACTATGCACCAGCATTGCATATTGTCGGCCGCGCCGCAGAAATCGGCCCGCGAATGATTGAGCTGAACTGGGGCGACAGCGGTCCTGCGATCACTCTGGTCGGCAAAGGTATCAGTTTTGACAGTGGCGGGCTGGATATCAAACCATCTAAAGCCATGGAGATTATGAAAAAAGATATGGGTGGGGCTGCGCATGTATTAGGCATCGCTGCTGCACTGATGACCGCCGGCGTAGCCTGCCGGTTGCGGGTCCTGATCGCAGCCGCCGAAAATGCCATTTCGGCGCAGTCCATGCGCCCGCTGGATGTGATCGATACAGCTGCAGGTATCGCTGTTGAAGTGGGCAATACAGATGCAGAAGGCCGCCTGGTTCTGGCTGATGCATTATATCATGCCTTGCAGGATGAAACCCATCCTGAGCCCGCCTTCTTGCTGGATTTCGCAACATTGACCGGGGCCGCCCGGATCGCACTGGGCACAGAATGCCCGGCCTTATTCTGTAACCAGCCAGAAACAGGACAGACGCTTATGGCACTGGGTGCTGAGCTGCATGACCCGGTCTGGCAGCTGCCCTTGTTTGACGCCTATGACCGGTATCTGGATTCAGGTCAGGCCGGATTATCAAGTACCGGAAATGCAGGGGGATATGGCGGCGCGATCACCGCGGCATTATTCTTGCGCCGGTTTACAGGCCGCACGGTCAACTGGGCCCATATTGACGTGATGGCCTGGAACCTATCTGCCCAGCCCGGCCGGCCAAAAGGCGGCGAGGCAATGGGGTTACGGACCAGCTTTGCATATATCAAAAAACTGGCTGACGCGGCTCAGTAACCTCTGTCCTTATCGACCTTATGGTCCGGAACGCCGCCATCCAGAACCACCCGTATAGCGCGTGCGACCTGATCAGCTGCTGTATCGGGATTGGTCTGTGCGGCCACATGCGGCCAGATGGAAATCCGGTCTTCAGACCAGAACGGATGCGCCTGCGGTAAAGGTTCAACCGCAAACACATCCAACGCCGCCCCGTCAAGGTGACCAGACTGAACCGCGTCCAGAAGATCAGCTTCATTCACCTGCCGGCCGCGGCCACCATTGATAAAGTAAGATCCGGCCGGCATCTGTGCAAAGCTGCGCGCATCAAACAGACCTTTGGTTTCGGCTGTCAGCGGCAGGATACAGATGTGAACCACGCAGTCAGAAAGCATCTGGGCAAACCCGTCCGGCCCATGTCGGGTCTGAACAGACGGACCCATATCGCGCGGCTGGCGTGACCAGCCCTGAACAGCGAACCCCAGCGCATCCAGCCGCCTGGCGATCACAGCGCCAATCGCCCCCAGCCCATAAACCGCAACCGGCAGACCTTCACTCTGGCGCTGCGGCAGGCTGTCAAACCGACGTTCAGCAGCTGCCTTTCGATAGGCCGGACCATCACGCAGGTAATCCAGCAGAACCAGGCTCACCCACTGGCTGAGCGCATGTGACATATTCGGATCAACCAAACGGACGACAGGCACATCATCAGGCAGAAGCGGATCCGAGAGCAGATGATCAACACCCTGCCCAAGAGACACAATCAGTTTCAAAGCGCCCAGCTGGCGCAAGCGTCCTGGCGGTGGTGACCAGACCAGCGCAATTTCGGCTTGTTCTGCTTCAGACGAGGTAAGGGCAACCAGCCTGACCGGACCCAGCCTCTGGCGAAGACGTTCTGCCCAGCGATCTTGTTTTTCTGTCTCGCCGCTGCTGTCATGATAAACGATGATGATCATGACAGCGCCTGATTGACTGAGGCCAGAGCCGCATCATGCAGCTCAGCTGTGGCCGCAACCAGCAAAGAGCCGTCAGAAGACAGATGCGGCCGCTGGCCGGACCAGTCCGTTACGATTGCGCCTGCCCCTTCCAGAACAGGAATAAGCGCCATAAAATCATGTGTGGCCAGCTGGTGTTCCATCACGATATCCAGATGCCCTGCCGCAAGCAGCGCATAATTATAACAATCCCCGCCATAATGAGAAGAGCGGCAGAGCTGGCTCAGCCGGTTGAACCGGGCCAGCCCGTCTGGGTTAAAGGCTTCTGGGCTGGTGGTGGCAATCTGGGCATCGCGCAGATGACAGCAGGTGCTTGTGGCCAGCTTTGTCCGCCCTTCAGATGTGATCAGATAGCTGTGGCTGTTTTGCGTAAGATAGGTTTCATCAAGGCCGGGCATATCAATCAAACCGGCAAAAGGTACCCCGCCCCGCGCAACACCGACAAGTGTGCCAAATAGCGGTTTTCCGATGACAAAGGCGCGGGTGCCGTCAATCGGGTCAATCACCCAGCAGATCTGTTGATCAGCTTTTCCGCCCTGTTCTTCGCCAATGATCGCATGTGCAGGAAAGCGTTCTGAAATGGCCTGATGCAATTCGGCTTCCACAGCTCGGTCAGCAATGGTTACCGGGCTGTTATCTGGTTTCTGGTCAACCGCAAATCCGGACCGGAAATAGCGTTTGATGAGCGGGCGGCTCAAGCGGGGCAGATGCGCCAGAAGCGCCTCTATCTCTGCTTGAGTCTGATCATCACCCGTCATTGCGTCTCTGCGGCAATCTCGTCGCTGGTGGGCAGAGCAGCAGGCTGGTCGGCCTGGCTTCTGAGATAGGCGATCAGATTGGCTCTGTCAGCGGGCTTTTTCAGGCCGGCAAAATTCATTTTTGTACCGGAAATATAGGCTTTCGGCTTGTAGAAGAATGCGTTCAGCGCCACATAATCCCACGCCCCGCCAAATCCGGCCAAAGCTTGGGAATAGGCAAAGCCGTCGATCTGGCCTTTCGGCGCATTCACAATGTTCCACAAAGCCGGACCCACTTTATTCTGGCCGCCTTTTTCGAACACATGACAGGCTGTACATTTCTTCGCCACTTTCTGGCCTGCTGCAACATCAGCATTTGCCAGCAACGCCAACACAGGTTCAGGCCCTGTTGGTGCAGGCGCAGCAGATGCAGACGCAACCTGTTGCGTGACTTCGATTGGGTAAGCATTCTGGGCCAGCTTTTTATGTGGCACCAGCATTTCTGAGATTTTATACCCACCCATTGCGATCAGCGCAGCCATCAGAAAACCGGCAGCGACTTTGTTAAATTTCAAATCATCCATACTTTTTTGCATCCCCAGGGCTGTGAATAGCCTGTCTTCCCTATCAGCTGGTCGCCAGGCAGTGTCCACGAACATGTCACCCTGGCGTGCCTGCCAGACTGACTTCCTTGATATGGGTGTGATAGCGCAAATTCACGCGCGCCTCAAGTGTTGTCAGACCGCGGCCGCCCCGTCTTTTTCTTTGCCAGCCTGTTCAAAATGTGAAAACGTATGGCCAGTTCTGTTCCATAATGAAGTCCAGCCTGATGACACGCGATATCCTGACCCTGATACCAGCCCGCATGGCCGCCAGCAGACTGCCTGGAAAGCCGCTTGCTGAAATCGCCGGAAAACCCATGATTTGGCACGTCTGGGAGAAAGCTATGGCCGCTGACCTGGGGCCTGTTGTGGTGGCCACGGACAGTGAAGAGATAAAGGCAGCCATACAGTCAAGCGGGGGAGAGGCGGTGCTGACGGCAGCTGATCACCCCTCAGGTTCAGACCGGATATATGAGGCATTATGCCACATAGATGAGGCAGGCAAATATCAGGCTGTGATCAATCTGCAGGGCGACTTGCCGGAACTTGACCCGCAGCTGCTGCATCATCTGGCCCGCTTATTGGATAATCCGGCATGGGATCTGACTACCCTTGTCGCACCAGCAACAGCTGAAGAGGCTGCAAAGGCGCAAATCGTGAAAGCAGTGGTCAGTTTTCCTGACCGCGATCAGACATCCGGCAGAGCGCTGTATTTCAGCCGCGCCGCAATCCCGGACGGGCCTGCCCCTTGTTACCATCATATCGGGCTTTATGGCTGGCGCCGGCCAGCCCTGGCGCAATTTGTGGCACTGCCGCCTTCACCTCTTGAAATATCTGAAAAGCTTGAGCAGCTGCGCGCATTAGAAGCCGGCATGCATATTGGCGTGGCGGTTGTTGAAGACGCCCCGGGCGGCATTGATACAGCAGAAGATCTGGCTGCTGCGCGTGCCCGTTTGGGCTGACCCCCTGAACAAATTTGAAAAGCCTGACAAAACAGAGTACATAAACCACGCATAAAGGCAAAAGAGGCAGAAGATGGCAGAACAGCAAAACATAGCCTTCCAGGGCGTGCCAGGGGCCTATTCCCATATGGCCTGTCAGGCGCATGCACCTGACTTCACCCCGCTGCCATGTGACAGTTTTTCTGATATGATTTCTGCGGTACAGACAGGCGCAGCAGACCTTGCCATGGTACCGGTAGAAAATTCAACCGCAGGACGGGTGGCTGATATTCATCATCTGCTGCCCGAATCAGGTTTGTTTATCGTTGGTGAGCATTACCAGCCTGTTCATCACAAGCTGTTAGGAATCAAAGGCACAACAGCTGATCAGGTCACAGAAGTGCACAGCCATGAACAAGGGCTGGCGCAATGCCGCAAATCCCTTCTGGCCCGTGGCATAAGGCCTGTTATTCATATGGATACAGCTGGCGCTGCCAAAGATATTGCCGCCCGCGGTGACCGGCATGTGGGTGCAGTCGCCTCAGCCCTAGCGGCCGAGATCTATAATCTGGATGTCCTGGATGCCGATATTCTGGATGAAAACACCAACACTACCCGGTTTTTGGTGATGTCCAGAGAGTTCATCGTTGCCCCTGACCAGAATGGCCCGACGATGACAACACTGATTTTTGAGGTCAGGTCTGTGCCAGCGGTCTTATATAAATGTCTGGGCGGATTTGCGACCAACAGCATCAATCTGACCAAGCTGGAATCCTATATGCTGAACGGATCGATGAAAGCCGCCCGGTTTTACGTGGATTGTGAAGGGCATATTGACAGCCCCGCCATGAAACAGGCCTTAGAAGAGCTGCAGTTTTATTGTACCGATGGCGGTATTAAAGTCCTGGGCAGCTATCCGGCAAACCGCGGCTGAGCGGTCTATAAATATCAGCTGAACCCCGTTGAAAAGGCTTGTTTAACAAGCGCAACTGGCGCATAATCCGGGGCGGAAGGTTGGGTGGACGATTGGTCAGGTTGACCCAGGTCAGGTCCGAAAGGAAGCAGCCACAGCTTGTTTCAGACGGGTCATCCAGCCTTTCATTTACCAGACAGTTTTGCCCCGTTCTTCACCCTGCCTGCATGCTGTAGAGCTGATGTTCAGACAAACGGCCTGCGGGTCTGGTCAGGCTGATAATAACCCGGTAGTCTATATGCCATGACAGATACATCATCACAGCCCTACCGAGTTCTGGCCCGTAAATACAGACCCGCATCATTTGCCCATATGATCGGGCAGGACGCCCTTGTACAGACGCTGAACAATGCCATCGCGCTGG
Organism: SAR116 cluster alpha proteobacterium HIMB100; assembly: GCA_000238815.2. Taxonomy (NCBI): domain Bacteria; kingdom Pseudomonadati; phylum Pseudomonadota; class Alphaproteobacteria; order Puniceispirillales (SeqCode); species SAR116 cluster alpha proteobacterium HIMB100. Next base: position 954,894 of record AFXB01000010.1, on the reverse strand, counting down.
GCCGGTTGGCACATGCCTTTATCCTGACCGGTGTGCGCGGTGTCGGCAAAACATCAACTGCGCGGATTCTGGCAAAGGGGCTGAATTGTGAGGGGGCTGACGGTGCAGGCGGGCCGACCATGTCACCTTGTGGCCAGTGCGGACCGTGCAGAGATATCAATGACGGACGCCATATCGATGTTCTGGAAATGGATGCGGCCAGCAATACTGGTGTGGATGATGTGCGTGATATCATTGACGGGGCGGCGTACCGGCCAGTCTCTGCCCGCTTTAAAATCTATATTATTGATGAGGTTCATATGCTGTCCCGCAGTGCGTTCAACGCGCTGCTGAAAACGCTGGAAGAGCCGCCTGATAATGTGAAATTTATTTTTGCGACAACCGAAATCCGCAAAGTCCCAGTCACCATTTTATCCAGATGCCAGCGCTTTGATCTGCGCCGTGTGCCGGTTGATGTGATGCGTCAACATCTGTCCGCAATTTCTGAACAAGAAGGCATCAAAGCCTCTGGCGATGTGCTGGCGCATATCGCCAAAGCGTCAGAAGGGTCAGTCAGAGATGCGCTTTCCCTGCTTGATCAGGCCGCAGCGATGAGTGCCGATGATATCGCAGAACAAGCGGTTCTGGATATGCTGGGTCAGGCCAATACAGATCTGATCCTGAACATGCTGCAAGCTTGTCTTGAGGGGAAGATCAGTGACGCACTGGCCTTATACAGTACGGCTGATGCCGGGGGGGCAGAGGCAGATGTTTTGCTGGCAGATATGCTGGATATGGTGCATCTGGCCAGCCTGATGGCAAGTGGTGCAGAAAATACAGATCAGCCGGAAACGCAACGCCAGATACTGGCTGATATCGCCAAGACAGGGATCGCACGTCTGGGCCGGGCCTGGCAGGTGTTGCTGGCCGGTCACCGTGAGTTAAGAGACGCGCCAAACCCGAAAACAGCGGCACAGATGGTGCTGATCAGGCTGGCCCATATCGCGCCTATGCCGACCCCGGCTGAAATTATTAAATCCCTGCCGGACGCCCCGCACCATCGCCCGGATACGCCCTCTGCTGCTGTTCAGGCAGCTGCGCCATCTGCGCCTGTTGCCCAGTCGCCTGCACCGGCCACAGTACAGGTGACCGAAGCACAGGTGACCGCTTACCGCGCAGCAGAAGCAGAGCTGCAGGCAAATCCAGATCAACAGTCTGTCCGTCAGGCCAGCCCGGAAATACACGCTGAGAGCGGGAACATGTTTTCATCGCTGCAGCAGATTGCCGCTTGCCTTGATGAGGAAGGGGAAAAAATCCTTGCTGCGCGCCTGCGCAAACATCTGCGGCTGGTCAGCCTGTCTGCTGGCAAGCTGGAGGTGCAGATTGACGGCGATGTATCTGAAGCGTTGCTTGGCCAGCTGGCCCGGTTTATGAGCCAGAAAAGTGGCCAGCCCTGGCTGGTGTCTGCCGCGCAGGAGCAAGGGGGCGCCACCCTGGCCGAACTGGACAGGCAGGCAGATGAACAGGCCAAACAAGCTGTGGCCGCCCATCCGGTGGTTAAAGCTGTTCTTGACCAGTTTGAAGGAGCCGAAATCACAGCTGTGCGTCCGCACAGCCCGGCCTTTGATGATCAGCTAAATGATGAGGTGAATAATGCGTAATCTTGGCGGCATGATGAAAAAAGTCCAGGACATGCAGGCCCGCATGGAAGAGATGACAAAAGAGATCGACGCTAGCCGGTTTCAAAGCTCTGTTGGCGGCGGTGCAGTGATTGCCACCCTGTCTGGCAAAGGTGAGATTGTTGAGCTGATTATCGCTGATGAGCTGCTGGCTGACGGTGATGGTGAGGCAGTGGCCGAATTGGTGATGCTGGCGGTAAATAATGCAAAATCAGAAGCAGATACAAAAAAGGCTGAGGCGCTGAAGCAGCTGACAGGCGGGCTGCCGCTGCCGCCAGGCCTGTCCTTGCCCTTCTGAGATCTTCATCCAGATAAGGACGAGTTATGGCGCAGAACCCTCTTGATCAGCTGATTCAACGGCTGGCGCGCCTGCCTGGACTGGGCCCGCGTTCAGCCCGTCGGACGGCATTATATCTGCTGAAGAACCGTGACCAGATCATGCTGCCCCTGGCCGCTGAAATGGACCATGCGGCCCGGACCGTGCGCACCTGTGTTGATTGTGGCAATCTGGATTTAAGTGACACCTGCAGCCTGTGCCGCGATACACGGCGAGACAGCCGCCGGATTTGTGTGGTTGAGGATGTGTCTGATTTATGGGCGATAGAGCGTGCAGGGATTTTTTCAGGCCTGTATCATGTGCTGGGCGGCACATTAAGCGCCCTGGACGGGCGCGGCCCGCGTGAGCTGGGTATTGACAGGCTGATCCAGCGGGTGGCCCGGATTGAGGCGCATCCGCAGACAGACCCGGCAGATGAAAAAGGGGAAATCATCCTGGCAACATCCGCAACAGTGGATGGGCAGACAACCGCCCATTATATTGCCGAACGGCTGGAGCATCTGCCGGTCAAGGTCACCCGTCTGGCCCATGGCGTGCCCGTTGGTGGCGAGCTGAACTATCTGGATGACGGCACATTGGCCCAGGCCATGAAAGCCAGAAGCCGGTTATAGGCTGTTATCGGTTTTTTTTGACACAGTGTTCGTTGTGTCAGCAGGCAGCTTGTCTGGCTGTGAGGGAAGCACCGGTTCAGGCGGGGTATCGCTGACATCATAATCTTCGATACGCCGTCCGCGTGAGGTGATTTTACCTGTTGAGGTTTTAATCTCGCGCACATCACGCACCGCCAGTTCAAAATGTTTATCCAGATTATCAACCCGCTTATCCAGACGTTCAATATCGGTAATCAGCACACCGATTTCCTTTTGGATCAAGGCTGTCTGTTCCCGCATGCGTGCATCCCGCAAAATGGCCCTTACCGTATTTAAGGTGGCCATCATTGTGGTTGGCGAAACAATCCAGACCCGGGCCGAATAAGATTTTTCAACAATATCGGGAAGATGCGCATGAAGTTCAGCATAAACCGCTTCTGACGGCAGAAACATACAGGCTGATTCAGCTGTTTCCCCGGCAATAATATAGCGGTCCTGAATATCCCGGACATGTTTGAGCACATCTGCGCCTAATTGTTTGCGGGCTGCCCGCCGGGCTGGTTCATCTTCAGCCCTTTGCAGCTGATGCCAGGCTTCCAGCGGAAATTTCGAATCAATGATGATATCACCAGGCGGGTTAGGCAGTTTCAGCACACAATCGGCCCGCCGCCCGTTTGACAGCTGAAACTGGAATTCATAGGCATTAGGCGGCAGCACATTACGCACCAGATTTTCCAGCTGAACCTCGCCAAAAGCGCCTCTGTCCGTTTTATTGGCCAGAATATTATGCAGCTGGGTGACCTGGCCGGTCAGTTCAGAAATTTTGGCATTCGCCGCATCAATCACAGCCAGCCGCGCAGATAAATCAGTGAGATTTTTATGTGTCTTCTCCGTCTGATCCTGCAAGGACTGCCCCATGCGCTGGCTCATCCCAGCAAGCGAATCTTCAAGCCGCTTAGACAAGGCAGCCATCTGATCAATCTGGGCCTGCTGCTGTTGCTGGTTATGCTGGCTCAGCATCGCCAGCTGACCGCGCAGATCAGCCAGCTCTGATGTGTCCTGACCAGACGCCGGCGGGCGTCTGAGCAGCAGCACAATCAATACAATTACGCCCCCACCCAACAGGGCCCAGGGGAAAATAACAAGAAGCTCTGACATAGGCATCAGCCTATCAGCTTTATGATTTGATTTCATCTGAAATGAGCAGCGTGCTGCTGAAGCAACCTTGCACAAATTCATACAATTATTCATAGTACTGGCCAGTTTATCTCTGGTCCGCCCTATGAAATGTGAAGGTGTCTGATTATGGCTATATTGCCTTTGGTGCTGGTCCCCCGGCCCGTTCTTCGTCAGGTTGCTGAACCTGTTGATGAAATTACAGATGAAATTTTAACGCTGGCAGATGACATGGCTGACACCATGTATGATGCCCCCGGGATTGGCCTTGCCGCGAATCAGGTCGGGATTCTGAAGCGGGTGATTGTAATGGATTGTGCCCGTGAGGATGAGGTGCCAGCGTTATGGAAGATGTTCAACCCGGAAATTATCTGGCGATCTGATGAGACAGCCAAAATGGAAGAAGGCTGTTTGTCCATCCCGGGCCATAATGCTGAGGTTAAACGGCCGGCAGAGGTTCATGTCGCCTATCTGGACAGTGACGGGGTGAAGCAGGAAATGCAGGCAACAGGCTTGCTGGCTGCCTGTGTCCAGCATGAAATTGACCATCTGAACGGAGTTTTGTTTATTGATCATCTCTCTCGTTTGAAACGTGATATGATCTGGCGCAAAGTGATGAAGGACAGCCGCACATAATATGACTGATCTGAACTGCCCTGACCGACCAGGCCCTGTACCAAAGCTGTCTGTTGTTTTCATGGGCAGCCCGGAATTTGCTGTACCCAGCCTGAGGCGTCTGACAGAAAAATATGATGTGAGGGCTGTTTATACACAGCCGCCACGCAAATCTGGCCGGGGCCTGAAGCTGAGGCCAACTGCCGTCGGGGCAGCCGCTGAGCAGCTCAATCTGCCTTGTTATTGGCCAGAGACACTGAAACATACAGATACCCAAAATCAGCTGGCTGACCTTAAGGCTGATCTGTTTGTGGTGGTGGCTTATGGTCTGTTGCTGCCACAAGCTGTGCTTGATATCCCTGTCTATGGCTGTATTAACGGACATGCCTCGCTCTTGCCCAGATGGCGCGGGGCCGCCCCAATACAACGCGCGATTGAAGCAGGTGACACAGACACAGGCATATCCACCATGCTGATGCAAAAAGGCCTGGATACAGGGCCTGTCATTGACACCAGCCACACCGCCATCACAGAGGATATGACCGCAGGCCAGCTGCATGATATTTTGGCAGAGCAGACAGCCGGATTGCTGTGTGTCACTCTGGATAAGATACAGTCAGGGACAGCCCGGCCAGAAGCCCAGCCAGATGAGGGTGTGACCTATGCACATAAAATTTCATCTGCAGACAGCCAGATTGATCTTGATCAGCCTGCAGACATCCTGCAGCGGAAGATTAACGCCTATTCACCTTATCCCGGCGCATTTATTGAAACAGATTTTGGCCGTCTGAAGCTGATGCAGGCCCGATCCATGCAGACAAAAGGTCAGCCCCTGCCGCCAGGACAATTTTTCGGCCTGTCAGATGAGGGCGGGTTAATGCTGAGCTGTGGGCAGAACACCGCTTTGGACATCGGTATGCTGCAACCTGCGGGCAAAAAGGCAATGACAGCACAGGCCTGGCTGAATGGTCATGCCCTTCGCCCCGGCCAGTCATTGACAGAGACAAAATGAGCAAGACTGCCGTCAACACCTCGATCAAACGGATGCTGATCCGCATTGAATATGACGGCACAGATCTGGTGGGCTGGCAGCGTCAGGATAATGGGCCGTCAGTGCAAGGCTATCTGGAACAGGCGGCCGAAAAGCTGACTACCCACCCAACCCTGGTGCAGGGATCAGGCCGCACCGATGCTGGTGTGCATGCCACAGGCCAGGCAGCCCATCTGGATGTGCCGGGTCATTTAAGCGAGACCGCCGTGGTGCGCGGGCTGAATGCCTGGCTGGAGACACCGCAAGTCGCGGTATTATCCGCCCAACAGGTTGCAGATGATTTTCATGCCCGTTTTGATGCGGTTCAGCGGGCCTATCTGTATCGGCTGATCAGCCGGGACACCCCGTCCGCATTGCGCCGCAATCAGGCCTGGCATCATCGTGCCAAGCTGGATGTTGAGGCCATGCACAAGGCGGCACAAAGCCTGATCGGGCGATATGATTTTTCCAGCTTTCGGGCAGCAGGATGTCAGGCAAATTCACCGCTCCGCACAATGGATGAGATGTCTGTGCGCTGTAGCGGAGATGAAATCCACATCACCGCGCGGGCACGGTCTTTTTTATATCATCAGATCAGAAACATCACCGGCAGCCTGGTACAGGTTGGCATCGGCAAATGGTCCATCGATGAATTTGTACGTATCCGTGATGCCAAAGATCGCCGCCAGGCCGGACCAACCGCACCCGCATATGGGCTGTATTTAACAGATATTCAGTATCCGTCTGCCTGAACCGGCAGGCCCGATGGTTAGCCGAGCCCGATACCGGTCTTTACCCCGGCCAGCAAGCCAATAATCAGTTCAACCGCAAACCGGCTGACCACAAAACAAACCGCCGCAAAGGCCGAAACACCAATCTGGTCCCGGGCCAGCCTGAACAGCCAGATCAAAATCCATACCGCAATCGGCAGGATCAAAATCTGCAGCAGCGCCAGACCTGTCATTTGCAAGGCGACCGTGACCAGACCAAACAGCACTATTTGCAAAGCCCCTACCCACAAATAAGGCACCAGAAAACGAGTAAAGCGACCTGTCCGGCCCATCCACACAAGCGCATGCCAGACCAGTAAGCAATAGAGCAGTATCGACACCAGAGAGATGACCATGAACAAAATGACAAAGTCACCACCAAGAGCAAAAAGCGGGACCACCGCCAGGACAAGGCCTAGCACCCAATTGGTCAGAACCGCCTGCCAGAACCCTTGTGCAGAATAGTCAAACACATTATCAGGTTTGACCCGCCCAGCAACCACATCAAAGGCAGAAATCAGACACTGGACAACAGAAGGTGGTGAAGAAGGGTTTGGGTGCATGTGTTATTTATCCATCTGCCTGATCATCTCAAAATAGATATCTGTCAATGTCTCAATATCAGCCAGGCTGACATGTTCATCAACCTGATGCATGGTCTGGCCAACCAAACCAAATTCAGCAACCGGACAAACCCGAGAGATAAAGCGCGCATCAGATGTGCCGCCGGTTGTCGAGAGTTCCGGGCGTTGACCGGTCACTGTTTCAACCGCTGCTTTGACAACATCCAGATGGGTGCTGGCCTCGGTGATAAAGGGTGATGCATTTGACCAGAACCGCGCTTCATACTGCACGTCGCGCTGGGCAGCGACGCGGCTGAAATGTTCATCCAGCCAGCCTTGCAGGCTGCCTGTTGAATGTTCTGTGTTGAACCGGATATTGAACTGGGCAAAGGCCTGGTCAGGGATCACATTGCTGGCCGGATCAGCAATGTTCAGATGAGTCACCTCAGCCGTGCTGGGCCCGAAATAATCTGTACCCCCATCCAGCTTGGCTGAATTCACCGGCGCCAACATCGCAAACAGCGCAGGCACCGGATTGCTGGCCAGATGCGGATAGGCCACATGCCCCTGGCGGCCCGTTACGCTTAGCGCGCAGGTCAGAGACCCGCGGCGGCCATTTTTTATCGTCTGGCCCAAAACAGACGGGTTGGTCGGCTCGCCCACCAGACAAAAATTAGGGATGTTGTCCGTCTGCTGCAGCCAATCGACCATTTTCACAGTACCGTTAACAGCGTCAGCTTCTTCATCACCTGTGATAATCAGGCTGAGGCTGCCGTTCAGTTTGTTTTGATCAAGATAGCGTTTGACGGCTGCCACAAAAGCCGCAATGCCGCCTTTCATATCTGCTGCCCCACGGCCATAAATCAGCCCGTCTTTTATCTCTCCGGCAAAAGGCCCATATGACCAGGCCGCCTGGTTGCCGGCAGGGACCACATCAGTATGACCCGCAAACGCCAGATGCGGCGCACCATCGCCCAGACGCGCATAGAGATTATCAATCCGCGCCGCGCCGTCACCAAAGGGCAGCCGGGTGCAGACAAACCCCATCCGGGTCAGTTCGCCCTGCAGCAAATCAAGTGCCCCGCCTTCAGCAGGGGTGACAGACGGGCATCTGATCAGATCTCTGGTCAGCCTGACTTCATAAGACAGATCAGCCATCACATTTCATCCTTAGTACGGGGGTGTTTGTCAGTCACGAAGCAGATCATTCACAGAGGTTTTCGAGCGTGTTTTTTCATCAACCTGCTTGATGATCACCGCACAGGACAAAGACGGCGAGATGCTGCCATCAGCGCGTGGCTGGCCAGGAAGAGCGCCAGGAACAACCACAGAAAAGGCAGGTACCCGGCCGATGTGAATTTCGCCTGTCTCGCGATTTACAATCTTTGTTGAGGCGCCGATAAACACACCCATTGACAAGACCGCACCCTGTTCGACAACCACACCTTCAACCACTTCAGAACGTGCGCCGATAAAACAATCATCTTCGATGATTACCGGACCGGCCTGAAGCGGCTCCAGCACACCGCCAATACCTGCCCCACCAGACAGATGCACATTCTTGCCAATCTGGGCACAAGACCCAACCGTTGCCCAGGTATCAACCATCGTGCCCTTATCAACATAAGCACCCAAATTCACAAAGCTGGGCATCAGAACAACCGACGGCGCAATATAAGCTGACTGCCTGACAATTGACCCGGGCACAGCCCGAAACCCAGCTTCACTGAAGCGCGCCGAATCCCACCCGCTGAATTTTGACGGCACCTTGTCCCACCAGACAGACTCGCCAGCGTCAGGATGGCTGGCCCCGCCGCCCATAACAACCATGTCATTAAGACGGAAAGAGAGCAGAACCGCTTTTTTCAGCCACTGATTCACCTGCCACTGATGATTGCCTGTCGGTTCAGCCACACGGGCCTGGCCAGCATCAAGCATAGCCAACGCTTGTGTCACCGCTTCGCGTATTTCGCCGGTAGTCTGTGCTGTGACCTGATCTCTGTTCTCAAAAGCCTGATCAATAACGGCTTCAAGATCTGTGGTGCTCATAGTGTTTACTCCTTGGTTTGGCGGTTTGTCTGATCAGACTTTCTGGTTTGACAGCGCTGTTCAGCTTAAGTCTGCCAGACATTGTTTTACATCAGCTGAGATATAGTGCACAAAATTATTGTCTGCCCCTTTTGCGGCCCAGTCATGGTCACTGACCAGCCATATCGTCTGCATACCCAGAGATGCTGCTGGTTCAAGATTACGCGCCATATCCTCTATCATGACAGAGGTTTGGGGGTTAATACCGCTTTGCCTGACAAACAGATCATAGGGTTGCGGATCAGGCTTTGGAATATGATTTGAGGCGACAATATCAAAAATAAAATCAAAATGATCACGGATGCCAAAAGCGTCCAATATCCGGGTCGCGTGGCGCACCGTGCCATTTGTATAGATATGTTTGCGGCCGGGAAGGCGCGCCAGCAAACCGTCCAGTTCAGCATCAGCAGAGACATCAGACAGGTCGATTTCATGCACATAATGCAAAAAATCATCCGGGGCCATATCATGTTCAACCATCAGGCCCCGCATCGTCGTGCCATAGGTGCGAAACAGACGTGTTTTCATCTCGGCAGCCTGATCTTCTGCCAGATCAAAATGGGTCATAATAAATTGGGTCATCCGTTCAGCCACACGCGGAAACAGGCTGGACCGGGCAGGATAGATCGTATTGTCGAGATCAAATACCCAGTCAGTTACGGCTGACGCATCAAGGCCAGAAACAGCCTTTCCATTCATCATCTCAGCAGACATATCCATGATTGTGCTGCCCTTTCTCCTCGCCGGTCAATTCCCTGTTGGCCTTTTCACCCCGAACACAGCTCTTCAGCTTCTGAAGAACCGGACCGGTCATGCCTGCCCTCCTTTTCAGAGGGGCGGGCCTGGCGCCATTATCTTGTTAATTTAGTCTGTTGTGATCAGCGTGCCAATCCCATGCTCTGTAAAAAGCTCAACCAGCACAGCATGCGGTGCGCGGCCATCCAGAATCACCGCAGCCTCAGCACCTTGTTCAACAGCATCGATACAGGTTTCAACCTTCGGGATCATGCCGCCCTGTACGGTCCCGTCTGTTATCAACTGGCGGGCTGATGATACTGTCAAATGGCTGATCAGATTGCCTTGTTTATCCTTCACACCTGCAACATCGGTCAGCATTAACAGCCGGGTTGCCGCCATCGCGCTGGCCACGGCGCCAGCGGCGGTATCTGCATTGATATTATAGGTCTGGCCGTCAAGACCCAGCCCGACAGGCGCAACAACCGGAATCATCCCGACTCCCAACAGCGCGTGCAAGACAGACGGATCAACGGTTTCCGGCCGCCCGACAAACCCCAAATCAACCTGTTCAATCTGACTGTCTGACTGGGCAGAGACATCAGACAGTTTCGAGGCTGTGATCAGCTGGCCATCTTTGCCAGACAGGCCGACGGCCCGCCCGCCTGCGGCATGTATAGCTGCCACCAGCGCTTTGTTGATGCCGCCAGCCAGAACCATTTCAACAACAGAAATTGTTGCTTCATCTGTTACCCGCAGCCCATTTACAAAATTTGATTCAATCTGCAGACGATTCAGCATATCGCCAATTTGCGGGCCGCCGCCATGCACAATAATCGGCTGGGCCCCGACCTGGCGTAACAAGGTCATATCAGCGGCAAAGCTGGCCACATATTCATGTTCGCCCATCGCGTGACCGCCGAATTTCACCACCACAGGTTTATTCGCATAGCGTCGCATATACGGCAGAGCTTCAATTAAAATCCCTGCTTTCTGGAGCCAGTCTTCTGGTGTTGCCGATGCTTGTTCTGCCACCGTCTTGTCATCCTTTGTGGTTGTCCGCATAAACAGTTGTGCTGCCGCGCCTCACTATAGGCAACTCTGCAGGCAAATACCAGAGACCAAATCTGATGCCAGACGCGCGTTTGCGTGTCAGCCTGACCGGTCAGATGGCGGCAGGCTGAGGCTGGCCAGATGGGCACGCAGCTCAGCAATTCCTGCCCCTGTTTGTGACGAGGTGGTCCAGACATGCGGAAAAGCCGCCACATGCCGGCTGATTTCCTGTTGGGTCTTATCGTATATTTGTTGGGCCTGTGTGGGTTTCAGCTTGTCTGTCTTGGTCAGCACAACAGCCCAGGATACCGCTGATTCATCCATCAGCTTCATCATCTCTTTATCTGCCGGGCCGATACCGCGGCGGCTGTCTATCAGCAGCAGCATACGCTGCAGACTTTGCCGGCCAACCAGAAATTTACGGGTCAGCTTGGTCCAGGCCTTGATATCAGTTTTCGCTGCTTTGGCATAACCATAGCCTGGCAGGTCAACCAGCTGAAGCCGGTTGGCCAGAGAAAAGAAGACCAGCTGTCTGGTGCGTCCGGGCGTCTGCGAGGTTCTGGCCAGAGTGGTGCGGCCAGTCAGCGCGTTAACAAGTGATGATTTTCCCACATTTGAGCGGCCCGCAAAGGCGATTTCCGGCAAGCTGATCGGCGGCAGAGCAGGCAGGTTCTGGGCCGCTGCGATAAAGTCGCATTGCCCGGCAAACAAAAGCCGCCCAGCTTCTATTTCCTGACCATCAAACTGGAACGGCTCTGCTGTCATGACTGGCCCCGGCCTCAGGCTTTGGCCTGTTTCTCTATGCTTCTTGTAATCCACCATTGCTGGGCAACAGACAGGATGTTGTTCCATGTCCAATAAATCACAAGACCCGCCGGAAAACCGGCAAGAAGAAAGGTGAAGAAGACAGGCATCCACTGGAAAATTTTTGCCTGAATCGGGTCAGGTGGGGGCGGGTTCAGGCGCATCTGGACCGCCATTGAAATCCCCATCAAAATCGGCCAGATGCCGATCGACAAAAATTGCGGCATGAAATCAACCGAGTAAGGCAACAGCCCGAACAGATTGAAAATAGAGGTCGGGTCAATCGCGGACAAATCCTGAATCCAGCCAAAGAACGGGGCATGCCGCATTTCAATGGATACGTACAGAACTTTATACAGCGCAAAAAATACCGGAATTTGCAGCAAGATCGGCAGACAGCCCGCAGCCGGATTAACCTTTTCCCGCTTATACAGCTCCATCATTTCTTTATTCAGACGTTGCTTGTCATCACCATAATCGGCACGCATTTTCTGGATTTTCGGCGCGAGATGACGCATTTTCGCCATTGATTTGTAAGATTTGTTTGCCAGCGGAAATAATAACAACCGCACAATAATGGTAAAGCCGATAATCGCCAGACCAAAATTCCCAAACACACCAAACAACCAGGAAATGGCATAGAAGAAGGGCTTGGTCAGGAAGTAAAACCAGCCAAAATCAATCGCCAGGTCAAAATTGGCAATATTCAGCTCTTCAGCATAGCGGTCAAGTGAGGTGACTTTTTTAGCGCCTGAAAACAGATAGGTCTGCCAGGTGATTTGCTGGCCGGGATCAAGCCGTAAAGCTTCGCCCAGCATGTCTGTCTGATAAATATCTACAGGGCCCTTTGGGGTCGCAGATGAAAAGGAGCGCATTGAATAAAATGCGCTTTCAGATTGTACAGGCATTAATGAGGCCAGCCAGTATTTATCGGTGAACCCAATCCATCCGCCTGCCTGTTCAGGTGAAAATGTCAGCCCCTTGCGGCCCGCATCCCGCAGATCATCATAATCCATTTCGCTCAGGGTTTCATCAAATACGCCAAGCGGGCCTTCATGCAGAATATACAGACCAAGTGTGTCTGGTGTATCGGTGCGGCGCAACAGGCTGTACGGGCTTAGAGTCACCGGTTCTGAGCGGCTGGAGGCCACGCTGTCTGTGACGGTAATCAGATAATCTTCATTGATGGCAAGTGTGCGGGTGAAGACAAGTCCTTCACCATTATCATAGCTTAGTGTCACAGGCGCGTCAGGGGTCAGGGTTTGCCGGTCAGCCTGCCAGACGGTTTGTTCATCAGGCAAAGCAAGCGAGTCTGTGCCGCTTGCAACCCAGCCGAATTCGGCGAAATAGGGCGTATCCGAATCAAACCGCTTAAAGAGGTGAATCAGGCTGGCATCATCCTGTTGGGTTTCGAAATAACCGTTCAGAATCACATCATCAATACGTCCGCCCATCGTTGAGAATGAGCCGCTGAGTTGCGGCGCATCAATCTGGATCCGTATGCCTGTATCCTGGGCCACTGGCGCAGCGGTGGTCTGACCCGCCGTAACGTCTGCCTGCGGACGCTGGCCAGCGGAATTTGTCTGGGCTTGCTGGGTTTGCTGGGCTTCAAAGGCGGCCCTGTCAGCCTGCATCTCCGGCTCGACAACATAAAGCTGCCAGCCAATAAGAATCGCCAGTGAAAGAGACATAGCAGCGATAAGATTTCGTGTTTCAGGTGCCATTTTTCGCTTTTCCCAATGTTCACATGCTTACAGCAGACTTAACTTTTGCCTGCCTGTTCCTGCCCCTGATGCACAGTTAAGGGACAGGATCATAACCAGACCCGCCAAACGGATGGCATCTGGTAATACGTTTAACGGCTAACCATCCACCACGCAACGCCCCATATTTTTCAACCGCCTCTATCGCATAAGCAGAGCAGCTGGGCGCAAACCGGCATTTCACCCCCAGCAATGGCGAGATAAAATATCGATAGATATATATAGGGACCAGCAGCAGGCGTGCAAATAGTTTTCTGAAGGGATGAGCAGAAGACCGCATTGTTATGATCATCATTCCTGTTTAGCTGTCGCCAGAAGCTTACGGTTCACTTTGCCAACCGCCATGGTAAAATCCGCACATAATACTGTCCAGTCTGCGTTGACCAGACTGTGCCGCGCAACCAAAACATAATCAGCCTGAGAGGGGGTCTGCATCTGGACCAGCTGGCCGACTAGCGCGCGCATACGCCGTTTTGCCCGATTCCGGATAACCGCATTGCCGACTTTTTTTGAAGCTGTCAGACCTGTTCTGATATGGCGGGCTGTAGCGGGCGATGAGGATGCACAAGGGCGCAGCGCAGGAACCGCGGCCTGTAAAATGAAATGAGGGGTGACCTGTCTGACCCCGTTATGCTGGACAAACAGAAATTCACGCCGCTGGCGCAGCCTGCTGAGCGCAATATCCTGCGCGGCATCACCAGAAGCAGGTTTAGTGATATCAGTGCTGTGATTTGTCATGATCCCGCCTTGCCGGAACAACGCACGGGGTATCAACAATTAAGGGCGCAGCTGAACAGTACCTGATTTAGGCAGACAGACGAGCCCGGCCCTTGGCGCGGCGTGCGCGGATGACGCGGCGTCCCCCAACAGTGGCCATTCTTGATCTGAAACCGTGACGACGCTTACGCACAAGTACACTTGGCTGATAGGTGCGTTTCATTTCGTCGCTCCTTTTCCCTTAAAGTGGTTATATCTGACGAATAACGAGACCGTGTCATACGGTGAATAGACGGAAATGTCAAGAATATTTACCCCTTGCGCGCTGCCAAAGATGCGCTTTTTTTGCTTTAGGCTTTAAATTAAGGTGTTAATTCGCTTAGGATCATAAGGTGAGAACCGCCAGAAACCACAGTAAACTTATGATAAAGCGCAAGATTCAGGCGCAAAGCCTTTTGAAAATCAGCCTGATCAGCTTCAGTTTTGCCAGTCTGGCCAGCTTTTGTGTTTTGGTCAGCTTTTCGGCTGCCGGGCTGGGCAGCCCTTTTGTGGAGCTCATGCCTATTGCGGCCCTTGCTCTTAGCCTTGGCGTCATTCACAGCCTGGGTGTTATTCTGCTGATTTATGGTCTGTTTTTGCGCGCCTTGCACCAGCTGTAGCAAGAGATGGCTGCCCTGGCTTCTGATCCTGAACTGATTCTGCCGTCAGATGATGACATATCATCTTATAATCAGGATATTCAGCGCTTGCGCACGCAAATCCTGAGCCTGTCCACAGCGGTGCGGCAGACGATACGCCAGCGCCAGAGGCTGGCCGATATCGGCGAGGCTGTCGCCAAAATCAATCATGATTTACGAAATATGCTGGCTTCGGCCATGCTGGTGATTGACCAGCTGGAACACAGCAGTGATCCCCGTGTCTCAGAGGCCGCTCCTGTCGTGATAAAGGCAACTGAACAAGCATCTTTACTCTGCCAGAACATGCTTGATTACCTGACCGAAATACCAAGGCCTGAAGCCCAAATTGTGGCGGTGGAGGAGCTGGTTCAGGATTTGCAGAACACAACTGAACTGCAGATCAACTGGCAAGGGCCAGACAGGCTATACATTGATAAAATGATGATCCACAGATTATTGTTCAATCTGGCCAGAAATGCAGGCCAGGCAGGGGCCACAATTCTGAATATTGATATCTGGCATGCAGGTCATCTGGCGGTGATTGATGTGTCAGATAACGGGCCGGGCATTGCCGCCGATATGCGCCAGTCTTTGTTCCGGGCTTTTGCCTCTGGCCAGCCCACAGGCTATGGGTTGGGGCTGGCGATCTGTCTTGATATGGCGCTGGGCGGCCGTCTCCGGCTGTCACGCAGTACAGACCAGGGCAGCGAGTTCAGATTACAACTGCCGGCCAGCTGTCTGTCAGCTCAGACCTGACTGTCAGCGATTGGACGTGACGGGCGCGGCTCCAGATCCCAGGGAAAGAAAATCCAGGTATCCTGAGAAACCTCAGTGATAAAGGTGTCTACCACAGGCCGGCCCTGAGGCTTGGCGTAAACAGTTGCAAAATGCGCTTTCGGCAGTAATTGGCGAAGCATTTTGCCGGTTTCCCCTGTATCAACAAGATCATCAATAATCAGCCAGCCTTCGCCATCTCCGGCCATCTCCGGGGCCTTCATCACCTCTACCTCACCGCGTTCCTGAGCATGATAAGATGCCAGACAAGCGGTTTCAATCAGCCGGATTTCCAGTTCACGTGCCACAATCGCCGCAGGGACAAGCCCGCCTCTGGTGACGGCAATTATCCCCTTGAACGGGCCCAGTTCCAACAGCCGCCAGGCAAGTGCTTTTGATGTCCGATGGAGCTCTTCCCAAGATACCGGGAAATTTTTATTCTGATCATATGTCACCGCGCACCTGCCTTTACTCTGATTTTGCCTCGGGCTGCTGGCGACTGTTGTACATCCAAACAGGCAGAAATGTCCAAAAAATTGTCAAAGAAATAAGCCTGAAGCTGAATTTTAAACTGGACAGGCGGCCGCTTTGTGGATTATCGTCCGCACATTCAAGGCAAGATGCGCTCGTAGCTCAGCTGGATAGAGCACCAGACTACGAATCTGGGGGTCAGGGGTTCGAATCCTCTCGAGCGCGCCACCGCTTCTTCATTGCACCCACGTCAACCCACCGGCACCCCGAGCTTTTCGGTGTGTAACTGTGTGTGTGTGGTTTTGCTGAGGTTCAACAAAGGGTACAGCATTTTCGCCGATTGAGGCGTGGAACTCACCACTTCATCAGACGAGTGCCTAAGGAAATCTTGGAACATGATAAATCTTCAAGGTTGGTCATCTGCCTGAAGACAATGAGACGAGATAGCGCATTGGGTCATCGAAAATGCGTACCCAACGATTCTGGGGAGGCTATGGCCTAGCCGCTTTTAAATTTTTTTGCGCGGAACATTGCTCCCTTTTTCTGCGCATCATAATCCTCAGCGCCCAGCAAATCTGACAAGGCCTCTGCCCTCAGATTGATCAGCTCAGGGGCCACAGATCCCGCATCACGCAAGCCGTCAATGCGGGCTTGACCAGCCAGCTTTTTAGTAACCTGATGTGGCTGAAGGCGGCTCATAAAATCACAATCCACCAGTTCTGACTTCACAATGAGGCCTGCTGATATAGCGGCCTCATACAAAGCGGCGCCTTTTTGTGTGCGGGTAATGACGGAGTTAAAGCCAGGATCTGTCTTGCTCGCTTCTCTGTTCGGCGATGCACCATCCCACGCATCACCGGCCACAATATCTGCGGCTTCGCCTATCCCATCTGGACAGATTTTACATCGGAGCGGCATCGCCCATTGGCTTTCATCCTCACCCCAGAAATCAAGATAATGAAAGCTTGCCTCGTGACCATCTTTATAAGTTATACTGGTCGGACCCGGACAGCCAAAACCACGATAGCGCACGGCGTTTAGCCCCTCTTCTGAGAGGCTTTGTTCAGATAGAAAAGACCGGAAAGCCTCATTAGGCTGAAACCCGCCACAGAGCAAGGTCAGCCAATAAAGGATATGTTTGTTCACCCGTTCATCGTGATGGGCCAGATTGCGCAAGGCGTTTAAATCACACGGCTTTGCCACGATGGCAAATCGCTCACCAGATGAGAGAATGCGATCTATATCTATTAATGCTGCTGTTGGCCCATAACGCGACCCTGAGGCGGCTAACACCTGTTTAGCTGTTCTGCTAAGGGTTGCCACACCAAAATTAGCTGGCGCAGAGGTGCCGTCGGCTGCGCGCACATGGATGATCGCATCCACCATATCAGCGTCAAGCAAATAGCAGGCGAGTGCTGTCAAAATGCCCGCGGTCGAAGCCTGATGGCGTACAGCTTTATTATGAGCATAAGCCAAACTCATCTCATGATAGGGGCCCCAAACCTTATCATGATAAGGAGCCATTTTTCCAACCTCTAGAGGCAAGCCTTCAAGCCGTAATGAGGGGCAGGTCTGGCTTACCAATGCCATTGCCTCATCATCAAAGCCATCTTTAGCATATGGCCTTAAATCGCCATCCTCGCTGCGGCCCATGTCAATCACCTCTGGGTGAAGAGCGGCACACAGACCGCAGCCAAGGCACATTTTATCCTCAACAATTTTATGGAGCTCAGCACGCACAGACATTAAGGACCCCACTTCCCTGAGGCAATAAAGGCCGTGTTGCGATAATGGCAGTTGCCATGAAGATAAGAGCTGTCATCAATCGTGCTCACGATTCCGTCTGCCGTGCGCGTGACTGCATCCCCAGCCACCATATCCCATGCCATGGCCGGGCCAAAACGATGATAAACATCTGACTCTCCTTCCGCCACCAGACAGAATTTCAAAGATGAGCCGAAGAGCTTCACTAACCGGCGAGCCATCTGGTTTGAGGCGTGCTGATATTTTAAGCTGCTGAATTGCTACGATCACTGGGTCTGCCTGATAGATAGCAGGTTGCAGCGCAGGCAGTCTTGTCAGACAGGAAGTGGTTAGGGCCCTTGTCATCTGGTTAGTCCAATCAAACCCCGCTGCTCAAGCTTTAAGATCACCTGCTGGGCGCAATAATCCACATCAACGCCAACTGTATCCAGGGTTAATTCGGGGTTTTCAGGCACTTCATAGGGATCGGATATCCCCGTAAATTCCTTAATTTTCCCAGCCCGCGCCATTTGATAGAGGCCTTTTCGATCGCGCTTTTCACATTCTTCTAGAGAGGTTGCCACATAAATTTCAATAAACGCGCCATGGACTTCAACGTCATCTCTCACCGCTTGGCGTGTCGTGGCATAGGGGGCGATTGGCGCACAGATAGCGATTCCTCTGTTCTTTGTGATTTCGGCCGCCACGAACCCGATACGCCTGACATTCAAGTCGCGATGTTCTTTTGAAAATCCCAATTCAGAAGAAAGATTTTTGCGGACAATGTCCCCGTCAAGCAAAGTCACAGGCCGGCCGCCCAGTTCCATTAGTTTGGTGCGCACCGCATTGGCGATAGTCGATTTACCAGATCCTGATAAACCGGTGAATAACAAGGTAAAGCCTTGCTGAGCGCGCGGCGGATATGAGGCGCGTAATTGCTTCACAACCTCTTTAAATGAGAACCAATCTGGTATCTCAAGTCCTTCATTTAACCGCCGCCTCAGTTCAGTGCCTGATAAGGATAAAATGGTGATGTTTTCTTTATCAGCGATTGTGTCTTCTTCTTCATATTGGGCGCGTTCCTGAACATAGACGAGGTTTTTGAAATCGACCATCTCGATGCCAATTTCATGCCCATACTTCTTAAACAGCTTTTGAGCGTCATAAGGGCCGTAAAAATCAGCGCCATGTGAATTCTTGCCTGGTCCTGCGTGATCGCGGCCAATGATCATATGGCTGCAGCCATGGTTTTTGCGAATAAGCCCATGCCACACTGCTTCGCGCGGGCCTGCCATCCGCATCGCCAGATTCAACAGGCTCATTTCCGTTGTCGAAGAAGGGTACTTGTCAAGCACAGATTCATAGCAACGCACACGCGTAAAGTGATCTACATCGCCTGGCTTTGTCATGCCCACCACCGGATGGATCAGCAGATTTGCCCCAACATCGCGTGCCGCACGAAAGGTCAGTTCTTGATGGGCGCGGTGAAGGGGGTTGCGTGTTTGGAAGGCCACAATTTTATGCCAGCCCAGCTTTTCAAATTGCCTCTTTAATTCATTCGGAGCGTAACGATACTGTTTAAAATCATAATGGGTGGGTGGACTCAACCCTATTATCTGGCCACCCAGATACACTTCACCAGCCTGGTGATACAGATAAGATACGCCCGGATGAGCCACATCATCAGCGCCAAATATCTGTTCGGCCTCAATTGCCTTATCTGGTACCCATTTATCAGAGAGAATCAAAACTGCGAGAATGACCCCTTCTTGATCACGCAAAGCAAGTTCATCACCGATCGACAATTTGTCGGCAAAGGCCGCGTTGACATCTAAGGTTATCGGTATGGGCCAGAGGCTGCCATCAGCAAGGCGCATATCGGATAAAACCGCCTCATAATCTGCGCGGCCTAGAAATCCTGTTAGAGGATAAAAGCCTCTATTCATAATCAGCTCAAGATCACAAATCTGGCGCGGCGTTAAATCCCAGCTAGGTAAGGCTGCACTCTTTTGTTTCAGCGTTTCACGTTGGTCTGCTGGTGCATATAGCTCGTCATGATAAATATAGGTCATTGGTCGTTATCTCAGGCTTAGCAGATGCGGTGTTGATGCATAAATTCATAATGTGGCAAGACCCGCTCATAAACCTCACGCACCCGATCTGGCGCCTCGTCAATCTTGATGTAGCTCTTGCGCGACTGTGGTTTCAGCCCATCTGAATTACGCAGATTGGCATGGAAGCTGCCGCCATCCCACCAGCTCACTTCATCTCTCGCGCCTGGTTCCCAGCTTAAAGCTGAATCGATAAAGGGCAGACCAACTGCATCACACCATTTCTTCACAATCACCGCTGGATGTTCCAACAGATCATCTGAATCAATCACTGGCGGCGGGCTACCTGTCTTATCCCAGATACGCTCAAAAAGCTGGCGCTGCTCAGCAAAACCAACCTCTTTTTCATGAAAATCAGGCCATTTATCATACATGGACGTAATGGTCATGGCTGGATTTCGGATGAGAAAAGAATGTGTGAAATGCGATAACATCTCATCGTCCCACATATGATCGATATAGAGCGGAAAATCCTTTGAAAAGACTGGACGTCTTTTCGCCTTTGCCAGCATGGACTGCCAAACAGTCTCGAGAGTCAGCCCTGGTGTGTGAACTGAGTCAGCTGTCAGCCGTGGCCAAAGCGGGTCCTCACCTTGATACCAGGCCTCACCAAAGGGCTCATGCAGACAGTCAATATCGCCGCGCTGGCGCATCATCCATTCAAAAGCTGTCGAGGTAGAGCGCGGGACCGCCCATAAAGCAACAATCTTATGCATCTCTTACAGAGCTCCCTTAAGATAAAGAGGCCAGCAATTGCCCATAAGGCTTTTCCGGTTTAACTCCCAAAGTTTTGAAGAGCCGCCAATAGAGTGCTGTGTCATGACCAACTACTAGTTTGTTTAAACGCGCCTCTAATGCCGCGGTATGATGCATGGGGCGCTGAGCCAAACCATCTGATGACCTGCGGTAATTAGACATGCCATTAATGAGATAGGCATCTACATCTGGGGCCTTGTCAGCAATATAATCAAACGATTTCCACAGCAAATCTTCATCAAAGCACCAGATACATTCATCAACCTGCTGTTGGCTCTCAAACCAGCCTTGATCATGGAAATTGCCAGCCCAGACGACATCAAACCCAGCTTCTTTCAGAAAACCGACTGTGCCTTTGTACCAGCTATCCCGGTGATAACAGGCATTGAGCGCTACTTTTTCGACATTCTGGTCCCGCAATGCTTCAACCATCGCATAACCCGCCATATGGAAGGGGGTTTCATATTTATCACTGAGCATGTCACAATGCTGTTCAATACCCTCAACACCTAAACCGCTTGCATGCACCCAGTTGGAGCCAACCTGGCCACATACATCGGCCCCATTATTGGCCATACATTCAACAAATTCTTCTAACAGGCCAAAATTCTGCTTACGCTGATCCAGCTTATGCCGATAATCAGGAACATGCAGCATACGACCATGTACGCCGACTGTCTCGGGCGCCATACGCAGGAAATCAGACGGCGCGGCATCAAAATCATGTGGCGGGCAGGTTAATCCTACCTGATGCGGGAACAGCTTCACATTTGGGTTTTGCCACTTCACTGGCTTTTGATAGCTGTTATTGTACATCATCTCACATCCTATCTATTTGTCTTCTGCCACAATTAAAAATGGGTATGCATCTCATCACTCTAACCAGGGATGTTTTGAGTTAGCTAGGTATTTTTACAGAATTATTCTCTCGCCCATGGCTTCTGCGTTTAACGGCTCAAGAGCGCAAGCCATCGGTATTTTGCCGCTCTTACTATGCTTATTTAGGAAATACCCCCAGTTACTTCCGACCCCTGACCAAGATTACTGATGGATTTTGCTAAATATAAACGATAACTGAAAAAGGGGTGGAGATAGAAATTCAGAGGTCCTGCATAGTTCGACCCCCGACCTTTGATGGGTTGGCAGAGCCGACAGACCGTGATTTTATTTGCACTCAACATGTCTTTAAAAATTGAAATGATTGCTACCGACCAGAGATGATAAAAAAAACTATTCTATGCCTTCACGGTGCATTCCTAGGTGGCTATCTTTTCGACTCTCTTAGAGAGGCTTTGGAGCCAAAGATTGATGCCAACATTAAGTTATACAGCCCAACTCTTTTAGGACACGGAAGCGACCACACTAAAGAACTTACTTATGTGAAACAGGCTGCATAGTTAGAAAATAAGTATGGGCATACAAAACCTATCCTTTTAGGGCATTCAATGGGAGCAGGAATTGCGTTACAATGCGCTCTTCAGTGGCGTTCTCCACCTGAAGCCTTATTTCTATGTGGTGCAGGGATTGGGAGGCCAAAAGGGCCTAATACAACGCAAGGTTTTTTAGCCAGAGGGATAAAACCCTCGCTTACAAATAATTTCATACGACAAATGTCTGAAGGGTGGTTCTATACCACAACACAGGAGTTGATCGAGAGTATTCGCAGGCAAATTTTGACCCTTTCCAAAGACCAATTTGATGAGATCCAAGCGTCTCTTTCAAGAGGAATAGACCAAACGGGACTCAACCTTGAAGACCTGCAGATTAAAACAATAATTCTGCATGGCAGAGAAGACCAAAACCGGTCTTTGAAAGAAGCTCAGGAACTGTCAACGCATCTAAATGGCGAACTTGTCATTTTAGAGAAATGCGGCCACATGGTGCCTGTCGAAGGGGTAGAGGTCCTTGCTCAAAAATTAGCCTTTGAAATGCGCTGCTGCCTACAGTAATCATTGACGGTTACCGGGCGCATCAGCCCTTGTCATACCGCCAACGGTAATGGGGGGGCGTGGGTCCTTTATTTCGTCCACCTTGTTGCATCTGCTCATAGCCATGTGCCATGGCACCTACCGAGCGAGACAGACAAAACAGCCCTCTGGCTTGCTCCGGCGCAAAGCCGAGTTCTGCATAGATCACAGCAGAAGCCCCATCAATATTCATCGGTACAGGCTTGCCCTTCATCTCGGCGAGGACTGCCTCAATTTGCAAAGCGATATTCATAAATTGACCCGATACAATATGTTCATTTTGGGCAATTTCAACCAGTGCCATCAGGCGCGGCGAGCGCGGGTCAACCGGCTTGTGAAAGCGATGACCAAATCCTGGTATATAGGGGTTTATATCCTGCTGGTAGTTGGCCAGATATTCAGCAAGGCGAAGGTTATCCCTTTCTGGCTGGCTTGCCAAATCCTGCAACATAGACACAAATTGTTGACCAGCGCCGCCATGCACATCATCAAGCATATGCACCGCTGTTCCCATCGCCCCGTTCAGCCCCAAACCACAGGTTACCGCCATCCTGGCGGCTGCAATAGACGGGGCTTGCGGACCATGATCTACCGACGCGACCAACGCTGCCTCAAGCAATTCAGCTTGCTCCTTGCCGGGCCTATCACCACGCAACATCAACCAGATCATTTCTGCAAAACTTAAATGCCCAATAAGGTCCTGAATAGCTTGTCCGCGAATTTCTATCCGGCCAGGTTCCATATCAATAATAGAGGTTGTCCACCAATCTGATACATCGCTCATATGACGCCCTCCTGACTAAGCTGTTCAATAGCAGATTCATCATATCCCAAATCTTTCAGCAGCTCGTGATTATGCGCCCCCAGCACGGGCGGCGGCGTATCTACAGATGCAGGCTGACCATCGCTTTGAAACCCCGTCCGCATCACCGAAACAGGTCCTGTTGCTGCCTGTATATTATCAAACTGGGAAAGCAAGCCACGATGGGCAGTATGCGGATGTGCAAGGATTTCAGGAACTGTCATCACTACCCCGGCCGGGATACCGATATCGGTTAACTCTCGCTCCCATTCAGTTGCTGACTTTTGTCTCAGATAGGAATCAAGCGCGCGGCTTAGGGCTTGTCGGTGCAATTTGCGGTTATCGCGCGTGGCAAAGCGATCATCGTCAGCCAGATGCGGACATCCGATGTGTTTGATTAACGCTTGCCATTGACGTTCTTCATTTGCGGCAATATTGAGCAGCCCGTCTGCTGTCTGAAAGGTCCCAGACGGCGCGGAGGTGGTGTTTTCGTTACCATGCTGTGCAGGCTGAATGCCGCCAATCAGATAGTTTGACACAACCCACCCCATTGTGGTCAGAACGGAATCAAGCATAGAGACATCAATCATCTGTCCCCTTGGGCGCTTGTTAAGCGCGGCTGAAACCGCCATTGCTGCGGTCAGCCCACCAATAGTATCTGCCAATGGAAACCCCACCCTAAGTGGATCCTCTTCAGGCTTTCCGGTAATGCTCATCACCCCGGAAAGCCCTTGAATAATCTGGTCATATGCAGGGCGCGGGCTTAGCGGACCGGTCTGGCCAAAGCCTGAGATTGCGCAATAAATCAGCTGTGGATTCAGCTTTTTAAGCACCGGGTAATTCAGACCAAGACGTGCCATAACACCAGGTCTGAAATTTTCAACAACCACGTCTGCACCTTGAACCAGTTTGCGAAAAATCTCCTTGCCTTTGTCTGATTTCAAATCAAGGGTCAGTGATTTCTTGCCCGCATTTTGTGCCAGAAAAGAGATGCCCATCTGCGCGGCACTTAACTGCTTGTCAGCGCCAAGCTGACGAGCTAAATCGCCACGTCCAACCGCCTCAATCTTAATAACTTCTGCCCCCATATGGGCCAATTGATGACAGCAAAAGGGCCCGGCCAGAACATTTGTCAGATCAAGAACCCGAATGCCAGAAAGCATAAATTCCTATCCTTTAGCCTGTTTCTTCGCAGCCCTACGTGAACGCATGGCAGGCAACACAATCAGCAGGACAGCCACACATAATAGTACCGCTGTCATGGGCCTTTCCCAGATAAAGCTTACCCCGTCATAAAGCTGAGTAGCACGAGAGAAATTATCCTCAAGCATCGGCCCCAGAATAAAACCGATCAATAATGGTGCAAGCGGGAATGATGCAAAGCGGAAAATCGTTGCCGCTACTCCAAGCCCAACAAGAAACAATAATTCGGTGGCGTTATTCTGGCCAATATAGGCGCCCATCAATGTAAAAAACAAAATAAAGGGAATGAGAAAGCTTCGCGGAACTGTGAGCACCTTGGCGATATAAGGGATAAGCGGCAGATTCAATATCAATAAAACCACATTGCCGATATACATTGAAATAATAACAGACCAGAAAATTTCCGGTTGGTCCTGCATCAAACGCGGCCCAGGTGAGACATTCAGGGCAATCAGCGCTCCCAGCAAAATCGCTGTGGTTCCAGAACCGGGGATGCCCAAAGTTAAGAGCGGCACAAACGAACCCGTGCACGCCGCATTATTGGCACTCTCAGGTGCGGCCAGCCCTTTTACAGAGCCTTTGCCAAATTCCTTTCGCTCCTCCTCTGAAGCGATATTGCGTTCCACTGCATATCCCAGAAATGAAGCGATGGTTGCGCCGGCGCCGGGCATCACACCGATCAAGAACCCTTGCAAAGATTGCCGCCCAATTACTGGGGTGATTTTCTTTGCTTCTTCTTTTGTAATCCGCAAATCAGTGATTTCAGATTGCTTGCTCCCAGCCTTACCAGAACGACTGGGATCCAGAACAAGGAACAGCGTTTCAGGAATAGCAAACATCGCCATAGCCAGGGTGATAAAGCCAATACCAGACTGTAAATCCATTATACCCATAGTAAAGCGCGGCATATTAAATTGCGCACCCTCTCCCACAGTTGCCAGTGCCAGCCCAACAATCGTCATTAATAACGCCTTTGTGACCTGACCTGACCCTGCAAACGCGGCGATCGCAGATAAGCCAACCACCATCAGGGCAAAATATTCAGAAGAGTGAAACAGCAACGCTACAGAGGCCAGAGCCGGGGCGAAAAATACTAACAAAATGGCCCCGACCGTGCCACCAGCAAAGGAGGATATAGCCGCAATGGTCAGTGCTTTACCTGCCTTGCCCTGACGGGTAAGTGGGTAGCCATCAAAACTTGTTGCAACCGTAGAGGCAACACCCGGCGCGTTGATAAGAATAGAGGAGGTAGACCCTCCGAAAACCGCCCCATAATATACGCCTGCTAATAAAATCAGTGCGGCTGCTGGATCGCCAATAGAGATCGCTACAGGGATCATGATCGCTATGATTGACATCGGTCCGAGACCAGGCAGCATCCCGATAAAAGTGCCGATTATACAGCCGCCGATAACCATCAGCATATTTTTTACTGAAAGAGCTGTATACAGGCCCAGCAGAAATCCTTCTATCATCGCTCCCTCCCTAACCGCCAGTCAAGATTGCAGGAAAGGGTGTCATGTAAATTCCCAGCACAGAATCTACAAGGTACCAAATGCCGTAACTCGCCAAAGCACTAACACTGCCTAGCAAAAGAAAACGACGCTCACCCAAGAGGATTGATCCCAGGGATAAAAACAGAAAAGTTGCGGCCAAGAACCCAAGGTCCCGCAAGGTCAATGCATAGACTACCATGCCGCCAATTAGGGCCAGCGCATCAAGGACTTGGTATTTCCGCCAGTCAGATATTTCAATATCGTCGCCGATTTGTTTATCTGACTTTTCAAGATTCAACAGCACGGTAACCGCGCCGATAATGCCAATTACAGATAATATTTTTGGAAAACTGGATGGCCAAACAGGGTTCCGTTGCAAAATAGGCGGCAGCAAATCATCCATCTGAAAAAAGGCTGTATAGCCATAGATCAGAAAAATGAGCGCAATGATAAGCGCTATCCATCTGTCCAAAGCCATAATTTTCCCCCGTTGGTAAAAGACCACCCAGCCTTTACTGGCTGGATGGTCCATTCATCATTTTATGCCTTAAAGGAAACCGAGCTGTTTCATCAGATCGCCAATTTCCTTTTCCTGACCTTCAAGGAACGTCATGAAGTCATCGCCGGGGTTGTGGATATTTTCCCACCCATTGCGAGCGCGAACAGCTTCCCATTCCGGGGTGCTGTACATCTTGTCAATCGCCTTTTGATAGGCTTCCAGCTTGTCTTTTGGCAGACCTGGTGCGGCAAAAAACCCGCGCCAGTTCACGAAATAGGTATCAATACCCTGCTCTTTCATGGTCTTGGCATCCGGGAATGCACCAACACGGTCATTTGAGGTCACCCCGATGATATTTGCTTCACCTGCTTTCGCCATGGCTACTGCCTCTGAAAAGCCGGTAGACAGGGCTTTAATCTCGCCGGACAGCAGTGCAGCCATCGCCTTGCCACCTGCATCATAGGCAACATATTTAACCTCTGTCGGGTTGGCCCCTGCAGCCTGCATAACCATCGCCGCCACCAGATGATCCATGCCGCCAGGAACTGACCCGCCGCCAATTGCGACACCAGATGGATTCGCCTTGTAAGCTGAAACCAGATCACCCATTGATTTGATATCTGAATTTGCCGGTACAACCAATGCAGCATAATCACCAATGGTTCCAGAAACCAATGTCAGATCCCGGAAATTATGCGGAAATACGCCAGTCAGGGAACGAATAACAATAGGAGTGGAATTCACCATCAAAGTGCCGTGGTTACTATCTGCGTTTTCGATCAGATAGCCGATGGCCTTACCACCACCACCGCCAGACATATTTTCATAAGAAGCGGTGCCGACCAGACCAGATTTTGTCAGCGCTTCACCCGTACCACGAGCGGTACCGTCCCAGCCGCCGCCAGCGCCACCGGGAATCAAAAAGTGAATGGAATCCACGATTTGATGACCATCTGCCATAGCCGGTCCAGCTAAACCGGTTGCCAAAGCTGCGGCAAGAAACGTTCTGCGCGCAATTGTCCATGATTTCATTTTTTTTCCTCCCAAAGTAAGAATGTAGTGATAGGCTATAGGTTAATCTGGCTTACTTCGGTACTGCAAGTGTATAATTTTCAATTTGGAGAGACAGGAAGTGGCTAGTGCAGTAACAAAAATCCTGATACCCGCTGGTGCACTGGGAATACCATATGACCGTGAAGCACTGGCCCGCGGCCTGGAACATGAGCCTGACCTGATAGCAATTGATGGCGGATCAACCGATAGCGGGCCCTACTACTTAGGGACTGGCAGGTCAAAATATTCACGCACCGCAACAAAGGCAGATTGGGCCAATTTAATGGCGGCAAGAAGTACGGCGGGAGTGCCCCTGCTCATTGGCACTGCCGGGACTAGCGGTGCAGACAGCGCAGTGGATTGGATGCTGGACATCACTTTGGAGATCGCCAAAGAGCGCGGAGAAAAATTGAAAATCGCCACCCTTAAATCCGGCCAAGAAAAACAAGTGATTATTCAGGCCTATACCGAAGGGGCGATTACGCCTCTTGAGGGGGCGCCAGATTTAGATATTCAAATACTGGAGCACACAACGAATATTGTTGCGCTAGCGGGCATTGAGCAAATTCAAGCCGCTTTGGCTAGTGGCGCTGATATCATTATTGCCGGGCGGGCGACGGACACTGCTATCATTGCCGCACTGCCCATTGCGCGAGGCTGTCATAAAGGGGCCGCCTGGCATGGTGCAAAAATCGCAGAATGTGGCGCGCTGGCTACCACCAACCCCAATACAGGCGTAATCCTGATGCGATTTGATGAAGCTGGCTTTACCATAACCCCGCTTGGCGAAGACACCTCAGCGACACCCTACACTGTATCTGCACATATGCTGTATGAGAATGCGGATCCTTACATTTTACATGAACCAGGAGGCTGGCTGGATGTGCGCAAAGCCAATTATACTGCCCTTGATGAGGTATCGGTGCGCGTAGAGGGCAGTGTCTGGCATAGTACCACACCCTATACCGTGAAATTGGAAGCCGCCAGGCAGGCCGGATTTCAAACCGTATCTTTTGTTTTGGTGCGGGATGCTCATTACCGCGAGCATATACACGACTGGATAACAGCCCTGACAGCATCGTTCCAGAAAAAAGCGGCCCGGAGCGGGCTGAGCGATACGAAACTGGAGCTGCGTGTTATTGGACGTAATGCGGCCCTAGGCGCCCTTGAAAACCTAGACGTTGGCGCAAGCGAAGTTGGCGTAATGGCTATATTTACCAGCCCCACACAGCAGCAGGCAAATGAGGCGGCAAAATTGCTGAACCCTGATTTATTGCATCTGCCGCTGACCCCGCATGAGCCAATGCCAACCTTTGCCTTTCCCTTTTCACCGCCAGAGATGGACCGGGGCGCCAGCTATGAATTTTGCCTGCACCATATTATGGCGATAGATGACCCGCTCTCTGCCTTTCGGCTGGATATTACTGAAAGTTAGGCCGATGACAGCACTACGTCACAAGGTACGCAAAATCAGGTCTAAAAATGCTGGGCCGTTTTGGCTTACACTAGATATTTTCTGTTTTGATGAAGATAATTTCATCTATGTCCGCGACCGGTTGGCGACCGCCACCATAGCGGCCCTATTTCAGACAGATGAGGCACAAATAAAGCGGTTTGATATCACGGATTTACAGGTCATTAAATTCAGCCTGCCGCGTCCCCACATTCAAGGCACGCCAGAAGATACAGATATGCATGGCGCGGCCTATGCAGCGCTGTTGGAAGAGCTGGATATAGATTGATGACGTTCAAGCTGGATAGCACAGCACTGTGCGCTCTGGCGCGAGATATTCATTCCGCACTTGAGCAGAACAGCGCAGATGCATGTTAGCTGACCGATACGCTCGTTTGTGCCGGTCTATGGGGCTGTCCCCTATGCAAAGAAACCAATAAACTTTAGGGAAAATCATGGAATTAGTCCGCACCATGGAAGTAGAACAACATCTGATGAGTAGAAATCAAAGATGACCGCCGTGAAACACCCAAAAAATGCCAGCACAGCGCGCAGCCACGCAACAAAATTTGTCCAGGCCGTGACATTAACCCCAGCTTTATCTGCTATCAACGGCTTACGTTCTGAAGACCGAGGAGCTGTGGATATTGATGTGATGATAAAACAGCATCGCGATTATATAAATGCGTTAAAACATGCCGGAGCAGAAGTAACCGAGCTTGAAGCGTTAACAGAGTTTCCGGACGCTCAATTTGTTGAAGACACAGCCCTATGTTTGCCTGGTCTAGCCGTCATGATGCGGCCTGGAGCCAAAAGCCGCAGAGGCGAGGTAGCCCCAATGAGAGGTGTTCTGTCTGAAAAATTCGATAATATTGAAGATATATCTGAAGGTTTTATTGAAGCAGGCGACATTCTGACCACACCAAAAGAAATATTGGTAGGGCTCTCATCCAGAACGAATGTTGAAGGTGCTGAACAGCTGAAAAACATTCTTCAGCGTTACGGCTTTTTGGTGCGTGTTTTCAACATACCGCCTGAAGTATTACACTTTAAAACTGATTGCAGCCTGATTGATGACCATTGCCTGTTATCTACGAAGCGTTTGGCCGCCAGCGGCTGTTTTGAGGACTATACTGTCCTTTTAACTCCGGAAGGAGAAGAAGAAGCCGCCAATATGATAAGATATAATGACCATATCATCATGGCAGAGGGTTTTGACAAGACCGAAAGCATGTTGAGAGAAAATGGCTTTAATGTCCTGACTGTAGCGAATAGTGAATGTGCCAAAATCGACGGTGGCATGTCCTGTTTGTCTCTACGTTTCTGAAGGCAAATCAAATATTTTCTTTCTCTGCGCTGCCTTTAGCGGCAGAATCCGCAACATAATACCAAACAAACCACGGTCCGGCCACTCAGCCAATCGATGGCAGAGCCGAGGTCCAAGAGCCGCAGCCCTTCCTCTTCTTACCCCCACCCCCTCGAATAAGACCCAAAGCTGATTGCCAAAGCCAGTCAGTAACCCCCGTCGGGGGGGGCGGGTGTGGTGTAATGAATAACGACCGCCGCCCGCCCAAGGACTTCCGTCAAGGTCGCAGGTAAGGTTTTGAGAATTGACCTTGCGGGATGATATGCGCAGCCGCAGATATGGGTCTTGGTCATGGAGATGATGCGGCAGTGGCCAAGCTTTACGCACATCTTGCCCAGGTAGATCTGCCTTACACCAGCTAAGATGTTCACTCTCTCCCCGAGATCACATGCAGGCGACCATCTGCTGAACATACGGTGCTTTTACCTGTTAAAATTCTGTGTAAGCGGAACCGGAAACAACTTGATCCCGCGCCCCATTTTGCTACCGTTTAAGATGATCTGCCTCTTGCCGGGCTTTCTTGTTAAATGGGGGGCGCATGCCAACCTTGTCAGCTACCAATGATGATGCCGCTTTGCCAGCTAAGACTGAAGCTGGTCTTTCCCGCCCAATCAGCCTGATGATCAACGGTACAGTCTGTCCGTTTACTGATCTGCGGCCAGACAGCTCATGGTTAGAGGTGTTGCGACGCCATCAGGGCCTGGTCGGGAGTAAAGAGGGCTGTGCAGAAGGCGATTGCGGGGCCTGTACGATCCTGTTAGGGCGGCTGCGTGACGGCGAGCTGGTCTGGCAGCCGGTGAATAGCTGTATTTTTTTATTGCCCATGGCAGATAAGACCGTCATCCGCACAGTTGAGGGGGTGGCGTATGAAGATGGCAAGCTTCACCCGGTCCAGCAGGCCCTGATCGACCATCATGGCTCACAATGCGGGTTCTGTACGCCTGGATTTGTGATGTCTTTATATGGCGGCTGGCTGAACAGATCTGGCTTTACTGCTGCTGAGCTGGATGATTTGCTGGCCGGTAATTTGTGCCGTTGTACCGGCTATGGGCCCATCATACGGGCGGGGCAGGCCCTGGCCGGATTACCGATGGCCAGCTGGGAGACAGAACGGTTAGAGACAGAGACTGCATTTTTGCGGGCTTGTGAAGATTTGCCTGAACTTGCCTATCAGGCTGCGGGTGTGTCTTATCTGGCGCCGCACACAAAAGAAGCGTTTTCACAAGCCTATTTGGACCAGCCAGATGCGCAAATCATCGCTGGTGCGACTGATATCGGGCTGTGGATCACCAAACAAAACAGGAAGCTGGCGGCGTTTTTATCCGTTCAGCATGTTGAGGGGCTGGGCAGCATTACCGAACAAGAGGACGGGGTGTTCATTGGCGCGGCCGTTACGCATGCACAGGCCGCTGACGCGCTGGGGAAGGATTTTCCTGATTTGGGTGAATTATGGCGCCGGTTTGGTTCTGTTCAGGTCAGATCAAGCGGGACAGTAGGCGGCAATATTGCAAATGGCTCGCCGATAGGGGATTTGGCCCCGGCCCTGATCGCGCTTGATGCGGATATCTGGCTGCGGCGCGGCACAGAGACACGGCAGCTGAAGCTGGACGATTTCTTTATCACCTATGGCCAGCAGGACAGGCGCGAATCTGAATGGGTGGAAGGGCTGTTTATGCCAAAATTACAGCCTGGCTGGCGGTTCAGCTGTTATAAGCTTTCGCGCCGGTTTGATCAGGATATTTCTGCGGTGATGGGCGCCTTTGCTCTGAAAACAGAAAATGCGGTGATTACAGATGCCCGCATAGCCTTTGGCGGCATGGCCGGGATTCCACAACGGGCAAAATCACTCGAACAGGCGCTGATCGGCCAGACCGTCAGCCCTGCGCAGGGCGAAGAGAACTGGATTGATCACGCGCTGGCAGAAGATTTCACCCCGCTTGATGATGTGCGGGCTTCGCAAGCCTATCGTTTGTTGGCAGCACGGAATCTACTGCAAAAATGCCGGCTGGAAGCCACAACAGGCACACCCCTCAGGCTGGCCGGAGACGGATTAGCCGAATCAGGCTTATGTGAAAAGAGCCTGTGATGAGCACAACAAACAGGACAACAGCTATACATACACCCCTTGCCCATGAAAGCGCGGCTTTGCATGTAACAGGACGGGCCGCTTATGTTGATGATATGGCTCTGCCCGCAAACAGTGTTCATATTGTCCTTGGGCTGAGCCCTGTTGCGCATGGCAGGCTAAACAAGATTGATGCTGAAGACGCCTTGCGCGCGCCCGGTGTTCACGCTGTGCTGAGCGCAGCAGATATTCCCGGCAAAAATGACTGTAGTCCGGTGATGGGAGATGACCCCATCTTTGCCGAAACTGACGTGATGTATCATGGCCAGACGCTGTTTGCAGTTGTCGCAGAGAGCAGAGCCCAGGCACGTGATGCTGCTGAGCTGGTGGTTGTGGACATCACCCCTTTGCCCGCTGTGCTGACCATTGATGAGGCGATTGAACAAGACAGTTTGCTTGAACAACCGCTCAGCCTGACAACAGGTGATCCGGTTGCTGTCTTCGATGCATCACCAATTCAAATTGAAGATGAGCTGGTGGTTGGCGGACAGGAACATTTTTACCTGGAAGGCCAGGCAGCCATTGCATGGGCAGATGAGGCAGGCGGCATGAGGCTGTTTGTGTCCACCCAGCATCCCAGCGAAATTCAGCATAAAGTCGCAGCTATGTTAGGGCTGTCCTATCATGATGTTCATGTTGAGGTCCGGCGTATGGGTGGCGGTTTTGGGGGGAAGGAAAGCCAGAGCAATCTGACGGCCTGTATCGCCGCGCTGGCGGCCCGGAAAACAGGACGGCCAGCCCGTCTTGTCTATGACCGGGATGAAGATATGCGGGTCACCGGCAAACGCCATGATGTAAAGCTGGTCTATAAGGCTGGTGTTGATGAGCAGGGCCGGATCCAGGCCTTGGTTATGGCGCAATATTTTCGTTGTGGCATGTCTTATGATTTGTCTAAGGCAATTGCCATACGGGCGATGACCCATGCGGAAAATGCCTATCACATTCCGCATACCCAGATCACGGCCAGCCTGTGTCTGACCCATACCCCCTCCAATACGGCTTTCCGCGGTTTTGGCGGCCCGCAAGGGATGATCGGCGTTGAACGGATTATGGATCAGATCGCCGCCAAATTAGGGCGTGATCCAGTGGCTGTCCGCATCGCCAATTATTACCCTGATTATCAGGCAGCTATGCATCAGCGTACCCCCTATGGTCAGCTGGTTAAAGATGGCCTTCTGAACGAGATAACAACCCAGCTGCTGTCAAAGGCTGATTATCATCAGCGCCGGACAGAGATCAACAGCTATAACAAGGCTAGTCCTGTTCTGCGGCGCGGTTTGGGATTCACGCCTGTGAAATTTGGCATTTCGTTTAACAGAACCATGCTGAACCAGGCCGGAGCGCTGGTTCATGTATATAGCGATGGGTCTGTGCAGCTCAATCATGGTGGCACAGAAATGGGTCAGGGGCTGCATACCAAAATCACCCAGATTGTTGCAAATGTGTTTGGGCTTGAGGTCAACAAGGTACGTATCACAGCCACCACCACCGCCAAGGTGCCCAATACCTCAGCCACCGCTGCCTCATCCGGGACTGATTTGAATGGTATGGCAGCCTTGCGCGCAGCAGATGCCATTAAGGGACGAATGGCAGCACATCTGGCCGAATTATATCAATGTGAAGCTGAGGATATTGACTTTGCAGACGGGCTGGTCGCTCTGCCCTCTGGCCAGTCACTGTCCTTTTCTGAGGCAACGCATTTATGTTATGAGGGACGGATATCTCTTTCTGCAACTGGCTTTTATGCCACACCTGAAATTCACTGGGATGATGCCAGCCTGACCGGCCAGCCGTATTATTATTTTGCTTATGGCGTGGCCTTGACTGAGGTCGTGGTGGATACGCTGACAGGCGAAAGCCGAATTATGCGCGCAGATATTCTGCATGATGCGGGCCATTCGCTCAACCCGGCCTTAGACAGAGGTCAGATTGAAGGAGGCTTTGTCCAGGGTGTTGGCTGGCTGACAACAGAAGAGCTGGTCTATGCCGCAGATGGGGCGCTGCTGACCCATGCGCCGTCCACCTACAAAATTCCAGCCTGTTCTGACCGTCCATATGTGATGAATATCAGCCTTTATGAGGGTGAGGGCAACCGGTCTGAGACCATCCACAGATCAAAGGCTGTGGGTGAGCCGCCCTTTATGTTGGGCATATCTGCTTTCCTTGCATTTGGTGATGCCCTGAGAGGGCTGAGCCCGACCAACAGCTATCCAAAGCTGAACGCCCCGGCAACAGCCGAGCGTCTGTTGATGACGGCACACGCGCAAAACCGCTTATGAAGATTTTTCCGTTTCCCCGACAGTGGGCCCGCACAATTCTGTCTGAATCAACCACACAGACAGTCTGCCTGGTTGTGGTTTCAGATATAAAAGGGTCTGCGCCCCGCGAAAGGGGCGCAATGATGCTGGTCAATCGGGAGCAGATTCACGGCAGTATCGGTGGTGGCGAGCTGGAATATCAGGCCATTCATTTGGCCAGAACACATCAGCCCGGCACAGCGTTTGAGCGGCAGATCCGTTCCTATCCGCTGGGCCCATCGCTGGGGCAATGTTGTGGCGGTCATGTAAAGATTATGTATGAATGGTACAGCCCTGCAGATTTGCCGGCACTGACCCTGCTTGCAGAACAGGCCAGCGGCTATAGCCTGCATGAGACCGCCACACAAATCCCGCCCCGCTTTATAGCACATCCGCCAGAACAAGAGCCGGATACGGCCTGTGTCCTGCCCTTAACCAAACAGAGTCATGATGTATTTATCTATGGGGCCGGACATGTCGGCAGGGCAGTTGTTAAGCTTGCCTGTCATCTGGGCTGTCAGATTTTCTGGGTTGATACAGATGATGATCGTTTCCCCGAAACAGCCCCACCAGGGGTGACAAAGCTGCCTGCACGCCAGCCGCAGACCCTTGCTGCACATGCCCCAGATACCGCCATACATTTGGTCATGACCTATTCTCACCAGCTTGATTATGACCTTATATCGACGGTGCTGAGCACTGGCCGTTTTGCCAGATGCGGGCTGATAGGTTCAGCCACCAAGGCGGCACGGTTCCGGAAGCGTCTGCAGGAGAATGGCCTGGCAGCAGAGCAGATTAACAGGCTGATCTGCCCTATCGGCATTCACCAGGTCAGGGGCAAAAAACCCCTACAGGTCGCGCTGTCTGTCACTGCTCAATTGTCGAACTGGCTGGATGAGCTGTCTGACTGAACAGCACCGGCCTCTGCTGTTCAGGGGCAGGGTCAGTCGGCCTGACGTTCTGCCCAGCCAGCAAAGATACGTTCCAGCAACACAACAACATAATAAAGCGCGATGCCAAGTATCGCCAGCGCAATCAGAACAGCAAACATAAGCGGGTAATCAGAGTTGGTTTTTCCGCTGTCAAACAGAGCCCCGAGGCCACGGCCATGTGGAGAGACAATCTCCATCAGATTGGTGCCAATAAAAGCAAGGGTCACCGCGACCTTCAGCGCCCCAAAAAATTCTGGCAGGGTTTTCGGCAAGGCAATTTTCCAGAATATGGTCAGTTTAGAGGCGCCAAGAGCGCGCAGGATATCACGATATTCAGGCTCTAGCGTGGACAGGCCGATAGAGACAGAAACCGCAATCGGAAAAAATGAAATCATAAAGGCGATCAATACGGTATTCAGATCATGCTGACCAACAAACATTAATGCAACAATCGGCACCACAGTCGCTTTGGGAATAGCGTTAAAACCAACAAGAAGCGGATACAGCCCTTCGCGCAACACCCGTGAAAACCCCATGATCATGCCCAACAAGACTCCGACCACAATGGCAATCAGCAAGCCCAACACCGTCCGCCATAATGTCTCCCAGCCAAAGGTCAAGAACAGCCATTTGAACCGCCAGAAGGCAGGCCAAAGATCGCTGGGGGAGGCCATCTTGTAATTCGGCCAGTCATTGACCCAAACAAGAGCTTCCCAAAACAGAAGAAAAAGAACAACAGCAAAGACCGGAGCAGCGAATTGTCTCATGTTCTGGCCTCCTCATCTTTACGGGCAATTTTGATTTGCTCGCGCAGAATATTGAGCGTTTCAGTCGCTTCAGGCGTGTAGAGCGTATCCAGGCTTCGGGACCCGCGCTGGTTTAATTTCTGGCTGTATTGAACTGTTGCCGGACGGCCTGACAGCACAACAACCTCGTCAGCAAGGAAAATCGCTTCCCGCAAATCATGTGTAATCAGAACCCCCGTAAAGGGTTCTTCCTCGCGCAGCCGGTGCATGGTCTGCCACAGATCTTCACGGGTGAAGGCATCAAGTGCCCCAAAGGGTTCGTCAAGAATAAGAACTTCCGGGCGATGGACCAGGGCCCGGCATAAGGATGCCCGCTGGCGCATTCCGCCTGACAATTCAGAGGGGCGTTTATGTTCAAAACCAGACAGGCCGACCAATTTCAGAAGGTCACGGGCACGCGCCTCGCGGTCTGCCGAATTGAGGGTGTTGGGCACAATTTCCAGCGGCAACATGACATTTTTCAATATAGTTCGCCATTCGAGCAGAACCGGATTCTGGAACGCCATACCAACGATATCACGCGCAGAGGTGACTTTTTCGCCCTGCAGCCACACATGACCTGCATCAGGCTTCAGGAGCCCTGCAACCAGCCGGGTCACAGTGGATTTACCGCAGCCAGACGGGCCAACAATAGCCGTAAAGCCATTTTCAGGGACGCTGAGTGTCAGATTATCGAGAACAGGAAGAGCACCTGTGTCTGTTGTGAATGTATGTGAAACGCCCTCAATCCTGATCAGATCTGTGTTGTTTACCGGCGTCATGAGCGTACCTACTTTAAAGCTCTGCAGCCTGAGACATCTCAGGCTGCATATCCATTATGTTTAGTTTACAGAAATCCCGCCACCCGGCAGATAGGCATCGGTGAAATATAATTCCGCATCCGGAGTGGTTTTGTAGTCATAGGTTTCTTTGAGCTGTTCAATTGCCGCCGCAAACCGGGTGGCATCAACCCCGCCCATGCCGTTCGCCTTCACATAATCGGTAAGAACATTGGCATCAATGGCCAGCTGAAGCCGCCGCTGTTCCAGGGCTGCATCAGCTGCCGGATTACGCTTGACCAGCGCCGCTGCTGCTGCTTTTGGATTGCTGATCGCATCTTTCCAGCCTGCCCCGACAGCGACCAGGAATTTTTTCACCATATCCGGGTTCGCTTGTGCAAATTCAGTATTTACGATCACAGCATTCCCATACAGCTTCAGACCATGATCAGCCATCAGAATAGTGGAGATATCGTCTTCAGGCACACCAAGACGAACAAGATTCAGATAAGATGAGAAGGAAAAGCCCGTAACAGAATCAACCTTCTCCTCAGCCAGCATCGGCTCTCGTGTAGGGAACCCGACAGGTTCAACGGTGATCTTGTCTATATTGATGTTATTGGCCTTCGCAAAAGACGGAAATTGTGCCCATGCGCCATCTGGCGGTGGTGCACCGAGAACAGAGCCTTCAAGGTCACCAGGCCCGCTGATCCCCCTGGATTTGCGGCCGATCACCGCAAAAGGCGGTTTATCATAAACCATCATTACAGCTGTAACCGGGGCACCCGGATTCTGATCAAGAAATTTAATCAGTGAATTGATATCAGCAAAGCCGAAAGGAAACGCGCCAGTTGCCACTTTCGGAATCGCATCAAGAGAGCCTTTTCCTGGTGTAATTTCAACATCCATATCTGCTGCAGCAAAATGGCCATTATCAATTGCAAGGAAGTAAGGTGCTGAAGGCCCTTCAAACTTCCAGTCAAGCGCAAACTGCACTTTGGTGTCAGCGTGGCTGGCTGTCGCTGCAAAAACCGTCGCCAAACCCATTGCCAGATATTTTGTGATTTGTTTCATCATAATGTTTCTCCTAGAGTCCAGTGCCGTGTATACCGACACAACAGTATTGGAAAAAACCTCGGCACAAGTAAACAGACTTAATTTTACTGTTCTGTGCTGCATTTTTTGCATCATCATTCCACGTTAGAAGAATTTACATACTGATGACAAGTTGGAAATGATGACAGGGTGTAATGTTGCCTTTCTTTGCCAAACAGGAAACAGGTCTGACGCGCGATCAGCAAACTGTTATGTATCTTGTGCTGAAATCACATATGCGTTATCAAACCAATATTCCTCAAGATTTTCCCCCGGACCAATCCTGTCAATGACAGCAAATCGTCCCGGAGCAGATAGGGGTGTGAGCACACCATGCCAGATGTTGGCGTGGTAATTCACACCCATATACGGTTCAGTCATAAAGGCCAGAGGCTCACCCGGGCGGCCATTATCATCAGGCGCAACAATGACCAGAAACTCAGCATCTGTCATAGGCAGAAATGCCTGTGACCCCATCGGGTGACGTTCCATCATTTCCAGCTGGTAGGGCAGGTGGCGCGCCACCGCATCAAACAGGCTGATACCTGCGCGGCCATCATGATGAGCAAGGGCTGCTCTGTCATGATAGCGGCCGCATAAGCCTTGATTGATCAGCTTGTCCGGCTCGCCTGAGAAATCAAGAACATCACCGAAAGGGGCAAAACGAACTGCCGTCAAAGGCTGTATCTTAATCTGCTGCCTCATTATTCAGAAATCCAGCCGGGCGTGCCGGTTCACATCTTTGTATAAAAGATAACGGAACGGGCCAGGCCCACCGGCATAACAGGCCTGAGGGCAAAAGGCCCGCAGCCACATATAATCACCTGCTTCAACCTCTACCCAGTTCTGATTCAAGTGATACACCGCCTTGCCCTGCAGCACATAAAGGCCATGTTCCATCACATGTGTTTCAGCAAAAGGGATCACCCCGCCAGGCTGGAAGGTAACAATATTCACATGCATGTCATGGCGCAGATCAGACGGGTCAACAAACCGGCTGGTGGCCCATACCCCGTTTGTGCCTGGCATTGGCACAGCCTCTGTTTGCTGATCAGAGGTGACAAACGGGTCGGGGCTGTCCAGGCCGTCAACGCCCTGATAGCGTTTGCGAATCCAGTGAAATTGACTGGGCTCGTCAGCAGCATTGTGAACGGCCCAGCTCATGCCTGCAGGAATATAGGCATAACCACCTGTACCCAGCTGATGCAGCTGGCCATCAATGCGCAGCTGCAGTTGGCCGGAAACAATAAACAAAACAGATTGCGCGGTCTTGTCCGTATCAGGCTGAGTGGATCCGCCGCCTGCCCCCACATCCATAAGATAATGAGAGAAGGTTTCCGAAAAGCCTGTTAACGGCCGGGCCAGAACCCACAAGCGGGTCTGTTCCCAGAACGGCAAATAGCTGGTGGTAATATCGCTCATCGTGCCTTTCGGCAAAAAGGCATAGGCATCTGTGAAAACAGCCCGATCAGTAAGAAGTTGCGTTTGCGCAGGCAGCCCGCCTGGCGCAGCATAATAGGGTGATGACGTCATCTCAGCCTTTCATCCGGTTTACCTGCCTGTTTGTTGTGCCTGTTGGGCAAACACATCATCCACCCGTAAGCGTGCTATTTTTTCAACCTGCTGGCAAGCCTCGGTAAATTCCTGTTCTTGTGTATTCAGCAAACGTGTTTCGAATATGTATTTAATTTCAGATGCAGAACGGCCCTTTACAGCCAGAATAAACGGAAACGGAAATTTTTGTTTATAGGCATTATTGAGCTGGGTGAAATAGACCTGATCGTCTTCTGATAATATATCCAATCCGGCAGCAGCTTGTTCAGAGGTTGACGCGGCGGTCAGCTTTTTTGCTTTCGCCAATTTGCCCGCCAGATCAGGATGTGCGTTCAGAACCCCAAGACGCTGTTCTTCTGACGCAAGGCGAAACTGAACTGAAAGGGCTGTATGAAGACCAACAGGGCTGTCCATGGCCGGGCTGCGTTCGCCATCATAGGCCTGTTCAGCAACCCAAGGTGAGTGTTCAAAAACTGAACCAAAAACAGATATAAAACTCTGCCGGTCAAGCTGAGACGGCCGGAAGCGCGGCTGATAGGGATAGGCCACCTGCCAGCATTCCGCAAGATCAAGGCGGGTGGCAAACCAAATATCGGGTTTCTGCGCCACATAATCCAGAAACGCTTTGAGCGCCTGTATGCGGCCAGGCCGCCCCACCAAACGACAATGCAAACCAATTGACATCAGCCGCGCCGCGCCGGTACAGCCTTCTTCATATAAGGCATCAAACGTGTCTTTGAGATAATCAAAAAACTGGGGGCCAGAATTAAATCCTTGCGGTGTGGCAAAACGCATATCATTTGCGTCCAGCGTGTAAGGGACGATTAATTGCGGGCCTGACGGCGTTTCTTGATAATAAGGCAGATCATCAGCATAGCTGTCTGCCTGATAGGTGCATTCTGCCTGTTCTGCCACCAGATCAATCGTGGCTTCAGAACAACGTCCAGTATACCAGCCCTTTGGCGGGGTGCCGACCACCGCTTCATGCAGCCTGATCGCTTCTGCAATGGCTGCGCGTTCCTGGTCCGGGCTGTGGTCTTTGTAATCAATCCATTTCAGCCCGTGACAGGCAATTTCCCAGCCCGCCTGTTTCATCGCGGCGACCTGTTCAGGGGCACGGGCCAGCGCCTTGGTCACGCCGAATACAGTGATGGGTATGCCGCGTGCGGTAAACAGATCATGTAATCGCCAGAAACCAGAGCGGGCACCATATTCATAAATGGATTCCATATTCCAGTGCCGCTGGCCAGGCCAGGGCGCTGCGCCGACGATCTCAGATAAAAACGCTTCAGATTCTGAATCGCCATGCAGCACACAGCGCTCGCCTCCTTCTTCGTAATTCAGCACGATCTGCACCGCCAGCTTGGCCTTGTTCGGCCATGGCGATGCCGGAACATGGCGGCCATAGCCTGTCATATTGCGCGGATAATAGCTCATCGTCTTCTGATCGATCCCCGTTAAATCAAACTGATGCATAACACCAGATATCATTGAGACAGACCGCGGCCAGTCAATCAAGAAAAAGATAGAAACCAAATCCGAAAAGCAGTTAAATAAGAAGCAATAATGCGCGGCAGACAAGGGATATGAAATAGTGGCTACAGGGTTTCTGACGACACATGTTCTGGATACAGCAAGAGGCGTTCCGGCCGCCGGTTTGGCAATCAGCCTGTTCAGTGCGCAAGAGGGCGACCATCAGCTGATCACGACCACAACCACAAATGCAGACGGCCGCACAGACAGCCCCATATTGCCTGCAACCGCCTTTCAGGCCGGGCAGTACAGGCTGGTATTTCATGCCGGGGCATATTTAGAGAAACATTTTTCAGATCTGCCAGAACCAAGATTTCTGTCGGATATCCCGATTGATTTTGCCATGGCTGATCCCGCATCGCATTATCATGTGCCCTTGCTGCTGTCGCCCTTTGGCTATTCGACTTATCGCGGCAGCTAGCAAAACAAGG
Organism: SAR116 cluster alpha proteobacterium HIMB100; assembly: GCA_000238815.2. Taxonomy (NCBI): domain Bacteria; kingdom Pseudomonadati; phylum Pseudomonadota; class Alphaproteobacteria; order Puniceispirillales (SeqCode); species SAR116 cluster alpha proteobacterium HIMB100. The sequence goes on along the minus strand of AFXB01000010.1, from coordinate 913,093 downwards.
GGCGGTCATGAACGCAGAATTGATTTATCTTGTTAGTCTTGACTGGGCAGAATTTGCCCTGCGCTGGTTGCATGTGATTACCGCCATTGCCTGGATTGGTTCGTCATTTTATTTCATCGCACTTGACCTTGGCCTGCGCAAAGACAGAGCCTTGCCAGACGGGGTGCATGGAGAAGAATGGCAGGTCCATGGCGGCGGCTTTTATCATATTCAGAAATATCTTGTCGCCCCTGCTGCGCTGCCGGAACATCTGACCTGGTTCAAATGGGAATCTTATGCCACCTGGCTGTCTGGGTTTGCGCTGATGGCCGTTGTCTATTATCTGGGCGCTGACTTATATCTGGTTGATCTGGATAAAGCAGAGCTGCCGATATGGGCTGCGATTTGCATCTCTTTAGGGGTGCTGGCGGTTGGTTGGCTGGGTTATGATTTATTATGTAAATCCCGGCTTGGCCAGCACACAACCGGCTTGATGCTGGCTTTGTATGTGCTGCTTGTGATGATGGCCTATCTTTTGGATCAGATATTTACCGGACGGGCGGCCTTTTTGCATCTGGGCGCGGTAACCGCAACCATCATGTCCTTTAATGTGCTGGTTATCATCATTCCGAACCAGCGTATTGTGGTGGCAGATTTAAAGGCAGGGCGCGTGCCAGATGCACGCTATGGGCAAATTGCCAAACAGAGGTCAACACATAATAATTACCTGACTTTGCCGGTGATTTTTTTCATGTTGTCAAATCACTATCCCCTGGCGCATTCATCAGCCTATAGCTGGGTGATTGCGGCATTGGTGTTTTTGTTGGGCGTCTCTATCCGGCATTATTTTAACAGCCGTCATGCACGCCAAGGCAATCCGGTCTGGACATGGGCCGTCACCGCCGCCTTGTTCATTGTGATCATCACCTTGTCCATTCTGCCTGCCTTTCAAGGAGCTGGTCAGGGGGATGGCGACCCCGAGCAGCAGACCAGCCACACAACAGCCCTTACGCCTGTAGAAACAAGCCTTGCAGATGCAGCTGAATTTGAACAGGTAAGAGATATTGTGCTGGGCAGATGCAGTATGTGCCATGCCAGCGAACCTTTTTATGAGCGTGTGTTATGGCCGCCCAAAGGTGTGATATTGGAGACAGACCAGCAGATCGTCAGGCAGGCAAAGGCCATTATCATGCAGTCTGCCTTGTCACATGCGATGCCGCCCGGAAATGTCAGCTATATGGAACCTGAAGAACGCAAACAGCTGCTGGCCTGGTATCAAGATGGGCTGACGGCCACCCGGTAGCAGAATCACTTCACCCTGCAGTCGAAACAGGCGGCATCTCGTCAGCAAATGGCGGGTTGCAGCCCTGGCGGCTGCAATTGATGGCAGCAGCCTGAGCAGCGCGCCTGACCATCGCCAGCTTATCACCAACTGTCAGTTTGGTCAGTCTGGTAACAGCCTTATTTTGAACTAACCAAACCAACATGGTCGCCATAAAGGTATCGCCTGCCCCGACTGTATCTTGCAGCCGTTCCATCGGCGCAACAGCTTCATCATGCCAGTCACCATCATGAAACAGGCTTGCGCCCTGCGCGCCTCTGGTCAGCACAAGAACAGATGCCCCGCTGGCCTGGACAAGCTGGTCCAGCGCATCCTGTTCAGACTGGTCTGGGTAAATCCACATCAGATCTTCATCACTGAGCTTGATGATATCTGCCAGCTGCATCATCCGCGCCAGCCGCGTCCGGTAACCATCAGAATCAGCAATGAGCCCTGCGCGTACATTGGGGTCCAGACTCACCGCAATGCCCTTTTGTTTGCACAGTTGGGCAACACCTGCCCACACTTCAGCATCCGCGCCGCCTGCCAACGCCAATGAGCCAATATGAAACAGCTGAACGTCACTGGTGAGCGCAGCTGTCAGCCTGTCTGCTAAAATCTGCCGCTCAGCTGTGCCTTCACGATAAAAGCTGTAGGACGGCACACCATTGGTCAGGGTCACCATCGCAAGAGAGCTGGGCGCCGGATGCCGCCCACCAGCAAGCATGACACCTGCCTCATCCAAACGAGCGGCCAGAAGATCGCCGCTCTTATCTGCTGATATGGGCGTCAGATAGCCTGTCTGTATTCCCTGCCGTCCAGCAGCAATCGCCAGATTAAACGGCGAGCCGCCGGGAATCGCCTGATAGGCGGGCAGACCTTCAGTTTCATCAATCTGCACAAGATCAATCAGATTTTCACCACCGACCAAAAGCATCGCCTGTTCCCCTGTTTCCGATATGTCGCCGGAATGACCCGGCTCACCGCCCCGTCAGATTTTGCGCTGACACAATCGGCAAGATTAGAGCTGCTGTCAATGCCAGGAATTATTCTTCATAGGTTTTGGGGAAGGCTATCTTTTGAGTTGATTTAACTTCTGGGTAGGGTAGGCTCAGACAATCGTTTTCACACTATCCAGACGCGGTTTGCCATGACCCAGCTACAGCTCACCGACATCAAAAAATCATTTCATAAACAGACCGTTATCCATGGGGTCAATCTGACCATAAACAGCGGTGAGTTTGTCGTTTTTGTCGGCCCTTCAGGATGCGGTAAATCAACCTTATTGCGGATGATCGCTGGCCTGGAAGAGATCAGTGACGGGACGCTGCAAATCGGCAGCGACATCGTCAATGATGTGGTTCCTGCTGAACGTGGTGTGGCCATGGTGTTTCAGTCTTATGCTCTTTATCCGCATATGACCGTATTTGAAAATATGGCCTTTGGGCTGAAACAGGCCCGCACCCCAAAAGCAGAAATAGACCGTCTGGTCAGAGCTGCAGCTGATACCCTGCAGATTACAGATTATTTGGACCGTCTGCCGAAACATCTGTCCGGCGGGCAGCGTCAGCGTGTGGCCATAGGCCGGGCCATTGTCAGAGACCCGAAAGTGTTCTTGTTTGATGAGCCTTTATCGAACCTGGATGCGGCTTTGCGTGTGCAGACCCGGATTGAGATTGCCAATCTGCATAAGCGGCTGGCCGCAACCATGATTTATGTCACCCATGACCAGGTTGAAGCCATGACGTTGGCGGACAGGATTGTGGTGCTGAACAAGGGACAGATTGAACAGGTGGGCTCTCCTCTGGAGCTGTATAATCAGCCTGCAAACCAGTTTGTTGCCGAATTTATCGGCAGCCCTAAAATGAATATTCTGCAGGTAGACAAAAAGGACAATCAGCTTTGTCTGCGCTCTGGAGAGACACTGTTTGACAACTGGTCAGGCCCGGCGAATGTCGGTGCTGTGGGGATCAGACCTGAACATCTGGTTCCGGTCACAAAAGCAGAAGCGCAATTTTCAGGACCGATCAGACATATTGAACATTTAGGGGAATATTGTCTTGCTTATGTGCAGCTGACTGACCATCAGGATTTAACGGTAAAGCTGAGCGAGGAACAGGCAGAACAGCACAGCACAGATCTGCATCTGTCCCCTCTTTCTGACAAGCTGTATATGTTTGATAAAGCTGGCATGGCCCTGTCAGCATCATAAACCATGAGCATGCATGCCCCTCAACTTGGTGTCTGTTATTATCCCGAACATTGGCCTGAAGACCAGTGGGCGAGTGATGCTGAACGCATGGTTGCTGCGGGCATTCGCCAGGTCAGAATAGCTGAATTCAGCTGGGCAAAAACAGAGCCTGAACGCGGTGAATTTGACTGGGGCTGGCTGGATAAGGCTGTGGATATTCTTGCCAAGGCGGGATTGTCGATCACCATGTGCACCCCAACCGCAACCCCGCCAAAATGGCTGGTTGATGAGATGCCTGATATGCTGGCTTATGATCAGAACGGCCATCCCCGCCAGTTTGGATCACGACGGCATTACAGCTTTTCACATCAGGGCTATCGTAAAGAAAGCCAGCGGATAACTACAGCCTTTGCCAAGCGATATGGGCAGCATCCGGCTGTCACCGCCTGGCAAACAGACAATGAATATGGCTGTCATGATACAGCCCTCAGCTGGTGTCCGTCTGCCCGTGATGCCTTCCGGCTGTGGCTGGCTGAGCGTTATGAGACAATCGAATATTTGAATGGCGCATGGGGCACATTATTCTGGTCAATGCATTATTCATCTTTTGATCAGATTGAGTTGCCTAACCTGACCGTCACAGAAGCAAACCCGTCTCATAATCTGGATTTTTACCGTTTTTCAACAGAGATGGTCAGACAATTTAATGCCGAGCAAGTAAAGATCATAAGGCAGTTCAGCCCGGGACGAGCAGTTGCGCATAATTATATGGGGATGTTTGATCAGTTTGATCACCGTCCGGTCGCTGCCGATTTGGACATCGCTTCATGGGACAGTTATCCGCTGGGTATGCTGCAGAATATGAAGGCCGTAGCCCAATTTGATGCAGAGATGCATTCTGATTGTCTGCGCACTGGCGATCCTGATTTTCAGGCCTTTCATCATGATTTGTATCGCGGTATGGGCCGGCTGTGGGTGATGGAACAACAACCCGGTCCGGTGAATTGGGCCAGTACCAATGCTGTTCCTGCCCCTGGTGCGGTCAGGTTATGGAGCTTTGAAGCGGCCGCTCATGGAGCAGAGCTGATCAGTTATTTCAGATGGCGGCAGCTGCCTTTTGGTCAGGAACAAATGCATGCCGGCCTGTGTTTGCCAGACGGGCGAGATGCGCCGGCAATGGCCGAAATGCGGCAGGTCTGGTCAGAGATTCAGCAAATAGATTGGTGCGCCACAACACCAGCTGCTATTGCGCTTATTTATGATTATGAGGCCAGCTGGATGGCTGCTCTTGACGGGCAGTCTTGTGATTTTCATCATTTGCGGCTGGTCCTGGATATGTATCAGGCCGTTCGCCAGAATGGCGGAACAGTTGATATTGTTGGCCCTGAAGCTGACTTATCGGGCTATCAGCTGATTTTGCTGCCTGCTGTGCTGTCCTTATCTGATCGCCTGGCTGCGCAACTGCACAAGAGTAAAGCACAGATTTTGATCGGCCCGCGAACCGGGGCCAAGACAGCTGATTTTCACGTCCCGGCCCATCTGCCTCCCGGACCTGTGCAGGGGTTAACCGGATTTTGCGTTGAACAGATTGACGCGCTGCCAGCTGACCAGCCTGTTGCCTGCCGGTGGGGAAATGTTGAGGGTCAGGTCAGCATCTGGCATGAGAGAGGGACTGTAAAGGGCGTTACTGAGGGCCAGACCAAGGACGGATATCCGCTGCTGATCCATCAAAAAAATAGCAGCTATCTGACCGGTTGGGTGGATCAAAAGCTGTTTAAGCTGATCTGTGCAGAACAGATGAAAAAAGCAGGGCTGGCGGTACATGACCTGCCACGATATCTGCGGGTGCGTCAGCGCGGCGATATCTTGATCTTCACCAATTACGGGCCAACCCCGGCCCGCATCCCGCAGAGCTTTACCGGGGATCTGTTCCTGGGGGACAGAGATTTGCCGCCTGCAGGAGTGGCCGTCCTATCTGTGTCCGGCGGGGCGGATCAAGGGTCAGGATAGGGGCGGAATCCAGCCTTCATGAGCGTCAAGCAATTCGTCAACCATACGCCAAATCTGATCCAAATTCAGCTCAGCTGAGGTGTGCGGATCCAGCATCGCAGCATGATAAACCGCCTCTCGACGTCCGGACACAATCGCATCAACAGTGAGTTGCTGAACCGTAATATTGGTCTGAATTAAGCCCGCCAAATGTGCAGGCAAATCGTCAACCTGGCGCGGGGTCAGGCCAGATGAGTTTACATCACACGGCACTTCCACACAGGCATTTTGCGGTAGATTGCTAATCAGATTCTGGTTCAGCACATTGCCATAAATCACATCAGGTGTGCCGGTAACAATTGACGAGATTATCCGCGCCGCATATTCAACTGATTTTTCGCATATTGGCTTTGTATCTGCCAGCAATTCTGCTTCCTGCGCGTCCCATTCCGCCAGTTGCTTTTCACAGCGGCGGATATATTCATTCACAGGAATATCGAATTTCTGAATCAGTTCAGGCTGGCTGTTTTTAATAAACCAGGGGGTATATTCGGCGAAATGTTCTGATGATTCAGTGACAAAATATCCCAATCGCTTCAACACCTCATAGCGGACATGGTTGGTGCAGCCATCCCAGTTCGGCCCATAAGCACGTGGTTCAATCAGCTGATGCAAACGCGGATAAAGGTCTTCTACCCCTCCATCAGCATGCCGCTTTTCAAAACGTGTGTAAAAAGCAACATGATTAATGCCCGCACAATCATAATCAATAGTGTTCAGATCTTCGCCCAAATCACGCGCCAGATCAGCAGCTGTGCCCTGAACAGAATGACATAAGCCCACATAGTTCAAATCCGGCAGCAGATGCGATAACGCCAGGCAGTTGATGGCCATCGGATTCACATATTGCAACATCCAGGCATCAGGACAGAGCTCTTGCATATTGCGGCCGATATCAGCAAGCACAGGGGCAGTGCGCAACCCCCGCATAATCCCGCCAATACCCAACGTATCGGCAATGGTTTGTTTCAAGCCATATTTCGCCGGAATTTCAAAATCTATCACGGTTGAGGGCTTGTAGCCGCCGACCTGAATCATCACGATAACAAAATCAGCCCCTTTCAAGGCTTCACGCCTGTCTTCAGTGGCGGTGATCACAGGCGAAACCGGCAACACCTCTGCCACCCGTTCAGCAACCAGCTTTGAGGTGGCCAGACGTTTGGGATCAATATCCTGCAGTGCAAATTCACAGCTTGCAAAGGGCTGTTCCAGCAGAATATCGGTCAGGATATTTTTCGTGAACACGGTAGAACCCGCGCCAATCATCGCGATCTTTGTCATTTTCAATCCCTTCCGTTAACCCTCGTCCACCTAACCTTTATTTGCCCCGAGAGTCAGGCCGGCAATGAAATGCCGCTGCATCACAAAAAACATCACTACAGGCGGAACCGCTGCAACAATTGACCCGGCAGATATCAAATGATAGGCCGCAATCCACTGGCCGTTCAGAGATTTCAGACCAGCGGTAACAGGCATGGCATGCTGGCCCTGGATAAGAACCGTCGCCCAAAAATAATCATTCCAGATAAAGGTAAATATCAGGACGCAAAGTGCAGCTATTGCTGGCCTGGTCAAGGGCAGAACGATTTTCCAGAAAATCGTGAATTCAGACGCCCCATCAATACGTGCTGCTTCAAATAATTCATGAGGCAACGCCCGAATAAAATTACGCATAAAAAGCGTACAGAACCCGGTTTGAAAAGCCACATGGAACATCACAAGACCTGTCACCGTGTCATACAGACCAATCTGGAAGGTGAGGTCACGGACCGGGATCATCAGAATCTGAAACGGAATAAAATTCCCAGCGACAAAGATAAAAAACAAAATGATATTGCCGCGGAACTGGTAAGCCGCCAGCGCAAATCCGGTCATGCAGCTGAGCGCCACCGCGCCAATCATGGTCGGCACAGTGATTTTGAAACTGTTAATGATAAAATCCAGCATTGGCGTGTTGCCAAACACATCCCGCATATTGGCAAAAAACATCCATTGCGTCGGCAGACCCCATAAATTGCCAGCCGTAATATCTCCCGGCCCCCGCATTGCCGTCAGCATGACCCCCAGCAAAGGCACCAGCCAGATCAACAAAGACACAGGCAAAGCCAGGCGATAAAGCGACCGTGTCGCAGCAGAGGCTTTGTCAATCGGGGTGGGAAACATACCCTACAACCCCCGTTTTTCGTCACGATACATGCGGACAATGAAATACAGAATATAGACCAGCATTATCAGAAACAGAATCGTCGCAATGGCTGAACCATATCCCATGCGGTAACCATATTCGCTTAACGCCTGTTCAAACATGAAATAGGCCAGCACATTTGATGACCCCCATGGACCGCCTTGCGTCATAATGGCGATCATATCAAAGCTGCGTAACGCACCAATTACCGTCACAACAATCGCAATAAAGGTCGCTGGGCGGAGCTGCGGCAAAATGATGTTCCAGAACAAAGACCAGCCCTTTGCCCCATCAAGGCGGCCTGCTTCTATCTGATCAGCGCTGATGTTGTTCAGGCCAGTCAGATACAGGATCATGCAGTAAGCAATCTGTGGATATAAGCCGGCAAAGATAATGCCGTAAGTTGCGTAATCCTCATCGGCCAATATTGCCCATCCCTCCCAGCCCAGAAAAGACAAAACCGGCGCGATAACACCGTAATTCGGCTCATAAAACCAGGTAAAAATCAGCCCGATAACCACTTGCGAAATCACAAACGGAAAAAAGAATAATGATTTGATCAGCCTGATGCCGAATATGGTCTGATTCAAAAACAGCGCCAGGGCCAGACCAACAGGGACCGCTGCCATAAAGCAGATCAACCAGCGGACATTATTCCATAAAGACACATAGAATTGTTCATCATCCAGAAGCTCAACATAATTGGCGATGCCCACATAAGTTGCCGGAGACAGCCCATCCCATTCATAAAAGGAAATCGAAATTGACTGAAAAATCGGCGCAATAACATAAACAGTAAAAAACAGACCGCCTGGTGCCAGAAACAACCAGGGCGTAATTTTGGCCTGATGGCGCTTCCACCAGCTTGACCGATATGACTGTAAATGAAGTTCAGACATGGTTGCTGTCAACATCCATCGTTTCACTCATTCTGACTGCAGAGCGAAACCATAAAAATATCCGGAGCAGAGATGCGCCGCTCCGGATGAGACTTTTTTACTTATAGACACGCTGGCGAATTTTCTCCAGACGCTGGAGAATTTTTTCCCGGCGCTCAGGCTTCACCATATATTCCTGGAATCCCTTCATACCTTCAGAGGCCATTTCCGCAGGCGCGTCACGATCATAGAACTGAGCCATTGCATAAGCATTATTCAGCATTTCGTTACCTGCTTTCAGGAATTTATCATCAGCCACAGCAGAACCGCTGTTAATCGGCAGCTGGCCTAAGATTTTGTTCACTTCTTCTTGAACATCCGCACGCGCCATAAAGATCAGGAACCGCTTGGCATCAGTCTTATTTTTGGCCTTTGACGGAATGTGGACTGTATCAGTCGGCGCTTCTTCAGCCATTGGCAGACCCGGAGTGATCTCAGGGAACTGGAAGAATCCAAGCTGGTCGTCAGTCAGGCCGGCTTCACGCAAAGGTGCAACCGCAAAGTTACCCATCACATACATCGCGGCCTCACCCTTCACCATCGGGGTCAGCGCTTCCTGCCAGCTGTAGGCTGCGTGGTTTTCAATGAAATACCCTGGCTTTACAAGACGGTCCCAAGCATCAAACACGGCATTTACACGCGGGTCTGTATACGGGATTTTCCCGTTGGTCAGGTCCATATGGAATTCATAACCGTTTACACGCAAATCCAGATAGTCAAACACACCGGCAGTGGTCCACAGATATTTTGATCCGATTGTGATCGGTGTGACGCCACTTTCCTTCAGCTTTGCACAAGCCGCAACGAATTCATCAAACGTCTTGGGTACAGCAATGCCCAGCTTTTCAAAAATATCTTTGCGGTAATAGACACCCCACTGATAGTAGGTGTAAGGCACACCCCACTGGCGCCCGCCAATGGTCATTGATTTTTGCGCATGCGCCATGCTGGTTGACAGCTCGCCATCATTCCAGCCACCGCCCTGTGCCCAGATATCAGACACATCTTCAAACAGACCTGCCTTTACAAATGGCCGCATCCGGTTACCCGCATACCAGTTTGCCACATCAGGCGGATTGGTGTTCAAGAAGTTCCGAATAGATTGTTTGTACCCTTCATGGTCAAACAGGTTCCATTCAACCTTCACATCAGGATTTTCAGCCTCAAACTTCTTGATGATCATCTCAAAGGCTTTTTTCGGTGCAGGATCAGAAGTGTCAGTGTTGATCACCAATGTCCCTGCAAAAGACGATGCTGACAGGCAGATGCCTGCCATGGTCGCCCATGCTGTCAGCAATTTTTTCATGTCCATCCTCCCATGGAATTGCGGCGGTGAGGTCGGGGCAGATATCACTGCAGGCCAAACTCATGCGCCCAATCGGAATGCCGGATAACGATAAGCACATTCCCCTAGCCTATTAGAGGGCCAAAAAAATTGCCTGAATACTTCCGCCAAACTGCATTAAATTTCCGGAATCCTCATCTTTAGACTTTTTTCTTTATGAAAAACCGACCATGATGAGCGTATGCAAACAGAGGCAATTTTAGACATAAAGCAATTTCCGGAAGGGTTTTTCATGCAGCGGCATGAACCTGAGATCATGCCAGATAACCATGCGCACAGCCATGTTGAAATATTGTTGCCTGTGGGGTGCGATCTGACCTATCTGACGCAAATGGGCCCGGTCATTGCCAAAGATGGATTTATCAGTGTTCTGTGGGGCCAGATTCCACATCGGCTCAGCCAAATAGACCGCACAGGAGAAGTATTTATTGCCAATCTGCCTTTGCCTGAGCTGTTGTCCTGGTCGATGCCAGACAGATTTTTATCTGCGCTGTTCACTGGCCAGGTGATCAGCGGTACCCAGAGTGAACAGGCTGACAGCCTGCATTTCAGACGTTGGCATGATGATTATCATTCACGGGTTTCTGAACTGGTTCAAATCGCCCGACAGGAATTACAGCTCAGGCTGCGCAGACAATCTTTTGCAGGCTGGAATCTGGGGCCTGCAGCAGCGCTCAAACGTGGCGGAGCCCAGATCAGAAGTTCTGAACATGTGCATAAAATGATTCGTTTTCTGGCTGAAAATTACACAAATCCGATAGCAGTCAAAGATGTGGCAGCAGCGGCCAGCATCTCGACAGGATATGCAATGGGTGCATTCAAAAAATCCCTTGGACAATCCATAAACGGGTATTTGAATCAGCTGCGGCTGCATCATGCCAAGGTGGCGTTAATAGACAGTACTGAAAAAGTGATTACCGTTGCGCTTGATTCCGGTTTTGGATCCCTGTCGCGTTTTTATGAAGTGTTTATTGCTGATACCGGAAAAACACCTCAGCAATTCCGCCGTGAACATCAGCGGCAATTACGGGATTGACGCGAGGCTGCCATGCTGCTGGCCAGCAGGTTTCAGTCAACCCGAAGTCGTGTTTTCATAATGGCTTCAGCCCATCCTGACTTTATCAGACGGCGCTGGTCTGCGGCCATAAGGGGTGTGAACTGACGATCCAGCTGCCAGCTGGCGGCCATATCCTCAAGACTGGCATAAGCCCCATCTGCAAGACCGGCAAACATTGCTGCACCAAGCGCTGTTGTTTCCAGAATACGGGGCCGGTCCACGGGCATATCCAAAACATCAGACAGAAACTGCATCAGCCAGTCATTTGCGGCCATGCCGCCATCCACACGCAGCCGCACCGGCTGGACCCCATCCAACGCCATCGCATCAAATAAATCTGCGGTCTGATAGGCAACTGATTCCAACGCAGCACGGGCAAATTGGGCTGGGCCTGTATCCCGGGTAAGGCCATAGATTGCGCCTCTTGCCTCGGCATTCCACCAGGGGGCACCCAGCCCTGTGAATGCAGGGACCATATATACCCCGTCATTCCCCGAAAGACCCGCAGCCATCTGTTCAGATTCAGATGCAGAGCTGAGCAGGTGAAGACCATCACGAAGCCACTGGATAACCGCACCGGCAATGAATATCGACCCTTCAAGAGCGTAAATACGCTCTCTATTCAGCTGCCAGGCCACCGTAGACAGCAGCCGGTTTGACGATCGGACAATTTTATCGCCCGTATTCAAAATGACAAAACAACCTGTTCCATAAGTTGATTTTATCGCTCCCGGCTTCAGGCAGGCTTGCCCCACAGCCGCACTTTGCTGATCCCCGACCGCAGATAAAATTGGCAATTCCCGATCAAACAAATGAGTCACACGGCCCAGATCTCCTGCACAATCAACAACGTCTGGCAGCATCTGCATCGGTACATTAAACAGCGCACACATGTCCTTATCCCACTGCCCTGAGGCAATATTCAGAAGGCTGGTCCGGGCCGCATTGGTGGCGTCACTGATATGGGCGCGACCTTGTGTCAATCGCCAGATCAGAAACGTTTCAACAGTACCAAAGACCAGCTCTCCTGCCTCAGCCCGCCGGCGGGCCCCGTCAACATTGTCCAGGATCCACGCGATTTTGCTGGCTGAAAAATACGGATCAACAACAAGGCCGGTGCTGCGTTCAATATCCGCAGCAGCCCCTTGTTCAGTCAGACGGGCACAGCTGTCAGCGGTGCGCCGATCTTGCCAGACAATTGCATTATAGACAGGCTGGCCAGTTGTGCGATCCCAGACGATTGTTGTTTCCCGCTGATTGGTGATGCCAATACCCGCAATGTTCAGCCCGTCTTTATCTGCCTGTTCAACAACCTGGTGACAGACATCAAGCACTGACTGCCAAATCTCTTCGGGGTCATGTTCCACCCATCCGGGGCGCGGAAAAATCTGGCGAAATTCCTGTTGCGCACTGAACAGGCTGTTCCCGGTCTGATCAAATAAAATTGCACGACTGCTTGTTGTGCCCTGATCAATTGCCAGATATACCTTGGTCATCGCTTCCGCCTCGCCTTTATTTCCCGGAACAATTTCTGCAGAAATGAGAGTAAGGGGCGGCAGATGAACAACGCAAGCCAAAATCACCTCTATCACCGTCAGGGATGTTATGTGCGCAAACCAAACTGACAACGCCCAATTTGATCTGGTTATCATCGGCGGCGGCATAAATGGGGCAGGCATTGCCCGTGATGCTGTTGGCCGGGGCTACAGCGTTTGTTTGATAGAGCAAGATGACCTGGCTCAGGCCACAAGTTCGTCCAGCACCAAATTGATCCATGGTGGTCTGCGCTATCTGGAGCATTATGCCTTCAGGCTGGTCAGAGAATCGCTTCAGGAACGATCCGTTCTGCAGCGGATGGCCCCGCATATCATCTGGCCAATGCGCTTTATCCTGCCGCACCATAAGGGCCTGCGGCCAGGCTGGCTGATCCGGTTAGGCTTGTTCATCTATGACCATTTGGGCGGCAGGCGGTCTGTGCCTGCCTCACAGCGGTTAAGGCTGAGCCAACATTCTGCCGGAGATGTTCTGAACCCTGCATTCACCACTGCTTTTGCTTATTCTGATTGCTGGGTTGAAGATAGCCGTCTGGTGATTCTGAACGCGCTTGATGCTGACCGGCGCGGCGCAGAGATCAGAACCCGCACTCAATTGGTGTCTGCACAGTCGGTTGATGGCATCTGGCAGCTTGAGGTGCAAACAGATGACGGACAGACACAGACCCTTAGAACCCGCCTGCTGGTCAATGCAGCCGGGCCATGGGCGATTGATATTTTACACCGGACCGGACTGGCCCGAAATCAGACCCGTTTACGTCTGATCAAAGGCAGCCATTTGATCCTGGACCACCAATTACCAGGTGAAGAGGCCTTCCTGCTGCAGAATACTGACAGGCGGATAACATTCATGATCCCCTATGAACAGCGCTTCACGCTGATCGGGACAACAGATGTTGATGTGCAGATGCCTGAGCTGAGCAGCCAAATTGATATCTCTGAAGCAGAGACAGATTATCTTCTGCAAATGGTAAACAGCTATTTGCGCTCACCGCTTAGCCGTTCAGATATTGTGGCGAGCTACGCTGGTGTCAGACCCTTATATGATGACGGAGCCGGTCAGGCGGCAAAGGCAAATCGTGATTATTACCTTGAGCTTGATAAAACAGCAGGGGCGCCATTATTGTCTGTATTTGGGGGTAAGCTGACCACCTATCGCCGGCTGGCCGAATCAGCGATGGTCAAAATCAATGCCGTATTTGGCAAGGACCGGCCAAGCTGGACCGCAGATGCCGTGCTTCCCGGTGGTGCCTTCACCAGCCAGAATGAGCTGGTTGATCAGGTGAAAAACAGCGTTACAGACATGCCTGACGATGTAGCCTGGCGGCTGATCAGAGCCTATGGCACAGACATATTTACGCTTATCGGCAGCGCATCTTGTATGGCTGATTTAGGTAAACAGTTCGGCTATGGCCTAAGCGAGGCTGAAGTCCGGTATCTGATGGCACATGAATATGCCCGCACAGCAGAAGATATTTTGAAGCGGCGGAGCAAATTATATTTGCATCTGACCCCCCAACAGAGAGATGATTTTAAGCGCTGGCTGGCAGCTGAACAAAGTTAGCTGACAGTCTGAATCTGTTCAGGATACCAGCAAAAACACACCAACTGCGAGCAGAACAGCCCCGGCACCAACATTCAACCGGCGTCTGGCCAAATCAGAGGTCAGCACTGTGCGGGCCTTATTCACCGCAACGATAAATAATAAATTCCCCATTAACGGTACAACCGCAGAACAAAGGACAATGACAGCAATGTCCGCAGCGCTCAATCTGTCAATATCGAAAAAACCAGGCAGAATCCCGAGATAAAATAAAATGGCTTTCGGATTGCCCAAAATCACCAAAATACCGGCAAGAAACCCGGTCAGCACTCCTGGTTGAATTAACCGTCCGGCAGCCACAGGCCGGACCACAGGCATCCTGATCAGCTGTACCCCTAAAAAGAAAAAAACCGCAACCGCCAGGAATTTCAGACCCATCAGCATTTCGGCATAAATTTGTGCGAATTGCGCCAGAGTGAGTAAGGCAATCAATGGCCACAAACAATCCCCGACTGCCACACCCAGAGCCAGCGGCCAGCCGCCTGAAAATCCGCTCTGCAAACAGCGGGCCGTAAGCGCCACCCAAACCGGACCAGGTGTCAGAAACAAAATAAATAACGCAAAGGCATATAAAGCAATATCGGTAAGGCTGAGGCTCATGACAGTCCTGCTGAACGCAACAATTAAACAGAGTTAGGAATGATCAGATGATCTGTCTTTGCGGGTTTTATGAAGATGTTCGATCAGATAGACAACTGTCATCACACCAACAAACCAGGCCACAAACTGATCCTGAAGATGTTCGGTCAGTACGGCATCATCCTGGTTTTTCTGATCAGACGGCATGAGCTGGCCCGGCAGAAAAAACGTCACGCATCAGCGCATCAAGCTGGTCAGCATCATGCTGATCAAAAAACGCCAGCTGATCAGAATCAATATCCAGAACAGCACAAACTTCACCTGTTCCGTCAAACAGCGGAATCACCAGTTCAGACCTGGTGCTTGATGAACAGGCAATATGCCCTTCAAACTGATCAACATCTTCAACAAGCTGAATTTGCTTAAGACGCGCTGCCGCGCCGCAGACCCCTTTATCAAACGGAATCACCACGCAGCCATGACCACCCTGATAGGGCCCGATTTTCAGCAGCCCCGGTTCCACCACCCGATAAAACCCCACCCAGTCAAACCCGTCAATTTGCTGATACAAATGACAGGAAATAGTGGCCATCAGGGCAACGGGGTCTGTTTCGCCCGCGCATATCGCCCGGAGTTCAGTTAAAGTCTGCTGATAATTTTTCATCATCTTATCTGTTGTCACCTAAGAAATCTCTGTTTTTGGGGGGCCAGGATTGGCCTGACAGCGGCGGTGCTGAACATCATCCATCAAGAGCTTATGCAGGTCTTGATGCGCCATCACTTCGCTGTCTCTGTTCCGCAGGGCTTTTGCCAGTTCAGCAGCTGAATAGACGCACCGCTGCGAGACATGAAAGGATTTCCGGTTATTTTCTGAGGCAATATGCGCTGCCAGAATTTCAAGCCCCCGCTTCATCATCGCCGCGTTATAATTCTGTTCAGGCGGCAAGGCCGGGGCCATTTTTTCGGTGAAGTCAGCATAAAGTGCTGCGATCAGCCCGGTTATCTGTGTTGTGGTCATCTTCTTATCCTGTTGCCGCACCGAAGAGCTGATTTCCTCAGCTGTCCAGCTCGTGCCAATTGCCTGTTGAAATTTCCCCGATTAACGTCAGCATATTGTCTTCCATTTCCGGAACAAGAAAACCGGATAATGCCAGTTCCAGTGAAAATTCCTGTCCAGAATGATTTCGGTCTGCCTGTTGCAGGGCAATGACCGCCCATCTGATTTCTGCCATAACCTGCCAATACCCAATGGCCGTCACATTCAGCAGCTGGCCGCTTTCCTGCTCATAGGCCTGACGAAACGCTGAAAAGGGACCAAGTCCGCCAACAGAAAGATGCATATTGCCAAAGCGCCAGCACCGCGCACACAGCCAGCCAATATCTTCATGCCGATCACTCCAGCCCGCAAATTCCCAATCCAGAAGGGCTGTACATGTCCCGTCATCTACCAGAAAGTTTCCGGTTCTGAAATCGCGGTGGCACAAGACAAGGCCATCCGCACCTTCCCATTCTGGCAGGTGATCTTCAAGCCAGTTGAGCGCATATTCCAATACCGGATGGGCAGAGTCCAGCTGGTCAAGAGCCTTGCGCATCTGCGCAATCTGGAGATTTGCAGCAGAGCCATGATCGCGCGGCAGGAAGGACAAATCCGCCGCATCAGAAGATACAGGCTGAGGCGTGATCGCATGAATTCGGGCCATAATCTGACCTAATTGGGCAACAAGTTTTGGACCTGTCCTGGCCAGATCAGGGTGACGGACCAGTTTGCGGCCCTGGGCCTGACCAGATACGGTTGTCATCAGGAAAAACGGTCTGCCAAACACAGCCTTATCCTCACACAGGCAAATTGGTCGCGGGACGGGCACGCCTTGTCCATAGACGGCCTGTAACAGACAGAATTCCTGTATGCGGCTGTTAGAGACTGCAACAGCAGATGGAGCATCTGTGCGCAACACCCAATCCTGCTGCCCGTCAAAAGGTCCGCCTGTTATCTGAAGGCGCAAGCGCCAATTTTCCTGAATCGCCCCCCCAGACAGTTTCATAATCTGGCGGCACTCCAGCTTGGTCGCATCAAGCTCTGCGCGCAGCCAGACCAGAACCGGTCTAAAGGCATCTGTGTCTTCATTCACCGGCATCAGCCCCACTGCCAATATTCACTGCCATCTTGTGAATAATGATGCGCCAAAACCATCTTATGCACCTCATCAGCCCCATCAACCAGGCGGGCCTGACGCGCATAGCGGTAAATCCATTCCAGAGGCGTATCTTTTGAATAGCCTCGTGCCCCATTCAACTGGATAGCCGTATCCACCGCCTTATGCAGCGTATTGGCTACGTGAATTTTTGCTGAAGAAATCTCTTTCTTGGCAAACCTGCCCTGATCCAGAGACCAGGCGGCATGCATTACCAGCAAACGGCCAATCTGAATATCATGAGCCAGTTCCCCCATCTTGATCTGGACAGATTCACGTTCTGCCAGACTGATGCCAAAGCCTTGGCGGTGGGAAATATAATCCGCCGCGATTTCCATTGACCGTTTCGCCAGACCAAGCCAGCGCATGCAATGGGTAAGGCGGGCAGGCCCCAATCTGATCTGGGTGACTTTCAGCCCGTCACCGACCGCCATCAGACGGTTTTCATCCGGAATTTCCAGACCATCAAAAATCAGCTCACAATGACCGCCATGTTCTTCAGGACCCATAATGGGAATACGGCGGCGGATATGCCAGCCAGGCTGATCTTTATGAAACAAAAACGCAGTCAGGCCCTTGCGGCTGTCATCTGAGGTGCGCGCCACAAGAATAAAATGAGCTGCCTCTTCGGCCCCGGTAATATACCATTTATGGCCATTGATAACCCACTTATCACCTTTTCTTTCGGCCTTTGTGAGCATCATGGACGGGTCAGACCCGCTGCCTGGTGCGGGTTCTGTCATCGCAAAGGCTGATCTGACTTTGCCCTCAATAAGCGGCTGCAAAAACCAGTCTTTCTGCGCCTCTGTGCCAATTTTGGAGAGAAGATTAATGTTCCCATCATCAGGGGCCGCACAGTTCAGGATCACAGGCCCGAAAATGGATCTGTTGGCTTCTTCATAAAATGCAGCCCAGCCGGTAACAGGAAGACCAAGACCCCCTCTGTCCGTCGGGGCTTGCGGCGCCCAGAGGCCTTGCTGTTTTGCCAGTGCGCGTTTTTTCTCCAGCACCGACAGGGCAATATTTTCATGCGCATCGTAATTTGCGCGATCAGCTTCTAAGGGCAGGATTTCAGTGTCAATAAACGCCCTGACCCTAACCCGCAGATCATCTAATTCGCGATCAAGCGTAAAATCCATTTTTGTCTTCCTTCATATAGCCCGCATGTGGCTTGCTGTGATCGTCTGTTCTTTATGTGAATCAAAAGCTGACTTTGTCTGCCCCTTTCAGCTTCAGCATCTCTCTGGCGTCATCAGGGGTGGCAATATCAAGCCCCATACCTTCTATCAGCTGACGCACCTGGGTCACCTGTTCAGCATTTGATATCGCCAGCTGCTTTGGTTTGATCCACAGACTGTCCTCCAGACCTACCCGCACATTGCCGCCCATACCAGCTGCCATCGCCGCAATCCGCATTTGATGCCGCCCCGCACCCAGAACAGACCAGTGAAATTGATCGCCAAACAGCCTGTCTGCTGTGCGTTTCATATGCATCACATCTTCTGCATCTGTGCCGATACCGCCCAGAATTCCAAAAACAGACTGGATAAAAAAAGGCGGCTTTACAATGCCGCGATCAGCGAAATGCGCCAGCGTATAAAGATGACCAATATCATAACATTCTATTTCAAAGCGCGTATCATTTTCAGCACAGCTGGTCAGTATATATTCAATATCTTCAAAGGTGTTTTTGAAAATCAGATTTCTTGATCCGGCCAGATAAGGTTCTTCCCAATCATGTTTGAAATCGCTGAAGCGGCTGAGCATAGGATAAAGCCCGAAATTCATCGACCCCATATTTAAGGACGCCACTTCTGGTTTAAACTGTTCCGCCGGACGCACCCGTTCCTGGACCGTCATGGTTGGCGCCCCGCCTGTGGTGATGTTCACCACAGCATTTGTGGCCTGTTTCACACGTTGCAAAATCGGTGTGAAGGCTTCAGGGGACTGGTCCGGCCGGCCGGTTTGCGGATCACGTGCATGTATATGAACAAGGGCTGCTCCGGCATCTGCTGCCCGAATTGCTGCATCCGCGACCTGTTGCGGGGTTACCGGCAAATGCGGCGACATAGAGGGGGTATGTATCGCGCCGGTCACCGCACAGGTTATCATCACTTTTCTGGCCATTTCCTGACTCCCGATATTGATTTAATTTTCAGTTTCAGCCTGTTGTTTTTTCCACGCCGCCAGGCTGGCCAGACGTTCATTACGCCAGCTTGTCCGCGGCAGAATATCGTGCTTGTCCAGCTTTGTCTGCCAGTTCTGCGTAATGGCACTGGTTATCGCCTCATCAAACACCCCGGGTCCAGGCGGCACAGCTGCCATATCACGGAACAGCCCGCAATAACGTCTGAAATAATCTGTCACGCCTTCCGGCGCATTCAGATCAATCGTCTCAAACGGGCCCATAAAGGCCCAGCGCATGCCCAAACCATCCTTCATGGTCTTGTCCAGATCCTCAACACTGATGACGTCTTCAGCTAACAGACGCAATGCCTCAGCAAGGACTGCCCCTTGCAACCTGTTTAGCACAAAACCCTGTTTTTCTGTTTTGATTCGAACAGGGACCATGCCGCATGAAGCGTAAAGGTCATAAGCCTTGTCCATAATCTCAGCAGAGGTCCAGGACGCCCCGCATATCTCAACCAACGGGACCAGATGCGGCGGATTTACCGGATGGCCAACAAAACATCGGTGCCGGCCGGTAAGAGCATCTGTGAAGTTGGACGCAGGAATCGCTGAGGTAGAAGAGGCAATTGGTGTGTCGGGCGGCGCCAGTTTGTCCAGCTCTGCAAACAGGGCTTGTTTGACCTCTAGACGTTCGGGCCCATTTTCCTGAATGAAGTCAGCTGTTTGCACAGCATCAGCCAGAGTTTCAGCTACCGTTAGCCTGGCATGGACCGCATCGATATCAGCCAGCAAACCATGCCGGTACAGAATATCACATTCAGCGTTGACAGCATCAGCCAGCCCCTCACGACAGGCCGGGTTCGTGTCATACATCATCACCTGGTGGCCAGCCTTTGCGAACACCACCGCCCAGGCCCGGCCAATAAGACCTGAACCAATAATCGCAACTCTCATCTTTGGCTCACACTTCCGTTTTCTTGCTTTGTTTTTCTTAACTGCACAGCGCATACGCGGCTTTGTCAACCATTTGACTTTGTCTGGGTTAACAAACACAGTTAGCCCCAGATGCATAATGTAATTGCCCCCTTCAACAGATAGAAAGGCAGGACTGAAGATGGAGCTTGGACTGAACGGGTTAAAGGTGTTTGTCACCGCTGGCGCAAGCGGCATTGGCCGGCAGATTGTCGAGAGCTTTCATGAAGAAGGTGCTTTTATTTCAACCTGTGATGTGGATCAAGAAGCCCTTACCCAGCTGCAAGCAGATTATCCGGCTGTCTCAGCGCATCTTTGTGATGTGTCTGACAGTGACGCCATCCAGACCCTGATCAGGTCGGAAGCGGACCGTATGGGCGGGCTGGATTGTCTGGTCAATAATGCCGGAATTGCTGGTCCTACCGCCCGGATCGAAGATGTGGATGATGATACCTGGCATCACTGCCTGGATATCTGCCTTAGCAGTCAGTTTTATTGTGTGAAAGCCGCTATCCCTTATCTGCGGGCCAGCCAGAATGCCTCAATTGTAAATCTGTCTTCTGCCGCCGGAAAATATGGCTTTCCGTTGCGGGCTCCCTATGCAGCCGCGAAATGGGGTGTTGTCGGGCTGACCAAAACCTTATCAATTGAATTGGGCAAAGATGATATCCGGGTCAATGCCATCCTGCCTGGGCTGGTGGACGGGGATCGGATCAGACGGGTGATCGAAGCAAAATCACAGCAAAGAGGCGTGGCCTTTGCTGAGGTTGAGGCAGAAGCCCTGTCCAATGCATCCATTAAAGATTATGTCAGCCCCCGGCATCTGGCTGATCAGATTTTGCTTCTGGCCAGTCTGCGCGGCCGAATGATTAGCGGACAGGCCTTATCCATTGACGGCGACACCAAGATGCTGATGTAGGCGCCTTACCCGCAAGAGG
Organism: SAR116 cluster alpha proteobacterium HIMB100; assembly: GCA_000238815.2. Taxonomy (NCBI): domain Bacteria; kingdom Pseudomonadati; phylum Pseudomonadota; class Alphaproteobacteria; order Puniceispirillales (SeqCode); species SAR116 cluster alpha proteobacterium HIMB100. The sequence continues at coordinate 892,061 of AFXB01000010.1, read as the reverse complement.
CATCATCTTACAAGCCTGATGTTTGTACATCCTTATCCCGGCTTCTGACCAGTTCGCGGAACCAGATGACAAGGCCGGAGAGAACAATGATAACCGCTCCCGTCACCGTCCACCCATCAGGCAGATGATCAAAGACCAGATAGCTCCAGATGGTCAGAAACAGAATAAAAGAATAGCCGAACGGGGTCAGCATGCTGGCGGGCGCCAAATTATGGGCTTTGGTTAAGAGTTGATGGCCAGACCAGCCAAAAAACCCCAGCATTATCAATATAATCCAATCAAACAACATATCTGGTGACCGCCAGCTGTAAACAGCAAAAGGAAGCAAACAAACCGTCCCGAAAGCCCCTGACCAGAACTGCATCACATCAACATCCACACGTCCTGCCAGACGCCGCGTCAATATGGAATAAAGCGCAAAACAAACCGCCCCGCCCAAAGATAAAAACACTGCCCAGTGAAAACTGTCATCGAACGGACGAATCGCCACTATGACGCCGAAAAACCCCAGCATAATCGCTGACCATCTGTAGATGCCTACACGTTCACCAAGCAGGGGCCAGGACAGAAAACAAATAATAATAGGAGCGGAAAACAAAATGGTTGAGGTCAGGGTCAAGGGCAGGTAAGTGACCGCAAAAAAATTCAGGACCGTTGAGCCCATCAACAATGCCCCCCTGAACATCACCAGACCCAGATGGGCAGGGATGAACTGGCGCATACCGCCGCCGGATAAGCCGACCAGCCCAGAAGAAATCACGAAATGACCAAGATAGCGCATAAACGCCAGTTGCAGAGCAGGCAGCCCCATAAGACCAAGCCACTTGGCTGAAGCATCAATGAAGGAAAAGAAAAAATACGCACCCAGCATCAAACCGATACCCAAAAGGGCTCTGTCCTGATGGTGAGATGACATCGTCTCCTTCCCCCTTTTTGCGTGCCATTAGCTGATTAGATCAGACGCGCTCATGCCCTTTTGAATTTCATAAATCGATCTGTTCTTATCCGGCTGAGGCTGGGGAATGCGCACCGGCACATCGGCAAGCCGCGGTTCAAGAACCGGCGCACCACACAAAATAAGATCATCATAATCCTTAATATCGGTGAATTTCGTCATGCCCCCGGTAATCGGAAAGGCGTCAGAGGCCATCATTTCAAAAAACATCAGGCGACGAGACCGGTCAGATGTATTCCTGGCAGACCCATGCACAATCCGGCCATGATGGATAGAAACAGACCCCGCAGGCCCGGTCAGTTCAACAGCATCTTCCGGGGCAAGCCCTGCAGCAGACAAGCTCATCCCGCCGGCGAAAACATCATCTCTGTGATGATCATGAATTGGGCCCTTATGGCTGCCCGGATATACCATCAATGGCCCATTTTTGGATTTCATATCATCAATGATAATGCCCACCGCCAGCACATCATCATTCGTATGCGGATAAAAGGCAAAATCCTGATGCCATTCAATCGGTGCACCATATTCAGCAGATTTCATATTCAGCTTTGTTGTATGCAGGCGCAGATTGGGGCCGATCAAGTCACGAACGGGGGCCAAAATCCGGTCTGAATAGAGCAATTTTTTCACCACATCACTTTGTGTATGCGGCAATTTAATCCGCCTGACCCGTGGTTCATCCGGGGTATGGCTATCTTCCAGATCAAGGCGATCGTCCGATTCGGTCATGCCGAACGCCGATGCTTCCAGACGCGCAATTTCGTCACGGATATCGTGAATGACGGCCATATCAAGATGGTTTTCAAGAACCAGATAGCCTGTTTCATTATAGAAACTGACCTGTTCTGCGCTCAGGTATTCACGTTGTTGTGATGTCATTGGCGGTCCTCCTTCTGAGATGATGTGCCCTGGCTAGACTGGCATTTTTTCCCGGCACTACATCGTGGCTCCAATTTGCCAGGGCACAAATTCATAATCACCCAGCCCCTGTGCTTCAGATTTTGTCGGCTTTCCAGAGGCCACATCCAGCAGCGTCTGATAAATCTCCCGCCCTTTTTCTTCTACCGTAAGATTCGCCGTCAAGATATCGCCTGTATTGATATCCATATCGTCAATCAGCCGGGTGTACATATCTGTATTGGTCGCAATTTTCACACATGGTGAGGGCTTTGAGCCAAATGCTGATCCCCTGCCGGTAGTAAAGGTCACCAGATTGCAACCGCTGGCGATTTGGCCGGTTACTGATGCTGGATCATATCCGGGTGAATCCATAAAGGTGAAGCCTTTGGCGGTCACTGGTTCAGCATATTTATAGACCCCGTTCAACGGCGTTGTGCCACCTTTCGCCGCCGCCCCCAGAGATTTTTCCAAAATTGTGGTCAATCCCCCTTTTTTGTTGCCCGGGCTGGGGTTGTTATCCATCGAGCCTTTATTGCGGGCGGTGTAATCTTCCCACCATCTGATCAGATCAACCAGCCGCTCTCCTGTGGCCACATCACAGGCCCGGCGTGTCAGTAAATGTTCAGCCCCATAAATTTCAGGTGTTTCTGCCAGAACTGCTGTCCCGCCCTGTGCAACCAGCAGATCACAAGCATAGCCTAAAGCCGGGTTGGCGGTGATGCCAGATAACGCATCAGATCCACCACATTGAAGCGCAACCATCAATTCTGAGACCGGACAGGGTGTACGCTGGATTTTATTGGCTTCAGGCAGCATCGCCCGGACCATTTCAATGCCTGTTTCAACGGTCTTTGCCAGGCCATATGTATCCTGAATATTCATAGCCTTGAATAATGGACCCTGTCTCAGGCCATAAGCGTCCAGCAGCCAGTCAATCTGGTTCATCTCGCAGCCCAGACCGACCATGACAATGCCTGCATGGTTCGGGTTTCGCGCATAGCCCCATAACACCCGCTGTAAGGCTTCAAACCCTTCACCCTGGCCAGCCATGCCGCACCCTGTGCCATGCACAAAGGCCACCACACCATCAACATTCGGATATTTGGCCATCTCTTCCGGACCGAAGGCAGAGGCGATCATCCGCGCAGCTGTAGCGGAGCAATTCACTGAGGTCAGAATGCCAATATAATTGCGAGTGCCAACTTTGCCATTTTCACGGCGATAGCCCATGAAGCTGTCACGTTCGTCTTCAGGCACAAATGTCACTGGCTTCAGGTCTGTTGCAAATTCATAATCGGCATCTGTGTTCCGAAACGCAACATTGTGGGTATGAACATGATCACCTGGCTGAATGTCGGTGCTGGCATAGCCGATGATTTGTGCATATTTCCGCACTGCCTCGCCTTCTTGAATTGGGGCAGTGGCAATTTTGTGCGTGCGCGGCACAAGGCCGGTTGTCGTCACCTGTTCAACAGCCGTACCGGCATCAAGGGCGGTGGTTACGGTCACCACATTATCACCAGCATCAAGGCGGATAAAATTGCTCATCTGTTTTTCACTCTTCAGTTCTTTAACGCTCTGTTGATATCACGCGCAGAATGGCGCATCAGAGCCCCATCTGTGAATCGGAATATGTGTTTCGCCCGCCAGCTGTGTACGGGCCTGTTCCCACATTGTCCGCCAGGCCCGCCAATCTTTCAGCTCAGCGTCTGGATGTGAGCGACTGCGGGCAATGAAATCCGGAAAATGAGATCGCCCGGTAGGATCACCTGTCCGGTTGAAGCGAATATCAAATGACCATCTGAACTCATCTGTCAGATTCGGCAGTGATGAATGCGGCACAAGTGGATCAAGCAAAACAATGCCTCCTGATTTAACCGGAAGCGGAACAGCCTTGGCTTCATCAATAAAGGGATCAGCGATCGCTGTCTGTGTTTTTGGGCAATGTGGCAGGAGCGCCTGATCAGCTGTTTTGGGAATCACCTGCAAACATCCATTATCAACAGTCGCATCTGTGACCGCTATCCAAACCGTCACCATTTTGGTCTGATCTGCCTCCACATGGGCAACCCCTCTGTCCTGATGCCAGTCTGTGCGGGTGATATGGGCCCGCACCTCATCCTGATACAGCAGCGGCGCAGGCGGCTTCAGGCGCACATGCTGAATAGGGTTAGAGGTGAGCTCAGGACCAAGCAGGCTTTCCACACAATCCAAGAGCCGCGCATCAGTCAGCATAGTGAAAACGGCAGGCCCGAAATGCATCGGGGTCTGAGATGTGATTCGATCCCCCGGCAGGGAAATATCCAGAGGCTGAAACCAGTCACAGCCTGCCTGATAAGCCAGTTTCAGTTGGGTGTAAAAATCTGCATCTGCAGGCAGGCTGTCCATCCGCCCTTCACTGACCCAATCTGAGATTAATGACGACAGCAGTGCCTGATATTCAGCACGAACAGGGCCAAGCGTATCTTGTTGTGAGAACACATCTTCAACAATCAGATAGCCATCACGATTAAAATGGTCAATTTGAGAAGGACTCAGCATCTCCGGATTCGCTTTCAATCTGGTGTTAATGGGATTGACATCTTGGTTATGATAGGTGTGGAACCTGTTCATTTGTCAAGGACCTAACCCTTGATGAGCCCTTACATATACCGCAATTGCTGTGAATCTGGTGAGGGATGGAAACAGCTCTGGGTTTTGACATAATATTTCGTTTTAGTCCATTGACCTGATATTTAGTTACAGATACGGTTATGCCCATTATTGTTTCACTAAACTTGAAAGTTGGTCCGCAGTGGATTGGCTAAGGGGAGGACACAAATGAAACTATTGAAAACACTGACTGTTGCAGCAGGTGTTGCAGCTCTGTCAGCAGGTGTTGTAGCCACAGCACATGCTGATGGCCATGCCAAAACAAAGCTGAGAATTCAGACACACTTCTCACAAGAGACATTGTCTGGTCAGCTGGCTGGTGAATACATTGAAAACATCACCGCAATGTCAAATGGCGACATTGAAGTTGAAATGTTCTATGCATCATCAGTTGTGAAATCAGCTGAAACATTTGATGCAGCAGCAACAGGCATTCTTGATTGTGATATGACAGGCGGTGCTTACCAGACCGGTAAAAACCCTGCATTCCAGTTCACAGGCGACCTGATGGGCGGCTATTCAAACCCTTATCAGCAGATGTCATGGATGCTGCATGGCGGTGGCCGTTCAGCCATTAATGATCTGTATAATGCCCACAACATGGAATTTGTTGGCTGGTGGATCCCTGGTCCTGAATCGCTGTCATCAACTGCACCAATCCGCGGTGTAGACGATTTTAAAGGCTGGAAGTTCCGTTCACCTCCAGGTCTGGCCACTAAGGTTTTCGCAAACCTGGGCGCATCACCGATTGTGATGGACTTCAACGAAATCTTTACCGCTCTGGAAACAGGCATCATTGACGGCGCTGACGCTGCCAACCTGACCAACAATATCGGTCTGGGCCTGTATGACATTGCCAAGCACACAAACTATCCAGGCTTCCATTCAATGCCTGCTGACCACCTGGCTTGCCGTAAAGATGTATGGGATGCGATGCCAGATCATCACAAGCGGATCATGATCGTTGCTATGGACGCCCTGGCGCTTCACAACGCAACAATCAACGAAGTGAAGAACGCGCAGAACGCAAAGGTCCTGCGGGCAAAAGGTGTGAACCTGTATGAATGGTCACCAGAAGAGCTGAACAAGTTCCGTTCTGCTGTGAAGAAAGGCTGGACAGAGTTTGCCACAACACCAGAAGCAAAAGCGCTGCTGAAGAGCCATGTTGACTTCCTGGTTGACCTGGGCGCAATGCAGTAAGACCGTTCGTTAACGATCTATATCGTTGAGAGCATCTGGAGCAGGGTCAGTCTTGGCCCTGCTCTTTTTACAGAAATTTTCTGATTTTCTTTTTCAATTTTCTTAAAATTATGGTTCACTAATGGTCACGAAGAGTCGGTTTGACATGCAAATAACAATGTCCAAATTGTTCGCCCGTCGCCTGAATGAACGGTTTGCTGTCACGATGTTAGGGGGGAAATATGAACTCTGCAGATGCTGAAACCAGCAAAGGCAGCCTGACGGAATGGGCCTATCCATTCTTGTTTTTCGTCTGTGCTGGTTGGGCCGTATGGCATACACCTAATTATATTCTCGATTTTCTGCCGCCTGAGAGCCAGAGCTTGGTCGACCAGATGAGCCAGCTGGCCATCCGCAAAGATGTCACACCCGGATTATCTGGTTTGTTTGGCGGCTTTACTGATGTCATAGACTGGGTTGCGCTATTGATGCTGCCTGTGTTTGGTGCATTGGGGATCAGAACGGTGAAATGTGCCCCGATGGAATTCGAAGGCTGGCGCGCAATTGACCGTCTGGCGATTTTTATTGGCCGCGTGTCAATGATTATGATCATCAGCATGACAGGGGTGATGCTGTATGAGGTGTTCCTGCGCTATGTGGTTGAGGCCCCGACCTTATGGGCGAATGAGCTGACCTTATGGATCGCTGGTTTTGTGTTCCTGACGTCTGGCTTTTATGCCATGCAGCAACGCTGCCATATCCGCATCTTCATCCTGTATGAGATTGTGCCGCGCTGGCTGCAGAAAGTCTTTGATGTGATTTCCGTTGCCTTGCTGGTTCTGTTTGCCTGTGGCCTTGTTTTTGGCAGCTATAAACAGGTATTTGTGGTGAAATTCTATAAGTGGGAAATGTTCGGAACTGCGTTTGATCCGCCTATACCCGCAACCATTCAGCCGATGATTCTGATCATCATTCCGCTGGTTGCCCTGCAGGCTATTCTGAATTTGATTTCAGACTGGAACAAAGAGCCTGTCAGCCATTCAGCTGAAGCGATCGATGAAACAGAGCTTGAAGCCATTAAGCGCAGTGTGGGGAAAAACTAATGGACGTCGGTACTATTTCACTTGTTCTTGTTATTGGCCTGCTGTTTTTGCTGGCCATTGGTATGCCGCTGGGATTTGCATCTGCCGTTCTGGCCCTGCTTGTCATGGTGATGAAGTTTGAACCAGGTCTGCTGATGAACCCGTTCAGCTTTGGTGAGGGGTTGCTGACGATGCGCCCGGGGACTGGCCCTTTATATATTCTCACGCAAAAAATCTTTGATTTGATGACGGAATATGTGCTCATATCCGTGCCGCTATTTATCTTTATGGCAGCTCTGCTGGAACGCTCAGGCATTGCCAAAGAAATGTATGACGCACTGGATTTCTGGCTCAGCCGGGTACGTGGCGGCATTGCCATTGTTACCTCTATCATGGCGGTGATAATGGCAGCGATGTCAGGCATTATCGGTGGTGAGGTTGTCCTGCTTGGCTTGATCGCGCTGCCGCAAATGCTGCGTCTGGGCTATAATCAGAACCTCGCCATCGGGACGATTTGTGCGTCAGGGTCGCTGGGCACAATGATTCCGCCGTCAATTGTTCTGATTATTTTCGGCCTGATTACCGAAACATCCATCAAGTCGTTATTTACCGGGGCTTTCATTCCCGGGGCGATGCTGGCCAGCTTTATCATCATCTATATCATCATCCGCACAAACCTGAACCCGTCTCTGGCCCCGTTGCCGGAACCACGGGCAGATGAACCACAAGGCGCAGAAAAAGGCCTGATGTTCGCCAGCTTCTTAAGCCTTGTATTTTCAGGTGCATGCGGCTTGCTGCTGATAAGAGCCATCTTCTACACACTGACAGGCCGGAATGATCCATCTATTGAAGATTTTGAACCCATCTTCCTGGGTATGACCCATCATATCCTGTATCTCAGCGTGGCAATCGTGGCCGCTCTGGCGCTGTCCTTTTACGGTTTTGGCAAGGAACGCACACTGACCGGATGGAAGCATGGCAAAGGCCTGGTGCCGCCTCTGACTGTTGTTGGTGTGGTGATGGGGTCTATCTATGGCGGGATTACCGGTATTACCGAAGCCGCAGGTATGGGCGCACTGGCTGTATTTGTCATTGCCGCGTTCCGCGGTGAGGCCTCTGTTGAGCTGATTTGGGATAGCTTGATGCGGACGCTGCGCTCAACCGGGACCATCATCTGGGTTACTATTGGTGCAGCAGCACTGGCCGGGGCATACACGCTAGCAGGGGGCCCGTCTTATATAGCAGAGCTGATTGTAGGCGCAGAAATGCCAACAATGCTGGTTTTGCTGACAATGATGCTGATCTTGTTATTCATGGGCGCGTTCATGGACTGGGTGGGTATTGTGCTGCTGATCATTCCGGTGTTCCTGCCAATCGTAAAACGTCTGCCGATTGAAGAAATTGGCTTTATCGGCCAGCTGGAGCCGCAATATGTAGCGGTATGGTTCGGGGTGTTGTTCTGTATGAATATGCAGGTCAGCTTCTTATCACCACCTTTTGGTCCTGCAGCTTTCTATCTGAAATCAGTGGCCCCGCCGCATATATCGCTGACTGATATTTTCCGTGGCTTCCTGCCCTTTATTTGTGTGCAGCTTGTCGCCTTGTCAGTTCTGCTGATCTGGCCGTCAATTGTGACGTTATTGCTGTAGGCCAGTTTGACTTCATCTGAGGAAGGAATGTACACCATGCCTTCCTTTTTTTCTTCTCGTAACGATTGCCATGTCTGACATTACCTCTGTTCACACACAATTATTCAATGTGCCGCTTGCTGAAGTGCTGAGCGACGCCAAACATGGCGATCATACGCATTTTGAGCTGATCACCGTCACCATTCGGCTGTCTGACGGCAGTGAAGGGACCGGCTATAGCTATACAGGCGGACGTGGCGGGCGCGCGATAAAGGCCATGATCGATCATGATTTGGCGCCATTTCTGGCAGGCAAGGACGGGCGTGCAGTTGAAGAGCTGTACGAGGCGATGCAATGGCATGTGCATTATGTGGCCAGAGGCGGCATTGCGTCATTTGCCATTTCAGCTGTGGATATCGCGCTGTGGGACATCCGCTGCAAAACAGCCGGACAACCTTTGTGGAAACTGGCCGGCGGGACCTCAGACAGATGTAAGGCCTATTGCGGCGGTATTGATTTGAATTTTTCATTGCCAAAGCTGGTGGCCCAAACAGAAGGCTATCTGGCGCGGGGCTTTAACGGCATAAAAATCAAAATTGGCCAGCCGGAGCTGGCGCAGGATGTGGAACGGGTAAAGGCAATCCGGTCTGTGATCGGCCCTGAAATCGCATTTGCGGTAGATGCAAATTATGCCCTGGATGTGGATCAGGCTATCGCCGCCGCACAGGCCTTTGCACCTTATGATCTGCTCTGGTTTGAAGAGCCGATTATCCCCGATGATTATCATGGCTATAAGCAAATAGCTGAGGCTACCGGTATGCCGCTGGCAATGGGTGAGAATTTGCATACCATTCATGAATTTGAATATGCATTTGCTGATGCGGGCCTGTCCTTTATCCAGCCAGATGCATCAAATTGTGGTGGCATCACAGGCTGGCTGCAGGTGGCCGCATTATCAGAACAACATGGCGTGCCTGTCTGCAGCCACGGCATGCAGGAATTACATGTGAGCCTGGTTTCTGCCCGGAAAAATCCAGGCTGGCTGGAAGTGCACAGCTTTCCAATTGATACATATACAACGCGGCCTTTGGTTGTTGAAGACCATATGGCCGTCGCCCCTGATGTGCCGGGGATTGGAGTCAGCTTTGACTGGGACAAGCTGAAGGCCGCCCATATTGAACTTTAAAATCAGTCGTTTTTTTTAGGAGGCCTGTAATGAGCCCACAAACCATGAATGCCGCCATATACAGAGGTGACAAAAAATTCACTGTTGAACGAAAGCCAATCCCCACCCCTGGGAAGGGTGAGGTTGCGGTCAGAATTGCGTTTTGCGGTATCTGCGGGACTGACATGCATGTCTATCATGGTCATATGGATGCACGGGTTGGCTTTGAGCGGGTGATCGGTCATGAAATGTCAGGCACAGTTGCAGCAGTAGGCGCTGATGTAGACGGCTTTGCTGCTGGTCAGCCTGTTGTGGTACGCCCGCTTGATCATTGTGGTGCCTGTCCGGCTTGTGATGCCGGGCATCAGCATGTCTGTCATAATCTCAAATTCCTGGGCCTGGATACAGACGGCGCCATGCAGGAAATCTGGGTTGTGCCTGCACATACATTGCACCGCCTGCCTGATGATATCCGGATGGACCATGCCGCCCTGATTGAGCCTGTTGCGGTAGCCTGTCATGATGTCAGGCTGTCCCGTCTTGTTGCGGGTGAAGATGTGCTAGTGATCGGGGGCGGGCCAATTGGTGTTCTGGTTGCAATGGTGGCCAGAGATGCTGGCGGCAAAGTGGTGATCTCAGAGGTCAACCCAAGTCGGCTGGCAATTGCTGAAAAATTAGGATTTGAGACCCTTAATCCAAAAGATGTGGATTTAGCAGACGCCATTAATGCCCGCACCAAAGATAAGGGCGCAGATGTGGTGTTTGAAGTATCCGGCACACAAGCCGGCGTTGAGGCGATGACAGCCTGTGCAGCAACCAAAGGCCGGATTGTCATGGTCGCCATACATGCGCAGAATCCCGAAATTGATATGTTCCGTTTTTTCTGGCGCGAATTGGAGCTGATCGGTGTGCGCGTCTATGAAAAAGAAGATTACGAAAAAGCGATTTTGATCATTACATCAGGCGGTGTGGACGCAGATACTGTGATTACGGATGTCAGCCCATTAATCGCTATTCAGTCTGCCTTTGAAGAGCTGGATGCCAGCCCAACCGCCCTGAAAAGCCTGATTAAAGTGGGAGCCTAGAACAAGATGTCAGTTGATAGCTTATTTGACCTAACCGGAAAAACAGCCCTGGTGACAGGATGCAAGCGCGGTATCGGCCGCGGTATGGCAGAAGCCCTGGCAGCCGCCGGTGCAGATATCATCGGCGTTTCCGCATCGTTAGAAAAAGAAGGCAGTGCGGTGGAACAGGCCGTCACCGCTATGGGACGCAGTTTCACTGGCTTTACTTGCGATTTTTCAAATCGCACCGACCTGAATGATTTTACCGCTGAACTTCATGCACGCGGCATCGTCCCTGATATTTTGGTCAATAATGCAGGCACGATCAAACGTAAACCTGCTGCCGAACACCCTGACGCCTGGTGGGATGAGGTAATAGAAGTGAATTTATCTGCCCAATTCCTGCTCAGCCGCGAAATTGGCAAAGGCATGGTCAAAAGAGGATCAGGCAAAATCATTTTCACTGCCTCACTGCTGACCTTTCAAGGCGGGATTACCGTGCCAGGTTATTCTGCGTCCAAGGGCGGGATTGGCCAATTGACCAAAGCCCTGGCCAATGAATGGGCATCAAAAGGCGTGAATGTAAACGCTATCGCCCCTGGCTATATCGCCACAGACAATACCGAAGCTCTGCGAAATGATGAAGACCGCTATGAGGCGATTCTTGAGCGCATCCCTCAGGGCCGCTGGGGCACACCTGAGGATTTTGCAGGACCTGTTGTGTTTCTGGCTTCTGCGGCATCAAATTACGTCAATGGCGAAATTCTGACCGTGGATGGGGGATGGATGGGCCGCTGAACCGGGCCTTACCCCTGTTATCCTTTTATGCTGATGCAAGGGGCAGATCATCTTCTAAATAAATGCGGATGATCTCCTCAAAATCAGCTTCACTTTCAAAGCCGAGATCACGGGCCCGTTGCGGGTCAAAATTGCGCGGCCAGCCGGCAACAATCTGGACAATCCGGTCATCCAGCTCTGGTTTGATCAGCTTGATCACATCATTGCCAGCAACAGACCGCAAGGCCTCAATCTGTTCAGCAACTGTACAAGACACCCCTGGCATATTTAACGACCGGCGGCTGCCTAACGGGGCCAGGTCAAGGCTGGCGGCATGAGTAAGGAACCGGGCAGCAGATCGAGGTGAAGCATGCCAATGCCGCACATCATCTTTTACAGGCAGTATCGCTTCTGCCCCGTTCAGCGGTTCACGGATAATACCGGAAAAGAACGAAGAGGCAGCTAAATTTGGCTTACCCGGACGAACACAGATAGTGGGCAGGCGGATAGACAGCGCATCAACAAACCCCTTGCGGCTGTAATCAGATAAAAGCAATTCTACAATCGTCTTTTGCGCACCATAAGAGGTCTGCGGCGTACAGAAAAACTCATCTGATATTTTTTCAGGGAACGGCGCACCAAACACCGCAATTGATGACGTGAAAATGATTTTCGGCCGATAGTCGCCGCCGCTGGCCTGATGATGATGTCTGAGTGCTTCCAGCAAGCTCCAGGCCCCGGACATATTGATCTGCCAGCCTTTTTCAAACTCAAGCTCAGCCTCACCTGACACAATTGACGCCAGATGAAAAATCAAATCAGGTTTTAAATCTGCCAGCTTCTGGGCCTCAGCCGGATCAGCAACATTGCCAACCATAACCGTGCAATTGTCAGCTCCCTCAGGAATGTGGGCAGAAACGATATCATGCAAATAAATTTCAGAAACAGACGCTAACCCTGACTGGCCAGATATAATTCGGCGCAGTAATTTCTGGCCAACCATCCCTGCCCCACCCATAATCAATACACGCATTCATCTTTCCTTCAAATTTTACCAAATAAGTGTTTGCTTCACGAATTACTGTTTTCAATTTTTAGCAATCTGTCATTATATTTCAGATAACCAACATTACTATAGACATTTATTCGCAACGCACGGAATTAGTCAACTTGGCTAACAGGAACGCTGCAAAAAACGCTAGAGGATATCAGATTATGGTCGCATCACCTTCAGGGCAAAGACTAGCCGGCAAAACAGCATTGGTCACTGCTGCTGGTCAGGGCATTGGACGGGCATCTGCCCTGGCGATGGCAAATGAAGGCGCTTATGTGTTTGCAACTGATATAAATGCAGACACCTTGGCCTCACTTGCTGAGGAGGGACACCAGAATATAGATGTGTTTGAGATGGACGCCACCGACACAGGCTCAGTGAAACAGGGCGTAGCGAAGGCAGATCCTGATATTCTGTTCAACTGTGCAGGATTTGTACATCATGGCACTATTTTGGATGCCACAGATGAAGACTGGGATTTTGCCTTTGATCTGAATGTCCGTTCAATGTTCCGCACAATTCGCGCCGCTCTGCCCGGCATGCTGGACCGCGGCACGGGGTCTATCATCAATATGTCTTCTGCCTTGTCCTCAATTATTGGCGCCCCAAACCGCTTTATTTATGGCACCAGCAAAGCAGCTGTTTTAGGGCTGACAAAGTCAGTTGCCAATGATTACATCACCACCGGGGTAAGGTGTAATGCCATTTGCCCTGGGACCGTTGACAGCCCGTCCCTGCACGACAGGCTGCGCGCCACAGGTGATTATGAGGCCGCGATGAGAGCTTTTGTTGCGCGCCAGCCCATGGGCCGGATTGCCCAACCAGAGGAAATCGCCGCTTTGGTCGTCTATCTTGCTTCTGATGAGAGTGCATTTATCACCGGACAGCCCCATGTCATTGACGGTGGTTGGTCAGGCTGATGAGGCACAAAGACCACACAGCATTCCCCAATATGTTTAACTCGTTCCATAATGAATAGGTAAAAAAATGGCAGATCGTAAAATCAAACCTGAAAACCTGCGTTCGCGTCTCTGGTTCAATAACCCAGATGATGCAGAAATGACCGCTCTTTATACAGAACGCTATCTGAATTACGGACTGACCAGAGACGAGCTGAGAGCAGGCAAGCCGATTATTGGTATTGCCCAGACCGGATCTGACTTATCACCCTGTAACCGCCATCATTTAGAGCTGGCGAAACGTGTACGGGACGGGATTATATCTGCTGGTGGTGTGCCAATGGAAATTCCGGTTCATCCGATTCAGGAAACCGGCAAACGCCCAACCGCGATGCTGGACAGGAATTTAGCCTATCTCAGCCTGGTGGAAAGCCTTTATGGTTACCCGATTGATGGTGTTGTACTGATGATCGGCTGTGATAAAACCACACCAGCGCTGTTGATGGCCGCTGCCACAGTGGATATTCCGGCCATTGCACTGTCTGTCGGACCTATGCTGAATGGCTGGCATGATGGGGAACGGACAGGTTCAGGGACCATCGTCTGGAAAGCGCGTCAATTGATGGCTGCTGGTGAAATTGATGATGATGGCTTTTTGGATCTGGTGACATCATCTACCCCGTCAACAGGCTATTGCAATACGATGGGCACAGCCACGACTATGAATTCTCTGGCAGAAGCTTTGGGGATGCAATTACCGGGTTCTGCGGCGATTCCTGCCCCTTATCGCGAACGTGGCCAGATATCCTATGAGACAGGTGCACGTATTGTCGATATGGTGTGGGATGATCTGAAACCATCTGACATTATGACACGACAGGCGTTTGAAAACGCCATCGCAGTCAATTCAGCAATTGGCGGGTCAACCAATGCGCCAATCCATTTAAACGCGATCGCCCGGCATTTGGGTGTCCCCCTTACCAATGATGACTGGCAGGCCGTCGGCCATCAGATACCATTATTGGTCAATCTTCAGCCCGCTGGTGAATATCTGGGTGAGGATTACCATCGCGCTGGCGGCGTGCCAGCTGTTGTTGCTGAAATGATGCGTCATAATTTATTGCCACATCCAGGCGCGGTTACTGCAAATGGACAGTCCATCGGCCAGAATTGTGCTGAAGCCAGAATTAAAAATGCAGCGGTGATTTTTTCGGTCGACAAGCCAATGAAACAGGCTGCTGGCTTTATCAATCTGAAAGGTAATCTGTTTGACAGTGCGATTATGAAAACCAGCGTGATCAGCCAGGCATTTGCTGACCGGTATCTGTCTAACCCTGATGATATAAACGCATTTGAAGGAACCGCCTTTGTTTTTGACGGACCAGAGGATTTTCATCACCGGATTGATGATGAAAGCCTGAATATGGATGAAAACTCTATTCTGGTCATGCGCGGGGCCGGACCAATTGGATATCCTGGTGGTGCAGAGGTGGTAAATATGCGCCCCCCTGCTTATCTGATCAAAAAAGGTGTGGCCGAACTGCCTTGTATTGGCGATGGCCGCCAGTCTGGGACATCAGGCTCACCTTCAATTTTGAATGCGTCACCAGAAGCAGCCGCAGGTGGCGGCCTCGCCCTGTTACGCTCTGGTGACCAGATTCGTATCGATATGAATAAATGCACAGCTGATATACTGATCAGTGATGATGAGCTGGCCGCACGCCGTGAGGAACTGGCCGCCCAAGGTGGTTTTGCCTCTCCAGACAGCCAGAGCCCGTGGCAACAATATTTCCGTGAAATGGTCACACCTTTTTCTGAAGGCATGGTCCTGCGTGATGCTCCCGACTATAAATCGATTGCCCGCACCAAAGGTGTGCCACGGGACAATCACTAAAATATTTTCAGCTAATTTATACCGCATAAGGATGAGGAGAGATAAAAATGAAATTGGTAAGATATGGTAATCAGGGACAGGAAAAACCGGGTCTGATCGATACAGATGGTCAGCTGCGTGATTTGTCCGCCCATTTAGATGATGTTAACGGTGCAGCCCTGTCAAAAGAGAGCCTGGCCAAGCTGAGCGCACTGGACCCCACCAGCCTGCCTGTTGTTGGCGGCTCACCACGTCTGGGGGCCTGTGTTGGCGGCATTGGTAAATTCATGTGTATCGGTCTGAATTATTCAGATCATGCTGCGGAAACCGGAGCGGCCATCCCAGAACATCCAATTTTATTCATGAAAGCCACATCAGCTGTCGTCGGCGCGAATGACACAGTGATGCTACCACGCGGGTCAACCCACACAGACTGGGAAGTCGAGCTGGGCGTTGTGATTGGTACGCCTTGTAAATATGTCTCTGTAGAGGAGGCCCTTGATTATGTGGCAGGTTATTTTGTGTCTAATGATGTTTCAGAACGCCACTTCCAGACCAAGCTGACCGGTCAATGGACCAAAGGAAAGTCTTGTGACACTTTTGGCCCAATCGGCCCATGGCTGGTCACAGCAGATGAAATTGCGGACCCGCAAAATCTAAATATGGGTCTGGATGTGAATGGCCAGCGGATGCAAACTGGTAATACGTCCACTATGATTTTTACTGTTGCTGAATGTATCTCTCACCTCTCTCAGATGATGACCCTGCAGCCAGGTGACGTGATCTCAACAGGGACGCCTCCTGGTGTGGGTATGGGCATGAAACCAGAACCGGTTTATCTGAAGGAAGGTGATGTCATGGATGTCTGGATTGAAGGTCTGGGCCAGCAAAAACAGCTTGTCGGTCAGGACCGTTAAGCTGCTGTCCGGCCAGACAAGACAGGAAGAAATGAAGCAGCAGAAATAAAGGTAATGACAATGTCATCAGATATGAAAATAGCCTTTTTGGGAACTGGACTGATGGGCAGCCATATGGCCAGGAATATCCTGAATGCCGGATTTTCCCTGGCGGCCTGGAACCGAACTTTGGCGAAGGCAGAAGCGTTGCGCAGTGATGGTGCGGACGTTCCGGAAACAGCCGCAGAGGCCGTAGCGCACGCAGATATTGTCATTACCATGCTGAGCGATGGGGCTACCGTTCATAAGTTGTTCTTTGAGCAGGACCTGGCCGGCCAAATGAAACCAGGGGCCACGCTGATAGATATGAGCTCTATCAAGCCCCGTGAAGCCCGCAAGCATGCAGAACTGATGCGTGAACGCGGGCTGAGGCATCTGGATGCGCCTGTGTCCGGCGGCACAAAAGGAGCAGAAGCCGCCAGCCTGGCCATAATGGCAGGTGGTGAAGATGCGGTATATCAAAATGCTGTTCCGGTTCTGTCTGCAATGGGCCGGCCCGTGCGTGTCGGGCCTGATGGAGCCGGGCAACTTTCGAAACTGGCGAATCAAACCATCGTTGCGGTAACAATTGGTGTTGTTGCAGAAGCGATGCTGCTGGCAGAAAAAGGCGGCGCTGATCCTGCAGCTATCCGTGATGCCTTAAAAGGCGGTTTTGCGGATTCAGTCATTCTGCAGCAACATGGCGAGCGCATGACAACAGGCAATTTTGAACCTGGCGGGCTGACCAAAATGCAGCTGAAAGATATCAATAACGCGCTGGAGGAATCCGGCCAGCATAACCTTGTTCTGCCCCTGACAGAACAGATGCAGGCGCGTTACACCAGCCTGGTCGAAGAAATGGACGGAGCCAATACAGATCATTCTGCCATCTATCTTGAATTGCTGCGGCAAAATAATCTGTAAACAGATTTTTCTCAACACAGGGAGAGCGCCATGAAGCCAGGGCTGTTAATTATTGGTGAAATCACACCCCGAATGGCAGAGGCGCTTGCCGCTGCTTTCAGCTGTCATTATCTGGATGACATTACAGATATAGAGGCGTTTCTGACTGCCAATGCCACATCAATTGAGGCGATCACAACCTCTGGCCATGATGGAGTGCCAGATGAAATTCTGGACAGGCTGACCGCGGTCAAAATCATCTCAAATTATGGTGTGGGTTATGACGCGATTAATATCACAAAGGCCGCGGGTAGAAATATTCTTGTTACGCATACACCTGATGTTCTGAATGAAGAAGTGGCGACAACAGCCCTGATGCTGCTGATGGCTGTCTGTCGTGAATTGCTGGTGAATGACCGCTATATCCGAGAGGGCAATTGGTCAAAGAAAGGCAATACGCCGCTGAGCCGGTCTGTTGACGGCATGACGGTTGGCCTGTTGGGTTATGGGCGGATTGGCCAGGCGATCGCCGCCAAGCTAGATGCCTTTAGCTGCGCTGTGTCATATCACGCCAGATCAGAACGTGAAAACAGCCCCCATCGTTATTATTCTGAACTGGTCAGCATGGCACAGGATGTCACCGCCCTGATTGTGATTACCCCTGGCGGGGCAGCAACCCACAAGCTGGTGACAGAAGAGGTGATAAATGCCCTGGGCCCTGACGGCATTTTAATCAATGTAGCCCGGGGGTCTGTTGTTGAAGAGGATGCGCTGGTCGCCGCTCTTCAAGATGGCCGATTGGGAGCTGCAGGCCTTGATGTTTTTGCAAAAGAGCCACATGTCCCTGAGGTGCTGCTTGCGATGGATAATGTCGTGCTGACCCCGCATATTGGCTCAGCCACCGTTGAAACCCGCCAGGCTATGGGTGATTTGACTGTGGAAAACCTGATCCGGTTTTTTTCTGAAGGCAAAGTGACCACACCGGTTCCAGAATGCAAACATCTGATTGACTGACTGACCAGCAGCCCGGAGTTCAGACTGTGGTCGTCATACCGCCATCAATATATAAAATCTGGCCATGCATGAAATCTGATCCGGGTGCCGCCAGATAAATAGCCGCACCAACCAGATCATCAACCTCACCCCACCGGCCCGCCGGCGTGGCCGCGATCAGCCAATCACTAAAAGCCTTGTCTTCAAACAACTTTTGCGTCAGTTCGGTCGAAATATAACCTGGGCCGATCGCATTGCAATTGATCCCATATCCTGCCCATTCAGATGTCATCGCCCGTGTCAGTCCGCCAACAGCTGCTTTTGCCGTCACATAGGCCCCGACATGATGACGCGCCATTTTGGTCATGATAGAGGCGATATTGATAATCTTACCATGACCGCGCTTTTTCATGTGACGCGCAACGGCCTGGCTGAGATAGAATAAAGCCGTTGCATTGGTCGCCATCACATCCTGGAAGGCTTCAGGCGCAAAATCTTCCAACGCTTGTCTGTGCTGAATGCCTGCATTATTAATCAGAATATCAATTGGGCCTGATTGCGTCTCATAACGGTCAATTGCCTGCGCCACCGCGGCCTGATCCCGCACATCAAAGCTGAGACTATCTGCTGAGACACAAATCTGCTGAAGCCGGTCCTTTGCCGTGGCCAGCTTGCTGTTGTCCCGGCCATTGAGGATCACATGCGCACCTGCCTCAGCCAGTCCTGCGGCCAGCCCAAAGCCGATACCGCGGGTGGCCCCTGTTATCAGGGCCGTTTTGCCTGTCAAATCAAAATAGCGATTCAAACCCGTCACCATTATCTCACCTCATCTTCTTACTGTGCCTTAGCCGGCTCAGGCAAAATGCTGCTTGAACAGATCAATACTTGATCTGAAACCCTCTTCAAAATTGCCATTACCCGGATGATATACACTTTCAAAAGAAATCACCCCGTCATAACCAATATCGCGCAGCCCCTTTGCCATCGGGTCAAATAAATCAGCCAATTGGCCTGTACCCATCTGGCGAACCTCCAGCGTGGCTTTAGGCGTGTCGACCTGAACATCCTTGATATGGATATGCCCCAAATAACCCTCTTTGGCGGTTTCAAACCCGTCTGGCCAGGCCAGTTCATGACACCAGCAGTTATTGGCCGGATCCCACAAAATTTTCAAAACATCCTTCGCATCCAGCGCATCAATCAGCTTTACCGCGGTATAATTGGAGTTCACCATGGTGCCATTGCCTGTTTCCACAACCAATGTAATGCCTTCTGCACGGGCAAGGTCAACTGCAGGGGCGATCAGAGGCGGCAAGGTCTCCCACGCCCCTTTCGCCACATTCCATTGTTCTGCCCCGTTCATACCCCACAAAATCTGTTCTTTTTTTGAGGTCATGATCCGCACCAAAGGACAGTCCAGCTCATGCGCCATATCTATCACGCGTTTCAGATAATCCATATGGCGTGTATGTTCTGCATCGCCTGCACGAGACGCGGTGGTCAGGCCAGCAAAAATATGCCTGGACAGGCAAGAGACAGGCTTATTATGAGCTGCCAGCAGCTCTTTTATTTTCGCAATTTCCCCTGCGTCATGATCGCCGACCTCGCGGTCCCAGACAAACTGTAATTCAGCATAATCAAGACCAAACTCATCCATCACATTCAGCGTATGTGCCAAATCACGGCTGATACCATCACAAATTACACCCAGCTTCATATCAGCCTCCTTTTATTTTGCTGTGCGGTGCAGCTCAGCACCTACGATTTCTTCCAGAACCCGTGTAACGATCCAATTATCGCCATCTGGATATTTTGTCTTGCCAGCGTGAAATAACTGCATGGCCGTTGCAGCGGTGTGCATCGGCACCCCAAGCTGTTCTGCAAAGGCAAGCGAAATCGTCAGATCTTTATGCATGGTGGTGATATGGCTTCCTGTCCCGTGGAATTGGCGGTCAATGATATTTTCCAGAGCTGAATTTGCAACCCCACATCCCGCCCCGGATGTTGAAAACACATCAAACAAGGTCTGACCCGACACACCTGCTTTTGCCGCCAGAACAGATGCTTCGAATGTGGCAGAAAATATAGACCCGATCAGCGATTGCAGACAGGCTTTCACAATCTGGCCCTTGGGGGCAGCATCCCCTACATGGTGAATGGTTTTCGACACAGCCTGCATGATATCTCCAGATTTAGCCATATCATCATCGCTTCCTGCAGCCATCATAGTCAGCGTGCCGGACTGTGCCCCCGGAAACCCGCCACTGACCGGACTATCGATTAAGGACAAGCCTCGTCCGGCAAGGCGGGTGTGAATCGCTTCTGCTTCAGCTGGCTTTATTGTGGCAGTGAGGATTATCACGCTGCCTTCAGGCAAATTGTCAGCAAGACCTCCATCATCAAAGATCACGGCCTGAGCCTGAGCCCCGGTCATGACCATGACATAAACGGCCCGCGCATCTGTTGCGACCTCAGCAAGGCTGGCGGCAGGCCGGCCGCCCATAGCCGTAAAATTTTTCATCCGGTCTGAGCTGAGATCAAATCCACATACATCAAAGCCATTCAGCAACAGATTTTTCGCCAAACCACTGCCCATATCCCCTATGCCGACAATGCCGACCTTATCCTGCCGTGCTGTCATTTATCCCCTCCCGGACACACCACTTCATGTATCTGCTCTTTGCTGAGTGCCTTATGCAGACGAATATTTCTGTCTTTATCGTCATCAAAAGATAAATACCTTCGGCTATCAACAAAAAAATAAAGCCTTGAAACGCAGATAACTGTATCTATGTGTCAGATACAGAAGACGATAAGTTATCAGAACGATGCTGCAGAGGTTTCTTTTATCTGCAGGCTTAGATAAGAAAGACCGTTATCAGATGAACGACAGCCCCGCCGCACAGCCGTTGGACCACAATTTGTTTCGCAAAGCCTTGTCCCGCTTTCCAACAGGTGTTGGCGTGGCCACAACTGTTTCAGCCAGCGGGCAGCCCATAGGAATGACCATCAGCTCATTCAATTCGGTATCAATGACCCCGCCTCTGATTTTATGGAGTATCGGGCTGGAAGCCGCTTGCTTTGAGGATTTCAGACAAGCAGATAAATTCGCGGTCAATATCCTGTCTGCCCACCAGGCAGAAGTCAGCCAAACATTCGCTTCTGCACAGGAAGACAGATTTACCGCAATTGACTGGTCTTTATCAGCATTTGGCGTGCCGCTTATCCACGGCGCGGCAGCGATTTTTGAATGTCGGGTCTGGGCCCGCTATCCAGGTGGTGACCATGACATCATTGTTGGCGAGGTGCGTCATCTGACCGATTATGACAAAACACCTCTTCTTTATGGTTTAGGACGGCTGACTTCATTTCCGCTGGAGGGGTGAGCCTGCACAATTTACGGTGCCCGTGATCACAAGCCTGTCTCCAACAGGGTCACGCCTGTTGTTTTGCGGCCGGTCAGCGCCCGGAATGCATCTGCAGCTTCAGCCAGATCAAAGCGCTGGT
The DNA here is from genome assembly GCA_000238815.2 of SAR116 cluster alpha proteobacterium HIMB100. Lineage (NCBI taxonomy): Bacteria > Pseudomonadati > Pseudomonadota > Alphaproteobacteria > Puniceispirillales (SeqCode) > SAR116 cluster alpha proteobacterium HIMB100. Next base: position 870,492 of record AFXB01000010.1, on the reverse strand, counting down.
TAACAGACACGCTGACCTTGCCGGACCGCAGCATTTCAAACAGATTGTCAGCAGATTCTGCCAGCTGGTCAGCTGTGGCAATATAGGTGGCCAATGTTGGCCTCTGGGCATACAGTGATCCGTTTGCCGCCAAATCCCCCAGCTTGAAGTCTGTTGCCAGGCCGCTGGATTGACCAAAAGAAATGAAATATCCGCAATTCTGGATAACCTTCAATGACCCGGGATAGGTATCCTTGCCAACAGAATCATAAACTGCCCGCACACCTTTACCGCTTGTGATGTCCATCACCGCATCAACAAAGTCAGTATCTGTATAGTTAATCACATGGGCATAACCTGCCTGTTTTGCCATCTCAACTTTTTCCGGCGAACCTGCTGTGCCGATAGCCTCTACACCCATCGCTTTCATCCACTGGCCCGCCAGCAGTCCAACACCGCCTGCTGCGGCGTGAAACAGAACTGTGTCGCCTGATTGTAACGGCACAGATTGATTCAAAAGATATTCAACCGTCATCCCCTTCAGCATGGAAGCAGCGGCCATATCATCACTTATATCATCAGGAAGCTTGACGACCCGATCTGCGGGGATCACCCGTTCTTCAGCAAAAGCCCCGACATGCATGGGATAACCGACCCGGTCACCTACAGACAGATGGCTGACGCCTTCGCCAACAGAAATGATGCGGCCAGCTGCTTCATTTCCGGGAACAAAAACATCATTTTCTGGAAACGGATACAGACCAGATGTCTGGTAAACATCCAGAAAATTCAGGCCTATCTTTGTTTGTGAAATCACAATTTCGCCAGCTCCTGGCGTCGGGGTTGGCCGGTCCCTGAGCTGCAATACATCCGCATTTCCTGGTGTTTCTGCACAAACAAAACGTCCCATGATACTCCCTCATCACTGAAAAAAGGTTTGGTCTTTTCACTTCACATTCGCTGTTCAGGATATAGGCCGGACAAGCTGAAAGTCACGCGTAAAATTTGAAACCACTGGCCAGCGCGAAACAGGATTATAGATTTCCGGCTTTTTGCTTGTCATCATTGTCTGTTTTTCGGCACACTGGCACAGAGCCCTTATTTTATGAGTTTTCCTGTTATCAACGTATCATCATGCACCAGACCAGCAGACGCGCTTATCATCTTCGTTCCAGCCTGATCAGGGAAATTGCTGAAAAGGGCATGTTGATGGAGGATATCATTCCGCTTTGGTTTGGTGAGGGGCAGTGGCCAACATCACAAATTGCTGTGGCCGCGGCGAACGCTGCACTGGACAGCGGGGATCATTTCTACCAGCCAAATAGCGGCAAACCCCATTTCAGAGACGCGCTGTGTAATTATGTAAACAAGCTGTATGGCAGCAAAAAGACACGCCAGAATATTACCGTGACCGCCTCTGGCATGCAGGGGCTGGCGCTGACCGCACTGGCGCTGATGGATGTCGGAGACAAAGTGGTATGTGTTGAGCCTGTCTGGCCAAATCTGGCAGAAAGTTTCCGTATCGCCGGCGGCAAAATTGATAGCATAACACTAACCGCCCAAAATGGCCGCTGGCATCTGGATATGGACCAGCTTCTGGCAAAATTGACAGATGACACCAAAGCCTTGCTGATTAACTCACCCAATAATCCGACCGGATGGGTATGTTCGGCAGCAGGGCAGCGTGTGATCCTGGATCATTGCCGCAAAAAAGGGATCTGGATTATCGCTGATGACGTCTATGCCCGGCTGTATCAGCATGATACGGTCGCGCCCAATTTTCAGCACCTGGCTGAAGAAGAGGACAGGTTAATTTCGATCAACAGCTTTTCCAAAGCCTGGTCGATGACAGGCTGGCGGCTGGGCTGGATTACCGCTCCTGCCGCTCTAGAACAGACCTTGGCTCAGCTAACCGAGTTCAATATCGCCTGTCCTGCAGGCTTTATCCAGGATGCGGGGCTAGCCATGATTGAACAGGGAGAGAGCGAGGTCAGGCTGTTACAGGACAGGCTGAAAGCCGCGCTGGCCTTGACCCGCACCCGCCTGCAGGGCCTTGGTGAGATTTCATTCATTGAACCTGATGGGGCGTTCTATTGTTTTTTTTCGGTTGCAGGTCTGACAGACAGTTTAGGATTTGCCCATGCTGTCCTTCACCATACAAAAGTGGGTCTGGCCCCTGGGCTTGCTTTTGGGCCGGCAGGAGAAGGCTATCTCAGGCTGTGTTATGCTCAGGATGAAACCATTCTGAATGAAGCTTTTGACAGGCTGGAGAACGGGTTTCAGGCAGCCAAGCATGCTGTCATGACCGGGTAAACAAACAGCCAGACATAAAAGAGGAGCAAAAATATGCTGATAGAGATAAACAGCATCACAAGCTGGCTTACAGATATATTTGAGCAGGCTGGCTGTCCTTCAAATGAGGCCGGATTAATCGCTGTGCATCTGGTAGATGCTGATGCCAGCGGACATCCCAGTCACGGCATTGTTCGGGTTCCCCGATATATTGACTATATCAAAGAAGGAACTGTGCGTCCGGTTTGCGGATACGAAACTTTGGTTGAGGCAGGTAATCTTCGCCTGATTGATGGTTTGTTCAGCTTTGGTCAGGTTTTGGGGCATGAGGTCGTCAGGCTGGCAGAAGAGTTATGCCGAGATAATGGACTTGGGATTATCGGCCTACGGAATGCAGGACATTTGGGCCGTATCGGCGGCTGGGCCGAATTGCTGGCCGATAAGGGCCTTGTATCTGTTCATTTCGTCACTGTTGCCGGATCCCGCATCGTTGCGCCCTTTGGGGGCAAGCAAGCCCGGATTTCCACCGCACCTGTGGCAATAGGTCTGCCGCATCAAACAGACCATAATGGCAGCGAACATTTCATCTTGGATTTTGCCACCAGCCGGGTGGCAGAAGGTAAAATTCTGGTCAGTCAGAAAACCGGTTCTGCCTTGCCCACAGATGCCATGGTTGACGGCCAGGGTCAGGATTCGCAAATACCTGCGACCATTTATGGGCCAACCGCAACAGGAAATGTTCCTGATCCACGGGCGGGAGACGGGGCCATACAAACCTTTGGTCAGCATAAAGGGTCTGGGCTTGGTCTGGCCTGTGAGCTTCTTGCCGGCGCGCTGACCGGAGCTGGCACAAACGCGCATGAGCGGCCATTTTGTAATGGGATGCTGTCTATTGTGCTTGATCCGCAAAGGCTGAATACTGACGATCATATCGCTGCAGAGGTTTCAGATTTCATCACCTCTATCCGCGAGACCGCCCCTCGCCAACCCGGCCAGCCAGTGCTGATTCCAGGTGATCCAGAACGGGCAAAACGCGCCGCCGCACGCCAGCATGGTATAGAGCTGAATCAGACCATTGCCGATCAGCTGAACGCCATTTCAGTTGAGCTGGGCGTAACCATCCCTTAAAAGGGACGTGATTTAGTCTGCTGTCCACCCGCCATCGATAAGCAGGCTTGTGCCCGTGATCAGAGCCGCCGCATCTGAGGCCAGAAACACCACGCCGCCCATCATATCTTCTACCGCGCCAACCCGGCCAAGTTTAATTTTTTCTTCAATCCAGGCGCGGCGCTCTGGATTTTGGAAAGTTGATTCTGTCAGCGCTGTCCGCACAAAGGTTGGGCAGACAGTGTTGATCCTGATCTGATGCGGGCCCCATTCAATCGCCATTGCCTTTGTAAATCCTTCAACAGCTGATTTGGACGCACAATAGACCGACCGTTCAATGCCGCCGACATGGGCCATTTGTGAAGAAATATTGATAATCGACCCGCCAGTACCAGCAGCGATCATCTGGTTGGCTGTCTGCTGCGCAAGGAAATAGGCCCCGCGCAGATTGACCGCCATCACCGCATCAAAATCATCAGCTTTGGTATCTGCTGCCAGCCCGTGACGGGCCATGCCAGCCGAATTCACCAGAACATCAAAACGGCCCAGCCTGTTCAATGTCTCTGCCATTGCGTCGAGGTCAGAGACATCCAGCGCACAAGCTGTCATGTTCAGCCCTTGATTTTGTGCCGCATCAACCAGTTCAGCCAGCTTGTCTTCTGAGCGCGCTGCCGCAATCACCTCAGCCCCCGCTTCAGCAAGAGCAACCGCACAGGCAAGGCCAATACCAGATGAAGCCCCGGTAACCAGGGCCCGTTTTCCTTCTAATCGAAAGCTCGGTGTTTTTGGCAGTTCCATCTTCACAATCCTCTATTCTGCAGCTGTTCCATAAGCCACATTACGCCCGCCATATCGGCGTACCCGCACATTGGCCTGTTCGGCATGACCGACAAAGCCTTCCAGCATACACAGCCGTGAACAGTAGGCCCCAATTTCAGCAGCTGCTTCATCTGAGGTGACTTTTTGATAGGAATGTGTCTTCAAGAATTTGCCAACCCAGAGCCCACCTGTATAGCGGCCTGCTTTTTTCGTCGGCAACGTATGGTTTGTGCCGATAACCTTGTCCCCATTTGCCACATTCGTACGTGGCCCCAGGAATAACGCCCCGTAACAGGTCATATGTTCCAGGAACCAGTCATCTCTGTCTGTCATCACCTGAACATGTTCTGAGGCAATTTCATCTGCCATCTGCAACATTTCCTCATAACTATCACAGACGATCACCTCGCCATATTCTTCCCAAGACACTGACGCTGTCTCAGCAGTAGGAAGAATGGTCAGCAGCCGGTCAATTTCATCCATTGTCTGGCGGGCGAGGGTTTCAGAATTAGTGAGCAAAACAGCAGGTGAGTTATAGCCATGCTCTGCCTGACCCAGAAGGTCAGTCGCACACATTTCAGCATCAACAGTTTCATCTGCGATGACCATGGTTTCTGTTGGCCCTGCAAACAGATCAATCCCCACCCGACCAAACAACTGGCGTTTGGCTTCAGCCACAAACGCATTGCCTGGCCCCACCAGCATATGAACAGGATCAATAGTCTCTGTGCCTAAAGCCATTGCCCCAATACCCTGCATACCGCCAAGCACATAAATTTCATGCGCACCGCCCATATGCATAGCTGCAACAACAGCCGCATTCGGCTTGCCCTGAAACGGAGGTGTGGCAGCGATGATGCGCGGCACCCCCGCAACTGATGCGGTCAAAACAGACATATGCGCTGATGCCACCATCGGAAATTTACCGGCAGGCACATAACAGCCCACGGACTGTACAGGTATATTTTTATGCCCCAGAATCACCCCTGGCATGGTTTCAACTTCGATATCTGTCATAGAGGCACGCTGTGCCTCAGCAAAGCGGCGAACCTGATCCTGAGCAAAACGGATATCATCAAGATCGCGCGGGCTCACCTCAGCGATCAGCGCCTGTATTTCCTGTTCAGATAATCTGAATGACGCAGGTGAGTAGTGATCAAATTTTTCAGATAGCTCGCGGATGGCTGCATCGCCGCGCGCTTCAATATCAGCAAGCGTATCCTCAACAATTGCCTTTACTTTTGCATCATCTTCTCTGCGCTCAGACTGAGACTTACTCTCTTTGAGATACCGAATAGCCATATTATTTTTTCCTTTGGGTCGTCGATTATAAACCTGCCCTATATTTAAGCCTGAAGCGGGCAACGTCCAGATGAAAGTCACATCCGCACAGCTGTTTGTGCTGTTGTTTTTACGATCCAGTGTTTTGTATGTGCCGTGCCAGAACAGCTGCCTGGCGCGAGATCGTGGTCGCGCCGACCACATCACCTTCACTGCCTGCGGTTACGGGGCCCAAGGCATAGGCCGCGGGGTAGGGATGGCCAGACGGCGTGCATAGCTGCAAATTTTTGCCAAGACCCGGACCACGACCAAATGCGTCAGCCTTCACCACGCCTTTGGCAATCATATCCGCCACTAATTGTTCGCGCCCCATGCCCGTACAATTCACAATCCTGTCTGCTTGCAACCGCCCACCAGAAGCCAGATGAGCGGCAAGCCGACCAGTTTTACCCACAGCTGAGATATGCACAATGCGCCCGGCAAGAAGCTTTAATTGCCCTGAGCTCTGAAGCTGCGTTGCCATCGCATATGTTTGCGGAGCAGCCCGGTATCGCGCAAGAGACCAGAACGCCCCCAGATGGCCCATAAGACGTCGTTTTTCTCTGTCCGGAAGACGTCGCCAGACCGGATTAAGATTCACCCGCAACGCTTCAAAACGGCTTTGCCAGGCTGTATTTGTCCATGTATAGCGCTGATTTTCTTTCAGTTTGCGGTTAAAAAACCGAATAAATTCAGACGCACTGTCTATATCATCCGGCCAATTAAACGCTTCATAAGCTATCCAGTTTGTTTGCGCCGGCGGCAGCAAGCCAACCGGCGTGACAATATGAATCTGGCCATGATGTCCGGCCCGGCCCAGCGCATAAACCGTATCCATAGCCGTCAGCCCGCCCCCGATCACGACAATTTCGTCCGCAGGGTCGACCTCATCAATCCACCGCCCTGACCAGGGCGAGCGGATAAGAGCCAGATTTGCAGCAGACAGACACCCCTCATCTATTGGGCAGGGCCAGTCGGGTTCCGGATTCCCGGTCGCCAAAATCAGCGTTTCAGCTGTATGTGACTGGCCATCATGCAGCATCAAATGCCAACGCGCAGACGCCTTGTCAAAATCAGCAGAGACCACAAGCTTCTCGCAAAAGCTGACCTCATCAATCCCTGAAAGCGTTTTTAGTTCTGTAGTCATATAACGGGCAAAATCAGCCCGCCGGTAAAATGCCCCTTCAGCGCGATGAGCCTCTTCATCGTTTATATTCTGTTCTGCCCAGACCGGAAATATATCCGGACGGGCAGGACGAAGCTGCATAATCTGGGCCCGAACATTTAACCTGAAATCCGGATGGATTGTTCCAAAAGCGGCCCCCTGGCCAAAACGCCCTGGCCCAAACACAGTGATCTGATCCGCCAGGTCCGGATGCAGATCAAGCAGATGAGTAAGGATGCTGGCCGCGCTATAGCCAGAACCAATAACAGCAATGCCCAAATCAGAGGGTAAGCTCATCACAGCAGAGGCTATACTTTAACTTTCAACCGGACCGCCTTCATCCTTCCATGCCCCAAAACCGCCGACATTGCTGACATGTTTATAGCCCATATCTACCAACGTCCGCCCTGCCAAGGCAGCCTGGCCACCAGCGGCACATACAAGGATAATATCCGCCTCTTTATCCATCTGTGGATGATGAAATTGTGTCGCCTCATCAGCGGCAAATTCAATAAATCCGCGCGGAATTCTCAATGCTCCGGCAATGGTTCCTGTGTCTGCTATCGCCGCACTGTCACGCACATCAACAAACACGACACCATTTTGACTATGTTTTGAAATTCCATCCTTTGTGTCCAGTTTCGGAACAACTGCATTGGCTTCTGCAAGATAGTCTTGTGCTGATTTCATGATTTTGATTCCTTTTATTTGCTGTAGCCGGCCAAGATAATTTTCGGGCCTGTTGCTGTTTTCATCCTAATTGTCTGCCAAAGACAATCAACTCTGTTTTTTTTGGAAGAGCTGAGATAAGCGCATCAGCTCTTTGACCGCGGACGCGTCGCCACATAAACCCCTATGGTGGCAATGATCAGACCGGTGATATCAATCGCCGTCAACTGTTCATTTACAAACAGCCAGCCCATCACAGCAGAGACCGGCGGCACAAGAAAAAACAAGGTAGCTGTCTGGCTGGCCGAACCTGCTTTTATCAGATACATCAGAATCGTGAAGGCTCCGAAGGACACAGCCAGAATTTGCCAGCCCATAGCCAGCATAAAAGAGGGAGTGAAGGCCAGAAACGGCTGTTCTATCATCAGCATCACTGCGATATGAAATATACAAGCGGCCATTGCCTGATACATATTGGAAACAGAAAGTGGCAAGCGCCCGCTTAACCGTTTCTGCCAGAGCGTGCCAGCTGTCACCGCAAGCAAAGAAATGGCGGTAGCGATAATACCAATTAGCGGCAGCTCACCTCCCACATCAAGGCCCAAAACAAGAGCTGCCCCGCCGAATCCCAGAGCTATCCCCACCCATTGCCGCCAGGTCACTTGTTCACCCAGAACAGGGCCAGCCAAAGCACCTGTCAGCACTGGCTGAAGCGAGACAATCAGAGCAGAGAGCCCTGCAGGCATGCCTTTGGATACCGCGAAAAATACGCCGCCAAGATAAAGCCCATGAAATAAAATACCAGTGCCCGCAGCTTCCAACATGTCTTTGCGGCTGGCCAGCAGGCTTTCTTTCAAAAAGACAGCAAAACAAAAAAATCCAGCAGTGACGATAGAAAAGCGAAAGGCAAGAGACGCAAATGGAGAAGCATCCTGTACAATAATTTTGCTGGTGATAAAGGCGGATGACCATAAAACCACAAACAAGAACGGAAATGAGCGTATCATGAAACCAGCCCGGAAGATGGCTGTCTCAGCCGATTCGGCGTTTCGTAAAGATCTGCCCCTGTATCATCTTTAGATGTTTGCAGCCGGCCAATCGCAGCCAGGTGGGTGAGATGTGCGCGTGCCTCACCAGCAGCAAAATACATTTCATGATCACCAAATTTGCGGCCAAACAGAACATCCATCGCTGACCAGACTGTCAGAGGCTTGTCCCTGGCCGCAGCAGCAAGCATATCCAGACGCTGATGATGATGGTCGATCAGCTGCAGGGCCCGCGCACCACCTGCACGAAACGGCCAGTCATGCCCGGGAAAAATATGCATGTCATCTGGCAAGCCCTGCATATCTTTCAAATAGGCAAAATACGCAGATAGCAAATCAAAATCAGGATCGCGGATATCTGCTGAAATGTTAGGGGATATCCTGGGCAGAAGAAAATCAACACTCAAGAAAAGGTTTCTGTTGTCCTCTATCAGGCTGATTTGATCATCTGAATGGCCTGTGTCTGTTCTCATTCGCCAGCAGCCTGAAACGGTTTTGATCTCGTCACCTGTTTCAAGTGACCGAAATTCAGGCAGCGGCGCTGTATTGCGGCGATAGCGGCTGCCGCTTTGGCGGACCGCTTCTATCGTCTCTGCAGGAAGGCCGTACCGGCTGTATATTTTCGCCAAAACTAAGCCAAATTCATCAGGGCTGAGATCATAGAGCCAATATGCATGTTCAGCTTCTGCTGTACTGGCAAAAACAGGTGCGCCGGTCAGTTCAGCCAGCGGGCCCGCATAACCAATATGATCAACATGATGATGCGTTACAATAATTTGCGCGATTGGCCGGCCAGCAAGAGGACCAGTGAAGAGCATTTGCCAATGTTCAGCCGTGGCCTGATTGTTCAGACCCGTATCAATCAGAACCCAGCCATCTGCAGTATCCAGCATATATAGATTAATATGATTTAGCCGGAACGGCAGCTCAAACCGGGCCCAGAACAAATCGTCTGCAAGCTGGCAAAGCTGACCTGCGGGGGCAGCGTCAATGCCAAGTGGGATCATACTGAAGCTCGCTCTGTGAGCGAGACAGAAATTTCACCAACACCCTCAACACCCCCTGACAGGCTGTCCCCTGGTCCAACTGCAGCAACACCTGCAGGTGTGCCCGTGAAAATCAAGTCACCTGCCTGAAGACAAACAGACTGGCTGCAAAAGGCGATGATATCTCCTAACGACCAAATCAATTCAGATAAGTCTGCATCCTGACGCATCTCGCCATTCACACTCAGCCAAATCCGGCCTGAGGCAAAGTTGGCCTGAGCGGAAGGAATATCTGTCAGCGGCACAAGCGGAGACAAGGGAGCTGACTGATCAAACGCTTTGCCCCAGTCCCAGGGACGGCCTTTTTCCCGATGTGCAATCTGCAAATCACGGCGCGTGAAATCAATGCCCACACCTGCTCCCCAGATATGAGACAGCGCATCTTCTGCAGCAATATTTGCCCCGCCTTTACCAACAGCAAGAACCAGCTCAATCTCATGATGAAGGTCTTCTGTCAGAGGCGGATAGGGGATCGCTGTGCCAGTTTCAACCAGCGCATCTGCAGGTTTGGTGAAGAAAAAGGGCGGCTCTTTATCACTGAAACCCATTTCGCGGGCATGTGCGCCATAATTCCGGCCAACACAGAATATGCGGCGAACCGGAAAGCGTTTGTCTGAAGAAGCAATAGACGCGCTGGGACGTGGCGGAGGCGAAATAACATATTCAGTCATAAGTGACCTTTCTTAAACACATAATTTTTGATGAGCCCGATCTGGCAAAACAGACCAGCTTTACAGACATATTTCTGTTATACCGTATATCGCTTCACACTGGCAACGCTGACTCTTCTGGCCAGTTGAACAGATGTAAAAGGCGTGATCACTTATCAGATGATCGCTGTCGTGCCGCCAGGGTGATGATCAGACCAGACAAAACAATAAGGGCCATCCCCCCGAGACTGGACAAGCTGAACTGGGCCTGCCACAGCCATACACCAACCACTCCTGCAGAGATCAAATAGCTATATTCGTAAATAACAGCATAGCTGGTTTCGGCAATTTGATAGGCCCTAGCCAGCATCCATATTGATAAAACCGTCAGCACCGCCATCAGACCAACCCAGAACCAGACAAGCATATCTGCCCAGACCAACCCTTTAACAATAAAATCCGCTTCAGGCGGAACCGGACCAGAGATAATGGCTGGAGCGGCCACAGCCCACACCAGCCCCGCCCCGCCCAAAACAGCAAAGTAAACAGCGACAAGGGCAAGTGCGCTTTCTTCAGAACAGAGCCGCTTTGTGGTGATGGAAGACAGAGCATATAACGCCCCTGCCAGCACAGGCAAAAACTGTAGCGGGTGAAAACCAAGGCTGTCCGGACGCAGGACGAGCCACATACCAGCTGAGCCTGTCAACACAGCCAGAATACGGCGCCAGCCTGGTTTCAGCCCGAACAACAGAACAGAAAACAACAACACAAACATAGGTGAGGTGAACAGACCTGCCCCCGCAATGGCGACAGGCAAAAAAGACAGAACTGCAAAATAAAGCGCCATTGACGCAGCCAGCAAAACCGTTCTCAGCATCACCGCCGGCCAGCGTATTGGCCGCAGACTTTGAGAGCCCAGCATGGCCAGGCCCAACACACAAATCAATGCCATTGCTGAACGCATAAAGTGAAGCTGACCAAGGCCGATTTCATCAGACACATAAGGGACAAAATTATCTGACAGCCCCAAAATCGATATGCCAGACACAAGCAAAACAGCACTTTGATGTTCTGCGGACAGGCCTGACCAAAACCGTCCAAAAGATGAGCGTTGTGAAGACATAAAACAGCCCACCCGATACCACTTGAATTTGGCCCTGATTATAGGCCAGTCCGTGTCATCTGTATATGGGCAGAATGCGTTTGTTAGCTGGCCCCGCCCGCACGCGGCGCAGACACAGCTGTGGTCATCCATACGGTTTCAGGCTGCCCAGAAGCTGTATCAGCAGCCCCTAATTCAGCTAATCGTAAAACCCATAAATAGCCATAACTGCTGCCGTCACGGGCCAGGACCGTCAGTACAAAACGGGCCACACCATTATCGATGCGGCTGTCGTTAATCACATAATTCAAATGCCCAAGAAGAGGGGCATAAGCCGGGATATCAAACAGGGTAGAAAATTGTGCAAGTGGCCCGGTGACACGTTTATTGTCAGGATGGGCAAAAATCCACACCTGTTCAATCCCTGTCTGCCTGTCTGAACCCCCAGTCTGCAGACCGATCAATTGAATTTCTACAACCTCTTGTGCAGACAACGCCGCAGACGGGCGGATATATTCCGCCGCCTTAACCGCCAGGCTGGACAACATTATAGTCAGAGCAAAGCAAAAACAGACAATCTTTCTCATACAGCCTATACGCAATAACAAGGCAAGCAGATTGATCAGCTGTTGGCTGCAGACAGATGGGCCGCCACAAATTCAAGGCCAGCAGCAACAAAATCAGGGCTTCGGGGCAACCGTTCAACGGGCATGCCCGCGCGATTTGCCCAAATTGTTGTAAAGCCGAACAGGCCAGCTGCTGCAGCGTCCCAGCCATTTGACGATACAAATAATATCTGTTCAGGTTGCGCGTCATAACGCGCGCAGCCCAACTGGTAGACACGGGGGTCAGGCTTGAACACACCGACATCTTCAACAGATAACAGACTGTCCAGCCGGTCTGTCAGCCCTGCTGCTGCAAAGGCGCGTTCGATCATCTCCTGATTACCATTAGATAAAACAGCAGCAGGCAAGCCGGCAGCGTGAACAGCATCCAAGGCCGGGCGCGCATCCTGATAGGCGTCCAGTTCGCGATACAGGTCAAGAAGCGCGTCGCGCATTTCCTGATTTTCAAGCTGGAGGGCTTCCAGCGCATAATCCAGCGAGTCGCAGGTCAATTGCCAGAACGGCGCATAGCTGTGCGAAAGAGACCGCAGCCAGGTATAATTCAGCTGGCGCGACCGCCAGAGCGCAGCCAGCTCTGGCCATACAGTCTTCAGTTCAGGAAATTTGTCTGTTGCCGCCAGCTTGGCCGCAGCCGCATCAACATCCAACAAGGTGCCATAGGCATCAAACAAGACCGCTTTATACATATTAGCTCCTTAATTTCACGCCTGCCCGGCGGGTGATATATAAACTGGCCAAAATGACCAGCAAAGCCAGCAATTTTGGCGGCGTTACAGGCTCACCCAACACCACAAGCCCAATCGCGACAGCAACCATGGGTATTATATAGCCCACATTAGACATAAACCCTGCGCCAGCCCGGTTGATTAAAACATAGCGCAAAGAAAAGGCAAAGGCTGTTGACACAAGCCCCAGCCACACCAATGCGGCCCAGACATCAGATGACCAGCTGATCGGATCTGGTCGTTCCAGAAAAATGGCCAGAGGTATGGCCACAACAGAAGACAGAACCAGTGAAAATCCTGTGAGTTGAACAGGCTTAATACCAGTCAGCCCTCTCACCATCAGATTGCCACCAGCATAGCAGGAAAAGGCCAGCATCAGGGCAAGCTGGGCAATCAGTGATGCGCCACCCAATTTATTCAACCCGTCATGCATCAGAATAAGAACGCCACCCAGACCAAGCAAAACACCAAACAGCCGCCCTTTTGTGAGCAGCTCGTCACGGGTGATAAAATGAGCCCCCAATACCGTGACAAGAGGGCCGGTCCCATTCAGCAAACCTGCAACAGAACTGTCTACATATTGTTCGGCCCAACTGATCAGAAAAAAGGGTAACAAAGTCCCCAGAAAAGCGATCGCCGATAACCTGCCCCAGGGCAAAGCCCGCCAAGCCAGCCGAAAGCCGCCAGATACAGCCAGCCACAGACAAATTCCCAGACCGCCAATCACGGTCCGTGCCGCCACAACACTGAACGGGGCTGAACCGTCAACAGCGATCTTAATTGCTCCGAAAGCAGAGCCCCAGATCACAGATAAAACAAGCAGAATCAAAAAATCCAGCGGCTGGGGTTTTCTGATGGTATGGCTCACCACAACACTCCGTAAAAATACCTCAAGCTATATCACCAGTAAAGCAGAACTGCAGACAACCAGCCCCGCACCAAGCCAAGCCCCCCACGCCGGACGGCTGCGGGTCTGATACCACACAAAAGGCAAAATCATAACCGGACCAAAAGAGGATAAGATCGCCACATCAGCAACCCGGCCTGTTTCAAGAGCCGCCAGAAGAAGATAAACGCCGAAGCTGAGGCCGAAAAAGCCATTTGCGATAACCTGCAGCCAAAGCCGTTTATCAGCATAGACGTCTTTGTCCAGCTGTGGCCGGCTGAACGGCCAGAGCAGCCAGAAACAGCAGGCCGCCAGAGACACCCTAATCAGGCTGGCCATCATTGGATCGCCGCCTGCCGCCATTACCGGACGCAACAGCAGCACACCAACAGCCTGGCCAAGGGCGGCCAGAAACCCGGCCAATATCCCCAGCCACAAAGGTTGTGTCACTGTTTCCCAGACATGAAGCAGGTCGCGGCGTTTCCCATAAATGACCGCCAAACAAATACCGGCAAAACCAACCCCAATGGCCAAAATTTTCAACCCTGTCAGCGGTTCAGACAAAAACAGCCAACCCAGAATTGCTGCAAGTGGCGCATTTGCCGCAAATAAAATACCGGTTCGGCGCGGGCCCAGACGGCGCATGGTTACAAACAGAAAATAATCCCCGATCACCACCCCGATAAGAGCAGACGCAAGAATGGGCAGCCAAAATTGATCAGGAACTGACCAGCTGTTATTCGTAATCAGCATCATCATCGCCAACAAGCCAGCAGATACCAGCATACGGATACGGTTAAAATGAAGCGATCCAAATGTCACTGCAGGGCGGTGACCAAACAGGCTGGCCAAGGTCCAGCTTAACGCTGCACCAAGAGATAAAAGATGAGCCAATTCCATAAAGCAGACTAACGCTTAAGACAGGCATCAAGTGCCTGTCTCAAATCAGAGACGAGATCATCTGCGTGTTCAAGCCCAACGGAAAGTCTGACATGACCTTCACGAATTTCCAGCTGCTGGCGCTCTTTTTCAGACAAGCTCATATGGGTAGTGCTGGCCGGATGACAGGCCAGCGTTTTTGAATCGCCCAGATTATTTGAAATATCGATTAGTGTTAACGCGTTAAGAAAGCAAAACGCACCCTCTTTGCCGCCCTGTATTTCAAACGCCATCAGGGTGCTTGCGCCTGACATCTGGCGACAGGCCAATTCATATTGAGGATGCGATGGGTCACCCGGATAAGACAGCGACAGCACAGCCGGATGCGCTTTCAGAGCGGCAGCTATAATCTCAGCCGTTTTTGTTTGTGCGTCTACCCGTAAGGCGAGTGTTTCCAGTGATTTAAGCATTACCCAAGCGTTAAACGGGCTCATCGCCGCGCCAGTCTGCCGGTAAAAGGGCAGAAAAATCTCTTCAATAAATGCAGCTGTTCCCAAAACTGCACCCCCGAGCAGGCGGCCCTGACCATCAATATGTTTTGTTGTGGAATAGGTGACGATATCCGCGCCAAGGGCAAGTGGAGACTGAAATACCGGTGTCGCAAACACATTATCAACAATGACCTGTGCGCCAGCGGCGTGGGCCAGCGCACTCACCGCCTGAATATCAACTAAATGCAGCACCGGATTTGACGGGCTTTCCAAAAATACAATCTTCGTTGGTTTGCCCAGTGCCGCTGTCCAGGCTGCCAGATCACGCCCGTCAACCAGTTCAACATCAACCCCCCACCGGGGCAGGATTTTGGTTAAAATTGCATGGCATGCGCCGAATAAAGCCTGGCTGGCCACAACCCGGTCACCTGCAGAAAGCTGGCATGCCAAAGACGCAAATATGGCTGCCATGCCTGTCCCGCATACACGGCAGGCCTCTGCTCCCTCAAGCTTGGCCAGACGCGCTTCAAGGGCCTGCAGCGTCGGATTTCCATAACGCGAATAAACAAAATTCTCTGTCTCGCCCTTGAACGCCGCCGCTGCCTGTTCGGCAGAATCATAGACATAGCCAGACGTCATGAACAAAGCTTCAGATGTTTCCTGATGATCTGTGCGATTAACCCCTTCACGAATCAGATGAGTGTCTCTGTGCCAGGATGTGTCCTTACTCATCTTTCATCCCTTTCCTGACGGGCAGCGTTCTGATGACGATCTTTCAACAGAACAGCCTGGCCGACGATACGTGTCTCACCATCCATGACCATGACCGGATTACCATAAAGTACGTAGCCTTCATCAAGAGCCACGCTGACCCGTGCACAAAAGTCAGGCGTATCTTCGCCGGTCAGAAACCGATATGTTTTTCGCTGATCACCAGTCATAACTACCCCCTGTAAGACAAGGTGGAGCCCCTGTCAGGACATTCGTTCAAGCTGTGTATTTACCGGCGTGGAGCATGTTTGGCAAGAATGCGCTGTAAGGTCCGGCGATGCATTTTCAGGCGGCGGGCGGTTTCTGATACATTGCGGTCACATTGTTCAAATACGCGCTGAATATGTTCCCAGCGGACCCTGTCAGCGCTCATTGGATCTTCTGGCGGTGCGGGCAGGCCACCTTCTGTCTGCAGTAACGCTCTGACAATTTCATCAGGGTTTGCAGGCTTCGGCAGATAATCAAGTGCACCAGCCTTTACCGCAGCAACAGCTGTCGCGATATTCCCAAATCCAGTCAGAATAATGATTCGGCATGCTGGATTCACTGACTGCAGATGACGCACAACATCCAGGCCATTTCCGTCCTCAAGTTTCAAATCCAAAACAGCATAATCAGGAAGTTGCTGCTGAATAAGGCTCAAGGCTTCTTTCACACCAGCAGCAGCCATAACCTTAAATTCACGCTGTTCCATTGCGCGTACCAGCATCCGTCGCAGCGCATTATCATCATCCAGAATTAACAGCTTTCTGTTCATGTTCTTATCTTTTTAGCCTTCAGAATTTACGCCCTATGTCAGCAGGGCCATCATGTTGAGCACATATCAGCTTGTCAATTTTTCGCGCGGAATGGTGATGTGAATCGCCGCACCGCCAATGTCTTCGTTATAAATGTCAATTTTTCCGCCAAGGCTGTTGACCAGCGTTACCGCCAAAAACAACCCCAGACCGCGATGCCCGCCGCGGCCATCACGCGAACTGTTCCAGGGCTGACCGAGTCGGGCAAGGATATTCGGGCGGAACCCCGGGCCATCATCACTGAGGTTTATATCAATATCGGTTGCGGTCCAGCCAATATCAAGTCTGATTGCTGTGGCGGCATAGTCATGCGCATTATCAAGTAAGATCTCAAGCGTGTATTTCAGATCCGGAAGGGGTTTGGACAGCGGCTCTGCGCTGTCATCCAAAGGCCCGGCAGACAGTTCAAACAACCCGCCTAATTCAGTAAATTTCGCATCAAGCATAGAATGTAACACCTGACTGATCGGCATGGTCACATCATCTGCAAAACGGTCTGTATTTACATCGCGATCAAGCTCAGAGAGAATCACACGGCATCTGTCTACTTCGTTGATCAGAAGTGTGATATCCGCCTCCAGCTGGTCTGAGCGGGGCTCTTTGTTCAGCCGGTCCTGTAATTCGTGACTGATGAGTGTAATGGTATTTAAAGGCGATCCCAGCTTATGCGCCGCCGCCGCCGCAAGCGCGCCCAGATTCGCTATTTGCTGTTCACGTTCCAGAACCAGCTGTGTTGCCGCTAGACTGGCGGCTGTTCGCCGTGACCTGTCTGCCAGCCACCACACATAAAAGCTGATAAACAACGCAGATACCATCAAGGCCACAAGCAGCCCGATGAGATATAAAGAGGGCAAATCAAATCTGTCCGCCAAGAGAGGCAGCGGCAGATGAAACCGTGACAGCAAGCTGGCACAGGCACCGACAAGAATCACAAGAAAAGCTGTGGATTTGAAGTCAAGCAATGCAGCAGACACCACAATCGGGGCGAGCAGCAATATTGAAAATGGGTTGCTCAGCCCCCCTGTCAGGTAAAGCAGGCCGGCCAGTTGGATAACGTCAAATAGCAGAGCCAGAAGTAATTCTATGGTCGAGGCCTGAGTGACATGACGGGTGCGCCAGGCCTGCCAGATATTCACTGCCACCCCAACCAGTATAATGCCAAATGCACTGAGGAAAGGTGGCTCAAAATTCAAAAAGAAAAAGACACAGACAAGCGCGGCAGACTGGCCAGACAGTGCCAGCCACCTGATCAGGACAACCGCTTTGGGGTCAATAAGTGCCTCACCATTAATACGCGCCACCGCCTGAAGGTCCGGTCTGGATGTGGAAAAAGGCGGCAGCATGATCTGATCAGATATCGAGGTTAGACACTTTCAGAGCATTTTCCTGAATAAAATTCCGGCGCTCTTCAACCGCTTCACCCATTAATGTTGAAAAGGCAAGATTTGCTTCCTCTTCTTCTGTGATCCGCACTTGAAGGAACGTGCGCTGATCTGGATCTAGCGTGGTTTCCCATAATTGATCAGGGTTCATCTCACCAAGGCCTTTATAACGGGCAATCTGGGCTCCTTTGCGGCCCAACGCCGTCACCTGTGCAGCAAGCTCAGACGGCCCTTTTATCACCGTCTGACCTTGTAGGGTTTCAAACCATGGCCGCTTTGCAAACACCTGTTGCAGCCGGGCCGCAACAGCATCTAGCTGCCTCGCCTCTGCTGTATTGATAAATTTCCGGTCCAGATAATGGGTTTCCGTGATGCCACGCAAGGTCCGGCTGAGCACGAGCCGAGGCTGTTCACCTGTTGTGTCAACCTCTGCCTGCCAGCCCTGTTCCAGTGGATCTGACATTTGATCAAGACGTCTGGCAAGATAGCTTGCCGCTTCATCCTTAAACAGATTTTCAGCGTTCAGCATACCAGAAATAGCCGCTTGTTCAATCACATCACGATTGCTGACCTGAAGGGTGAGCTGGTCTATCGCGCGAGACAGGGAGATAGAGTTTTCGACAAGCTCTTTTAGATCAGCACCGGCGATTTGCAGACCTGCCTCGTCCCGCAGAACCGCATCTTTCAGCCCGGCATTAACAAGATAATCATCAAGCGCGCCCTGATCCTTTAAGTAAACCTCTGATGAGCCACGTTTTGCACGGAACAGCGGCGGCTGGGCGATATATAGATAGCCCCGCTCAATCAACGGGCGCATATGACGGAAAAAAAAGGTCAGTAACAGGGTTCTGATGTGACTGCCATCAACATCCGCATCGGTCATAATCACCACTTTGTGATAGCGGATTTTTTCAGGATCCATATCAGCATTACCGACCCCGGCGCCAATCGCCGTGATCAAGGTTCCGATCTCAGCAGAAGACAGCATTTTATCAAGCCGGGCCCGTTCCACATTCAAAATTTTGCCACGCAGGGGCAAAATCGCCTGATTGGCGCGATCGCGTCCCTGTTTAGCTGAACCACCAGCTGAATCACCCTCCACCAGAAATAATTCAGATTTTGCGGGATCTTTTTCCTGACAATCTGCCAGCTTACCGGGCAGGCTGGCCACATCCAAAACCCCTTTGCGGCGGGTCAGCTCACGAGCCTTTCGGGCTGCTTCGCGGGCAGCGGCAGCTTCATAAGCTTTAGAGACAATTTTTTTGGCCTCAGCGGGATGTTCCTCAAACCATTGGCTCAGTGCCTCACCGACTGCCTGCTCGACCAAAGGCCGCACTTCTGAGGACACCAGCTTGTCTTTTGTTTGAGATGAAAATTTCGGATCAGGGACTTTTACAGAAATAATGGCTGTCAGCCCCTCACGCGAATCATCACCCGTCAATTGAACCTTTTCACGTTTGGCAATTCCGGCCTCTTGGGCATAATTATTCACAATGCGGGTAAGCGCGCCTCTGAACCCCGCCAGATGAGTGCCGCCGTCACGCTGCGGAATATTGTTCGTAAAACATAAGGTTGTTTCATGGAAACTGTCTGTCCAGGCCAAGGACAGCTCTACCCCCACGCCGTCCTTTTCGGTGGCGTTATGGATGGTCTGATGCAGCGCATTACGTGATTTATTCAAATAATCCACAAACGCAACCAGGCCGCCATCATAATAAAATTCGCTTACCTTTTCTTCTGCTTTACGGTTATCAACCAAGCGTATGCGCACGCCTGAATTCAAAAACGCCAATTCACGCAGCCTGTTTTCCAAAGTGGTGAATTCAAATTCAATATTTGAAAATGTATCTGCTGATGGCAGAAAGGTGATTTCTGTGCCGCTTTTCCCGTCTGCTGGTCCTATATCCGCAAGGGGCGCAACAGATTCGCCATGTTCAAACCGCATGGAATGATGCCGGTCTTCACGCCAGATATTCAATTCCAGCCAGCCTGAAAGCGCATTCACAACCGATACACCCACACCATGCAAACCGCCGGAGACCTTGTAGGCGTTATTATCAAACTTACCACCCGCGTGAAGCTGAGTCATGATCACTTCAGCAGCAGAAATGCCTTCTTCGGTATGAATTTGGGTTGGGATCCCGCGACCATTATCCGATACCGTAACAGATCCATCACCATTCAAAATGACCTGGGTAATGTCACAATGACCCGCCAGCGCCTCATCAATGGCATTATCTACAACTTCATACACCATGTGATGCAGCCCAGAACCATCATCTGTATCCCCGATATACATACCAGGGCGCTTGCGCACAGCATCAAGCCCGCGTAAAACCTTGATCGAATCTGCTCCGTATTCTTCCTGCGGAAGCGCGTCATCTGTCATGTGTTGTTCTCCATCCCTGTACCAAGTCTGCCTGTTGGCTCATCATCATAATTCGCGGCGGTGTTACTGACATCTATGGGTTAAGCTGGCCATCGGCGACAGCGATAAATTGGGCCTGATCATGCAAAGCTGAAAAGGCCTGTGCATCAACACCACTATACCACACCTGGCCTGATAATTCAGAACACAGTGAGAACAATTCAGCCCTGCGCGCCGGGTCCAAATGAGCGGCCACATCATCAAGCAACAAAATAGGCGGCCGGCCCAAACGTTTGTCCTGAAGCACAGCATGCGCCAAGATCATAGCAATCATCAGGGCTTTCTGTTCTCCGGTAGAGGCCAGATGCGCGCTTTGCCCCTTATAGATAAGGCTGAGGTCGGTTTCATGCGGCCCAGGCATATGGCTCAGCCCAGCCTGACGATTCTGACGCGCGGCCAGCAAAATCCTGTCTTCAATATCAATTGCCGGCAAACCCGCATCCAGCCAATCAGCTGCCTGGCCAGTCAGATGAGCCTTCACCACTGGAAAGCTCGATGCCAGAAGACCGGATTCACGATTAATATCTTCTATCAAAGCTGAACGCGTTGCCGAAATAGCAATTCCTGTTTCAGCCAATATTTTTTCAAGAGATGCGCACCAGTTTTCATCGGCTTGCCCGTCATTCAGCAAACGAGCCCGCTCCCGCCACGCCTTTTCATAACGCGACAATCGCCCACTATGCGCCGGGTCAAAAGAAATCGCCAACCGGTCAATAAATCGTCTGCGTGCAGATGGCGCGCCGATAAACAGACCATCCATCTGCGGGGTCAGCCAGGATAAGGTGACCAGCCGCGCAAGGTCTGTCTGAGCACTGGCGACGCCATTTACTTTCACCACACGCCGCGGCGCATCTGGCTGATCAGGGGCTTGTCCTGTCCCAACAGCGGCAAAACCTTCAGGGCCAGTTACTTCAGCAAAAACGGACCAGTTTGAGCTCTGCAGATCAGTTGACGGATGCGCATCTGTTGTGGCTGAGGCATGTGCAGGATCAAGGTAACCGATTTCGACACGTTGGGCCCGCCGCAAGCCTCTGCCAGGGGCCAACATAGAAACAGCTTCAAGCAAGTTGGTTTTGCCTGCCCCATTCGGGCCGGTCAGCACAATTGCCTTCGCCTGAACACCAAGTTCAGCTGACAGATAGTTCCGAAATCCACGAATATGAAGCGTATGCAGACATGAGATCAGGGAGTGATGGTCACATCCCCCTGCCTGAGAGGATGTGTTCTGCCCACCTGTTGGCTGGTCCTCATAACGAGATACGGCCTGAGGCTGCATCATATGGTCTCTACCCTTGTCTGTTCACCTGTCTTTGCCACATGCACAGTCCGTCAAACCCGCATCGGCATAAGCACAAATAAATTATCCTCATCACCAGGTGTTGAAATCAGGCTTGGCGAGCCAGGATCAGACAACGCCATCTGCATGACATCACCTTCAATCTGCTGAGCAATTTCCAACAGATAACGGGCGTTAAAGCCAATATCCAGCCCCTCACCAGAATAGCTGACTTCCAGCTCTTCAACCGCACTTGATGCTTCAGGCGTACTTGCCGATAATGTCAGCAGATTTTCAGACAGGCTCAGCTTAACTGAACGTGATTTTTCAGAAGAAATCGTGGATACCCGGTCAACCGCTGCCGAAAACAAGCCACGATCAACACTCAGCACCTTATCATTACCACGGGGGATCACCCGGGTGTAATCCGGGAAAGACCCGTCGATTAGCTTTGAGGTCAGGCGCACCTGGCCAAAAGAGAATTCAGCACGGGTTTCGGACAGCCGGACATTCACCTCGCCTTCCTCATCATCCAGCAATTTCCGCAGCTCGCCAACAGCTTTGCGCGGCAGGATGATATTGGGCAAATCTTGCGCACCTTGCGGCATGCTCATCTGCGCAAGGGCCAGCCTGTGACCATCTGTGGCCACTGCTGCCAACGCACCAGAATCGCTTTTGTGAAAATAAATACCGTTGAGATAATATCGGGTTTCTTCTGTTGAAATCGCAAATCGGGTGGTGTCAATCTGATGCCGCATATCAGCGGTTGTGATCGAAAATTCAATCGGTAAATCACTGGCATTAAATGCAGGAAAATCTTCAACAGGCAAAGTAGGCAGGGTGAAATTTGACCGGCCAGCCTGCACAGAAGCTGTGCCATCAGCAACCGTA
Organism: SAR116 cluster alpha proteobacterium HIMB100; assembly: GCA_000238815.2. Lineage (NCBI taxonomy): Bacteria > Pseudomonadati > Pseudomonadota > Alphaproteobacteria > Puniceispirillales (SeqCode) > SAR116 cluster alpha proteobacterium HIMB100. The sequence goes on along the minus strand of AFXB01000010.1, from coordinate 848,145 downwards.
ATTGTCACCTCAGCCCCATCAGGCAATTTTTTCACAATATCGTTCAACAGATGTGCCGGGACCGTACATGCACCATCCTGTGCCACTGAACAGCTGACCTGCTCAGCGATATCCATCTCCATATCCGTTGCCGTCAAGGTCAATTGACCTGCCTCTGCCCGAATAACAATATTGGCCAGAATGGGGATGGTGTTGCGCCGCTCAACTACGGAACTGACATGCCCAAGAGGGCGAAGCAAACTCAGCCTATCTATTGCGAATCTCATCGGCTTATCTCTGATTTTTGATGATCAAGTTCAATTACCCTATTTTGACACACAAAATATAGCAGTACAAATGAAAATAATCACACCATATAGGTTAATCACACCCGCTTTGATCACGGGGCAGACCGAACGGGCATTTACAGGTTCGGCTGGTGTTTTAATGATCAGAAAGAACTGATTTCAGCAGATTCACATCATTAGCCAGCTCAGTATCTGTAACCATCAGCTCTTCAACCTTACGCACAGCATGCATAATGGTCGTATGATCACGGTTTCCAAAACGTCTGCCAATTTCAGGGTAAGACAGAGACGTTAAGTTTTTCGCCAGATACATAGCGATCTGGCGCGGGCGGGCAATCTGGCGTGACCGCCTTGCTGAGAACATATCAGCCACGCGGATATGAAAATGGCTGGCAACCTGTTTCTGGATATCATCAACAGTGATGCGCCTGCTGCTGGCACGCAACAAGTCAGCCAGTAATTCTCGTGATGTTTCTACGGTAATTTCACGCCCAACCAAGGTTGCATGTGCAACAATCCGGTTAAATGCGCCTTCAATTTCCCGGATGTTAGAGGTGATTTTACGTGCCAGGAAATCAAGCACCTTATCAGATACATCAACGCCTGATTTATCGCGGCGTGCCTGCAAAATACCCAAACGTAATTCATAGTCAGCCGGATGAATATCAGCGACCATGCCCCATCCAAGACGTGAGCGCAGACGTTCTTCCATACCGGACAGATCGGTCGGCGACTTATCAGCGGACAAAACAACCTGCCGGCCATCTTCAACAAGTGCGTTAAAGGTGTGAAAAAATTCTTCTTGTGTTGAATCCTTGCCAGAAATGAACTGCACATCATCAATCATCAGCACATCAACAGACCGGAATTGTTCTTTGAAGGACATCATATCACGGTAGCGCAGCGCCCTGATAAACCGATACATGAATTTTTCAGCAGACAAATACATCACCTTTCGGTGTGGCTGGCGATGATTAATTTCCCATGCAATTGCATGCATCAGATGCGTTTTACCCAAACCAACGCCGCCATATAAAAACAGCGGGTTGTAGGTCGCTTCTGCACTTTCGGCAACACGCTTGGCAATTGCAAAGGCAAGTTGGTTCGGCTTGCCAACAATGAAATTGTCGAAGGTCAACCGGCTGTCCAGCCCTTCAACTGGTCCAGCAAGGTGTGGTGTGGCCTCTGTTTTACCCATCGCAGATGTCATCCGCGGCGGATAATCACCAGCAGGAGCAGATTGAGAAGCAAGCGGGCTTGCACGCTCCGCACCATGCAACACCACATCAACAGCCTGGACGCCGTCAAATTCGCTTTTCGCCAATAATCTCAGCTTTTCAGCATAATTTGATAATACACGATCCCGCAAAAACGACGTGTCAGCACGCAAAATCAGCAAGCTGTCATCGATCGCTTCACAGGTAAGGGGTTTAATCCAGGCCTTCCATTTGGCCTCACCCAGATCGCCTTTTAATTTATGTGAGATGCGTTGCCAGCCCATATGAAGACTCGCCTTATCAGGACCATCGTGACGCTCAGCCAACGGTGATTCGGAAGGCTGATCCCCCGTAGCACCAGCGAATGGCTGACGCCGTATCGTCCCTTTCATCGCCATTTCCTGGTTCTTCGCATCAAGGTCGGTCATTATTTATTATGTTCCCGGATGGCCACAGCAGACAGGCTGGGTGGTTATTTTTCTTTATTTCCCGGAAGAACACGATCGCCGAAGGTAGGTTCTTCGGACTGGTGCCGCGCTCTGTCCACAATCCCTAGCGACGAAGGTACCCTTAATCATGGATGATATGCAAGCGATCGAGAGGCTGATTCACATAAATATATTTTCAAAATTGACTGTTTTTTAGCTTGACAAAAATAGGCTTAAATTTGGTGCAGGCAGCAGCTAGAATTTCATTTTTTCCATTAAAAAAAGAACTTAACAGATGCGAATCAAAGTAGGCGATAAAGAATGCGGGCTAATTGGTGATGCCTTGATCCAGCCCGCCAACCCTTCACCCACAAAAAAAGGCGCATCCATGTGCGCCTTTTGTCATGAACGGTTTATCTCGTTCTGCGGAGGGGGATTAAGCGCCAACCGCTTTCACCCGTGCTGACAGCCGCGACATCTTGCGCGAAGCGGTGTTTTTATGCAGAACGCCTCTTGAGACACCACGCATCAATTCTGGCTGAGCGTCTTTCAGAGCAGCTTGTGCTGTATCCTTATCGCCTGAGGCGATCGCTGCTTCAACCCGTTTCACGAATGTACGGATACGGCTGATACGGCTTTTATTGATTTCTGCCCGATTCGCGTTGCGGCGGATCCGCTTTTTAGCTGATTTATGGTTTGCCATAAAAATGCTCTTTTCTTCGTTAATTAATCTCAGACCCGGGCTTATACGCCGGAATAAGGTATCTCGTCAAGCTTATTTGCTTGATTTCAGCGAATTTCAAGCTGATTTGCTGTGGCAGGCAAAAGCGTCAGTCGCCAAACCATCTTGTTCTGGACATTTATCTTCTCCAGCAGCAGCTGTTCATCCTGTTTCATAAACCGCCCGGCCTGTTCAACCCAGCCAAAAGCTGTAAGTGTCCTTTTGTACGCTGAGGCGATAGTGTCATCAGCAGCCTCAGTCTCTAAAAACAGAATCAGAATGCGGCCAGAAGGCGAATCAAACGCAAAGCTTAACTCAGCATTGACGTTCATGCCATCAATTACAGGAATATCGCTGAACCAGCCTGTCTTTTCTGCCAGCGTCTGGGTCGTGCCTGCCAGCAATATGAATACTGAGACGAGGACAGAAGTCAGATATAGGAGCCGAAAACGGCCCGGTGAGTTCGGTAAAAGTAAAGAAGACATATGACTACCTATGCTCAACGCTGACAGGACGGACAATAAAAGCTGGACCGTCCAGATTGGACAGTCTGTTTTATCGTTTGTGTGCACTGAACACAAGGCTTGCCTGTCTGCCCGTATACGCGAAGGTTCTGAACAAAATAGCCAATCTCACCTCCGGGCTGGACATGATCACGCAAGCTTGTGCCGCCGGCCTCTATCGCTTCAGCCAACACGTCTTTAATTGACGCAGCCAGCCGTTCTGCACGTGATCCTGCAATGCTGCCAGCTTTGCGGCGCGGCGATATCCCTGCCCGAAACAATGCTTCACTGACATAAATATTGCCCAGACCCGCAATCAGCCTTTGATCCAAAAGAGCCGATTTGATGCTGGTCTTACGGCCCGCCATCAATGCCGTTAACCGTGCAGCAGAAAAAACAGCAGAAAGCGGTTCAATTCCAAGTCCGGCCAGCAGAGGATGTGTGGTTTCAGCAGCAGTTGCGAATAAGTCCAGATGCCCAAAGCGGCGCGGATCTGAAAACACAAACCATGCCCCTGTTTCCATCTCCACCGAAAAATGATCATGTTTGGCAAAATTAGGTTTGTGATTATACAGGCGGATCGCCCCTGACATCCCCAGATGAATCAACAAGGTTTCGCCCTGATCAAGTTCGACCAGAATATATTTGCTGCGCCGATGCGGGACAGAGCAAAGTCGGCCAGTCAGGCGCTTTTCAAGTCCGTCAGGTAACGGCCAGCGCAAATCTCCTCTGGTCAATCTTACCGTTTTAATACGCTGTCCTGCGACCACAGGCTCTAGGGCTGTGCGTACGGTTTCGACTTCTGGTAATTCCGGCACGCTTCAGATTTCCCTTTTGCCGTGGCTGTATTATATAAAGAGTAATATTGTGAGCCAATTGCATACAATCAAGACAGCCGCAAGGGCCTGCCCGTTACCCAACAGATAAACCGCAGAGAATGGCCATGACAAGCGAAACAGAAACCGAATGGACTGATTTTGGTTTTGAAACTGTCCCTGTATCAGAAAAACAGTCCCGCGTTGCAGATGTGTTCTCATCTGTTGCCCCGTCATATGACATCATGAATGATTTGATGAGCGGCGGAATTCACAGATTGTGGAAAGATGCGCTAATGGACTGGATGGCCCCTTCAGCAGGACAAAAGCTGGTTGATCTGGCAGGGGGTACAGGGGATATCGCGCTGAGATTTCTGAAACGCGGTGGCAGTGCGGTTCATATCGTGGATATCAATGCTGACATGATTCGCGCCGGACAAAAACGACGTGACCTCAACCAGTATGCCGACAAGCTTGACTGGACCGTTGCAAGTGCAGAAGAAATTCCATTGCAAACAGCGTCAGCTGACCGGGTCACCATTTCATTCGGCTTACGTAATGTGACCAATCGCGATAAAGCCCTGAGCGAAGCCTTGAGGATATTAAAACCTGGCGGCCGGTTCTGCTGTCTGGAATTTTCGGCTGTTCAGAACGAGGCTTTGGCAAAGCTATATGATTTTTGGTCATTCAAAGCATTGCCGCAAATTGGCCGGATCGTGGCACGTGATGAGGCCGCCTACCGCTATCTGGCTGAATCCATCAGACAATTTCCGGCCCAACAGGAACTGGCGCAGATGATGTCTGATACTGGCTTTGCACAGGTCCGGTACCGTAATTTGTCTGGTGGTATTGCATCGATACATTCTGGCTGGAAGCTTGATTAATGGCTGTTTTGTTGGTGCTCTGGCGGCTCCCGCGGATGGGGTTTATTCTTGGCAGAGCCGGAATCCTCGGGCATTTGGCAAAGCTTGACCTTTGGCCTGGATGGTTAGCGCAGTTGCTGAGGCTGCTGAATTTTCTGATTGTCTCGCGCAGCGCCCGCACAGATGCCGGACAAGCCTTATGTGAAGCGCTTCAGGCGTTAGGGCCAGGATTTATCAAATTTGGTCAGGCCTTAGCCACACGGGCTGACCTGATTGGCCCGGAGCTGGCGGGCGGGCTGGTCCAATTACAGGACAAATTACCCGCTTTTGATGGCCAGAAAGCCCGCAAAATTATCGAAGACAGTTCTGGCAAATCGGTTGATGAGCTGTTCAGCGATTTTGATGATGTTCCGGTGGCTGCAGCCTCTATCGCACAAGTTCATAAAGCCAGACGACCTGATGGCCAGCTGGTGGCTGTGAAAATCCTGCGGCCAGGTATTCATAAACAGATGCGGCGCGATATTCTGTTCTTCAAAACTATGGCCCGACTGGCTGAGACTGTTGCGCCTGCTTTGCGCCGTCTGCGGCTGGTGACTGCAGTTGACCAGTTTGAATCTATCTCAAAAATTGAACTTGATTTGCGGATGGAGGCAGCAGCAGGGGGAAAGCTGGCCGAAAATCTGGCCGCAGATGCAGGTATCCGTATTCCGTTTATTGACCTTGAACGTACCAGTAGTTATGTTCTGGTCACAGAATGGATAGATGGTGTGCGCATTGATGATGTAGCCGCCCTGAAGGCTGCCGGGCATGATATTGAAAATATCACAGAGATCGCTGCGACCAGCTTTTTCAATCAGGTTTTCCGAGACGGCTATTTTCATGCAGACATGCATCCCGGTAATATTTTTGTCACTGCAGATGGCACGTTAGTTCCTATTGATTTCGGTATTATGGGCCAGCTTGATTTTTCAGATCGGTTGTTCCTGGCCAGGTTATTAATGGCCATTTTGGAAAGAGATTATGCCCTGGTTGCCCGCCTGCATCATGACGCTGGCATGCTGTCTGAGCATGTGCCTCTGCCCTTGTTTGCACAAAGCCTGCGCAGTGTGGTTGACCCGGTCATGGGTAAGGCATTGGAAGATATTTCTCTGGGCACAGTATTAGGCCAAATCTTGCAGATATCCTCGCATTTTGAAATTTCTGTTCAGCCTCAGTTCAATCTGCTGCAAAAAACAATGATGATGGCCGAAGGGGTCGCGCGCACCCTGAATCCGCAAGCCGATATGTGGCATCTGGCCCGGCCATTGGCCGAAAATTGGATGACATCTGAGGTGACCCTCATTGCTCAGGCAAAACAGGTGGCTCGTGATCTGACCAGACTTTATCATGCACTCCCTGCTTTGCTGGACAGGCTGGAGCGCCCTGAAGAACCGCCGCGTGCGTCGTCCAAATTACCCTGGCTTATCATTGCAGGTCTGATCGCGATTGCGTTTTATGGTCATTTTGGGCTAGTATGATTCTGATTTTGTGAATAATTCACAAATTTGTGAAAATAATGAGGTGCCTATGTCTGACTTTGCCCAGGCCTTCGAACAGATTCTGCATAAATTAGGTGGCCGTGAGGCTGTCCAGGCCTTGTTAGGGGTCGGACCAAGTGCATTGTCAAACTATGTAAAGCGTGCTGAAATCCCTCGTGAAAAGATGGCTTTGATCCAAGCCGCCTTGCAACAGAAGGGCTGGCAGTTTGATCAGGACAGGCTGCAGCTGATTGCGCTGAATGCCGAGACAAGACGGCAGGTTCTGCTGATCATCAACGGGGGCATCGCCGCTTATAAGGGGCTTGATCTGGCCCGCCGGTTAATGGACAGAGGCTTTGCGGTGCGCGGCGTAATGACAGAGTCTGCGCAGCAGTTTATTACACCGCTCAGCCTGTCCGCACTAACCGGCGAGAAGGTCTACACTGAGTTATTTTCGCTGACTGATGAAGCCGAAATGGGTCATATCCGGCTGGCGCGTGATACAGACCTTGTTCTGGTTGCCCCGGCAACAGCCAATTTTATCGCCAAACTCAGCCACGGGCTGGCTGATTGTCTAGCCTCAACCTTATGTCTGGCCACCGCTGCGCCGATAATGTTGGCGCCGGCCATGAATCCGAATATGTGGCATCATCCGGCAACGCAAGCCAATATGGATATCCTTGTCAGCCGCGGCGTGCATGTCGTCTCGCCGGTCAGCGGAGATACTGCCTGTGGTGAGGTGGGGCGAGGGCGGTTGGCTGAGCCTGTAGAGATCGCAGCAACAGCAGAGCGATTCTTCCAAGAGGGTCAGGGCTGTCTGGCTGGCCGGCATGTTTTGATCACATCCGGGCCAACACATGAGCCGATTGATCCGGTGCGCTATATTGCTAATCGTTCTTCGGGTAAACAGGGGCATGCATTGGCTGCCGCCTGTGCGGCGCATGGCGCAAGAGTTACTCTTATAAGCGGACCTGTCAGCTTGCCAGATCCGCAGAATGTCAAAGTGGTCAAGGTCGAGACTGCCCGGCAGATGCATGCAGCCTGTCAGGACAATTTGCCCGCAGATATAGCCATTTGTGCAGCCGCAGTCGCAGACTGGCATGTGGAAAATGAGACCACACATAAACAGAAAAAAAACGACAAAGGCCCGCCAGATATCAGCTTGGCTGAAAATCCTGATATTCTGGCCAGCTTGAGCACAGCAGAGAACAGGCCGTCCCTTGTTATTGGATTTGCTGCCGAAACGGATAATTTAATTGCCAATGCCCAAAAAAAACGTATCCGTAAGGGCTGTGACTGGATCATTGCCAACCATATCGCAGCTGATCCGGATCATAGTATATTTGGATCTGATCAGAATAAAGCCAGCCTGATCAAGGATGCAGACATTATTGACTGGCCTAATCAGTCGAAACAGGCTTTGGCAAACCAGCTGATTTCTGAACTCGACCAGTGGATAAAGACAAATGAAAATTTATCTGAAGCAAAATGAAGCAGCCTCATCCCTGCCCCTTCCAGCCTATCAGACTGATCTGTCTGCAGGTGTTGACCTGCAAGCAGCGCTGCCAGATGGGCCGATAACACTGGCCCCTACGGCTCGCCTTGCTGTACCAACCGGTTTGTTTATGGCTATGCCAGAGGGTGTAGAAGCTCAAATTCGGCCGCGTTCTGGCCTGGCTTTGAAACACGGTCTGACGGTCGCCAACGCGCCAGGCACAATCGATGCCGATTATCGGGGCGAGATAAAAGTTCTGCTGGTCAATCTGGGTACAGAGACAATTTCAATTGAACATGGGATGCGGATTGCCCAGATGATTTTCAGCCCGGTTCTGAAAGCTTCTTTCCAAACTGCAGATGAGCTTGATGAGACAGCCCGCGGGGCAGGTGGTTTCGGGTCAACTGGCCTGTATGAAAACTCATCAGGAGAGATATCATGATTTTGACTGATCATGAGGTTGAACGTTACGCACGGCAAGTGGTGATGCCGGAAATCGGCGAGCCAGGTCAGAAAAAATTACTTCAGGCAAAAGTGCTTATCTTGGGGGCAGGCGGTTTGGGCGCGCCTGTTATTGCTGGGCTCGCCGGCGCAGGTGTTGGGCATCTGACTCTGGTTGATGATGACCAGGTCGAACTGACCAATCTGAACCGGCAGATTACCCATACGATGGACAGGCTGGGCATGAACAAGGCTGAGAGTGCAGCAGCATTTGCACAGGCTCTGAACCCAGATATCAGCCTTCAGATCGAAACCAAAAGATTCTGCGCTGAAACTGCTGACGATCTGATCAAGGCTCATGATCTGGTGGTGGATTGCACGGATAATGCAGAAACACGCTATCTTGTGAATGACTTATGCCAGAGCCATGGCATCGCCCTTGTCTTTGCCGGGGCTGTCAGATCAGACGGACAGATTACTTGTTTCGTCCCGCAGGCTGAAAACAGCCCATGCCTGCGCTGTATTTTCCCGCAAACAGAGCTCGATTATGATCAGGCCCCGTCATGTTCAACAGCAGGTGTTCTGGGATCAACCACGCTTGTTATGGGCGCATTGCAGACAGCAGAGGTTATAAAGCTGATCACTGGAACAGGCGCGCCGCTTATTGGCCGGCTGATGTTATATGATGGCTTATCCGCAAGCTTTACAGAAATTGAAGTCGCGCCTGATCCGAACTGTGCTGTCTGTGGCGGGCAGTGATAATCAGGCAGATTTAGTACCCAGTTACGAGACCATCGCGGCCACCACACGGTCAGGTGGTGTATGTCCGTCCAGAAATGTCTGAATATTGATGATCACCTTATCACCCATGGCATGGCGACCTTCGATTGTGGCTGAACCTATATGCGGAAGCAGCACAACATTATTCAACTCGCGAAGGGCATCTGGGATCTGCGGCTCATTTTGATATACATCCAGCCCGGCACCAGCTATGCCGCCTGATTTCAGAATATCTGCCAGAGCCGCTTCATCAACAATCTCACCTCTGGCGGTGTTAACCAAATAGGCATGATCCGGCATCAGCGCCAGACGTTCAGCAGAGAGCAGGCCTTCAGTAGCCCCTGTTGACGGACAATTGACTGACACAATATCCATCCGCCGCAACATTTCATCCAAATCTGCCCAATATGTGGCCTCCAGCTCTTCTTCAATAGCGGGATGAACCGGGTTACGGTTATGATAATGAACAGACATGCCAAAGCCACGTGCGCGCCGCGCAATGGCCTGACCGATCTGACCCATACCAATAATGCCGAGCCGCTTACCATTGATCCGATGTCCCAACATTCCAGTTGGTGACCAGCCTGTCCAATTGCCTGAACGGGCCCGGCTGTCGCCTTCAGCAATCCGGCGCGGCACGGCCAGGATCAAGGCCATCGCTACATCAGCTGTATCTTCTGTCAGCACACCAGGGGTATTTGTGACGGTTATGCCTTTGGCTTTTGCTGCATCTAAATCAATATGGTCAACACCTGTTCCAAATGAGGCAATCAGCTTCAGCTGCGGACCAGCCTGGTCCAGCATCTCAGCATCTATTTTATCTGTTACAGTTGGCACCAGAACGTCTGCTTGCTGCATCAGCTGAACCAGTGCGTCAGAAGACAGTTGGACATCATCTGCGCTCAATTCCGCGTCGAACAGCTCACGCATGCGGGTTTCGACACTATCGGGCAATTTCCGGGTTAAGATGACCTTTGGTTTCATTGCGACCAATTCTCCTGACGATGACATATCCAGTCAGTGGATTTTCGGTGTTCTTTTGACCATAAAAAAGCTAAGCTGTCGATGACATTCATCGCCTCTGCTAAGCTTAACAGAAAATAATATCTTTCTCAAAAATTTTGGCATCCCCTCGAAGATATAAAATTTAAAACAACATCATGACTACACCTTTGTTTCACAGCATTTTCAGATATATTCGCTCAGGAAAATTTTGCCGCCTGCCTGCACTGCTTTTGCTCTGTGCCGGCGTCTGTATTGTGCTGACCTTCTCGCTCGCAAAACAACCCGCATGGGCGCTGGATAAGATCAATGCTGAGGTTCCAGAAGCCAGAACAGTGATTAGAGGCTCCGGGCTACCTGTGCCTCGATTTGTGTCGCTGAAATCAAATGTGGTCAATATGCGTGTTGGTCCCGGACATGAATATCCGTTGCAGTGGGTCTATGTCCGCAAAAATCTGCCCTTGAAGGTAATTTCCGAATTTGATGTCTGGCGAAAAGTTGTTGATCATGAAGGGGTAACTGGCTGGGTTCATGGCCAGCTGGTCTCGTTAAAACGATTTGGCGTGATCACAAGTTCAAACGCCAAGCTGAGAGCCGATCCAGATGCGCAGGCTGCCGTCACCGCCGTAGCTGAAGCAGGTGTGTTAATGGAGGTTCAATATTGTCAGGGAACATGGTGCCGGCTGAGCTCTGATATCGCCAGAGGTTGGCTGGAGCGGTCACGTTTCTGGGGCGTTTTGCCCGGTGAAACACTGAACTAGCTTATCAATATCGCGAATTGTGGTTTTTTCCCCAGATTTAGTCTAAAACTTTACTCAGCAAACAAAAAATAGGTTTTCACATGTCTTTAACCCACAAAAATGCCTTTTCTTATGATGAGCTGATCTCCTGCGCAAAAGGAGAGCTGTTCGGCCCTGGAAATCCTCAGCTGCCTCTGCCGCCTATGCTGATGACAGACCGGATCACAAAAATCACCGAAACCGGTGGTCATTTTGATAAAGGCTTTATTGAAGCTGAGCTGGATATCCATCCTGATCTATGGTTCTTCCCTTGTCATTTTGAAGGGGATCCGGTTATGCCAGGCTGTTTGGGCATGGATGGCTTGTGGCAGTTAGTTGGCTTCCATCTTGGCTGGCTGGGTGGCCAAGGCAGAGGCCGGGCCTTGTCCGTAGGGGAAGTGAAATTCACCGGGCAAATCCTGCCTTCAGCCAAATTGGTGACCTTTCAGCTTCATATTAAACGGGTATTAATGCGCAGGCTGGTTATGGGGATTGCTGACGGGTGCGTATTATGTGACGGCGAAACCGTGTTTGAGGCAAATGATATCCGCGTTGGCCTGTTTGGCGCAGAAGGAGGCGAATAATGAGACGCGTTGTTATCACCGGTTTGGGAATTGTCTCGTCAATTGGTACAGACGCAGAAGCGGTCACCGCATCTCTTCGGGAGAGCCGCTCAGGCATTGTTGCCGCGCCTGACTATGCCGAATTGGGTTTCCGCTCGCAAGTTAAAGGGGCTGTTGATATCGACCTTGCTGAGCATATTGACCGCAAACAAATGCGGTTTATGGGCGAAGGGGCAGCCTATGCAGTTGTTGCTATGCAGCAGGCCGTTGCAGATTCCGGCCTGACAGCTGCGGATGTCTCTAATCCGCGTACTGGTCTGATTGCCGGATCAGGTGGCCCGTCCACAGCGAATATGCTGACCGCCTTCGACACCACAAGAGAAAAAGGCCCAAAGCGGGTTGGCCCATATATGGTCCCACGCTGCATGTCTTCAACCGTCTCTGCCTGTATCGCAACCTTCTTTGAAATTAAGGGTGTGAATTATTCGATTTCGTCTGCCTGCTCAACCTCTGCCCATTGCATCACCGCCGGAACAGATGCGATCCGCTATGGCATGCAGGATATTGTGTTTGCTGGTGGCGGCGAAGAGCTGCATTGGACCTTGTCTGTATTGTTTGACGCCATGGGCGCGATGTCTTCGAAATATAACGATACGCCAGAACTTGCCTCTCGTGCTTATGATGCTGACCGTGATGGGTTTGTGATTGCTGGCGGTGGCGGCATGGTGGTCTTGGAAGATTATGAACATGCAAAGGCCCGCGGCGCGAAAATCTATGCTGAGGTTGTCGGCTATGGCGCAAATTCAGATGGTCATGATATGGTCGCCCCATCTGGAGAAGGGGCCCAGCGTTGTATGAAACTGGCCCTGGATGGGTTCAATGGTGTACCGCTGGATCAGCCGGTTGATTATATTAACGCCCATGGCACATCCACACCTGTTGGCGATGTTAAAGAGTTAGAAGCCGTAAGAGCTGTGTTTGGTCCGCGTGGCTATTTGCCTGTTGTTACCTCAACAAAATCACTGACCGGCCATTCCCTTGGCGCAACAGGCGTACAGGAAGCCATTTATACCTTGTTGATGATGCAGAATAATTTTATTGGCGCATCAGCCAATATCATCACCCCTGATCCGGCGATTGGGGATATTCCTGTGCCCACCACCAGATTGGATGATAAGACCATTAATCTTGCGCTATCGAACAGCTTTGGGTTTGGCGGAACAAATGCAACATTGGCGCTTGCCCGGATGCAGGATTAAGCGCCTTTTACAAAAACAACACCAGGAGACAGATTTATGAGTATTCTGGAGGGAAAACGCGGCCTCATCATGGGGGTGGCGAACGAAAAATCAGCTGCCTGGGGGATTGCGGCAGCAGCAGCGGCACAAGGGGCTGAGCTGGCGTTCACCTATCAGTTGGAAGGGTTTAAAAAACGTCTTGAGCCCTTAGCTGCTTCTGTTGGCTCAGACATTTTAATCCCCTGTGATGTCGCCGAAGAAACTGCCGCGGCAGATACATTTGCGGCTGTGCGCACAAGATGGGACAGTCTGGATTTTTTCGTGCATGCAATAGGCTTTTCAGACAAGAGTGAGCTGAAAGGCCCTTATTACAACACCAGCCGAGAAAATTTTGAGCAGACCATGCTCATCTCTGCCTTTTCCTTTACCGAAATGGCTGCAGAAGCACGCAAGATGATGCCACATGGCGGCTCGCTTTTGACCATGTCCTATCTTGGCGGGGTCCGCACCACCCCGAATTATAACGTGATGGGCGTGGCCAAAGCTGCACTGGAAGCCTCTACCCGGTACCTGGCGGTTGATCTGGGTGGGGAGAATATTCGGGTGAACACCTTGTCAGCCGGGCCGATGCGCACTCTGGCCGGAGCAGCGATTACCGGTGCACGCCATATTTTCAGACATTCTGAGCAGCAAGCCCCGCTGGGCCGGAATCCCGATATTGACGAGGTAGGCCGGGCCGCGGTGTATCTGTTGTCTGATCTGGCCTCTGGCGTCACTGGCGAGACGCATTACGTAGATGGCGGCTATCACCATATCGGCGTCCCGCATGAGGCTGAGTAAGCAACTTTATTAAGCCTCGTTCAGAGACAAAAAAAAGACATCTGCAGGCCTGGCCGCAAATGTCTTTTTTGTTTTTATCTGTTCAGGACGGCTTTATTCAGCTTTATCGTCTGCTGCTTCAGCTTCCAGATCAGCACCTGTTTCTTGATCAACACGCTTCATGGACAGCTTGACCTTGCCGCGATCATCAAAGCCGATAACTTTGACTTTGACCATATCACCTTCTTTACAAACGTCGGTGGTCTGGGCAACACGCTCATTCTTCATTTCAGAGATGTGGACAAGACCGTCCCGCGCACCAAGGAAGTTGACAAACGCGCCAAAATCAACGGTTTTCACAACCTTACCAGTGTAAATCTCGCCCAGCTCAGGTTCAGCCACAATTTCACGGATACGAGCCAGAGCCGCATCACTCGAAGTTTGGCTGACAGCTGCAACAGACACGCTGCCATCATCTTCAATGTCAATCTTTGCACCGGTTTCTTCGACAATCTCACGAATCATCTTACCGCCCGGGCCGATCACCTCGCGGATTTTATCTACCGGGATCTTCAAGGTTGTGATTTTCGGCGCAGATTCCGCCAGACCATCACGTGCTGTGGTCAGCGCCTTGGCCATTTCACCAAGGATGTGAATCCGGCCGTCCCGGGCCTGAGCCAACGCAATCTGCATAATCTCAGGCGTGATGGATGTAATCTTAATATCCATCTGCAGCGCGGTAATTCCGGCATCGGTACCAGCAACCTTAAAGTCCATATCGCCAAGATGATCCTCATCACCCAGAATATCAGACAGGACCGCAAATTCATCACCGTCCTTGATCAGCCCCATCGCAATACCCGCAACTGGCTTGGCCAGAGGTACGCCAGCATCCATCAGCGCAAGTGATGTCCCGCAGACTGTGGCCATAGACGATGAGCCATTCGATTCTGTAATCTCTGAGACCACCCGAATAGTGTATGGAAATTCTTCTTTCGATGGCAGCAGCGGATTCAGTGACCGCCACGCCAATTTACCATGACCGATTTCACGACGACCAGGAGAGCCCACACGGCCTGCCTCACCCACAGAATAAGGCGGGAAGTTATAATGCAGCATGAACCGGGCCCGGCTTTCACCTGTCAGCGCGTCAATGATTTGCTCATCCTGACCTGTGCCCAATGTAGAGACGACCAGTGCTTGTGTCTCACCACGGGTGAACAAAGATGAGCCATGCGTACGCGGCAACAGCCCCACTTCAGCGACGATCGGCCGAACAGTTTTCGTATCGCGGCCATCAATCCGCATGCCGGTCTTCAGGATTGACGATCGGACCACGTCTGCTTCTAAATCTTTCATCAAACCGCCGACCAGAACTTCATCAGCTTCTGCTCCGGCAACTTCTAAGGCTTCGGCCTTTACCTCAGCCACAGCAGCCTGGCGGGCCGTTTTATCAGCATGGCCATAGGCAGCTTCAATTTTGTCTCTGAGGGCAGCAAGGCGATCACGCAAATCAGCTGCTTCAGGTGCTTCTTCAGGCAGATCGCGTGGTTCTTTTGCCGCAACTTCGGCCAGATCCACAATCGCATCAATGACGGTTTGCATCTGCTCATGACCAAAGGTCACCGCACCCAGCATGACGTCTTCCGACAGCTCTGATGCTTCTGATTCAACCATCAGAACACCTTCTTTTGTACCTGCCACAACAAGGTCGAGAGCTGAGTCATCCATTTCTGACAAGGTTGGGTTCAGCACATAGCCGCCATCAACAAAGCCTACACGGGCAGCAGCGATTGGGCCGAAAAACGGCACGCCTGACAAAGTCAATGCAGCTGACGCCCCGACCATGGCGACGATATCCGGGTTATTTTCCATATCATGTGACAGCACAGTACAAATCACCTGTGTTTCACATTTAAATTCTTTAGGGAAAAGAGGCCGGATTGGTCTGTCAATCAGGCGGCTGACCAGTGTTTCATTTTCTGATGGCCGGCCTTCACGCTTAAAAAAGCCGCCTGGAATTTTACCCGCAGCGAACGCCTTTTCCTGATAATTTACAGTGAGCGGAAAGAAATCCTGACCCGGGCGTGCTTTTTTGGCAGCAACAGCAGTACATAAGACGGTGGTCTCACCCATAGTAGCCAGAACACACCCATCTGCCTGACGGGCTATTTTGCCTGTCTCAAGCGAAATTGTCTTTCCGCCCCAGTCGATATCTTTACGAAAAATGTTGAACATCTATTTTTTCCTATCATCGGTACATACGGTGAACCAAACAAGGTCAGGAAGAGCTGATACAAACAGGTCAGGACAGGCCAATGACAGTTGCGCTGGCGATCAGGTTCAAGGGATTGTCAGATTTTTGCCTGAAATTCACCTCATATGCGGGTCTACCTCATCAGGCTTTACGCATCTGAATGCCAGAACATGTAATTGGAAATATGAGGACGATAGATGCAGGTGACACTCTGTCTGGTCATCTGCCTGCCATTCTGGCGCCCGCAATGCTTCCGACTTGCGGTTCAGCTTTCTTCTTTCTTCTTGTTCACTTCGCGCTAGCTATGACATGCCTGCTGGTGAATTGCAACAAACAATGCATTTTGGCGAACAAAAAGCACAGCATATGCAACGACGCCAGCCCTTCAAAAAAGCTGGCGTCGTAGCTAAATTCAAATCGTTGGGCAGCAAGGAAAACTGCTGCTGCGCGCCTGTTAACGGCGAAGACCCAATTTTGCGATCAGATCCTTGTAGGCCTGCTCGTCACCTTTACGGATGTAATCGAGCAAATGGCGTCTTTGACCAACCATTTTCAATAGACCCCGACGAGAGGCGAAATCCTTTTTGTGGGTTTTCATATGCTCTGTCAGATACAGGATACGATCTGTCAGGATAGCCACCTGAACAGCAGCGCTGCCTGAATCAGTTGCCGATTTACCAAACTCAGAAATCAGTTCAGCTTTGCGTTCTTTTGTAATCGACATCACCTTCTCCTTTATTCTGCCCCGAACAAATGTTCACAAGGCATCAGCTAGATGTTTAAAACCCGCACAGGAGATAGATTCTGCTGCGTCAGCTTCACCATCGCCACAGGTTGTTGATGACACGCCGCAACCCCTGTTACAGGATCTTGTTCTGTATCATCGCCTGCTGCCCTGAAAGCTTCTGCCCGTCTTTGGTCAAGAGTCACACTCTGTCCAAATCGCAGTTTTTCTGCCTCCTGTTCTGTTATGGCCAGTGCCGGGATGTCGTCCAGCGCGGTCATAACAGGAATGACATAGTCATGCGCGCGCGCACGGTAGACCATTTGTTCAAAGAAATCCAGAGAAATTGACTTATCGATGTCAAAACGACCAACAGAGCGGCGCTCCAGATACACCACGTGTGCAGCAGAGCCAAGAGCCCGCCCCATATCACGGGCAAGCGAGCGAATATAGGTCCCCTTACCGCAACGCACTGAAAATGTGGTCTCTTCGTCTTTATGATCTATCATCTCAAAAGAGCGAATCATGACTTGTCGTGACGCCAGCTTAAGATCAGCTGTATCACGGCCACTGCGCTGACTGTCTCTGGCCAGCGCATAGGCCCTTTTTCCTTTGAACTTCACCGCTGAAAAAATTGGCGGAACCTGATTAATCAGGCCGGTAAAGCGCGGCAAAATTGCGGCTATATCCTCAACAGACGGACGGTGATCAGACATACGGGTCACCTCTCCTTCAGTGTCATCTGTCTGTGTTTCAGCCCCCCAGCGGACGGTAAAATGATAGGATTTTTCAGCTGTCATCACATAGGAGATGGTTTTGGTCGCCTCTCCAACAGCGATTGGCAATACCCCGCAGGCCAGGGGATCAAGCGTACCTGCATGGCCTGTTTTCACCCCGCCCAGGGATCGCCGGACAAGGGCAACCGCTTTGGCAGATGACATGCCCACTGGCTTGTTCAGAACCACCCAACCATGAACAGTATGTTTCGGAGACGACATAATGCCCGCTGGCCCATCACTGATCCGTCTGAATAGATGAGAACAGACGCGCCATTTTGTCAGCGGTCTCATAACTCTCATCAGCAACAAACTTCAATACCGGCAGTCGGCGAAGATGGACTCTGCTGGCCAGATGATGTCTGAGCAGGGGGGCTGTCTGATTCAGAACAGGCAGAACTTTTTCAATATCCACCCCGCCCAAGGTCATCACATAGACACGTGCGTTGGACAAGTCAGGACTAACAGACACTTCTGATACCGTGATGGGGACAGTGTCCAATTCTGGAATATGCGTTTCCTGGCGCATCAATATCGAAGAGAGGTGATGACGCAGATCCTCACCCACCCTCAATTGTCGCTGGCTTGGTCCGGCTGTTGCTGTTTTGGACTTACGCGGCATGATTTCGTCTCATGAGCAGCTGACACAGTCTTTTCGAGACTGTGTCTGAAATGTTAATCTAAGGTCCGGGCGACTTCTTTGATTTCGAAACATTCGATCATATCGCCTTCCTGAATATCGGAATAATTTTCAAAGGCCATACCGCACTCCATGGATTCGCGGACTTCTTTGACCTCGTCTTTAAACCGGCGGAGCGTTTTCAATGATCCTTCATGAATCACGACATTATCGCGAAGCAGTCTGACTTTACAGCCCCGCTTGATGATCCCTTCTGTAACCATACAGCCGGCAACTTTGCCAGATTTGGAAACAGAGAAGACCTGACGGATTTCAGCATAGCCGATGAAGTTTTCCTGACTATCCGGTCTGAGCAAGCCGCCCATCGCCGCTTTTACTTCATCAATCAGCTCATAAATAATGGAGTGGTAGCGAATTTCGACATTATCACGTTTCGCCAAATCGCGGGCTTGTGGTATCGCCCGCACATTAAAGCCGATCACCATGGCATTTGACGCAGCTGCCAGAGAGATATCTGATTCTGAGAGCGCACCCACACCGCCAGTCAAAATTCTGGCCTTGACCTGCTCTGTGCCAAGTTTTTCGAGAGCATTACGAATGGCTTCCAGTGAGCCATGCACATCTGTTTTAATAACAATGGGCAGCTCTTCTGCTTCACCAGCAGCAATGGCGGTGAGCATTTGTTCGACAGACCCGCGTGCAGATACAGCGGCTTCTTTATCGCGAATCCGGCGTTTGCGATATTCAGCGATTTCCCGGGCCCGTGATTCGCTTTCCACCACAGAAAACAGATCACCTGCCATCGGCGTGCCATTCAGGCCTAAAACCTCAACTGGCTGACCAGGCAGTGCCTGCTTCAGCTGCTTACCTTTGTCATTCAACAAAGCCCGCACACGACCAGATTCAGCGCCACTGACAAAAATATCACCAACCTGTAATGTTCCGCGCTGAACAAGGACAGTTGCAACTGAACCGCGGCCACGTTCAACCTTTGCTTCAACCACTGTTCCTTCGGCTGCCCTGTCCGGGTTGGCCTTCAGCTCAAGCAATTCAGCTTGCAGCATCATGGCTTCTTCAAGCTTATCCAGACCTGAACCTGTATGCGCTGATACATCAACACATAAAATTTCCCCGCCATAATCTTCAGTAACAAGCTCATATTGAAGCAAATCATTTCGAACCCGGAGCGGATCAGCATCAGGCTTGTCACATTTGTTGACGGCAACAATTATCGGACAATCTGCTGCTTTGGCGTGATTAATCGCTTCAACGGTCTGCGCTTTGACAGAATCATCAGCAGCAACAACCAGAACCACAATATCTGTTGTGGTTGCCCCGCGTGAACGCATCTCAGTGAATGCTTCGTGGCCAGGTGTATCGATAAATGTGATCAGATTTCCGGCTTTGGTTTCGATCTGATAGGCACCGATATGCTGGGTAATACCACCTGATTCACCAGCCGCTACATCTGTCGCACGGATCGCGTCAAGCAAGCTGGTCTTGCCATGATCAACATGGCCCATAACAGTGACAACCGGCGGACGCGGCTTCAAATCACCGTCAGCATCAGGTGCCCCAGACAGACCATCTTCAATATCTGATTCAGACACACGCTGAACCCGATGTCCGAATTCCAACGTGACCAGTTCAGCTGTTTCGGCATCAATGGTCTGCGTAACCGTAGCCATAATGCCTTGCTTCATTAACTCTTTGACCACATCAGCCGCCCTTTCCGCCATTCTGTTGGCCAGTTCCTGAACGGTGATGGTATCGGGAATCACCACATCACGGACCTGCTTGACCTGCGGCTGTGATTCACGCATCCGGGCTTTTTCCCGCTGACGACGAACAGAGGCCAGCGAGCGTTGACGTGAATCGCCATCAGACAAGGCCTGAGAGATTGTCATTTTACCTGTACGGCGTCTGTCACCCTCGCCACGACGCTGGCCAGCTGGTCTGCGCGGTGCTTCTGCTTCTTCAGGCCGGCGGCGATTACGCACCGGCGCGTCTTCACGCACAGGCAGAGGCGCTGTTGCATTGATATCTTGTTCTTTGGCCCGGCTTTTCGCTTGCCGCTGCGCATTTTCAGCAGCCAGCTTTTCCATCTCTGTCTGGCGAACAGCCGCAGCCTGTTTTTCAATTTCTTCAAGCTCAGCCATCTCGGCGCGCCGACGGGCTTCGCGTGGGTCAAGAACCTCTCCCGGCGCGGCTTCTTCTGCTGGCGGCTCAGGCTGGCTGACCTCTTCTTGAGCAGCTTGCGTTTTGGACAGGCCCTCTTGCAGAACCTTCATCCGGTTTGCCCGCTCAGCCGCCGTCAGACGATCATCGGGCTTTGGTGCAGGTGCTGCCGGTGTTTCAACAGTGTCTTCAGATGGTGCCGGAGCAGCAGGCTGAGCAGCAGAAGGTGTGCGTAACGCAGGGTTCAGAACACGTTTGCGTCTGACTTCAACCTGAACATTTTTAGCCCGGCCTGTCCCCACATTTCCGCCACGAAGAGCGGTCTGATCAAGGGCACCCCCACCGAGGGTAAGCTTGCCGCTTCCTGACAAACTTAATTTCTTCGGTTTACTGTTTTCTTCGCTCATAAAAAACCTTTCCCAGACATATCGGCCAAAACCATAGATGAACGCCGATATGGCTATCTGTGTGCTAGGTAATACACCTGCTTACCCCTGTATGACAAGCATTCCCCGGTAACTATGTTGAGTTTTCAGCATTTGCTACCCCACGCCAGCGTGTCAGATCTGCTTTCAGAAGCGATTCAAGACGCCGTTGTGAACCTGCTGCGACCTGGATGACCCCGGCATAGGCCACCGAAGTGCTGCCCGCGACCTGACCCAACCATACAGCCGGAATATCTGTTTCCACCCAGTCTGGCTGACACAGGCTGATCAACTGACGGGCTTCACGCGGGCTGGCATCATCTGCGATCAACATACCCGCTAGCTGATAGGATGCGCTGCGTAATTTACCGCCGCCAGCAACCAGCGAGCCTGCTTTGCGCATCATTGACAGCCGGGCAATCACCTGATCGCCGAGGCGACGTTCCAAATGATCAAGAAACCCGTCATTAACCACCAGCTTCTGTTTCAGATGGCGGCCAAATTTATTGCCAGACAAGGCCTGTGTCAGACAGTTCCGATCAGCCCTGACCCAAGCGCCCCGTCCTCCCAGCTTTTCATTCAGATCAGCAACCAAATGGCCATCTGGCGATGCCACGAAGCGGATTAGCTCTGCTTTGTCTGCTGTCTTGCCAGTGACAACACATTTGCGTTGCGGCGCAGAGCTGCTGGTCTGGTCATGTTGCTGATCTGATGGGCTGTGCGGTGTCACCATGGGAAAGCCTATCTGCTGACCTCATCGCTCAGCTATCCGCCGTATCAGAAGACATCTCTGTGTCAGCCTCTTCTGCTGCCTCAGCGTCTTCATCAGCAAACCAATGTGCCCGGGCCGCCATAATGATATCACCTGCCACAGCTTCATCATCAATGCCATGCTCACCAAGCAATTCGACCAGCTCTTCACTGTCAAGCTCAGCCAGATCATCCAAGCTTAAGACATTATTTTCAGCCAATGTCAGAATCATGCCCAGAGACAGATACTCCACCTCTTTGAGATCATCTTTTACCTTCATCTCTGCTAAAGCGGCGGTGATACGGCTGGTTTCCGCTTCCACATATTCCAGCGCACGGTTTTGCAGTTCAGCAGCGATATCTTCGTCAAACCCTTGAATCAGGGCCAGATCACTTACCGGTGTTGCAGCAATATCATCAACAGTCACGAACCCTTCAGCAACCAGAAGATGAGCAATCACGTCATCGATATTCAACGCTTCAATAAAGCGTGTTGAACGGGTCTTAAACTCTTCTTGACGACGCTCAGATTCTTCAGCCTCTGTCAAAATATCGATGTACCAACCTGTCAGTTGAGAAGCCAGGCGCACATTCTGACCACGGCGGCCAATCGCCAGGCTCAGCTGATCATCAGGGACCACAACCTCGACCCGGCCAGCAACTTCATCAACCACAACTTTCGCCACTTCAGCTGGCGCCAGCGCATTGACAATAAAGGTCACCGGATCTTCAGAAAACGGAATAATCTCGATCTTTTCGCCCTGCAGCTCACTGACCACTGCCTGAACGCGGCTTCCTCTCAGGCCGACACAGGCGCCAACCGGATCAATTGAGGTATCACGAGACAAAACAGAAATCTTTGCGCGACTGCCTGGTTCTCTGGCAACTGCTTTAATTTCAATAATCCCGTCATAAATCTCCGGAACTTCCTGTGTGAACAGCTTAGCCATAAATTCATTCGCAGCGCGGGACAGGAAAATTTGTGGGCCACGAACCTCCTCACGAACATCAACAATATAGGCGCGCACCCGATCGCCCTGATTCAGATTTTCGCGCGGGATCATCTCTTCGCGGCGAATAACACCTTCGGCACGGCCTAAATCAACAGTGATAGAGTAGCTTTCTGCCCGCTTGACTGTACCCAGGACAATTTCACCAACACGATCTTTATATTCCAGATACTGGCGGGCCCGTTCAGCTTCGCGCACTTTCTGAGAAATCACCTGTTTGGCTGTCTGTGCAGCAATTCTGCCAAACTCAATCGGAGGCAAAGGCTGACGCAAAAATTCGCCAACAGCCAGACCATGCTTTTCGCCCTCAGCCACGCTCATCTGTGTTGAGTCATCTTCAACTTCGTCAACAACTTCTGTCCATCGTTCAAGCTGAATAGACCCGCTTTTCCGGTCAATCATCGCGCGGATATCGCGATCATTTCCATATTTGGACCGCCCCGCTTTTTGGATGGCTTCTTCCATCGCAACAATAACTTCTTCGCGCTCGATAGATTTTTCACGCGCAACAACATCAGCGATTTGCATCAATTCAAGTCCGGGAATTGAGGATGTATCCATGGGGTTCTGCCTCTTCTTTCAGCTGTTTTTTAAAGACACTGTCGGTTTGGTGTCAGACTATTTCATGTCTGGGTTTGATTTGCCCGGCTCTGTGCGGCGGGCAGGTTGTTTTAATGTTGAGTAAAATTCGGTTGGATCCAATTTCGCTGTGTCAATATCTGCAAAGCCAAAGCTGACTCGTCCAACGCCGGTTTCAATCGAAATGGTCCCTTGATCATCCATTCCGGTCAGACGGCCTTTGAACCGCTTCTGGCCTTCCAACATGTGCAGCAATGTTACTTTGACTTGCTCACCAGCAAACCGATTAAAATCGGCCTCACGGGTAAGGGGACGATCAATACCGGGCGAGCTCACCTCAAGCGTGTAGGCTTGTTCAATCGGATCTTCAACATCCAGCACAGCAGCCAGATGGCGGCTGATTTCTGCACAATCCTCGACCGTCATTTCTCTGTCTTCAAACGGTTCAGCCATAATCTGTAATGCTGCTCTGTCTGAACGCCCAGCTCCTCCGGAAAACCGGATCCGCACACAAT
The DNA here is from genome assembly GCA_000238815.2 of SAR116 cluster alpha proteobacterium HIMB100. NCBI lineage: Bacteria > Pseudomonadati > Pseudomonadota > Alphaproteobacteria > Puniceispirillales (SeqCode) > SAR116 cluster alpha proteobacterium HIMB100. The sequence goes on along the minus strand of AFXB01000010.1, from coordinate 824,823 downwards.
CAAAGCCCAGGGTCGCCAGGGCTGGCACAATCAATTTTTCAAATTTTTGCGTGCTCATCTGCGATATCAATCATCCATACTATTCACTACCAAAACCCGCGCAATAAAAAAGGCAGGCTTTTGGCCTACCGGATTATGATTCGGTCTTTGTTGCTGTGATATATAGACTGAAACCTGCCAAAAGGCAAGTCTTGTCTGCTGGTTAGCTGCGGATGAAGTCAAACCAGCTAGACGCGCGCCCTTCACGTACACCTTTGGACATGTAACGCGTCTGGGGCCAGTCAGCAGGGCGTTCACGCCAATCTTGTGCTGTTTGGGCTGTCCAGCTAAATGCGGAATGACGGATTGCCTCTGCAAGTAACCATGATTTTGCCACCGGATGATCGCTTGCAAACCGCAATCGTCCGCCCGGCTTTAAACATTCAGCCAGCCTGTCCAGCATCTCAGGATTTAAAATCCGTCGCCCGACATGACGGGTCTTTGGCCATGGGTCTGGAAACATCACATAAACATAACTCAGGCAACCCGGCGGCAGACCGCTCAGCATCAGCCGGACATCATCAGGCCAAATTCTGATATTCTCCAGCTGTTGTTCGTCGATATGCCGCAATAAGCTGACAACACCATTCACAAAGGGTTCCGCCCCAATAAAGCCCATTTGCGGATTCGCTCGCGCAAGTGCAGACAAATGTTCTCCGCCTCCGAATCCAATTTCAAGACAAAATTCTGTTAGCGGGCCGGCATCTTCAGCTAAAAACAGCTCTGACAAGCTGGTTTTTGTATGCGGACCAGCTGTCATCTCAAACCGTGGTAACAGCTCGTCCAAACGGCGCTGCATCGTCTGACTGAGAGGACGGCCTTTACGCCGTCCATAAAAACGAAGGGTTTGCGCTTCACTGCTCACAGCTTATTCACCTTCATCCAGCTATTGAGTAAAGTAGCCGATCATCCCGCGGCCGCGCGCAACACATCCACCAAATCCCGTGCCTCCCAGCTGAATGTTCCCGGGCCGGCTTCACCAGCGGTGCGGCCGAAATGACCATAGGCTGAACTCGGCACATAAATTGGCTGATTCAGGCCCAGATGTTCACGGATGCCACGTGGGGTCAGGCTCATCATCTCTCCTTCTGTCAAAATTTGCGCTAATTTGCTGTCGTCGATTTTGCCTGTTCCATAAGTATTGACATAAACCGAAACAGGCGCAGCAACGCCAATAGCGTAAGCGATCTGGATGGTGCATCTTTCAGCCAGTTCAGCTGCCACAATGTTTTTGGCCAAATACCGTGCGGCATAGGCTGCGGACCTGTCGACCTTCGTCGGGTCTTTGCCAGAAAACGCGCCGCCGCCATGCGGGGCTGCTCCACCATAGGTATCAACAATGATTTTGCGACCCGTCAGGCCCGCATCACCATCCGGACCACCAATTTCAAAAATGCCTGTCGGATTGATCAGAAAATCTTCTTCACCGACCATCCAGCCTTTCGGCAGAATATCAGCAACAACAGGGGTGATCAGTTCACGAATATCGCGGATGGACACATCTGGTTTATGCTGGGTTGACACAACAAGCTTATCCACCCCCAAAATGGAGCCATCATCATCATAGCGTAATGTCACCTGGCTTTTCGCATCAGGTCCCAGAATGCTTTCTGTATCAGCCTTGCGCAGATCCGCCAGCTGTTTCAAAATTTTATGAGCGTAATGAATCGGAGCTGGCATCAGCTCATCAGTTTCGCGGCAGGCATAACCAAACATTAACCCCTGATCACCTGCTCCTTCATCTTTATTAGAGCTGGCATCAACGCCTTGTGCAATATGTGCTGACTGTTCATGCAAATAATTCTGGAACTCGAAATGTGCATAATGAAATTTGTCCTGCTCATAGCCGATATCCTGAATTGCCGCCCGCACACGGCCTTCAATCTCAGCAAGAATCTTGTCAAGATTGGCTTCTGAGGCGCGCACCTCACCGGCCAGGACCACACGGTTTGTTGTTGCCAGCGTCTCGCAAGCAACCCGTGCTTCAGGCTCATAGCTGAGAAACAGATCGAGGACCGTATCTGAAACACGGTCACAAACCTTATCTGGATGGCCTTCTGAGACCGATTCAGAAGTAAATAAATATGCCATTAATCTTCCCTTATTTCGTCTATCAACTTGGACCGTTATTGGTTTTTATTACGCCTTTGTGCATAAATTTCAAGCCAGAAACAGATCAGAAGATAGCTAAACAGAAGGCCAAGCGGGGCCGCCAGGCGCATCTGGGCATAAATGGTGTTGTGAGTTGAGGAGGGAACAATACTGTCGATTGCCTGTGCCGCGCCGAGTTCTGAGCTGACAAGAACACGCCCGTAACTGTCGATCACACCGGAAATGCCGGTATTTGCCACCCGGATGACAGGCAGACCTTCTTCAATAGCCCGCATGCGGGCTTGCGCAAAATGCTGGTGCGGGCCTGCGGTTTCGCCAAACCAGGCATCATTACTGAGGGTGAGGATCAAATCAGGGCGGTTCTGATCAGAAGCTATAAAATCAGGAAAAATCACTTCATAACAAATTAAAATCCTGATTTTTCCCAAATTTGGCAGGTCAAAAACCAGCGCTTCATCCCCTGCTTTGATATCTGTCTTTCCGGCAATGACATCAATAAAGGGCACACCCCTGAAAGGCACATATTCACCAAATGGCACCAGATGCTGTTTGTCATAGATATGGTGAAGCTGGCCAGCCGCATCCACAAATAAGACAGAATTGAATAGCTCACCATTTTCATTCCGGCGCAACATTCCTGTTGCCATCATCCCTGACGGCCCGGCGACCAGCGCAGCCATATTTTTTACCAGATCAGGTTCACGTGGCCACACGCTGGCTAAGGCTGCTTCTGGCAGAACCGTCAGAACAGCAGGCTCATCGTCACTTGTAGCCAGAGAGATCATCTGCTGCAGGTGCGTCCCGCGCTTATCCCTGTCCCATTTATCTTTCTGCGGAATGTTTGGCTGAATCAGCCTGACCAGAGCGCCTTCGCCCTGAATGCTGTCCACAGCAGGCATAGACGCAATCATCTGTACAGACAAACCCGAAACAACCAAAACCGGCAGAAGGCAGAGGCCTGTCAGGCGAATTTGCCGCCGCACCGCAAAGACAAGAGCGACAACCACAGATAACGCTAAAAAATTCAGGCCGTTTTGGCCGACAATAGATGCACCTTGTGCCAGCGGTAACCAACCCAAAAACGCATGCCCAGTCACATTCCACGGAAACCCGGTGAATAAAACTGACCGCAGGTAATCGGCACAGCCAAGCCCGGCGATCAGACCAAACAAGCGCGCAGATGTACTGGATAAGCCAATGAAAACCAGCCCTGTGCCTGCAGCCCAAAACAGAGCCAGAAACAGTGGAAATAACAGGCACACAACTGGCAATAACAGCAGCTGAACTCCACCAGCCACAAATAAGGATGATCCGACCCAATAAACAGACGCCATAAACCAGCCCCAGGCAGACAAACCGCCATAAAGCATCGCCTGACGGGCGGATGAGGCTGTGACAGAGAAATAAAAGGGAAGCGCAAATAACACCAGCGCAGGAACCAACCCAACCGGTGGCAGAGACAGGCTCGCAGCTATGCCGCTGAGAACGCAAATGCTGTATTTATGCATCCGCACCCGCAGGCTGGTCTTCAGGGCGCTGCGCGTTTAAACCCGAAATACGCACAATATTCACTCGCCGCGGGTCTGAATCAAGCACTTCAAATTCCAAACCTGTTTCATGAATAATCACCTCGCCGCGGACAGGAACATAACCTGCTGTTGTGATTACAAGACCACCAACAGTGTCCAGCTCGTCTCTCTCATCACCAGCAAAGCTGATTTTGTAAAGCATTTCCAGAGTGTTCAGTTCAAGCCGGGCATCCGCCACCACACTGCCATCAGGTTCAACGTCAAAATGAGGTGCATCAGACTGGTCATGCTCATCTTCAATCTCACCCACAATTTCTTCGACCAGATCCTCGATTGTGATCAAACCGTCAATGCCCCCAAACTCATCAACAACCAAAGCCAGATGAAGACGTTTCAGACGCATTTCCTGTAACAGGTCAAGCAGCCGAATAGAGGGCGAAACAAATAATACCGGCCGAACAAGAGTGTCCAGTGCAGAGGGTTCAGGATCAAGTGCATGGGCAATCAAATCTTTGATATGGAGCATCCCCAGCAATTCGTCCATGTTGCCGGTATGCGCAGGCACGCGGCTATGTGCAGCTTCACTGATCTGGCGAATCACCGATTCAAATCCGTCAGTGATATCCACTGAAACAATATCTGCCCGCGGCACCATCACATCTTCAGCCGTAATGTCGCGTAACCCCAGCATATTGCGCAACAGCAGGCCTTCCTGCCCGTCAAAGCCGGTTCCTTCTTTATCAATGAAGGTCTCAATAAGGCCAGTCACCTCATCGCGCACTGTTGTCTGTTTTCTGAAAAACGGCCATTTTGCGGTCAGCTCAAATTTATTCATGTCAGCAGGCTCCCGTCTGACCCTGTTTCGCCTTTTAAAGCGCTGATTTCTGCATAGGGATCAGGAATGCCAACTGTTGCCAACAGGCTGGTTTCAAGAGCTTCCATCTCAACTGCCTCTTCATCATGAATATGATCAAATCCCGCAAGGTGAAGCAAACCGTGAAGCAGAAGATGCGCAATATGATGAGACAAAGGTTTGGCCATATCATCTGCCTCTGAGGTGACTGTTTCATAACCCAGCACCAAATCACCCAAGAATATCTGCTCAGACTGCCAGGATATAGGCTCTCCTGAGGGGAAGGATAAAATATTGGTCGGACCAGATTTCTGCCTGAACTGGCTGTTTAACGCAGCTATATGCTGATCATCTGTCCACAGCACTGAAATATCCAATTTCGCTGTCGCCTGTGAAGACAGCTGCCTGACCATCCGATCAGCAAGCATAGCGCATGTTTGCTGGCTTGTGGTCACCGCATCTGCCCATCTGGCATCCGCAATATTATGGTCGAAATGATGCTGGTCCGGTGTCACCCAGACGGCGTGGCCTGACAATTCCGGCTCTGGACTGTCAGGATCAGGGTCTTGTTCTGTTATTAAATCATCTGGAAAAGTCGACATGCTCACCCGTGTAAGGCCTATGATCTGAACTCTGAACCATAAGGTTGCAGAGCGTTGTTATTGGCAATTCTGATATAAAACTGTGCCCAACAGTGCTAATTTTGTCTAGTCTCATATGCCTTCAAAATCCGCGCCACAACGGGATGTCTGACCACATCATCTCCGGATAAGCGAATAATGCCAATCCCTTTTATGTGATCTAATCTGTTCACCGCGTCAGACAAACCAGATAATTGGCCACTAGGCAGGTCTATCTGTGACAAATCACCAGTGATAATCATCCGTGAATCCTCACCCAAACGGGTCAGCACCATTTTCATCTGCACAGGTGTTGTGTTCTGCGCCTCATCGATAATCACAAAGGCATTAGACAGGGTCCGCCCCCGCATAAAGGCCAGTGGTGCGATTTCAATTTCACCGCTAGCCAACATTCGGTCAACTTTTTCTGCAGGCATCATATCATACAGCGCATCATATAAAGGGCGTAAATAGGGATCGACTTTTTCTTTCATATCGCCAGGCAAAAAGCCAAGCCGTTCACCTGCCTCTACTGCTGGGCGTGACAAAACAATCCGGTCAACCTGACGTTTTTTCAGACAATCAACCGCCCATGCCACCGCCATATAAGTCTTTCCTGTCCCTGCCGGACCAAGGCCAAAGACCACCTCATTATTTTGCAGCAGCTTGAAATAGGCAGACTGGCCAGCTGTACGCGGATAAATTTTCTTCTTCCAGGTGGTCGCAAACACAGATTTATCAATTGGTGACTTATCTGGATCGACGCCATTTTCAGTCTGCCGCAGCAAATCATCCACCAATGTTGCGCTCACCTCTTCGGTTGTTTGTCGTTCTGATAATTGACGATACAAGCTGGCAAAGGTCTGGCTGGCCCTGTCAACATTATCACCATCACCGCTGATCGTTATTTGGTTGCCAAAACTGCTCATGCCCACGCCCAAGGCCTGTTCAATACGGGCAAGGTGACGGTTATGCTGGCCACAGATCAGGCGCAGCCGCTCATTATCGTCAAATTCAAGACAAACCTGCTTCTGCCCTGCGGTCTCGTTCACGCCACATTCTCTTCTGGTTTACCCTGATCCCGAACAGGGTGCAGTTCAGCATAAAGTGAATTTTGCCGCGCTTCTGTAATTGTGAGGGGAACGATCTGGCCAAGCAAGGCTTCATCACCGCGCAGATAAACTGACTGCATATAAGGGCTGCGTCCTGTCATCTGTCCGTCCCTGCCGCCCTTTTTTTCGATCAGAACCTGCATGTACTGACCTTCACACCCTTTGTTAAACGCCATCTGTTGCGCATCAAGAAGCTGTTGCAAAGCAGCAAGCCGGTCTGCCTTCACCGTCTCATCGACCTGCTCACCATTATCTGCGGCCGGTGTCCCGGGACGCGGACTGTATTTAAATGAATAGGCAGACGCGTATCCTATATCAGCGACCAGCTTGATCGTATCCGCAAAATCACGATCTGTTTCACCAGGAAAGCCAACAATAAAATCACCTGAAAGAGCAAGGTCTGGGCTGAAGCTGCGCAGCCGATCAATAATCCGCCGATAGTCATCTGCGGTATGGCGGCGATTCATAGCTTTTAAAATATTGTCAGAGCCTGCCTGAACAGGCAGATGAAGATACGGCATCAGCTGCGGCACATCGCGGTGGGCCGTCATTAAATCATCATCCATATCCAGAGGATGAGACGTGGTGTATCGCAGGCGGGCAAGGCCATCAATCTCAGCAAGCTCACGAATCAGCCGGCCAAGCCCCCATGTGCCGCCATCAAGGGCTGCGCCGTGCCAGGCGTTCACATTTTGACCAAGCAATGTGATTTCTTTCGTTCCCGAAGCCACCAGACGTCTGGCTTCAGTAATGATTTGCTGTGCTGGCCGGGAAAATTCAGCCCCGCGTGTGTAGGGCACCACACAGAAGCTGCAAAATTTATCGCAGCCCTCCTGCACAGACAGAAAGGCCGCCGGACCTCTGGGAACAGCTTCCTCAGGCAGAAAATCAAATTTCACCTCAGCAGGAAAATCTGTATCCACCACGCTACGGCGTGAGCCAGGATCGGCTTTGGCCACAAGTTCAGGCAGCCTGTGATAGGTTTGCGGGCCGACCACCATATCCACCCACGGCGCCCGCTTTGTGATCTCATCACCCTCAGCCTGAGCCACACATCCGGCAACAGCAATCAGCATCTCTCTGTTCTGCTGTTCTGCGGCCCTGACTTTTATCTGGCGCAGACGGCCTAAATCAGAGAAGACTTTTTCAGACGCTTTTTCACGGATATGGCAGGTGTTCAATATCACCATATCCGCCTCTTCAAGAGCATCGGTGGGCATATAGCCTGTAGGCGCAAGAACGTCTTTCATCCGTTCGGAATCATAGACGTTCATCTGGCAGCCAAAAGTCTTTATATACAGTTTTTTCATCGACTAGTGGATCATTCCCTATATTTAGCCTGAATGCAAAGGTTTTGTCCGGTTAATTGACATGGTTTATTTGCCTAGCGTTACGGTGCCCGTCAAGTCCTTGTGATAATCCGCTTACACCTCATCCGCCTCTTTCAGGCTATGTGCCATCACCAGCGCGTCAATTTTTCCCGATTTCTGGTGATAATATTGCGGGCGTTTGCCCACCAGTGAAAACCCGGCTGACCGGTAAAGCTTAAGGGCAGGTTGATTGGTCACCGCCACCTCCAGCAACACGCGCGTTAAACACCGAATCCTCGCGTGGCTGAGCGCCTGTTCAAGAAGTTGCCGGCCAATGCCTTTATTTTGCAAAGCCGTGCGCACAGAGATTTCAATAATATCTGCGCTGTCATCAGCCTGTTGCAGCAATATGAATCCTGCGGGCTTTTGATCTATATGAGCAATCATACCGAAACAGACAGGGGCCATGCATAAACTCTTCAGAAATGTGGCATCTTTTTCTCGCTCTGATCCATATGCATCTGTAAATATATCGGCGACCATTTCAGCACGGTTGTGAACATCAGGCCAAAACTGCAGCTGGTGATCTGACATCTCAGGCCTGGCTCTTTGCTGGCCCTAATTTCGGGGCCACTACATAAAGTGGAACAAGACCGGTATAGGCAAACCGCTCTGGTGCACGCAGAGCCTGAGCCGCATAGCTGGCAATCATCTCTGCATTCACTGGCTGTCTGAGATAAATAACCCGCTCATATTCCGGAATATGAACAGAAAGATGTTCCGTAAGCCCAGCCAGAATAAGCGGTCGATTCTCGTTATCCGCATAAAAATTATCCAACCAGTCAGGGAGCTGATCAAATGATAGATCTAAAATAGGGGATAATGCCTGAGCACAACCGTCAAATTCTTGCACAAAAGCAGAATTCCTGCGCGTGTCCGCAAAACATATCACCCGCCCATTCGGGTCGGGATCGCAAAGCTGTTCTGAAAGGGCGTTCACCGCAAGCGCCGCCAGCCCGTTAACACCCACAGGATGTGCCTGTGTAGCGAGCATATAGCCCTTGGCAGCCGACAAACAGACCCGCAGGCCTGTAAATGAGCCCGGCCCACATCCCGCAGCAATATGTGTGATGTCGGTAAATTCAACACGTGCGTCTGCCATAGCGTCTGACACCAGACCGACAAGATGTTCTGCATGTCCAAACCGCGCTTTATGTTCTGCGCCTGCAAGACATAAACCATCACGCATCACCGCAACGGATACCGCATCACCACTGGCTTCAAGAGCCAAAATCAGACCATGCTCAGCTGTCTGTTCATAAGATGAAAATGAAGTATTCATCTGCCTGCTCAGGCCTTTCGTTCTGGTTTGTATCTTGTTCAGAGGTTTATGATCTATCGGGTGTTGCAGATCAGGTCAAAAAAAATTACTGTTAGGCGATTTTTTGGAAGCGGCAAAACCGGCAGGATAGCATGATAGGAAAACTGAGAGACAAGCCCATGATCTGGCTGGCGGCAGCGGGTCAGATAACAGCCTTAATCTTTAGCTTGATAATCGGTTTTAGCCCGGTAAAGCCGGTTGTTGCCCAAACAACAGAGCCAGAGCGTGATAGTGCAACAATTATCATGTATCACCGGTTTGGTGAGGGCCGTTATCCGTCGACAAATATCAGTATGGAACAATTTGAAGCCCATCTGGCGTTGCTGACAAACGGAGATTACACCGTTCTGCCTTTGCCTGAAGTCGTAAATAAGTTGAGAGCAGGGCAATTGCTGCCTGATCGCACAGTGGCCATTACCATTGATGATGCTTATTTGTCAGTTTATGAAAAAGCCTGGCCTTTATTAAAACAGGCTGGTCTGCCCTTCACGATTTTTGTTGCGACCAGCCCTGTTGATCGGGGGTTGAGCGGTTATATGAGCTGGGATCAGCTGCGAGAATTGAAAGCGGCTGGTGTGACAATCGGTTCTCAAACTCATACCCACCCTCATATGCATCGTTTGAGTGTGGAGCGTGTACGCGAGGAAATCACCACATCTAACCAGCGGTTTCTTGAAGAGTTAGGTCAACGCCCGCTATTATTTGCTTATCCTTATGGTGAATATAGCCGCTTCGTGATTGATGAGATTAGAACCTCTGGATTCACGGCAGCATTTGGTCAGAATTCAGGAATTATGCATAAGGATGAAGATTTCTTTGAATTGCCCCGTTTTGCATTCAATGAAAATTATGGATCATTGAACAGGCTGAAGCTGGCTGTGAATGGTCTTCCTTTGAAGATTTCTGACCTTACGCCTGAAGATATGGTTCTCACACAGAACCCCCCTGTTTATGGCTTCACCCTTGATCAGGAAATGAGTCCGGTTAGCCAATTGCGCTGTTTTGCGAGTAAATATGGAAAGCTGGATGTCACATTATTGGGCATGCGCGCTGAAATCAGACTTCCCGGCCCATTGCCCTCTCCACGCGGGCGGATCAACTGTACGATGCCTGCCGGCAAAGACAGATGGCGCTGGTTTGGACGCCAGTTTTTAACACGTTAAAAAAATCGTGGGACTAATTTTGCTGTGTCAAACCGCTGTAAATCATTTTGGATTATCAGCCGCCGGATTTTTTGCACATACGCATCACCAATCTGGGCATAGCTGGATAATCCGCCTGCAACATCAGTCACAGATACAATCGCCGGTGATTGCATATGACGCGCCCTGGTTTTACGGAAGTCTGCATAGGCCCGATGGCTATTCAAATTCAGCATATAAGCGCGCACGGATGAAAGCAGATCAGGAAACCGCCTGATAGACGCGCGCGGATCACTCTGGTTGGCAGCCTTTATGCCCAATTTATCATTCCAGACCCACTGGCCATAAAGTGCGTTTCCTTCCATGGTGAAACGCGACTGACCCCACCCTGATTCAATCGCCGCCTGAGCCAAAGCAATAGAGACAGGAACAGGGGCAACCCTTCGGAGCAGCTCGTCCTGCCAACCTGATTTGCCAGTCCAAGCAGAAGATAGCCGATATCGTTTTGAAAAAGACGCCAACACTTCTTCATCTGAATTTTCAATCGCCCGCAACACCGCATCACGCTGGCGCATGATGTCTTCATTCGCCCGAAGAATCAAAGGCAGCATGATCTGCATGAAGCGCTCTTTTCTGGGGCTAACCTCTAAAGGTTTCAGATCAGACATCCTGGTCATAAAGAGGCGGGGAACCTCGGCTAACTGAGGCAGGTCTAGGGCAAAATCAAGATCTGCTGGAAAGGACGGTGGTGGCAGAGGTGGTGGCGGGCCGCGTCTGGACGGGGCCTGATTCGGCGGCAGGATGGCGGCAGCAAGACGCGCATTAGCCTGTTCGATTTTCAGATCAAGCTCAGCCAATTGTTCAAGGCTGAGGCCAGATTGTTGTTTTTGCTGAGTCAGATCAGCTAATTCTCGATCCAGACGACTGACCAGTTCAAACTGGAATGTTTGTGTCTTCAAAAATAAAGGTAAAGGCGGGGATACGCCGATTGCCGGCAACAGAAGGCCCAGACCCACCGCTCCCAGAAGCGTGAGAAGAATAGCTTTGTTTCCAATGCGAATGGTGACCTGCTGATGGAGCGACACAAATTACCTCGCTGGCCGCCTGCGGCGCTAGTCTAGCCGTCTGTAGGACGGACTTCACGTACCTCAGGGATGTAATGGCGCAACATATTTTCAATGCCCATTTTCAACGTCGCTGTGGAGCTGGGGCAACCTTGACAGGCGCCTCGCATTTGCAAAGTGACAACGCCATCTTCAAAAGAATGAAATGTAATATCACCGCCATCCATTGCCACTGCAGGCCGCACACGTGTATCCAGAAGATGTTTGATTTGCTGAACAGTTTCATCGTCATCTTCTTCTGTCTCACTAGACTCTGCCTTGGCCTGAATTACAGGTAAGCCAGACGCGAAATGTTCCATAATGCCGGCCAAAATGGAGGGTTTCAAGACAAACCAGTCCGCCTGATCAGCTTTGGTGATCGCCAGAAAATCACCGCTGAAGAAAACAGAGACGACGCCATCAATAGCAAACAGCCGACTTGCCAAAGGCGAGGATTTTGCTGCCTCTGCTGTGGTAAATTCAGCTGTGTCATTTGGCAAAACCGCAACACCAGGAATAAATTTTAACGTTGCAGGGTTTGGTGTGTCTTCGGTTTGAATGAACATGATCAAGCACCTTTATCCGAGGGAGATTTTTTGCCAGCTGCTCGCTATTCTAATGCAGGCTGATGCTGGCGTATATTTCACTGCCTTATCTCTGACATCTGCCTATTCATCAGCAAAAATCAAGAGGTAGGGCTGAAAAAATCCTGACCTTGAGCATACAACACTGTTACAGAGTTGCAAAGAGACATCCGTTAAACTGGCTTAAAGCTGCTTTAGCTATGCTGGAGACAGCCCGATAATCTTTTTCACATCGGCAAGCACAGGATCAGTAAGACCATGCGCCTGGTCAGCTCCTTTTGCCAACAGGCGGTCAATTTCGTCAGGTTCTGCCAGCAGCTGATTCATTTTCTCCCCGATAGGAGCAATAACCTGTACCGCAAGTTCCGCCAGAGCGGGCTTGAACACACCAAAACCCTGACCACCAAATTCGTGCAGAATATCTGCTTCGGAACGGCCAGACAGGCCCGCAAAAATGCCAACCAAATTTCGCGCCTCAGGCCGATCTGACAGCCCTTCAGCCTCTGATGGCAATACCTCTGGGTCTGTCTTGGCGCGCTTGATTTTCAGCGCAATATCATCTGCCGAGTCAGTCAGATTAATGCGGGTGGCATCTGATGTATCTGATTTGCTCATCTTGGACGAGCCGTCACGCAAGCTCATCACCCGCGCTGCTGTTTTTTGGATTTGTGGTTCAGGCTGAGGAAAGAAATCCACATTAAACATCGAATTGAACGCCATTGCGATATCGCGTGTCAGCTCAAGATGCTGTTTTTGATCCTCTCCGACTGGCACATGTGTCGCCTTGTAAGCTAAAATATCTGCAGCCATCAGGGTCGGATAGGCATATAGGCCTACCGTTGCATTTTCTCTGTTCTTGCCTGCTTTTTCTTTAAATTGTGTCATTCGGTTCAGCCAGCCAAGGCGGGCAACACAATTAAACATCCAGGCCAGTTCAGCATGTTGAGGCACGCGCGACTGGTTAAACAGTACCGCTTGATCCGGATCAATGCCAGAGGCGATCAGACAAGCTGTCACTTCACGGATTGAACGGCGCAGATTTTCCGGATCCTGCGGAACAGTAATCGCATGTAGATCCACAACACAAAAAATACATTCAAAATCAGCCTGCAGCGCGACCCAGTTTTTAATTGCACCCAGAAAATTACCGAGATGCAGGTTTCCGGTTGGCTGGACACCTGAAAAAATACGGCCAGAGCGTGTCATGTTCAACTTCCTTATATGATCATCGGTCAAACCGAACCGGCCTTGTTATGACCTGCCTTGACCAATTGCTCAAGTTCTTTGTCTTTGCGCGCGGCCAAAAAGAGCTGCAGTCAGCCCCAACAGATGCGCAGTAAGGCTATATACACACATGCCAGCCCCTACACAAATCAGCATGATCAGCATATCAGAGGCAAGCAGGCTGTGCAGGCCAGGCAGAACAACATAAAGACCGGCAGCCATAATCCCTGAAGCAAATACCGCCTTTAAAACCACAATCAGGCTGGACCCATCAAGCCGTCTGGCCCGTATAAGCCAGACCATTTGCCAGATAAAGGCCAGCCAGGACACAAGCGATGTGGCAAGCGCCAGACCAACATGTTGATAAATCTGCATCAAAATAAGGCTGAGACAGATATTCAGTGCTACTGAAACAGATGACGTCAGCAGCACAAACCGGCCTTTATCCATGGCATATAAAGCTGATTGGGTCAGCTTCAGCCCGACAAAGGCGGGCAGACCCAGCGCGTAGGCCATTAACGCCATAGCTGCGGCCTGCGCATCAGAAAGCTGAAACGCCCCAGACCGAAATAGACCGATAATCAGGACTTCAGGCAGAATAAGAAGTGCAGCAACCGCAGGCAGCGTTAATATAGCAGCAGGTTTGATGGCCGTTGCCAATTCAGTACAGAAAGCTGCTTGTGTTTGGAGCTCAGAACCGGATTTTGCCTGTAAACGAGACAGACGTGGCAACAGGGCCGTGCCCAGCGCAATGCCCACCAGCCCCAATGGCAATTGAGCCAGCCGATCTGCATAATAGAGCCAGGAAATTGACCCGGTAGCCAGAAAGGATGCCAGCACAAGATCAACCAGTAAATTGATTTGCATCATCCCTGCACCCAATGCAGCCGGAACAAAACTGCCCCACATTCGCCGCGCCTCAGAAGATAAGCCAAGGCGAAACAACGGCATAGGAAGACGCGCCCGTTGTAACTGATGTTGCAACAGGAACATCTGAGCTGTGCCGGCCAGCAAAACAGCCACTGCAACAGGGACCCCAAGATGGGCCGCCGAAAGCTGAAGATGAGCCTGAAAAAATGGTACGCAAAGCGCACCACCGATCAGGCAGACGTTCAAAATCACAGGCGCAACAGCACCGCCGAAAAAAGAATCATGGCTGTTTAAAACCGCCGCCCATAAGGCAACCAGTGAAATCATCGGCAAATACGGCATCGTCAGGCGCGCCAGATCCACCGCGGCAGACAGCCGGTCAGGTGTGTCCATAAATCCAGGTGCCAAACCAGCAACGACAAATGGCATGAACACTTCCATCACCAGAACGATAAAACATAACCCCAAAAACAGCGCCGTCTGCACTTCAGCTGCCAAAATCAACGCAGCTTTGTCTGATTTTTGTTGTCGGGCAAGACTGTAGCTGGGCAGAAAGGCGTTGGTCAGCGCCCCTTCTGCCGTCAGCCGCCGAAACAGATTCGGCAGCTTGAACGCAACCAGAAACGCGTCTGTTGCCGCCCCTGCACCTAAATAATGGGCAAAAACAACATCGCGAATGAAGCCCAAAACACGCGAGATGGCGGTCAGTCCGCTGATTTGCCGAAAGGCCGCAAATAAACTCCGGCTGGCCATCTTAGGAGTGAGTCCCATTTTGGCGAGAATCTGCCTGTTGTAAATCAAACACACCCATTAAGGTTTGCTCTATTTTTTTCTGGCTCGCCTCTCTTTCAATTTTCAGCCCATACACATCTTTGACATAAAACACATCAACCACCTTTTCCCCATAGGTAGAGACTGTTGCCGAATTGATTTGCAGGCCAAGCTGAACCAAATGATAAGTGATCTGATACAACAGACCAGGCCGATCAGCACCATTCACCTCAATCACTGTATGGGTATTACTGCGGTTATTACTGACAATGACCCTGGGCGGAACGCTCATTGCTTTTTGCCGTTTGGTGATCTGAGCTGAACGTTCCTGCAGACGGCGGAACAAAGAAATATCCCCCGCCAAAGACTGTTCAATAATTTTTGCAATACGGTTCTGGATTTGTGGATCGATTACCGCTTGCCTGTCTTTATCCTGAATGCGGAACTGATCCAAAATCGTTCCATCATGACGCGTGTTGATACGGGCATTCATAATTGAACAGCCTGCCACCGCAACCGCACCGACAATGCGGCTGAACAGTCCGGGGTGATCCGCAGCCATCACCACCAGAATTGTTGATTCCTTATCATCATCGATTTTGAAATCAATCAGCAGCTTTTTTTCACCTGCGTTAAATTGTTCGGCCAGACGGGCATGATACAGATGAGATTCTGTAGAAAAATTGGTCCAGTAGCTCGGGTAGAATAATTGCGCATGCGCATCGAACCGTTCATCATCCCACGCGGACAAGGCCAGGCGTGTTGCCTGCATAGCATCTGCTGCTGCCAAGGCTGAGACCTCAGAGGGAGCCGCACCGCCAAGTACCGCCTCTGATCGGCTGTACAAGTCTCTCATCAGACTAGCCTTCCAGCCATTCCAGATCTCAGGACCGACTGCCAGGATATCCGCAACTGTCAGAACCAAAAGCAATTTCAGACGTTCAGGAGACTGCACCTCTGCCGCAAAATCAGAGATTGTCTGCGGATCATTCAGATCATACCGGAATGCGGTTTTGCTCATCAGCAAATGATGCCGGATCAGCCAGACAACTGTTTCAGTGGTCTGCGCATTCAAACCCAGAAGCGGGCAAAGCTGTGCCGCCACCTCTGCCCCCAAAACAGAATGATCCCCCCCACGTCCTTTGGCAATGTCATGAAACAGAACCGCAACAAATAAAGCCTGACGCGAATCAAGCTCATGGATCAGGCGGCTGGCCACCGGGGCAATGGTCTTCAGCACACCTTGTTCAATATCGCTGATATTCCCGACAGCCTTTATGGTATGTTCGTCAACTGTGTAGCTGTGATACATGTCAAATTGCATCATCCCGACAATACGCCCGAAATCAGGCAGATATTTGCCAAGCCAGCCAGCTTCATTCATCAGCCTTAATACCCGTTCAGGATTACGCTGGTCGGTCAGAATTGCCAAAAAACGTTCATGTGTTTTTGGCGACTGAAGTTCTGTTGTATTCAGCGCACGAACAGCACGGGTCAGCCGACGCAAAGTGTCGGGATGTATATCCAGCTCATGATATTGAGCCATGTAAAACAGCTCAATAATCAAGTCTCTATTATCGCGAAACCTCAATTTATCTGGAAGATGAAGACGTTCACCTTCAAGGCTAAAGGGTTTGATATTTGGACGTTGCGAAAAACCCGCTACCCAGAATTTACGTAAATTCAGGCGTGGCCGCTGATCAAAATCTGTTGCCAGAGCCGCACAAAAAATACGGGTGAGGTTGCCCACCTGGCGGGCAGCTAAATAATAACGCTTCATGAATCGTTCAACACCGCGCAGGCCAGATCGATCAGAAAAGCCCATTTGCGGGGCAATCTGCATCTGCGCATCAAAGGTCAGCCGATCATCTTCGCGCCCATGATGCAAATGCAAAAAACAGCGGACAGTCCATAAAAACCGCTGGGCGGCCGCAAAGGCTCTGGCTTCTGATGACCGCAATATACCAACCGTCAACATCGCGTGAACATGATCAAGCCGGTATGCGTATTTTGTGATCCAGAACAAGGTATGCAGATCGCGCAAGCCCCCTTTTCCATCTTTGACATTCGGCTCAACCGCATAGCGGGTGCCCCCGAAACGGCCATGCCGCAGATCGCGTTCAGTTAATTTGGCTTCAACAAAATCCAGGACCGGCTGGCCAGATAACCATGTCTTAAACGCCTTCAACAGCTTGTCTGAGAGATCGTTATTTCCGGCTAACGGCCTCATTTCGAGAAGTGAGGTGCGGATCGTTACATCATCAGAAGCAGCTTTAAGATTTTCATCGACCGTGCGGCTTGCATGTCCCACACTCAGCCCCAGATCCCACAAAATATATAAGATGAATTCAACAAATTCGATGTCTGATTTTGTCTGTTTCTGAGGCATCACAAATAACAAATCAATGTCACTGAATGGCGCCAGCTCACCACGCCCATAGCCACCTACAGCCATCACCGCAAAGCGCGGCTCAACAGCAAAAACATGCTGACGGGCACAGGTCACCAAACCAGAAATAATAGAATCAAGAAGAAACGCATGCGCCCCGACATAAATTGCGCCGTCACGTTGGTCTACAATCTTGTCCTCTAGCGTCTTGCGCCCGCTTGCAAGCGTGGTTTTCATCAGCTCCAGAAGGGCTGCGCGCTGTTCTGATTTTGCTTGTTTTCCAGCGAAAACAGATGCGGCAGTTTCTGCAAATAGCTGCTGATCAAATACATTAAATGCACCAGCAGTCTGCTTGTCTTTTACCAGTTCAAGCGGCGCAAGCCAGCTCTGCCAGACAGAAGTGGATTGCAGATTTTCCAGCGTGGATGTGGACACATTCGTTCTCCTTGCCTGCTGGTCAGCGCCCTCATATTCCTGATTTATCATGCTCAGCCTTTAATTCATAGAGCAGGCTGAGGGCCTCACGCGGGGACAGCGCGTCAGGCTCCAAGGCGGTTAGCATGTCGTCCAATTCTGCTGAAACAGCCACAGAAGAACTATCTGAAACCAAACTGTCCTCAGCCACAGGCCGGTCAAATAACGGCAGCATATTTGCTGTATTGGTGGCCCCGAAGGACTGTGCTTCTAATTGACGGACAAGACCTGCAGCGCGCTGGATCACAGCTGTGGGCAGACCCGCCAGCTTAGCGACATGAACGCCATAAGATTTATCTGCAGCCCCGGCGGCAACCTGATGCAAAAATATAATTTCGCCTTTCCATTCCTTGACCTGCATCGCATAAATCCTGAGTCTGTCCAGCTGGACCTGCAGGCTGGTCAGCTCATGGTAATGAGTCGCAAATAAGGTGCGGCATTTATTTTTATTGTGTAAATGTTCAAGACAGGCCCAAGCAATCGCCAGGCCATCCCAGGTCGCTGTGCCCCGGCCGATTTCATCAAGAATCACAAGAGACTTGTCTGTTGATTGATTGAGAATCGCCGCCGTTTCAACCATTTCCACCATAAATGTTGATTGCCCACGGGCCAGATCATCAGACGCGCCAACCCGGCTGAACAGCTTGTCAATTATGCCGATTTCCGCTCGTTCCGCCGGAACATACAGACCTGCCTGTGCCAAAATAGCAATATGGGCATTCTGGCGAAGATAAGTTGATTTACCCGCCATGTTTGGTCCGGTGAGAAGCCAGAGATTTGCCTGTTCTGAAAGCTGACAATCATTAGCGATAAACGGAGATGACGTGGTCAGCATCTGTTCCACAACAGGATGACGACCAGCCTCAATCTGAAAGGTTGTATCATCCCGCAGAAACGGGCGCGTATAATGATGACGTTCAGCCAGCCGGGCCGTCGAATGGGCCACATCAAGACAAGCCAGCGCATGCGCAGCTTCAGCAATTTGTCCAGACTGACGGTGAACGGCGTCTGTCAGTTCAGCAAACAGCTCAAGTTCTAGTGCCACTGCCCGATCGGCTGCTGTGCTTAATTGTTTTTCTAATTCAGACAGCTCAGTTGTGGTGAATCTGACTGCCTGAGCTGTGGTTTGCCGGTGAATAAAATTCTCGTCACCCAGCAGTTTCTCACCATGATTTGCGCGGACATCTATATGATAGCCAAGGACGTTATTATATTTGATTTTCAAAGAAGAAACACCGGTTTGTTCTGCATATTTTGCCTGCAGAGCCGCAATCAGGCGGCGGCTTTCATCTCGCATTTGCTGCAGATTATCTAACTGACTGTCATATCCTGACCGAATAAATCCGCCCTCTCTGGCAAGTAACGGCAGCTCCTCGCCAAGTGCAGGCAGAATTCTGTCACCCAACGATGCCGGTGCTTCTGCAAGAGTGCATAATCTGGCCACCTCAGGGCTCAGTTCAATCTGTTCTGAAGACAGACAAGCACTGGCAATCCGTCTGGCCCCCAGCAGCCCTTCTGCCAGATTTTTCAAATCCCGGGGCCCGCCCCGTCCAGAAGCAATACGAGATAATGATCTGTCCAAATCGGGGACTTGCCTGAAATGGTCAGATATCGTCTGGCACAGACCCGGCTGATCTAAAAGCCAATTGGCAAGACCCAGCCGTTGTTCGATTTGTTGCCTGTCTGTAAGGGGTGCAGAAATACGCCCATGCAACAAACGAGCCCCTGCAGCAGTGCGGGTACAATCAATCGCCTGGAGCAGACTGCCGGACCGCTCACCAGATAAGGTTTGAGTCAATTCAAGTGACTTACGGGTCGCCGCATCAATATCCATAAAGGCTTGTTTCGACAAGCTGCTGAGCGACGTCAGCCGCGGCATCTGATTCAGTTGTGTGCGCTGCAGATAGGCCAGCAAGCCGCCAGCAGCCGACAACATCGGCGGGGTAAACTGGCCAAAACCCTGAAGTGTGGCCACCCCATAAAATTCACATAACCGTTCAGCAGCTTTTTTGTGATCAAACAGGGCTGAGGGCTGAGGGCTAGCATGATAAGCAGCTTGCGCGGCCATCAAACGTTCTGTCAAATCATCCGCATAAATCAATTCGGCAGCTTGCAGACGCGCCAAAAGCGTATCAACATCGCCGTCAGCGCATGGCTGAACATAGAAATCACCTGTGGACATATCCGCCCAGGCGATGGCCAGGTCAGCTGAAACCCGGCCAACCGCCACCAAAAAATTATGCTGATGCGCATTCAGCAAACCATCTTCTTGAAGCGTACCAGGGGTGACAACCCGAACGACATCACGGGGAAGCGGACCTTTTCCGCCCCTTTTTTTAAAGATTTCCGGTGTTTCGGATTGTTCGCAAATTGCAACTTTATGGCCTTTCTGAATCAAGCGGGCCAAATAACCGTCCATTGCATGAACCGGAACCCCGCACATTGCAATTTCACGATCTTCAATTTTGCCGCGATGCGTAAGGGCAATGCCTAAGGCCTGAGACGCGACTTCCGCATCATGAAAAAACATTTCATAAAAATCACCCATTCTGTAAAACAACAGCATCTCCTGATACTGTTCTTTCACAGCAATATATTGCGCCATCATTGGGGTCAATTTGGCCTGTTTGACTGATGTTATATCAAGTGCGTTCATCGGTTTTCATCTGGACTTGAATATCTCTGGCAAAACATTACGCTGTAGCATAGCACAATACCGGTTTCTTTTAACTTCTGTAGCGGATTCCCATGAAAAAGTCACTCAAACAGGATGCTTTGAATTTCCATTCAACCGGACGTCCAGGCAAACTAGAGATCGCCCCGACCAAACCACTCACAACGCAGCGTGATTTATCACTTGCTTATTCACCTGGTGTTGCTGAACCATGTCTTGCGATCGAGGCCTCTCCAGACAAAGCATATGACTATACAGCAAAAGGGAATCTGGTTGCGGTCATCTCTAACGGAACAGCGGTTCTGGGCCTTGGTAATATTGGTGCAGGTGCATCAAAACCTGTAATGGAAGGCAAAGCGGTTCTGTTTAAGAAATTTGCCGATATTGATGGTGTTGATCTGGAATTAGACACAGAGGATGTTGATCGTTTCGTTGAGGCCGTCAGCCTGCTCGGTCCTTCATTTGGCGGCATTAATTTAGAAGATATCAAATCCCCTGAATGTTTCATTATTGAACAACGCCTGCGCGAGATGATGGATATTCCTGTCTTTCATGATGATCAGCATGGTACCGCCATTATTGCGGCTGCAGGTCTGATCAATGCACTTCATCTGACCGGCAGAGATATCCGTGATATCAAAGTTGTGTCAAACGGCGCCGGTGCCGCATCAATTGCCTGTGTGGAATTGATCAAAGCCATGGGCGTAAAGCATGAGAATGTGATCATGTGTGATCGTGCTGGGGTTGTCTGGCAGGGACGCGAAGACGGCATGAATCAATGGAAGTCTGCGCATGCGGTAAACACAGATGCGCGAACATTGTCAGATGCTTTGAAAGGGGCTGATGTATTTTTAGGCCTGTCTGCGGCAAAGGCCATGACACCTGAAATGATCAAATCTATGGCTGACCGCCCGATCGTGTTTGCCATGGCCAATCCAGAGCCGGAAATTATGCCTGATGTAGCAAAAAAGGCGCGGCCTGATGCCATTATTGCGACTGGCCGGTCTGATTACCCGAACCAGGTGAATAATGTGCTTGGCTTCCCCTATATTTTCAGAGGCGCGCTTGACGTGCGGGCAACAGCCATCAATGAAGAAATGAAAATTGCCGCAGCAAATGCGATCGCTATGTTGGCCAGAGAAGATGTGCCAGATGAAGTGAACAACGCTTATGCCGGCGAAAGTCTGCGCTATGGGGAAGATTACATCATCCCCGCACCATTTGATCCCCGTTTAATTTCGGCGGTATCTTCAGCGGTTGCTGAAGCGGCAATGGCCTCTGGTGTCGCCAGAAAGCCGATTGACGATCTGGAAGCCTATAAACGTGACCTGTCTGCCCGGCTTGATCCGACCGCCTCTTTTCTGCAAGAGGTGTTTGACAGGATCACGCCAGAAAATAAACGCATTGTCTTTACCGAAGGTGAAGAAGAAGTATCCATCCGGGCAGCTTTGGCGTTCAGCAATTCTGGCTATGGTCATCCGGTTCTTCTGGGCCGTGAAGCCCGCATCAAGCAACGGATAGCAGATATGGGTCTGGATGGTGCAGATGATCTGGACATCATCAATGCTAAAATTTCAGATCATAATCAGGACTATATCCAGTTCCTGTATAAAAAACTGCAACGGCGTGGTGTCTTGGAGCGTGACTGTCAGCGGATGGTGAATCTGGACAGAAATGTATTTGCTGCTTGTATGGTTGCGAATGGTCATGCTGATGCGCTGGTCACCGGAATGACGCGTTCATTCCAGACCAGCTTTGAACATGTCACCCGTGTTATCGGTCCGAAAAAGGGCAGAGAATTTGTTACCACATCCATGTTGATTTCACGTGGACGGACGGTCTTTATGGGGGATACATCAATTCACGAACGCCCTTCTGGTGAACAAATGGCAGATATTGCTGAGGTCATTGCTGAAAAGGCTCGCTCAATGGGGCACACCCCACGTGTGGCCATTTTGTCATTTTCGAATTTTGGTAATCCAGACAGCGCCATTACACAAACCGCAAGAGATGCGGTGGCTGTTCTGGATCAACGGAAAGTCGATTTTGAATATGAAGGGGAAATGACCGCTGATATCGCGCTTGATTATGAATTAATGCAGGCCCGTTATCCTTTTTCACGTCTGAAAGGCCCGGCGAATATTCTGGTGATGCCCGGGCTGCATTCAGCAAATATATCATTTAAACTGATGCAGCAGCTTGGCGGCGGGTCGGTGATCGGGCCAATGATTCTAAATGCGGAATTTCCGTTCCAGATCATTCCTATGAGCGCTTCTGTGAGTGACTTGGTCAATGCAGCTGCCTTTGCCGCTTATGAAACACTCGCCAGTCATGACTAGAGCAAGCTGAGCAAAGATTTCAATGACGCAAACCAGAGCAGAACAATTTGCTGTCCTCTCTCGGCTGTTGCGGATAAGTTCTGGTTTTTTGCTGGCGCTGTTTATCTTGCTGCTATGGGGACGCATCGCGCTGATCGATGTTATTTTGATCAGCACCGCTGGTGTGTGTGTCTGTTGGTTTCTGTTGTCAAATGATCAGCAGATTATCCGTGCCTTGCGTCATTATTTCCAACATAAAGCCAGCAGTAAAAATCCAGCTGAGGTTACACCAACATCAAGCCTGATGTTCGGTCAGACAAATTCAACATCTGAAATATCAGACCTGCTGTGGCTGATGTCCAGCGCCGAAAAACAAGCCAGTTCAGCCTATCATCAGCTGAAAGTAAATCATGAATATCTGTTTGATGTTCTACATCAGCTGCCGCTTCCCTTAATCCTTCTGGATAATCGCGGACATGTGCAGGAATTCAACGAACGGGCCAAACTTTTATTTGGTCACCTGCACCCAAACAAGCCCATTGCCTTTGTCATCCGCAATAATGGTCTGATTGAGACCATTAATCAGGTTATTCAGAGCGGGACAGGTCTGACAGAAACAAAACTGACTCTTGCCCGGCCAGATAAGCAGCATTTTTCAGTGATTATATCCAGCTTTCTGGTTGAAGAAAAAAGTCGCACAGCAATTATGTTTGTTGATCAGACGACTACCCTTGAGGCCGAAAGAATGCGGGCTGAATTTGTAGCCAATGTCAGCCACGAGCTGCGCACACCATTAACCTCTATCATGGGGTTTGTTGAGACCCTTCAAGGCCAGGCCGGAGACGATCCGGCCACGCGTGAGAAATTTTTGAAGATTCTGCAGCAACAGTCTCAGCGTATGCTGCGGCTTGTGTCTGACCAGTTGTCCCTTGCAAAAATTGAACGCAGCGATTTTGTTCCCAAGACAGCAAAGGCCAGCCTGAAACAGGCAGTTGAGCGCGTGCGCACTGCCCTGGACCACCAGATTAAAACAACAAATGTGACAGTCACTATCGATATGCCGGAAACATCGGTCATGGTGACAGGCATATTAGATGAATTGATTCAGATGATTCAGAATCTGACCGAAAACGCGATCCGCTATGGCCGTCAGAACGGGCAGGTCGAGCTGATCATCACAGAGAATGTCACTCATGACGCCCTGCCCGGAGAAAACCTGACCAGCATCTGTGTTGCTGACGACGGAGATGGGATTGCCCCCAGCCATCTGCCGCGGTTAACAGAACGATTTTACCGCGTGGATAAAGGTCGCTCTCGCGAAATGGGCGGAACTGGTCTTGGTCTGGCGATTGTCAAACATATCGTCAGCCGACATCGTGGCCATTTAGATATTACGTCTGCGTTGGGCAAAGGGTCACAGTTCACAATTTACCTGCCATCTGCGCCTCAGCCTGCTGATAAAAAGAAGTTAGCAAGAAAGCTGTCATAAAGAGGTCACATTAATCGCTTACACATAAAATAGTGAGATGAGAACATCGTGATAGCTGAGAAACAGCAGCAAAATGGATACCAGACATGGAGTAAGGATTGAGATGAGCCTCCCGACAGCTGTTCATCAAAAAACAGTCCTTATCATTGAGGATGAAGAAGATATTCAAATCCTGCTGGATTATAATCTGCGGGAAGAGGGATACAGCATATTACAAGCTACAGATGGTGAAGAAGGCTTGTTGCAGGCTATTGAATATCGCCCCGATTTGATTCTTCTTGATTGGATGTTACCGCTATTATCGGGGATGGAGGTTCTGCGCCAGCTTCGTGCCCACCCAGATACCAGAGATATTCCGGTAATTATGCTGACAGCTAAAGGTGAAGAAACTGACCGGCTGCGCGGATTGGATGGTGGCGCAGATGATTACATAACAAAGCCATTTAGCCCGGCTGAACTGCTGGCGCGGGCCAGAGCCCTGCTGCGGCGTACAACCGGTGGTCATGTCACCGTTCTGAGCTATCAAGACATCGAAATGGACATGGAGAAAAAGCGGGTAACGCGGGACCAGAAACCTGTTCATCTTGGGCCAACCGAATTTCGCTTGCTGGAACATTTTCTGCGCAATCAGGGGCGTGTTTATTCACGAAGCCAATTGCTGGACCAGGTGTGGGGAGATGATGTTTATGTTGAGCTGAGAACCGTTGATGTTCATATTCGCCGGCTGCGCCGAGCGTTAAATATTGATGACAAGCCAGATCTTATCCGCACAGTGCGCTCTATGGGGTATGCGCTGGAAGCCAAGACGTCATCATAAATCTCATTTCTGCTCAAGCCACCGCCGAGCCCTGTATTTTATTTTAGATATGACAGACCTGAATTGACTTTCTTTTCTGGAAAAGATGGCGATAATGGTGCTGATTGTTTTCCTTGTTCAGGGCAGATATATGGTCTTCACTCCTGCCAGTTTCCAGTTTGGTTCTGTATCATTTCTCTTTGGTATAGCGGTGTTTGCCCTATCCGCTTGCCAGCCTGTATTACAGGCTCAGACTGGGCGCACGGTTCCGGTTATCTTTCCAGCTGAAACAAAAACTGACCCGGCAGAAGAGGCTGACAGCCAGGCAGAAGTCCCCGCAGCAGCATCCACCTTGCTGACAGCAGAAGAAGCATCAGCTGAGCCTGCAGACAATATAGCTGCGCTGATTACACAGCCAGGTCCAGATGAGCCAAATCAGACAGGCGAACAGAACCAGAGCCAAACAGAACAAACCGTAATTGTGGTCAACCGGTCAACAGCGCCAGCACAACCTGTCGTCATCCCTGCCTTTAATCCAGCTGATCTGGTGGGAAAGTCACAATCTTTTGTGAATGCAGAATTTGGCCATGCTGACTTCAGCCGCACAGAAGGCGTCATTCATGTTCTGCAATATCGCCAGCCAGATTGTGTGATTGATTTGTTTATCTCTGTCGCCGATGCTGCGCAAATTCCGCCCCCTGCAGACGCTAAAATAATCGACTGGGCCATGCGGGAGCGCATCGTCAATCAGACTCTTGATCTGACCTTATGCCAGCAGCAATTTTTTAACCGGAAGCTGTAGCGGCAGGTTTGACGCCGTCAGCCTGTTTTCTTCGTGAATAAACAAAATGGTCTGATCTGACAGTCTGCACATTCAGGCTTACGGGCTTTACATACATATCGCCCATGCAAAATCAGCCAATGATGCGCGCCCTTTTTATAAGCTTCTGGAACCCGTCGCAGCAGTTCCTTTTCAACTGCGTCTGGGGTTTTTCCTAGTGCCAAACCAGTTCTGTTGCCAACTCTGAAAATATGCGTATCTACCGCAATGGTCGGCTCACCAAAGGCCTCGTTCAGAACCACATTTGCCGTTTTGCGACCCACACCCGGTAAGGCTTCCAATGCGTCTCTGTCTTTAGGAACCTGGCCGCCATGCTGATCGATCAGAATTTGTGATAATTTCATCACATTCTTGGCCTTTGTGTTAAACAAACCAATAGTCTTGATATAGTCCCTGACAGCGTCCAGCCCCAGACCAACCATGGCTTCTGGAGTGTCAGCAGCCGCAAACAGATCCTTTGTGGCTTTATTCACACCCACATCTGTCGCCTGTGCAGACAGCACCACAGCAACCAGCAAAGTATAGGGGTTGCTAAAAGTCAGTTCGGTTTGTGGATCTGGGTTTGACTGGCTTAGCAGGCCAAAAACCTCATCAATATCTGATAGACGCATTTTACGTGGCATTTTAAGCTCTTTTCTGTTTCAGCACGTATTCTTATACATAAAGAAGATCAGTATAGTGTCCATAGACTGGCCTGCCATGAATAAAGTTACGTATCGCTGAAGAGAACATGTCTGCACCACAACCACCACAACACAGATGGTATCACAATAAAACTGAGGCCGGGGCCGAAGCGATTGTGATTACGTTATGGCCTTATCGATCTTTGTCTCTTCGCGGGTTTCAAATTTTAATTGCGGTTCTGGCCAGTCTGATGACTGTGATTGGTTTTGGGTTTTATTTACTTGGGGCCTGGCCGGTAATTGGCTTTTTGGGTCTAGAAATTCTGGTTGTCTGGTACGCATTTAAGTGGAATTACAGATCAGGACAATTGGTTGAAACAGTTGCAATAACCCCGCAACAGGTAGATGTGACGCGAACTGACTGGCGGGGTCGCGAAACAACAGTTCGGTTAAGCGGTGCCTGGATTAAGGCAGAGCTTGACGTAAAGGAAAAAAGACGTGAGCGGCTCTACTTACGCCAACATGCGCATAAATTAGAAATTGGGGCCTTTATGCCGCCATCTGAAAAATTGTCTCTGGCAAACGCACTGAACGCCGCCTTTTCGCGTTTGCGCTATGAAGCGAACAACGCCTGAGGCCAACCCCGCCGGTCAGCCAAGCACATCATCCATCGTATATAACCCGGCAGGCTGGTGAGCTGCGAATGCTGCAGCCCGCAAAGCACCGCGCGCGAATATCAGGCGGCTGGTCGCCCGATGGGTGAGTTCAATACGTTCCTGCTGGCCAAAAAATGTGACCGTATGTTCGCCAGCAATGTCGCCACCCCGCATCACGGCAAACCCGATATCACCAGCTTTTCGTGCTCCCGTCATACCGTCTCGGCCACTATCACGAACGGCCTCTAACTCTACATCGCGGCCTTCTGCTGCTGCCCGGCCAAGCGCAAGTGCTGTGCCTGATGGTGCATCCACTTTTTGATTATGATGGGTTTCAACGATTTCAATATCCCAATCCTGGCCAAGTTGCTGGGCTACCTGACGGACCACTTGTGCCAGCAAGGTCACACCAACAGATGTGTTGGCACAGTAAACCAGCGGAATATCACGCGCTGCTTCAGACAGCGTTTTTTCCTGCTCGGCAGTAAGACCGGTCGTCCCGATCACCATCGCTGTGCCCGTGTTCTGCGCAATAGCTAGATGTTCAAGTGTTGCTTCAGGGCGGGTAAAATCAACAATCACACCGCCTTTGCCCAAACCCAAAACCACAGGGTCAGCACTCAGTCTAACCCCGTCTATCTCTGTGCCAATCATCGGGTTATCTGCATGTTCGCTGAGCGCCACCAGTTCAAATACATCCTGCTCTGCGGCCACAGACCTGATCATCTGTCCCATTCTTCCCGCTGCCCCGGGAAGTGCAATCTTGGTCACTTTGCCTGGCATTTCTATCTGCTCCTTTTGTCTGGCGGATATGCTGGCCGCGCGCAGGCTCAGCCTAACAAGGCTGGCCGGGAAACACCAGATGGTTCCCTGCTAAACACGAGGGGGGTCAGGACCACAATCTTTTAACCCGGTTTAAAAAGCTGGTGGTTTGTGGGCTGGCATCGCCCGCCTTTTGAAATTCAGCAAGCAATTCTGCCTGTTTCTTTGTCAGATTAGTGGGTGTTTCAACGTGAATTTCAACAATTTGATCACCTTGGCCTGCGCCGCGCAAAGCCGGCATGCCTTTTCCGCGCATGCGAAATTTACGCCCTGTCTGTGTACCTTTTTCTATTTGCAGCCTGGCCATTCGCCCGGCCAATGTCGGCACGTCAATTGTTCCCCCCAACGCTGCTGTTGCCATCGGTACAGGGACATGCACAAATAGATGACTGCCTTCACGTTCAAAAATCGGGTGGTTTTTCACATTCACAAAAATATATAAATCTCCTGCCGGTGCGCCGCGTAAACCCGCTTCCCCTTTTTCGGACAGACGAATCCGCGTGCCGGTATCAACACCAGACGGAATATTGACAGACAGGTTTTCAGCCTTTTCAACCCGGCCCTGTCCACGGCAACTGCGGCAGGGATCAGAAATGGTTTCTCCTACACCCTGACAAGACGGGCAGGTGCGCTCAACCGTGAAAAACCCTTGCTGAGCGCGAACCTTACCCCGACCGCCACATCCAGAACATGTTGTTGGCTGGCTGCCCTTGGCAGCGCCTGTACCTGAACAATCCTCACAAGAGGCTGAAATTTCGGCAACAATATCCTTGGTGCAGCCTGTAAACGCCTCATCAAGATCAATATCCAGGTCATATCGCAGGTCAGCACCGTGTCGTGACTGACCAGCACCGCCGCCACGCCCGCCGGAAAATTCTGAGAACATCTGTTCAAAAATATCCGAAAAGCCGCCGCCAAATCCACCGAAACCAGCGCCAGAACCGCCACCGCCAAATCCAGCTGATTGTTCAAACGCAGCATGACCCAGCTGATCATAGGCGGCCCGTTTCTGGCTGTCTTTCAGAACTTCATAGGCTTCGCTGGCTTCGCGAAACCGCTCAGCCGCCGCGTCATCATCAGGATTTCGATCTGGATGATTTGCCATCGCCAGCTTGCGATAAGCTGATTTAATGGCCTTGTCATCTGCATCCCGACCAACGCCCAGAACTTCATAGAAATCACGTTTCGCCATTGCTTCGTCTTGCCCTACACATCATGGCCTATATTCAACCTGACCAAATGAAGCTCTGTTCTGCTGTTTCTAATACAGACCAGATTTATGCCTTTTTGGCATCCTTATCATCATCAACTTCTTCAAACTCTGCGTCGACCACATCATCATTATCTTGTTTTGTGGCCTCATCTTGAGGCTGCGCATCTGACATATCTTGCTCACCTTGATACGCAGCTTCACCCAGCTTCATCAGAACAGCCGACAGAGCTTCAGATTTCTCGCTGATTTGCTGATCATCCTCTCCTTCAAGAGCTGTTTTCAGTTCAGCAATTGCAGCCTCAACATCCGCCTTCATGGCAGGGTCAGCCTTGTCACCCAGATCATCGATGGATTTCTGTGCGCCATGAACCAGAGCTTCGGCCTGGTTGCGCGCTTCAACCTTTGCCCGGCGTTCCTTATCCTGTTCTGCATAGGTTTCTGCATCTTGAACCATCTGTTCAATTTCAGTATCGTCAAGACCGCCTGACGCTTTAATGCTGATCGCCTGTTCCTTGCCCGTGGCCTTGTCTTTTGCGCTCACCTTAACAATACCGTTAGCATCAATATCAAAGGTCACCTCAATCTGCGGCACGCCTCTTGCGGCGGCAGGGATTCCTTCCAAATTGAACTGGCCCAGCATCTTGTTGTCAGCAGCCATTTCACGCTCACCCTGATAGACAGAGATGGTGACAGCTGACTGATTATCATCAGCAGTTGAAAACACCTGGCTTTTCTTTGTAGGAATTGTTGTATTTCGGTCAATCAGACGCGTAAACACACCCCCCAGAGTTTCAATGCCCAGAGATAATGGTGTGACATCCAACAACAACACATCTTTGACATCACCTGTCAGAACGCCTGCCTGGATTGCGGCCCCGCTGGCCACAACTTCATCAGGATTCACACCCCGATGAGGCTCTTTGCCAAAGAACTTTTCCACTGTCTCAACAATTTTTGGCATCCGGGTCATCCCACCGACCAAAATCACCTCATCAATTTCGCTGGCAGATACGCCAGCATCTTTCAGCGCTTTCTTGCATGGCTCCAAAGAGCGCTGAACAAGACCGTCAACAAGCTGTTCCAGCTTTGAGCGGCTAAGTTTCACGTTCAAATGTTTCGGTCCGGTTTGATCAGCAGTGATAAACGGCAGATTCACCTCAGTCTGGGTGGTGCTTGACAGCTCAATTTTGGCTTTTTCAGCTGCTTCTTTCAGCCGCTGCAATGCCATCCGGTCAGACCGCAGATCAATGCCCTGTTCTGCCTTGAACTCATCAGCCAGAAAATCAATGACCACCTGATCGAAATCTTCACCACCTAGGAATGTATCGCCATTGGTTGATTTCACCTCGAAAACGCCATCGCCGATTTCAAGAATTGAAACATCAAACGTCCCGCCACCCAGGTCAAATACAGCAATAATGCCTGATTCTTTGCGATCCAAACCATAAGCAAGGGCTGCTGCTGTCGGCTCATTAATGATCCGCAAAACCTCAAGACCGGCAATTTTACCTGCATCTTTTGTGGCCTGACGCTGAGCGTCATTGAAATAGGCCGGTACAGTGATCACAGCCTGGTCGACAGTCTCACCCAGAAAGGATTCAGCATCTTCTTTCAGCTTGCGCAGGATGAAGCTGGACATTTGTGAAGGTGAATAATCTTCACTATCCACCTCGATCCAGGCATCCCCATTTTTTGCTGGCTTGACCTTGTATGGTACCAGATCGGCAAAATCCTTGATCGCAGCATCATCAGCCCGGCGGCCAATCAGGCGTTTCACCGCAAAAATGGTCTTTTCGGGGTTGGTCACGGCCTGGCGCTTGGCAGGCTGACCAACAAGACGTTCACCATCATCCGCAAAACCGATCATAGACGGGGTTGTGCGGGCCCCTTCAGCGTTTTCGATGACACGAGTGTCTTTGCCATCCATAACCGCAACGCATGAATTTGTTGTGCCCAGATCAATGCCTATAACTCTTCCCATATTCTGATGTCCTTTTTTCAGTCCTGTATTCAGGAAGTCAAAAATAGAGCCGCGTGTTTACCACTGGCCCAGCTTATATAAGGTCTGATTTTCATCATGCAAGAGGCGGCTCGATTTCAGCGTGCCGCCTGCAGACCTGATTTTCTGTTTGTTTAAGATGCTGGCGCTGTGGCCGTGTCTGTTGCTGGTTTTGATACGCCGACCATCGCTGGGCGCAATAATCTGTCATGCAGGCTGTAGCCAGGCTGAACCACCTGTATAACCATTCCCGGCTCAACATCATCAGTTGGCACTTCAAACATTGCCTGATGCAAATTATAATCGAATTTTTCCCCTTCTGGGTTTATCCGTTGAATACCGTGGCGTTCAAATGCGGATGCCAATTCCCGGCCGGTCATTTCAACACCAATCAGGATATTCTTTACAGTTTCATCCATACCGTCCTTATCTTCAGGGATCAAAGTGATGGCTTTTTCCAGATTATCCAGAGATGCCAGCAGATCGCGCGCAAAAGATAATGGGCCGTATTTTTTCGCAGCGGCCACTTCGCGTTCAGTGCGTTTACGCAGATTTTCATTATCGGCCATGACACGCAGAAGTTGGTTTTTTAACTCATCGCGTTCATCTGCCGTCTCAGTTGTGGTTTCATCTTCTAACGATTCAGGGGCTGCTTCCTGCTGATCAGTATCATCAGTTTGACCGTCTGAAGCAGGCGCGACGCTGTCATCGGCAGGTTCGGTTTGTGCCTTTACATCCTCATCCAACTGTTCTGACTTGGTTTGTTCAGCTTCATCACCGCTGGTCATCATTTTGGCCCTCGTCTGTCATCTCTTTTATTTTCAGGCCCGCCCGACATATCAACCGAGCTTCGCCATGCCAGTGTCACTGGCAGCCAAGATGTGGGGACGAATTTAACAAATGCCAAGTAGAGATTGGACATTTTTTGTGTTTTTTTTTAACATAGCGACCAGACAGAACACCAATCTGGTAAAGACGCTTTCATGAAGAAACAGCCCCACAACGATAATCTGGTTATGGCGTCTATTGAGAGCCTGTATAACCAAGCTAATCATGCAACAGCGTCTGATGAACCAGAGCTGAAACGTCAGAACAGCGATAATCTGCCTATTATCGGCAGCCTTCCTGTCACCATCTCCAGCGATTCAGCTGATCAAAATACTGGTCATCTTGATGATATGGTTTTGACCGGATTGTTAGAAGCTGTTCCTGCTGAACCAGCACTGCCTGCAAGCCTTGGCACATCAAACGACAGTGTCGAAACAGAAGAAGAAGACCCGTTTCTGGCGATTCGCCAGGCGGTAATTTCTGCAGGTCAGGAAACCACTGTAACACCGGAAAATAACACCAAAGCTGCATTATCGACCAGCCCCGCAAAACAGGCCTTTGCCGGACAGCTGGCAGAGCTGATTGATGCAGAAATTGAGCGGCGCCTGACAGAACGGCTGAACCAGGATAAAGACCCTGTGACTATGCCGAAACGCGCCCCAAAACCAAAACAGGCCAAACCGGCCAGCAAACCCAAAAAACAACAAAAATCTGCCGCGCAAAGCAAAAAAGTCAAATCAGAAAATCCTGCGCCGAAAAAAGCAGCCAAATCGCGCCGGAGACCAAAATCATGAATATGAGAGTCGCCTGTCCCCATTGTCAGGTCATCGGCGTTGTTCCAGATGAGCTGCGCAAAATCAGCAGCTGGCCGGTCGCTTGTCATCATTGTCATCAGCATTATTTTGTGCCGGTAATTTCATCGCCTGCACCGCTGTCCCGCCAGATTGACCTGTCCTGTGCCAGCTGTGGCCAAAGTTCGGCTTTGGACAAGCAGGCCTATGATGTTATCCGGACGGAAAACTTCCCTCTATTTTGCCAGACTTGTCACAGCTCGCTGAGCGAAGGGGATGCCCATATTGTTGAGCTGGATAATCCGGACAAGCCTGGCCAAACCACACAGGCAGTGGGTATGAAATCCGGACTGGCCTTTGTGTTTGCTGGTTTTTTCATTGTGAGTGTCTCTGTTATGGCCGCTCATGAAGGTCTGATTAGCAGAGACTGGCTGGATCATGTTCTGAGCCATCTGCCTGATCGCACAACTGTCGTTAATTTTTTAACAGAAGCCTTGAGGTCTAGCTCAAAAATCGGGCAATAGCCTGGCTTGTGTAATCAACCATCGGAATAATTCGTGCATAATTCATATGTCGGGGTCCAATAACACCAACGGCACCAATGATCTTCCGATCTGCGTTCCGATATGGTGACAACACAACTGAACAACCCGTCTCTGAGAACAGCTCATGTTCAGCACCAATAAAAATCTGCAACCCGTCTGCGGCAAGCACAGACTGCATTAATTGAGTGGCATGGCTGCGCATCTCCAGCTTGTCAAATAACAGCCTGAACCGGGCCAGATCATCAACAACTTTGACATCTTCAAGCAAATTTGTCTGACCATTGAGAATCAATGACGCTTCATCCCGGCTTTCTGCATCAGACCAGCTGGCCAATCCCCGTGCAATCAAATCATTGGTCAAGCTATCTAATTCTGCTTGATGAAGATTTCTGTCCTGATCAGCTAAGCGGACAATATCTGTAAGAGGTTTTCCTTTATAATGTCCGTTCATATAATTGGACGCTTCAACCAGACAATGCGCAGGAATGCCTGCTGGCGTTTCAATCAGCCGGTTTTCAACATGGCCGTTTGAAAACACCAGAATTACCAGAATTTTCCGGTCCTGAACGGGAACAAATTCTATATGTTTTACAGATAAATCTTCACTTGGTGCCATCACAAGGGCAGCACATTTGGACAGGCCGGATAACGCCAGACTGGCTTTGTCCAAAGCCTGATTCACAGACAGGCCATCCCCAACAGACAGGCTGTCGAAAGACGCCTGACTGTCAACCGGCAGAGCGGATTGCAATTCCATCAGCCCGTCAACAAACAAGCGCAATCCTGCATGTGTTGGCAATCGGCCAGCAGAGGTATGTGGGGAAAATAACAGCCCCGCGCCTTCCAGTTCAGCCATGATGGCGCGCACAGACGCAGAAGACAGCCCGATATCCGGATGAGATGAAATCACGCCAGATCCCACAGGAGTCCCTGTTTCCAGATAATTATTGACAATTATATTGAAAATTTCCTGACACCGCTTGGTCATTTCCAAAACAGGAAGTGAGGTCATGGGGATATCCTATTGTCAGCAGCTGTGGTATTGAACGACTAAGTCTAATATAAACCGTGGTCTGCTTCTCTGCAAAATAGTTCTGAGCACAGACCATATAAGAGGCAGCCCCTGTAATGAGTTTCCTTCGTCCATCAGGCCGTTCAGCAGAACAGATGCGCACGGTCAGTTTTGAGCCCCATTTTTCTCCTTATGCTGAGGGCTCTTGTCTTGTCTGTATTGGTCAGACTCATGTGATCTGTACCGCTTCTGTTGATGAGCGTGTTCCGCCATTTCTGCGGGGGACCGCAAAAGGCTGGGTGACAGCGGAATATGGTATGCTGCCGCGGGCAACGCATTCACGCATGGACAGAGAAGCTGCCAGAGGCAAACAATCCGGCCGGACACAGGAAATCCAACGTCTGATCGGCCGGTCATTGCGCGCTGTGACTGATTTATCCAGCCTTGGCGAGCGGCAAATCAAAAT
The DNA here is from genome assembly GCA_000238815.2 of SAR116 cluster alpha proteobacterium HIMB100. Lineage (NCBI taxonomy): Bacteria > Pseudomonadati > Pseudomonadota > Alphaproteobacteria > Puniceispirillales (SeqCode) > SAR116 cluster alpha proteobacterium HIMB100. The sequence continues at coordinate 790,237 of AFXB01000010.1, read as the reverse complement.
AGACTGTGATGTGATCCGTGCTGATGGCGGGACCAGAACAGCGTCTATCACAGGGGCATGGGTTGCGCTGTCTCTGGCATGCGAGCATCTGTTGCAGAAAGGTGATATCAGCCGTTCTCCGCTGCGTGATCAGGTTGCGGCTATTTCCTGCGGGCTGACCGCCTCTGGGGCCGTTTTAGATTTGGATTATGAAGAAGACAGCGTAGCAGAAACAGACGCGAATTTCGTGCTGACAGCCAGCGGTGGAATCGTTGAAATCCAAGGTACAGCTGAGAAAACCCCATTTACAGCGGACCAGTTCAGCACCATGTTAGGGCTTGCCCAAGCTGGTTGTGAAGCGTTATTTGAGCAGCAACTGGCTGCAGCCCGCCAGCCCAGACCGGCCTGATGCTGCCTTTTTTAGTTGTCACCTCAGAAACGGATCCTGCAAATGAGCCGAAAATTTAACGCCAAAGACCGACTGGTGATTGCCAGTCATAATTCAGGTAAGGTGCGCGAAATAACCGATCTGCTGCAACCGTTGGGCATACAGATCATCGGTGCAGCAGATCTCGGCCTGATTGAACCAGAAGAAACCGGCCAGACCTTTATTGAAAATGCGGTTCTGAAAGCAGAGCTCGCCGCACAAGCTTCAGGACTGCCTGCACTGGCTGATGATTCAGGTCTTGTTGTGAATGCGTTGGGCGGAGCGCCGGGAATCTATTCTGCCCGCTGGGCAGGTCCGGATAAAGATTTTACCCATGCTATGCGCCGCGTAAGTGAGGCATTGCTTCTTGGCGGCAATCCAGACAGAAGCTGTTCATTTGTCTGTGCTCTGGCGCTCTCTTGGCCAGATGGCCACACAGAAAGTTTTGAAGGTAGGGTTGCTGGCACTGTGACATGGCCAGCCAGAGGAGAGTGCGGCTTTGGATATGATCCCATATTTACGCCAAATGGCTACAGCCAGACCTTTGGCGAAATGGACCCAGAACATAAACATGCGATGAGCCACCGCGCCGACGCGTTTTCTCAATTGCTCAGCTCATGTCTGAACCCATAAGCCAGCACCGCACGCCTCTCAGCCTATATGTCCACTGGCCATTTTGCCTGTCAAAGTGCCCTTACTGTGATTTCAATTCGCATGTTGCAGGCCGCATAGATACAGAAGCCTGGCAGACAGCCCTAACCACTGAATTAACCTTTATGGCCGAACAGGCCAGCATGCTGACCGGTGTTGAACGAGAGAAATTTGAACTGAACAGCATTTTTTTTGGTGGCGGGACCCCATCATTGATGCCGCCGCAAATTGTTGCTGCACTTATTGACCGGGCATCCGGCTTGTTCACGCTGGCTGAGCAGTGCGAAATCACAGCAGAAATGAACCCTACGTCTGTTGAGATCGCCAAACTGAAGCAGTTCGCAGATGCAGGCATAAACCGGGTATCTGTTGGCATTCAGTCGCTGGATCCAGATGGGCTGAATTTTCTGGGTCGTGAACACAGCACAGAAGAAGCATTGTCAGCACTTGATGGGGCACAACATTATTTTGACTCTGTATCTGCAGATTTAATCTATGGGCTGCCCAACCAGACAGCGGCAAACTGGTCACATCAGCTGGACAGAATACTGAGCTTCGGTCTGTCTCATTTATCGTGTTATCAATTAACCATAGAGCCAGGTACTGTCTTTCATACCCGCGCCCGTCAGGGCGATATTCTGACCGCAGATGATGATGATGTGGCGGATCTGTATCTGATTACAGATGAGCGCCTCAAGGCGGCGGGACTGCCTGGTTATGAGGTGTCAAATTATGCACGGCCTGGCAAGGAATCTCAGCATAATCTGAATTACTGGCGGTCAGGAAGTTGGGTAGCTGTCGGCCCGGGCGCACATGGCCGCCTGTCCACACCGAAGGGCCGGCTGGTGATGGAAAACAGAAAAAGCCCGGATGGGTGGCTGGCCGATGTAAGCGCAAACGGGCAGGGGTGCCAGCATCAGACAATTGAGACAAGCCGGCAGAGTTTTGAAGATTACTGGATGATGGGACTGCGGCTGAATGAGGGGGTTCCATGGCCCGCACCGGCTGCATTGGGTGGCAATGATTATGAATTAAATACGTACTGGCTGGATGTGTTTTCAGCAGAAGGCTGGCTTGACCTCACATCTGGTTATTTGCGTGCTACCCTTCAGGGCCGGCTTCGCCTGAACACACTATTAGCCCATCTTCTTAGCGATCAGCATAGCGACCTCAGAGATCAAGGTCAGTGAGTTGATTCTGCGTGATGAGATACAGCTGATATTGGCGTTGGTTGCGACCATCTGGCAGTAATTTGAACTGGCCGCTGAAGCCGGCAAATCCCTGTTCACGGATGAGACTGGCCCGCCAGTCTATCGGGCTCTGGTTCCTCTGATCACTGTTCTGGCTCAGCTCTTGTTTTGTGATCGCAATTAGCGCAAACGCGTCAAAGCCGAGCCTGGCCAGCGTATTTGAGGGTTGTTTGAACACAGACTGCCATTGTTTTTCAAAACCCTCAGAGGCAGGCAGAGTGGCTTGTGTAATGATGCTGCCCTGAAGAGATGGCTCGGCCACAAGATCACCTCTGGACCATAAATCTGTGCCCAGATAGGTCACTCTGGATGGATCCAAATCATAAAAAGACAGCACCGGCGCGGTGCGCAGGATAAATTCCGGCCCACCTGCCAGAATAAGAACATCATAAGCTGGCGGCGGTAAAACGTCAGTATCGTCTGTTGGCTCTTGATAGCGGCTGAACGCCTTAATCGCTTGCTTCAAACTATCCTCATCTGAGAGGATGGCTGGTGATAATAACGTGGTCTGCAGCGGTTGCAGACCAAATTGCGACAAACGAGCTGTCGCATGACTAAGGACCTGCTGACCAAATGCATCTTCTGAAGCCAGTATTGCCACACGCGTTTTATTTTGGCTGACTGCATAGCCCAAAAGATGATCGATTTGTTGTTCGGGCAAATATCCCAATACCCAGTTTCCCGGAGAAGCTGAAGAAATATTATTCGACAGTGCAAGAACAGGTACCGAAGACGCAGCAAGAATAGGGCGCGCCCTGCGCACTGAGGCGGTAAATAACGGACCAACAACAATATCAACCTCAGACGCAATGGCTTCACGGGCAGCCTGTTCAGCCTGGCGCCCTCCGGCGGTATCAAAAATTACAATATCAATATCTGGATCATTGACCTGAAAAAGGGCCATTTCTGCGCCACCGGCGATATCCTGTCCAAGCGTGGCATATTCACCTGACAAAGGCAGCAATAAGCCGATCCGTAATCGGGTATCCTGTTTTTCTGGCAGGCTAAATGGTTTCACAGGCTGCTTTGCCTCTGGCCGTTTGGTCTTCAATAAGCCAAGCGCAGCATTTAGCGCTTGTTCAGCTAATTCATTACGTGCCTGATCTTCGGGTAGCGGGTCCGCTTGCCTGATAGCCGCAATCTCTAAATTTTGATCCTCTGTGCTGTTTTGCTCTTCAACTTCAGCAATCAGGTCACCCACAATATCGGGCTCAGATTGTTGCTCAGAGCCAGCGTTAGGTCTTTCAGAAACAGGCGAGAGCGTGGCTTGTGTTTGAAGAGACGGGGCAACTTGCTGACATGCTGACAGCGCGCAGACCAAGATGGTGGTCACGCACATACTCAAAAGCATCTTTTTGTCAGCAGCCAGTCTGGTCACTTCGATCACCCCGAAAAAAGTCCTGTTCAGTCTCACACTATACTGCAGCTATGTTGTAATTGTGGCAAAGGGAAAATATGCACGATTCATCTGCTCGCAGTCTTGATCTGAAGTGACCACAGGCGTGGATTCAGATAAGCTGAGCAGGCTAGACAAAAAAGGTAACGCCATGCTGATCATCATTTCAACGCCGATTGGCAATTTAGGGGATATCACCTATCGCGCAGTGCAGATGCTAGAGACTGCTGATATTATCGCCTGTGAAGATACTCGTCAGACCCGCAAGTTGCTCAGCCTTGGAGCGATCCAGACTTCTGCTCAATTATGGGCCTATCATGATCATAATGGAGCAACCATGCGTCCTAAACTGATCGACGCACTGTTATCAGGCAAAACCATCGCATTGGTCAGCGACGCGGGCACCCCTCTTATTTCCGATCCGGGATATAAGCTGGTAGCTGCCTGTCATGAACATAACATACCCGTAACCGCAGCCCCTGGCCCGTCTGCCCCGATAATGGCGCTCACCTTGTCTGGTCTACCCAGTGACAGATTCACCTTTAACGGCTTTGTGCCCCAGAAACAAAAAGCCGCGAGAGCCTCCTTAAGCGAGAGCCGGTCCTCCTGCTTAACCCAAATCTGGTTTGAAACCCCAAAACGACTGGTGGCCACGTTAAAACTGATGGCTGAGTTATATGGGGACAGACAATGTGTGGTTGCCCGTGAGTTAACCAAGCTGCATGAGACGTTGCATCGTGGCAGCTTGGCTGAACTGGCAGCCAACTTCAGTATAGGTGATGCGCCTAAAGGAGAGCTGGTTGTGGTGGTTGAAGGCGCTGAAAAAAATAGCGCAAAAATGAGCCATAATGATGTTCATACCCAGCTTGAGACGCTCTTGCAGACGTCGAGCGTACGTGATGCGGTTCAGGAAATTGAGCTTTTGTCTGGTTGGCCGCGAAAGCAAATTTATCAGATGGCCCTGAATATGACGAAACAGAAAAAGACAGATATAAATCAGTAAGACAATAAAATGAATCGCGTTATCCTGAAGGCGCGATGGGCAAACCAACAATAAATGACAGACGCTTTGCAGAGAAAATTGGCCGACGCGCTGAATATCTCACCCTTTGGATTTACAGGCTTCAGGGCTATGTTTGTTTGGACAGAAGGTGCCGCACGCCATTTGGCGAAATCGATCTGCTGATGAAGCGTGGTCATCATATTCTGGTTTTGGAAGTCAAATTCCGCACACAGGATAATTTGCCAGAGGAAATGTCACTACCCAGCAAAATGCAATGTCAGCGTATTCGCAACGCAGCCTTGTGGCGGATAAAGCGATTGAATTTGACTCCAAAAACAGAAATCCGGCTGCGAGTTGTGTTATGGACAGGCTGGCTGAATATGCGCGTCTTTGACATGTGAAACTGTAAAGCAGTCAATTTTTGCTGCAAAGGGACAGCGGCTAGATGCTTGGCAAGTCAACAGAGTTGCGGTACAAAAACGAAGACTGTTTTACAGAACCAACAGAACAAATCTGTTAAGCCGTTTACCTTATCGACATCGTTTTATTTAGAAAGACCACATATCATGATACGACAGCTTTTGATCCCGTCCATTATGCTTTTCTTGTCGTCTTTTGCGCTGACAAGCTGTATCGAAACCGCCGTCGGGCTGGGTACTGCGGCAGTGGCTGCCTCAACCACGGAAAAAGGGTTTTCGACTTCTGTGTCAGATGGCGTAATAGAGGCAAAGCTGACAGATAAGTTCATTCAGACAGATACATCCCTTGTTACATCTGTTGAAAAATCAGTCAGTAACGGGTCTGTATTGCTGACGGGCAAAGTTGACAATCATGAACGAAAAATTCTTGCCACACGTCTGGCCTGGGAAATAAATGGCGTCAGAGAAGTGGTTAATGAAATTCAGATCAGCAGCGAAACCTCACTGAAGGCCACCGCCAAAGATTTAGCAGCCAGCGCGCAATTAAGGGCTTCTCTTATCGGTGATCAGGATGTTTCTTCACTGAATTATTCAATTGATGTGGTAAATGGTGTTGTCTATCTGTCTGGCGTCGCGGCAAGTGAAGATGAGCGTGAGCGTGTGATCGCCCATGCACAAGGCCTGCGGTTTGCGAAAAAAGTTGTCAGTTACATCATTTTATCGACAGATAAGCGAGATTAGTGCTGATGCCCCTTAATGTGGCTGTTCAGATGGACCCCGTGGATACGCTGGATATTAGGGGTGACACAACCTTTGCCCTTTCTTTGGAAGCTCAGGCCAGAGGTCATCAATTGTGGTATTACACGCCTGATCGGTTGAGCTATCAGCAGGGGTGCATAACTGCTTTTGGCCAAGAGCTGAGGTTATTTGATAACCCAAATCATTTTTTTGAAACGGGCCCGTTGGTACAGCGTGACTTGTCCGAAATGGATGTAATTCTGATGCGTCAGGACCCGCCTTTCGACATGGCCTACATCACAGCAACACATCTGCTGGAAATGCTGCCAAAAGGAAGCTGGGTCCTGAACAACCCTGCTGAAGTACGCAACGCGCCAGAAAAGCTGTTGGTAACTCAATTTTCAGACCTGATGCCGCCCACCCTGGTCAGCCGGGATCCCGCCGCCATAAGCGCGTTCAGAGATCAGCATAAAGACATTATCATCAAGCCTCTATTCGGTAATGGGGGGGCAGGGGTGTTTCGGCTGCAACCGGGGGATCAGAATTTAAATGCTCTGCTGGAAATGTTTTTCGGCCAAAACCGCGAACCAGTAATGGTACAAGCCTATTTGCCTGAGGTCAGGCAAGGGGATAAGCGGATCATTCTGGTGGATGGCGAAGCTGTTGGCGCAATCAACCGGATTCCTCAGGATGGTGAGGCGCGATCAAACCTGCATGTCGGCGGAACGGCTCATGCTGTGGAATTGAGCGCGCGCGATCACGAGATTTGTGAACGCCTCAGCCCGGAACTTCGGCAGCGCGGGCTGGTTTTTGTTGGCATTGATGTCATTGGCGATTATTTGACCGAAATCAATGTGACTTCTCCTACTGGCATCCGTGAAATAGAACGTTTTACAGGGACCAGCTGTGCAGCTGCTTTCTGGGATATTGTTGAACAGAAGCTGCCACATCATCAGACAAACGGCCCACTGCCCAGAGCCAAATAAACAGACATTCTGCGCTTTGTCTTAACCTAGCCATTAACCGCGCCGAACAGAAAATAACGGCGATAGGACAGGGCCTCCAGAACATGTATCCGGTCAATCTGCTCTGATCTGGCCAGGTCAGCTATTGTGCGGGCCACGCGCAGAATTTTATGAAACCTGCGGGCTGATAGATTTTGTTTATCCATCGCTTGTGTCAGTACAGCTTGGACATGATCATTTAGCGGAATGTTTTTTTGAATATAGGCGGCACTCAGCTTGGCATTAAGATGCGTGGCTGTGTGCGGACGCTGTTGAACAGCAAAGCTGCGCGCCGCGGCAATTCGGGTTTTGATCTCATCACTGGTTTCAGCTGGGCTGTCAGTCATCAAGGCTGATGGTTCAAGGGCTTCAATATCTAGCAGCAGATCGAACCTGTCCAGCATGGGTCCTGATACTTTGGCCATATAATTCCGTTCACAGTCAGGCGCCTTGGTACAGGCTCTGGCCGGATCCGATAAATACCCGCAACGGAAAGGATTCATCGCTGCAACCAATTGGAACTTCGCCGGATAGCGGACATGCATATTTGCCCGCGCAATTACAATTTCGCCTGTCTCAAGAGGCTGACGCAGACTATCCAAGGCTTGGCGGGAAAATTCAGCCAATTCGTCAAGAAACAACACCCCATTATGTGCCATCGAAATTTCACCTGGCCAGGCTTTATTTCCGCCACCGACCAGCGCGGCCATGGATGCGGAATGATGGGGATCACAAAACGGGCGATTTTGGACCAAACCAGACACCGGAACTGTACCCGTAATTGGATGGATCATGGTTGTTTCCAGCGCTTCAGCTGGCGTCAGTTCTGGTAACAAAGAGGGCAGCCGCGCCGCAAGCATCGACTTGCCAGCACCAGGTGGACCGATCATCAACAGATGATGGCCGCCCGCAGCCGCGATTTCGAGCACACGTCTGGCTGTTTGCTGTCCTTTTAAATCAGCCATATCTGGCCCAGGCGGTGATTTCGGTAATAAACGGCGTTCTGGTGCGGCAATCACCTGAGTGCCCCGTAAGTGATTGATGAGCTGTGTCAGTGAGGATGCAGCAACAACATCCAACTCTCCCGCCCATCCAGCCTCAGGACCATTTGCTGCCGGACAGATGATACGCTTTTGCTGGGTAGCGGCAGCCAACGCTGCTGGCAGGGTTCCGGTTATAGGCTGAATTGACCCGTCCAGAGATAATTCCCCAAGCACCAGATAATCATCAGCACTGTCAGCAGGCAGAACGCCTATGGCCGTCATCAACCCCAGCGCAATAGGTAAATCGAAATGCGCACCTTCTTTGACCAGATCAGCAGGTGCAAGATTGACCGCGAACCGCTTTGCGGGCAGAGACAGGCCAAGTGACGATAATGCCGCTCTTACTCGTTCCTTTGATTTAGCAACGGCTTTGTCTGCCAGTCCAAAAATTGCCATTGCCGGAAGCCCGTTCGAGATATGAACCTGAACCGAAACAGTAACGGATTCTATACCTTTGAAAGAAACTGTATGGATGAAAGATTGTATATTATTACAGCTAACTGCTGTATATATTAATGCAAGAATAAAGTGAGGAAAATTCCCATTTTCAAAAAATTCTTAATAATAGTTTTGGCGTATGATCAGCGTCAGCTGGTCCGCGGACGCATCGGGCCAAGCGGCTCGCCACCCAAAATATGCATATGCAGATGCGGGACATCCTGATGGCCATCCCTGCCTGTATTGGCAATCAGTCTGAAGCCATTTTCCGTAACACCCACCTGCTGGGCCACCCGGCCAAGAGCCGCAATGAAGGCAGCCTGCTCATCCAAGGACGCATGGGCAGAAAAATCAGCCATATCAACATACGCCCCTTTTGGTATCACCAGAATATGAACCGGGGCCTGGGGCTGAATATCCTCAAAGCTGAGGGTGTGATCGCATTCATCTATTTTTGTGCAGGGAATCTCGCCCCGTAAAATGCGGGCAAATATATTCTGATCATCATAGTGAGGACGGCTCATCTTCATCTCCTTTGCGATCGGTCTTATTTTTTCAGAACAGACGGTCGGTTTTGCTTTTCAACAAGCCCGGAGACCCCTTCACGGCGGTCAAGTTCAGCCCATACATCCTGCGGATCCAGATCAGCTGCTGCCCAAACCACCAGCAGGTGATACAAAAGATCAGCTGATTCAGACGTCAGCTTTGCCTTATCGCCATTCAGTGCCTCAATCAACACCTCAGTCGCTTCTTCACAAAGTTTGCGCGCCGGTTTTTCCGGAGCAGCAGCTAAAAGCTGTGCAGTATAGCTTTCATCTGCAGCCACAGCTTTGCGATCAGAAATTGTCTGATACAGACTGTCCAGACTATGGGTGATGGTGGGGTTGGTTTTGATCTCGACTGCCATCAGCTTTCTTTCATCTATCCTGCTGCTGCGTGGTCAGGCGGCGCACAGGCACACCCGCAGCTTGCATTGCTGATTTTGCCTCATCAATGCTGAATTGTCCAAAATGAAACACTGACGCGGCCAAAACGGCACTGGCATGCCCTTGCAAAATAGCTTCTGCAAAATGTTCAGGCTTGCCTGCACCACCAGATGCAATAACAGGAATGGAAACCGCATCACTAACGGCGCGGGTTAACGGCAAATCAAAACCATCTTGGGTACCATCACCGCCCATTGAGGTCAGCAAAATCTCTCCTGCACCTAACTTGACTGCCTGTTCAGCCCAGGCCACCGCATCAATTCCTGTTGGCTGGCGCCCCCCATGCGTGGTCACCTCAAACATACCTGAATCATTCAGACGGGCATCTATTGCCAGCACAACACATTGGCTGCCAAATTTATCTGCTGCACGCGCGATCAGATCCGGGTCTTTCACTGCTGCAGAATTCACTGAAACTTTATCAGCCCCGCATAACAATAATTTACGAAAATCGCTCACCTCGCGCACACCACCGCCAACCGTCAGCGGCATAAAACATTGATCCGCTGTGCGGGCAATCACATCATAAATTGTATCCCGGCCTTCATGAGTGGCAGTAATATCCAGAAAACACAGCTCATCAGCCCCGGCTGCATCATAGAGGCGGGCCTGTTCAACCGGATCTCCAGCATCAATTAAATTGACAAAATTGACCCCTTTGACAACACGGCCATCATGAACATCAAGACAAGGAATGACACGCGCACTCAGCATAGCTCACCTCTGGCAACGCCAAGTGCTTGTTTCAAATCAAGGCGGCCATCATATAACGCCCGTCCAGTGATTACGCCCTCAAGGCCTGTATGGGCCAAAGCCGCACAGGCTGCGATATCATCAATCTGACTGACGCCTCCTGAAGCAATCACTGGAATGGACACTTTTGATGCTAACTCAGCGGTCGCTTCAGCATTGACACCTGTCAGCGCCCCATCGCGTGATATATCTGTGAAAATGACAGCTGTAACGCCACAATCTTCAAATCGGCGAACCAGATCAACGGCTTCAACTTCGCTGGTTTCAAGCCAGCCTTCAGCAGCAATCATTCCTTCACGCGCATCTGCACCAACGGCAATCTGACCAGGAAAGGCCTTTGCCGCCTGTTTCACAAGATCTGGGTTTTTCAACGCAACTGTGCCCAAAATCACACGGCTAAGACCAACAGATAACCAGGCTTCAATATGCGCCATAGACCTTATCCCGCCACCAAGCTGTACTTTGGCTCCGGTTTCAAGGATTGCTTTTACAGCATCGCTGTTGCGGCTTTCGCCAGCCACAGCCCCGTCGAGGTCAACGACATGTATCCACCTGCATCCTGCAGCTGCAAATTCCTGCGCTTGCTTGCCTGGATCAGGCGCATAGACAGTCAGCTTGTCAAAATCGCCATGCAACAGACGCACAGCCTGGCCATCTTTCAAATCAATTGCCGGATAAAGTGTAATCATATGCTGATGATCTTTCTGCTCATAAATGAGTTTTAAGGGCTTTGTAGCAGTTTACTGAAATACAGGCCGGGAACAAATTCATCGCCAACAAAAGCATAAAACGGGTTGGTGCCGAATTGTTCATATCCTCGCGCACGAAACGCCCTGATGGCCCTGTCTTGAGTTGCGCGCACATCCAGATTTAAAATTTTGAACCCCTCAGAACGAGCGAAATCTTCGGCTTCCGCCGCCAGCTTTCCGGCCAGACCATGGCCGCGTGCCCATGGCGCAAGGAAAAATGTTTTCAACTGACAAGCCAAAGCCTGAGCTTCATTATTGCGGGGCGGGCTGACGATTTGACAGGACCCGGCAATAACATGATCCAGCTTGCCCAGAAACAACGTCACATCAGGGATCAGAAGAACCCCTCTCCAGTAATCTTCCAGAACCGTGCGTGGTGGCGGAGCAAGCCAGCCAAAACCGCCGCCAGCGTCAATCGCTTCTTCAGTTGCATCGCATAGCTCAGATATATCATAAGCATTCAGCTCTGTGACCATTTCAACAGTTACAAGCGGCTGTCTGTCTTGTGGAGTTTCTGTCATCTGCAGCAATCCTTTTCAGTCATTTTATGCAGACGCTAGGGGCGCCAACGCAGAAAGCCAGCCAGAAAAATTTGTCCGGCCTGCTGGCTCTTTTCGGGATGAAATTGTGTTGCCAAAACGTTGTCACGGCCAATCAGGGCCGGAATATCCACACCATAAGAGGCGCTGGCCAGACAGTCAGAAGACCGCGCCAGCTCGAACATGTAACTATGCACAAAATAAACTTGGGTCTGCGCAGGCAGATTCGCCAAAACAGCATGTTCAGGCTGATGCTGGTGCAGATGATTCCAGCCCATATGAGGTATTTTTAACGAGGCGGCATCACCGGTAGGGATAAGACCGGCCAGATGTTTGACCTGACCTGGAATCCAGCCCAGCCCGGCAATGGTTTTGCCCCCTTCTGTGCCTGTGTCTGCTAAAAGCTGCATACCGACACAAATACCCAAGAACGGCCGCGCCTTTTCCTGCACCAACTCATTTAAGGTTTCAATCAAGCCATCAACAGCTGCCAGACCCGCAATACAATCAGCAAAATGCCCAACTCCGGGCAAAATGATTTGATCACATGCGGCCAGTTCCGCGGCCGTCGTCACCCGCAGAATGTGGTCATCACGATTGGTTTCTGCGGCGGCATGACGGACCGCGTTATGAACCGAATGCAGATTTCCTGATCCGTAATCTATAATACCGATGTTCATCTGACGCCTATCTCAGAGAGAACCACCTAACACGCCTTTGGTTGACGGTATACGGCCCTGACCTCTTGGGTCAATCTCGCTGGCCTCACGCAGAGCGCGCGCCAAGGCCTTAAAACAACTCTCAACAATATGATGCGTGTTTACGCCATATTCATTTTTCACATGTAATGTCAGGCGCGCGCCCATAGCAAAGGCCTGAAACCATTCCCGGAAAAGTTCAGTTTCCATGCTGCCCAGCTTTTCTGCAGGCAAATCAACTTGCCAGACCAGAAACGGGCGGCCCGAAACATCTAGCGCAACACGGCTAAGGCATTCATCCATCGGCACAAAGCTGCTGGCATAACGGTGAATACCTGCCCGGTCGCCAAGCGCCTTGTTTAAGGCTTCTCCAATAGCCCAGCCGGTATCTTCTGTGGTGTGATGATCATCGATATGCAGATCACCTTTCGCTTTCAGCGTGATATCCATCAGGCTGTGCCGAGCAAGCTGTTCCAGCATATGATCCAAAAATCCAATGCCCGTTTGAATGTCTGCTTTCCCTGTCCCATCAACAATAAGAGAAACAGATATTTCAGTCTCGTTTGTTTTTCTGTCTATTTGTGCGCTACGTGACATCCCAGGCAGCCTTATTCTATGTATGTTGAACTGACGTTGTGTTTATGATGCGGTGATACCAGTTTTCCGGCAAAAAGACCAGAAACCGTTCAGAGATCCTGATCTGTCCGTTTGTGCCCAAACAGCGCCGGGGCCTCACTGCCCAATTGGTTGTGCAGCAATTGGGTCAAGGCTGAACATTCATCTGCTGACAGACGATCTATATTCTGGGCCAGAAGATTGGCCAAAAACGTCGCTTCAGCAGACAGGCCGCTGGTTTTCACCGTTGGTTTGGGGTGAGACATTTGGGCAAGATATTTGAGCTGCTCAGCATCATCCCAGATCAGGCCAAACCAGACGCAAATCTGGTCAACAAATGCAGGCGAAGGCTTACCTCTTTGACCATGTTCAAGAGCAGAAATATAAGCAGGCGAAACACCTAGGAACTGCGCCTGCTGTTGAAGCGTGACATTTTTGTCCTGGCGCAATTGTCGCAGCCGCAACCCAAATGGGGTCATAGGGCATCTCCCCGTTTGCGTTTCAAACGAATATACAGAGCACCAGTACCACCATCCTGCGGCTGAGCATGGGATATAGCATTGATATATACAGCCAAAGGTGCATCTTTCAGCCATAACGGGACTTCATGACGCAATACGCCCTGCCCATCGCGCCCTTTACCTGTGATCACCAGGACATGACGAAGATTTTGCTGCACAGCCCGGCTGATAAAAGCAACGAGCCGTTTATGTGCCTGCTCCTTTGATAAGCCATGTAAGTCCAGCCTGTCTTCCAGAGCCATCTGACCCCGCTGCAGACGGCGGGCGTTAGATCTGTCAATGCCTGAATGCTCACCAAGTCTGAGATCAGCTGGCCGGCTATGATTTGTTTTTGCCGGCAGCGTGACGGGCTGTGGCTTTGCTGCAGGTTTTTGCGCTATATCCGGACTTGCCGTGGCAGGTGCATCTATCGCCCTGACATCATCTGGCAAAAACACCATATCCCGTCGTGAGGGTAATTCGGTTACGGTTTGAGTCACCTGCTCCCACAATGCTGCGTCATCGTCAGAAGACGGGCCCGGTTTTGGCTGTGGGCAGCGTGACGGGCTGTTTTTTCGATAACGTCCCATGGTGCACGTTTGCCAGTGCAAATCTGAAGGTGTTTTCTATGTCCTAAAGATTTATCAGCTGTCATCCTCAGTTTGTGTTTCAACCAGCTTCCAGTTCGGGTCATTCAGCTGTGTGTCACGTTCGAAGACCCAGATATCTGTGATTGTGGCCTTTTCTTCTGCTTCATCGTCGATCACCTGGCCGTCCTTATCGGTAACAACCCGGCTTTGCTGGCTAACAAATTTAACCGTAACAGAAGCAATAAAATCTTTCACTGTGGCGTCGATCAGTTGCACATCATCAATGGACTGAACTGTAATTGCGAGCTGATCACCCTCTTTATTACGGGTGTGAACGCTGCTTGCAAATTCTTCATAAAGCTCAAACGCCAACAAACGCCGTAATGTTGCCAAATCACCATCTGCGAACGCCTGTAGAATAAGGGAAAAAGCACCAGCTGCACCTTGCATGAAATCATCATCTTTAAAGCTTAGATCAGCACGCCTGACCGCTTCGAGACCCTCGCCATTCGCCACAGAATTATTTGCCCGTAACGGCACAATCTTTTTCGGCGCAGAATTGTCATTTTCAGTCTGAACAGTCGCATCAAAGGCTGATTGCTCTGGCCGTTTCTGTTCAAACCCGTCACGGTTGCCCAGAATAGAGCGCAGGCGGAAAATGAGAAACAAAGCAATCGCTGCAAAAATGAGTATGTCAATGAAAGGCATGGTTCACTTCACAAGTTCGTAACAAAGGTTAGTCCGGCTGACCTGGCAGTATAACGAACAGACGCAGATTTGCATCTGGACGATCTGTTCCTATATGTACCAGATACACCTTAAGACATAATCACAACTGGGCCAAGTTACAAGCAAAGGACCGAAAATGCCTCTACTCATGCTCATTTTTTTCGGGCTTTATGGCTGGATTGAATTCGAAGCTTTCATTTTGGTCGGCAATCTGGTCGGCGGGCTGGTGACCTTTTTAGGCATTTTCATCACAGCATTTATCGGGATGGCCCTGATGAAACAGCAAGGGGCTTCAATTTTGCGACGCTGGCAGGCTAATCTCAGCAGGGGTGAAGTGAATACATCTGCTTTGTCCAGCGGCATTTCTCTTATTTTAGGTGCAGTGTTAATGCTATTGCCCGGCTATGTTACTGATATGGCAGGTCTGCTTTGTTTCACACCCGGTTTGCGCAGTCTGATCGGCCAGGCCATTCTCAGCCGGCTGAGCATAAATATTTTGTCATCAGGTTTTGCCAGCAGATTCACAACGGCGTCTGGCGGTCCCTCTGGCTTTTCAGAAGATAAAGCTGATGAAGGCTGGCCACACACGCAACCTTCTTCCCGGCCATCAGAAAATACCTTGGGTGGTGAGGTCATTGAAGGCCAATATGAGACAAAAAACGCTGACCAAAAATAACGATATGCTGTCCGGAATTGCTTGAGCGATAAGACCGGTGCTGTTACAGATGAACACATTAGCCACCCGCAATATTAAAGATCGCCTTATGCAGCAGGACCAAATCTATGGCAGAACAAGCACAATCAACTGAACAGCAGCCTCAGCACATTAATATTCATGCCCAATATGTAAAAGATCTTTCATTTGAAAGCCCGTCTGCGCCAGACTGTTTTGTCCAGCAGCTTGGTCAGCCTGATGTGCAGATTGGGGTGAATGTGACTGCTCAGCGTGTTAATGAAACCCTGTTTGAAGTTGAGCTGAAATTGATGGCGACAGCAAAAGCTGAAGAAAAGACATTATTTGTCGCTGAATTGGCTTATGGCGGGCTGATTTCAGCCACAGGGGTAGAAGAGGAAAATCTGCAGGCGCTGATGATGGTTGAAGGCCCGCGAATGTTGTTTCCCTTTGCCCGTGCGATTATGTCAGATGTGACACGTGACGGCGGGTTTTTACCCCTGAACTTGAACCCTATTGATTTTGTTGCTTTATATAAAAACAACCTCAAAGCGTCAAAGCCGACAGATAGCACAACCGTCAATTAATCTGCGCCTATTCTGATTTTATCAGCGCAGCCAGATTGGGTTATCCATTTGCTCAATCAACGCCTTATGTTCAGCTGCCTCATCTTCGGGGAGCGTGAATGAGCGCGGCGGGCGAACAGGCTTGTTGGTCAATATAAATCCTGACAAATCTGTGTCTTCAGCTGCAGACGCTTCTGTTATCGGGGGGGCTGTGTCCTCATGAAGCTGCAAACCGGGCTGGCGTCCGCCTTGAAGCTCAACATAAACAGCCGCCAGTAAATCAGCATCAATTAACGCGCCATGTAAATCTCGATGTGAATTATCCACACCAAAACGACGGCACAAGGCATCTAGGCTGGCTTGCGCGCCGGGATATTTTTCACGGGCCAAAGGCAATGTATCAACAACACGTTCCATAGATAATGGCGGCTGACCACAGCGGCTGAGTTCTGCATTCAAAAACCCTATGTCGAATGGCGCGTTATGTATCACCAATATATCCTCGCCGATAAAATCGGTGAAAGCAGACAAAATATCAGCAAAAACAGGTTTGTCTGCCAGAAATTCAGCAGACAGACCATGTATCTCCTGTGCACCAGCGTCAATTTCACGTTCAGGATTGATATAAAGATGTAACGACTGTCCGGTCAGTGACAAATTCACCATTTCCACCGCACCGATCTCAATGATCCGGTGGCCATCTTTCGCCGATAAGCCTGTAGTTTCAGTATCTAATACAATATGACGCATGGTATATGTTCACGACCTGTTTAAAGTAAATTGACCGCCTTCAGCCATTTCCGTAATCGTCTGTTGGTCTCAGCACGCCCTAAGGATGACGGCAGGACCAGATCAGACAGTTGTTTTTTTTCTGATTGTGGGTATTGCGCCTGCAAAATAGCACGAAGTTTTTCTGGCGTCATGCCGTCACGTCGCAAAGCTCTTTGATTCTGGATAAAATCAGGCGACCATACTGTTATTACGTAATCACAAGCGTGATCGCCGCCAGTTTCAAACAACAAAGGAACATCAAGAAACACCGCTGATTTTCGTTGCCGGCGGGCCTGTTGTATGAAGCGGTTTTTTTGCTGCCGGACAAGTGGATGGATAATGGCTTCCAGCACCTGTTTTTTATCTGTGTCTGTAAATACCTGTTCACCCAGCTTTTGGCGGTTTATGCCTGTCGCCGGGCTGCCGATATCCGCACCAAAGACAGCTGTAATTGCTGACACGGCAACACCGTGAGGGCCCATCAAATTATGTACAGCGGCGTCAGCGTCATGAACTGAAAACCGCATCTGACGTAACATCCCGGCGACCGTTGACTTTCCTGTCGCAATTGAACCTGTAAGCCCAATAATCAGCATATCACCTGACCTTTTCGCCAAATGCCAGGCCAAGTTCACGAAGCTGAGCCAATAAGGGTATCAAAGGCAGCCCCAGAATATCATACCCTACCCCAGACATATCAGTGAATAAATGTGCCCCTCCAGATTCAATCTGATAAGCTCCTGGTGTCGACAAGCAAGCTTCAGGAAAACTGGACATATAAGCATTGATATCAGCTTCTGATAAAGCACGCATAGTCAAACTGGCCGTCGACAGATGATGCCAAATTCGCTTACCCTCACGGAATAAAACACAAGCTGTCTTCAGCTGATGTGCCCGGCCTTGTAAACGGGTCACATGCGATTTTGCCTCATCAAGTGTGCGCGGTTTGCTGAACAATTTGTTCTCACAGACCAGAATTTGATCACAGCCTAACACATAAGCTGGACGGTGCTGACTGACTGCTTCAGCTTTAAGTTCAGCCAAAAGAACCACAAGTTCATCGTAAGAGAAACCGTCCTGGAGTGCGGCATGCTTTATGGCATCTTCATCAACAGATGCAGGAACAATCTCTACAGCAATTTTCGCCGATTCTAAAAGAGATGCTCTTATCGGACTGGCAGAGGCCAATATCAGCGACTGTCCCGAAAGCGTCCAGATACTCATGAGTGCTCATCCTGATTTTGCTG
Organism: SAR116 cluster alpha proteobacterium HIMB100; assembly: GCA_000238815.2. Lineage (NCBI taxonomy): Bacteria > Pseudomonadati > Pseudomonadota > Alphaproteobacteria > Puniceispirillales (SeqCode) > SAR116 cluster alpha proteobacterium HIMB100. The sequence continues at coordinate 772,473 of AFXB01000010.1, read as the reverse complement.
TTCATTGAGCTTTTGCTCACGCTGGTTCACATACAGATGTAAAATGGCTGCTGCCGTTTCTTCAATCGACCGGCGGGACACGTCCAGAACAGGCCAGTTTTGTGAGGAAAACAAGCGACGCGCTGCTTTCAGCTCATCATTGATATTATCTAAATCGGCGTAGGTATCATTTTGGCTGTCTGACATATGCTGAAGACGGTTCCGCCGTACATGGGCCAGCCGTTTAGCGTCAGTTGTCAGCCCGACGATAAATAAATCTGGTGTTTTGTCAAGAAGATGAAGCGGAAACGCCACATTGGGAACAAGCGCATAATTAGCAACACGATAGCCTCGATTAGCCAAATACATTGATGTTGGCGTCTTTGATGTACGGGATACGCCTACAAGTAAAATTTGTGCCTCATTCAGCCTGTCCATATTCAGGCCGTCATCATGAATAACAGCAAATTCAACAGCTGCCATTCTGTCAAAATAGGCTTTATCCAATTTATGCTGACTGCCTGGCCGGGAATTTTGGCGGTAGCCCAAAACAGAGCTTAACATATCCATTAACGGGTCAAGTACAGACAGGCTGGGGATATTCTGGCTTTTGCACAGCCGTTCAATCGCATTCCGGATATCAGGATCAACAACCGAATATAAAAGAATTCCGGGATTGCGCTTTAATGCGCTTGATATTGTATCGACATGAGCAGGTGTGCGCACCAGCGTCCAGATATGTTCAGATATTTGTACATCCGGGAATTGTGCTAAGGCAGCACGGGCCACCTGGTGAACAGTTTCGCCAGTTGAATCAGAAACAAGATGAATATGAACAGATGTGTCAGTCATAACGTTCAACAGATACCAATCTTATGAGAACACGTCATCTGTTTTCATAAAGTGATCAAACCCCGCGATATGTTCTGTTGAAAACCTGTTTTCTGGGGATGAAATCTTGCAACAGATATATTTGCTCACTTTATTCACAAATCTTGTCTGGACTGTACCCTTGGGGATAACCCCATAACACCTTTGAGGAAACAAATGGAAAAATGGTATTTCATTTTGATGTTTCGTTCCCAGAGCCTGTTGGATAGCACTATCAACCCGGATTTGTTTTCTGCATAAATCTGGGGATAACAATTGGATTATTTGTAATTCATGTTATTTTGCCTACTACTACCACACCAAAATCTTATTTATAAAATATTGAACAGATAATAATGATGCGCTTTATCGACACTTTAAATGGTATTCGTCATGATCCACCACCCATATGGATTATGCGGCAAGCAGGTCGATATCTTCCTGAATACCGAGAAGTCAGACAAACAACACCAGACTTTATTTCATTTTGTCTTAATCCTGATAAAGCGACAGAAGTGACACTGCAGCCAATTAAACGTTTTAATTTTGACGCATCAATCATATTTTCAGATATCCTGCTTATTCCCTGGGCAATGAACAGGAATGTTCATTTTATTCCAGGAAAAGGCCCTGTATTAGATAAATTAAATACTGTTAAAGATATTGAAATCTTTGCGCAAACAGACCTGTCCGATAAATATAAAGCTGTTGGTGAGGCTGTTCATAAAACGCGGCTGAATTTGCCCGACACTACTGCATTAATCGGGTTTTCTGGAGCACCCTGGACATTAATGACCTATCTTTTTGAAGGGGGGAGCTCACGTGATTTTGCAGCAACAAAATCTTATCTCTGGTCAAACCCGGATGCAGCTGTCGCTTGTATCGATATTTTGGTTGAGAAAGTCATCGAATTTCTAACCCTTCAGGCAAATAATGGTGCCAATGCTTTAATGCTGTTTGACAGTTGGGCCAGTGCAGTCCCAGCAAGTTGGCGGGATAAACTTATTATCAATCCGCATGAAAAAATTATCCAGCAGTTAAGAAAACGCGGCATAAATTTGCCTGTTATTTGTTTTCCAAAAGGGCTTGGCGAAGGTCTTATTGCTTATTCGGAACAGGTGAATGCTTCTTGTATAGCACTAGATCAACATACAGATCCGATTTGGGCACATAAAACATTGCGGGCTGATCTTCCTCTGCAAGGTAATCTTGATCCCCTTTGCCTTGTTGCAGGCGGTCAACAATTAAAAGATGAAATAAATCGTCTACTGGATTGTTTTGCAGACAGACCCCATATTTTTAATCTAGGACATGGTGTAGTGCCACAAACACCACCTGAGCATGTCCAGCAAGTTGTCGAACTGGTGCGCAAAAAGCGGTAATAGTATGGATTATTTGTGGCTAAAAGCACTTCATTTAATAGCGGTTATGTCATGGATGGCTGGTTTGCTGTATCTGCCACGATTATTTGTCTATCATGCCATGGTTGAACCAGATTCGGTAAGAGCGAACACATTTAAATTAATGGAACGTCGCTTGTTAAAAGCGATTATGAATCCGGCAATGATCATCACATGGGGTCTAGGGCTGTGGATGTTACATCAAAATCCCAGCTTACTTGTAATGCCGTGGATGTGGGTAAAATTAGTCTGTGTCATTTTAATGACCGCATGTCATATGGTGTTCGCGCGGATGCGTCGTAAATTGGAAGCCGATCAGGCGTTAAATCATAAAACCTATCGAATCTGGAATGAAGGGCCCACTTTGTTGATGATTATCATTGTCATCATGGCAGTGGTTGAACCTTTTTAAGAACCAAGCTGACATTACGTAAATTTGACAGATCCGGTGCGCTTATGGCATGAAGAAGCGGTAGGCAGGTAAAAATTTTGAACCCCCCCTTTTTTATTGTCCTGCATAGCTCCGCCACAAGGAGCTCATACTGTTTTTCCTTACATCTTTGCTTCAGGGTAGAAAAAGATGCATCTACAAGAACTTAAATCGAAAACAGCAGCTGAGTTATTGGCTTACGCTGAAGAGCTTGAAATTGAGAACGCATCAACCTTGCGGACGCAAGACATGATGTTTGCTATTTTGAAACAGCTTGCTGAAAATGATGTTGTTATCCGCGGAACAGGTGTACTTGAGGTGTTATCTGACGGGTTCGGTTTTCTGCGTGCACCAGAGTCAAATTATTTGCCCGGACCTGATGATATTTATATCTCGCCCAGCCAGGTCAGGCGATTTAGCTTGCGGACCGGCGATACAGTTGAAGGGGAAATTAGAGCGCCAAAAGATGGTGAGCGGTATTTCGCTCTGCTGAAGGTTGAATCAATTAATTTTGAAGACCCTGAAGCGGTTCGGCACCGGATTAATTTTGATAATCTGACGCCCTTATATCCAGATGAAAAACTGACCATGGAATTGCCATTTGACCCCGATCGCAAAGATAACACGCCACGTGTTATGGATTTGATTTCGCCGATCGGGAAAGGACAGCGTGGTCTGATCGTAGCGCCACCGCGAACCGGTAAAACCATGATGCTGCAGAGCATTGCTCATGCGATTTCTGTTAATCATCCTGAAGTTTATTTGATTGTATTACTGATAGATGAACGGCCTGAAGAGGTGACCGACATGCAGCGGTCTGTAAATGGTGAGGTGATTTCATCAACGTTTGATGAACCAGCCCTTCGCCATGTGCAGGTAACTGATATGGTGATCGAAAAGGCTAAGCGCCTTGTCGAACATAAACGAGACGTTGTTATTTTGCTTGATTCGATTACACGTCTGGCACGGGCTTACAACACTGTTGTTCCATCTTCTGGAAAAGTGTTGACCGGTGGTGTGGACGCAAATGCATTGCAACGGCCAAAGCGATTCTTTGGAGCGGCCAGGAATGTTGAACAGGGCGGATCATTAACGATTATTGCAACAGCGCTTATCGAGACCGGGTCCCGGATGGATGAAGTGATCTTTGAAGAATTTAAAGGCACAGGAAACAGCGAGGTTGTTCTGGATCGCAAACTTTCTGACAAGAGGGTATTCCCGGCAATTGATGTCACCAAATCCGGAACACGCAAAGAAGAACTTTTGGTAGATAAACAGACCCTATCAAAGATGTGGGTGCTGCGGCGTATATTGATGCAGATGGGTCCTGTTGATGCTATGGAATTTCTCGCCGACAAGATGCGGCATTCCAAGACCAATACAGATTTCTTTGAGCAAATGAACAGCTAAATAACGCTTCGATGTTCTGCCTCTAATGAAATAAGCCACTGTTTTCGTTTAATATTTTCAGGATCATGAGGAGTTGTTTTATCCCCGCCACTGTAATTATCAAATGTCCCGTTAGATTGGACAACCCGGTGGCAAGGTAGAATAACCGGCAAAGGATTGCGCTGGCAGGCCTGGCCGGCCGCCCGTGCGGCCTTTTCATTTCCCCATCTCTTGGCGAAGTCTTTATAGCTAATGGTCTGTCCATAAGGAATGGCCGACATCACTTCAAGCCATTTGCAGAACGCCTGGCTGTGTAGCGATAAATCAAGCGGCAGCGTAAATCTCTGAAGTTTGCCTTGTAGATAAAGGTGCAGCTGATGAATTGTTTCACGTGAAACATCATTATCCAGATCGGGGGTTGTAAACGGTGTTTGCTGCCAGTCGAGAGCATAAAGGCCATCTGTGCTTGAGCGGGCGCGCATATAGCCAAGTGGGGTGGTCAGTGAGCTTGTAAACATGACAAATTCTTAGTCTAGCGTTAAGTTAATACGAGATTGAGTAACAAAAGCCTATCACGATTAATCTTTTTACACAGGTTACTTATGGTAAAGCGAACATAAATATGAAAACAGCTTCTATGTCGGAAACGATCTTTGCGTTAGCAACACCGCCTGGCCGTTCAGCTGTGGCGGTAATCAGGGTGTCTGGCGCACTGGCACTTGCGGTACCAGCTGCCTTTGGTGCCGCACCGGTCATGCCGCGTACGGCACATCGCCGATGGCTGAAAGATGCAGAAGGTGCTTTATTAGATGATGTGATGCTGATCGGTTTTGTGGGCCCTGCATCTGCTACAGGTGAAGATGTGTTGGAAATTCATACCCATGGCTCACCTGCTGTTGTAGAAGATATTCTGCATCATTTAGCGGCTTTGCCGGGATATCGTCTTGCAGAGGCGGGCGAGTTTACCCGCCGTGCACTTGATAAAGGTAAAACTGATATAACAGCTGCTGAGGGCCTGGTTGATCTGATTGCTGCTGATACAAATTTGCAAAGACGACAGGCAACAGCTCAAATGGCGGGCAGTTTGCGCCGACCTGTAGAAAGCTGGCGGAAGGATGTCATATCTTGCTTATCTTTGCTGGAAGCATCTATTGATTTTGCTGATGAAGAGCTGCCTGATACGCTTGAAGAGCAGATCAAAGACCGGATCCAATATATTCTTGATGAAATGAAGGTGGGTCTTACGGCCTCGCGGCGAGGGGAGATGGTGCGATCCGGATTGTCAGTCGTACTGGCGGGTCCTGTAAATGCGGGAAAATCAACAACATTGAACGCTCTTGCTCGCCGCCCGGCAGCCATTGTGTCTGATCGGCCTGGCACAACAAGAGACAGTGTTGAGGTCAGTCTGGAGGTCTCAGGAATACCAGTTGTGCTGACAGATACTGCGGGTTGGCGCCAAACTGATGATCCGATTGAACAAGAGGGTATTCATCGTGCTCAGCAGGCAGCCACTCAGGCAGATTTAGTGATCATTGTGGTTGATGGAACCCAGACGGGCTGGGCTGATCAGGCACTGACAATCTCCAGCTGGAGCGAGGCTGAAATATTTATTTTGGTGAATAAGCAGGATCAGGGCCTTCAGGACGAAGAGCATGTCTTGATATCTGGCAACGTCCCCTCAGCAAATGTGATGTCTATCAGCGCACATGAGGGCACGGGCCTTGATGCGTTTGAAAGTCGATTAGAAAAGTTCATGGCTGATGTGAATGTGCAGTCAACATCGGTAATTTTAACTCGTGTCCGGCACCGGCAAGCGTTGGCAGAAGCTGTTCACCACCTTCAGGCCAGTCTGGATTTGTCAGCTCCAGATCAAACAGAGCTTGTCGCAGAAGAATTCAGAGCGGCGACTATGGCATTATCACGTATCTTAGGTCAGATTGATGTTGAAGATGTGCTTGATCATATTTTCTCTTCTTTTTGTATTGGTAAATAAATACCGGCTGTCGTCTGAACCAGTATGCTCCGGTGGATTGATGATTGATGTTTCACGTGAAACAGCGTAATTTACTGCTGTTATTCCGGCGAACATGAAAATGCAGCTTATGTTCAGCGTTTCGGCCGGCTCTACCTCTGTGACCAGATGTAAACATGGATTAACTCTGATGACATCTCAAAAATATGATGTTGTGGTGATTGGCGGCGGCCATGCAGGCACAGAAGCAGCAGCAGCAGCGGCCCGTATGGGTGCAAAAACTGCTCTTGTAACAATGGCTGCAGACAAAATTGGTGAGATGTCCTGTAATCCTGCGATTGGTGGGCTGGGCAAAGGTCAGCTGGTCAGGGAAATTGATGCACTTGATGGATTAATGGCGCGCGCCATTGACCAAGCAGGGATTCAGTTTCGGATGCTGAACAGGTCAAGAGGGCCAGCTGTGCATGGCCCACGCGCCCAGGCTGATCGCAAGCTGTATCGCCAGGCTATTCAAAGATTGTTGGCTGAACAAGACGGGTTAACGGTGATCGAGGGTGCTGTAGCAGATATTCAGACCCGTCAAGGTCATGCCTCTGGAATTGTAACCGAATCAGGTCACGTGATTGCTTGTGATGCTGTTGTGTTAACGACAGGCACATTTTTGGGTGGACTTATTCATCTGGGTCAGGAACGAACACCTGCAGGGCGTGTGGGTGAACAGCCATCACTTGCGCTGGCAAAGCGGCTTCGTGAAATGAATCTGCCGATAGGCAGGCTGAAAACAGGAACTCCTGCGCGCCTTGATAGCCGCACAATCGATTGGTCTCGCCTGGCGATGCAGCCAGCCGATAGTGAACCTGTTCCGTTTTCAACCATGACCCACAAGATAGAGGTTCCGCAGATTGAATGTGGTATAACCCGTACAAACGCGAGAACACATGACATTATCGCAAAATCAATCCATTTATCAGCTGTATATTCTGGACAAATAGAAGGTCATGGGCCGCGATATTGCCCTTCAATTGAAGATAAGGTTCATCGTTTTTCTGATCGTGATTCACATCAGATTTTCCTCGAGCCAGAAGGGCTGGATGATCATACAGTTTATCCTAATGGTATTTCAACCAGCCTGCCACGTGATGTGCAAACGGCTTTGATTGCGACGATAGAAGGCCTTGAAACAGCTGAAATTCTGCAATTTGGATATGCGATAGAATATGATTTTGTTGACCCGCGAGCCCTTACCGCGTCACTTGAACTAAAAGCGTTGGCTGGTTTATTTCTTGCCGGTCAGATTAATGGCACCACAGGTTATGAAGAGGCTGCTGCCCAGGGTCTGATGGCCGGGGTGAACGCTGCACTGAGCGTGGCCAACAGGTCTGTTCAAGCTGATCGCTTTGTGCTGGATAGGGCAGATGCATATATTGGCGTGATGATTGATGATTTGGTGACGAAAGGTGCGCCAGAACCTTACCGTATGTTTACATCTCGGGCAGAATACCGGTTATTTTTGCGGGCAGATAACGCAGATCAAAGGCTTACGGACAAAGGCAGTGCTGTTGGTTGTATTGGGGCTGACCGCCAGCTGCACTGGAAGCGGAAAAAGCACGCTTTACAGCAAGCTGAACAGATGTTGTCTTCGACACCTAAACGACCAAAAGAGCTTGCCGCTGCTGGTTTGCCCGTGTCACGCGATGGCAGTCCGAAAACCCCGGCTGACTTGCTTGCTCTAGAAGGGGTTCGGTTTTCTGATTGTCTGCGCTTATGGCCAGAATTAGGTCAGATAGACAATATATTACATAGTCAGCTTGAAACAGATTGCCGCTATTCAGGTTATCTGGCCCGCCAGCAGGCTGATATTGAAGCTATGCGGCGTGATGATGCTTTGAACATACCCCCGGATACAGATTTTACTGAAATCGGCGGCCTGTCTGCTGAATCTTGTGACCTGCTTCAACGGTTCCAGCCAGAAACCATCGGTCAGGCTAGCCGTATACCCGGTATGACGCCTGCCGCCTTGGTCGCTGTTTTACGGTTTTTGAAAAAAGACAGGCATTCAGACGGAACTGAGGCAAAACAACGCTAAAACGCGCTAGGCTAAGTTAAGCCTGTTTTGCCAGAACAATGCCTAGCGGCAAGCGGAGGGTTGAGTGAGTGACCGGTTTTTCCCACCAGATACAAGCCGAGAGGATATTTGTGCTTATCTTGATGTTTCACGTGAAACACAAGATCAACTCGACATATATGTTCAGCTGCTCTGCAAGTGGCAGCAGCGGATCAATCTTGTCTCATCTTCGACCTTGCCCCAGATCTGGCAGCGTCATGTTTTAGACAGCGCTCAGCTCGTACCTTATCTGCCCCAAACAGCAAAAACCATTATGGATATTGGCGCTGGTGCGGGTCTGCCTGGTCTTGTTCTGGCCATTGTGACAAAAAAACAAGTCCATCTGGTCGAATCAGACAGCAAAAAGGTTGCCTTTATGCGCACGGCTATTGCTGAGACAGGTGTAGATGCTGTGATTCATCATGGCCGTGTTGAAGAGTTGGCCTGTCTTCATATGGATGTGATTACCGCACGGGCGCTAGCGCCTTTGGTAAAATTATTTGAATTAACTGCCCGTCAGCATCATGACGCGCTTGAATATTTATTTCTGAAAGGAAGAGCTGTAAAACAGGAATTGACCGCGCTACCATCTTCGGTGACACTAGCGGCGCAAAGTTATCCCAGCATTACAGATGAAGATGCTGTTATCGTTCATTTCGGAAATAAAAATTAATAAATACAGACGCTTAGGGAATTAATATGTCAGCTAAAGTTATTGCTGTAGCCAATCAAAAAGGAGGTGTCGGTAAGACCACTACAGCGGTGAATTTATCCACTGCCTTGGCGGCTTGTGGCATGCATGTTCTTCTGGTTGATTTCGATCCGCAAGGCAACGCCAGTACAGGCCTTGGTGTTGATCCCGGCGCAAGGGCTGTAAACAGCTATCGGCTGGTTACAGGCGAAGCGCAGGTTGAAGCGGCGGTCGTTACGACACAAGTTCCCGGCCTGTCCTTAATTCCGGCGACCATGGATTTATCTGCAGCAGAGGTGGAATTAAGCCCTTTGGACAGGCGCGAATACCGGCTTGCCGATAAATTGGCTGATATAAAGGACAATTTTGACTATATCCTGATTGATTGCCCGCCGTCGCTTGGCCTGTTGACGGTGAATGCCTTGTGTGCGGCAGATACTGTCATTGTTCCTCTGCAATGTGAATTTTATGCTCTTGAAGGATTAGCCCAGCTCAATCAGACCATCACGATGGTGCAGTCCGGCTTGAACACTGGCCTTGTCTTGCAAGGGATTGTGCTGACTATGTATGACACCAGAAATAAATTATCTGAAATGGTGGAAGCTGATGTGAGATCACATTTTGGTGTTTCAGTTTACCAGACGGTTATTCCGCGGAATGTTCGCATTTCTGAAGCCCCGTCTTTTGGCCAGCCCATATTGATGTATGATTTAAAATGTGCCGGAGCACAAGCTTATGCCGCTTTGGCCGCAGAACTTCTGAAACAGGAACAAAAAGTGGCATGACAAAGGATAAATCTTCACAGAGACCACAAAAAAAACAGGATAATCAGAGGCTTGGGCGTGGATTATCCAGCCTTTTGGGTGATTCGCCAGTGCTCAGCCAAACTCCAGCGCAAACAGGCGTGGCTGGTCAGCCGGATGCGGCATCCACAAGTGCGCGCCGCCCTGCGGTGCCAGGCCGCGAAGTCAGGGCGTTACCAATTGAATGGATTGTTCCGGGCCCATGGCAACCCAGACGGAGCTTTGATAAAGCTGAGCTGAACGAATTAGCAGCTTCAATAAAAAGCAGGGGCCTTTTGCAGCCTGTCATTGTCCGCCCCCACCCTGATCAGCCGTCGCGTTTTCAGCTGATTGCAGGAGAGCGGCGTTGGCGGGCAGCGCAAATCGCATCATTGCATGAAATTCCAGCAGTAATATCCACATTTGATGACAAAGAAGCTGCTGAATTGTCATTGATCGAAAATATACAGCGACGTGATTTGTCTGTCATAGAAGAGGCTGAGGGTTACCAGGCATTATTGGATAGGCACGGTTACTCACAACAAGAATTAGCCGATATTGTCGGAAAATCCAGATCTCACATTGCCAATGTCGGGCGTCTGCTCACTCTGCCGCAATCGATAAGAGACAGTTTGATTAAACGCAGCCTGACGATGGGACAGGTTCGCCCGTTAATTGGTCGTGATGATGCCGAACAGCTGGCTGCACAAATCATAAAGGAAAACCTGTCTGCCCGTGAAGTTGAGGCCTTGATCAGGTCAAGCCGCCAAAAATCAGCTAAATCATCGCAAGCAGTTGAAAAATCTTCTGATATTAAGGCGCTTGAGGTCAGAGCGCGAACAGAATTGGGTCTAGCTATGCGGCTGGACTGGGATGAACGCACCGAAAAAGGCCAAGTTGTGGTAAAAGTCACATCGCTTGAGCAGCTTGAAGATATGTTAGGAAAAATCGGCTTGGGACCAAACAGATAAAGCTTCTTATCGGTTTAGGCTGCGGCTGCGTAAAACCAGACCAAGCAGGGTTTGACCCGTCAGTGTAGACGGATCAGCCGTTCCAGCGGATTTGATTTGAATTTCAGTATTAACCAGCCTGTCAATGACATCACTGATTTGTTTGGCGTTCCATTTGCTCAGCTGCGCTGACACCACGGGCTTTGTCTTGAAATGTAACGGTGGCCGAAACCCGGATAAGGCTGTGTTGGCGGTTGTGCCGGCATTCATGGCGAGGCGCGCGGTCAACATGCCCCTAAACAGAGATAAGGTCTGACGAAGAAGGGCAATAGGAGGTAGGCCATCTTGTCGAGCCCGGCTATATAATTGCTCAAACTGTCTCACATTTCCGCTCAGAAGGGCCAGCGTGATCTGATCCTGAACATTTGCACCATTATCACCAAGAGCATGGTCAATATCTTGGATGCTCAGACTGTTTCCAGGCCCCGCAAACAATACAAGCTTTTCTATTTCCCTGCGCGAAACAGCCCGATCATTCCCCAGTCTGGACAACAACAGGGCCATGGCTTCGGTGTCAATGCGTATATTGTCTTTGGCAAAAATATCACGGGCAAGATCACCAAGTGAACGGCTGTCATCCTGATAGCACCCAATAGAGGCACATGAAGCGTGCTGATCACAAAATTTAACCAAGGCGTGGCGGGTATTTACATCGCGGGCCTGGATCACTAGCCGGGCCCCGTCATGCGAGCTATCTGTTGCCAGCTTCACCGCCTCGGTCATCTCGGTACCTGCGCCAGACAGCATCACCAAACGCAGGCCGCCAAAGGCGGGCAGGGCGTTCAGACTATCTGACAAGCAGGTTTTATCCGCGGCCACATCCACGCCGGATAAATGGGTAACCGCAAAGGGATCATCTAGATTGTCAACAAAATGAGACGCCAGTATTTTGGCCCGCTCTCTAACCAACCCCTCATCATGGCCATAAAGAAGGTAGATATTAAACTGCGAATCAGGCTGGCGAAGAAGGGCAGAAATCTCACGGGGCGCGATTTTCACTTAGGTCTCTGCTGCCAAGAAATAAAGCTGCAATTTCTGATAGATACGCTCTGCTAAAAGCCCCAGCAGTCGTTCAGAGGCAAAGCGGGCGGACACATCCTGTCCATAATAAGACGTGATCGTTCCTGAAGTTGCTGTAGCAGACACAGTTCCTTCGGTGAGAAGGTGTCCTGTCTCCGCATCAACAAGTGCGTAGCTGACAGACATTTCTGTATTTTTTATTGTAGATGAGCTGCCTGATGCAGATAAAGATGCAGATGTTGCTGATGTGATATTGTAGCTGAGCGTATATCGTGAACTGGTATCTGTGCTGCCAATTTGGCGCTTAAGGGCCTGATTCAGAAGCTGATCAGAACGCGATGTCGTGACAGGCAAGCTGATCTTACGCAATTCTGCGTCAGTTACCGCATTCATCTGGTTAATGGTTTGCACAGAACAAGAGGCAAGACTTAGCCCGACCAGTATGCAACAAGCTAATTTGATATAAGTTTGACTCAGCTTAACAAACCACATTGATGATCCTGTTTGGTACGACGATTACACGTTTTGGCGGCAGATCGTTAAGATATTTCTTCACCACATCATGACTGAGTGCCTGTTCTTCAGCAATTTGCTTATCACAATCAACTGGCAAGGACAGGGTCGCTCTTAGCTTACCATTTACCTGAACAGCGATGTCAACTGTATCAGAAACCAGCCATTTTTCTTCTGCGACTGGCCATTCAGTCTCGCTGACCAGCCCGTCTGCGCAGGTAATCTGCCAAATTTCTTCTGCAATATGGGGCGAAAAGGGTGCCAATAAGATAGCCAAATGCCGCATGACATAACTGCGCAACCTTTGACCAGATTCACTTGCATCTTTATAATCTGATATTGCATTCACCAATACATGAAGATGGGCAACACAACGGTTAAAGGCGAACCGGTCGATATCTGTTTCGATTGCCTTAATGGCGACATGCAAGGCACGCAATAACGCCTCATCGGCATCCGTCAGCGCGTTATTATCAGGGGTAAAGCCATGACCTGCATTATTTGTCTGCTGAGCCAGCTTCCAGATTTTCTGGATGAACCGAAAAGCACCCTCAATCCCGGCTTCTGTCCATTCAAGATCACGTTCAGGAGGGGAATCAGACAGCATGAAGAGCCGTGCTGTATCTGCACCATAGGTCGATATTATCTGCTCTGGATCAACCACATTGCGCTTTGATTTACTCATCTTTTCAACGCGGCCAGCCTGAACGGGCGCACCTGAATTGCGATGCAGCCACTTTCCGTCTTTCTTCTCAACTTCCTCGGGGAATAACCATTGCCCGTCCTCAGCCTTAAAGCTTTGGTGACAGACCATACCTTGTGTCATTAATCCGGCGAAGGGCTCATCCACATTCACATATCCTACCTTTGATAGGGCTCTTGTGAAAAACCGGGAATACAGCAAATGCAGCACCGCATGCTCAACACCGCCAATATATTGGTCTACAGGCATCCAATAAGAAGCCGCCTCTTTTGAAAAGGCCTCATCTGCATTTGGGTCTGCATATCGCAGGAAGTACCAAGAACTTTCAAAAAACGTATCAAAAGTGTCTGTTTCGCGTCGTGCTTTTGCACCACAAGACGGACAGTCTGTGTCCGCCCAGGTCGGATGCCGGTCGAGCGGGTTTCCTGGCGTGTCAAACTCCACATCTTCGGGCAATGTTACAGGCAATTGATCTTCGGGAACCGGCACCGGTCCGCAGGATGAACAATGAATAATCGGAATAGGGCAGCCCCAATAACGCTGACGTGATACACCCCAATCACGCAGGCGGAATGTGATCTTGCGATCGCCTGCTCCGGCTTCTTCCAGGGCAGAAAGAGCTGCTGACTTGCCGCTTTCAATATCAAGCCCGGTCCATGGTCCTGAATTGATAAGGCGGCCTGGCCCTGAATAGGCGGTATCTGTAATTACAGGCTCATCGTTACTGCCCGCTGGCTGAACCACAGGCAGAACGGGTAAATCATAGGCACGAGCAAAATCAAGGTCTCGCTGATCATGAGCAGGACAGCCAAAAATTGCGCCCGTGCCATAATCCATCAGCACGAAATTGGCGATATAAACAGGCAGCTTTTTGTCTTTTATGAGAGGATGCTGGGCATAAAACCCCGTAAAGAACCCTTTTTTCTCTGCTTTTTCTATGGCTGCCTCAGATGTGCCAAGACGGGCACATTCTGCTACAAAGGCCTGCAGTTCTGGGTTGTTCGTCTGCCAAGCAGAGGTAAGAGCATGTTGGGCCGAAAGCGCGATAAAAGATGCACCATAGAGCGTGTCTGGCCGGGTGGTAAACACCTCAACTGTTTCATCTGCATCGTCCAGCCTGAACTGAACAGTGGCGCCTTCAGATCGGCCGATCCAGTTATGTTGCATCAGCCGGACACGATCAGGCCATTTATCTAGTTTTTCAATCGCTGCCAACAGCTCTTCTGCATAATCAGAGATAGACAAAAACCATTGTGAAAGCTGGCGTCGTTCAACCGGGGCACCAGAACGCCAACCCTTGCCATCAACAACTTGTTCATTCGCCAAAACAGTATGTTCAACAGGATCCCAATTCACCCAGCTTTCTTTGCGATAGGCAAGACCAGCCTTCAGAAAATCGAGAAACATTTTCTGCTCATGTTTATAATAATCAGGAGAGCAGGTGGTCACTTCTCTGTCCCAATCATATGATAGGCCCATTGTTTTCAGTTGGGCACGCATGGCAGCGATATTTTCAATCGTCCATTTGCCCGGGTGAATGCCGCGCTCTATAGCCGCATTTTCAGCAGGCAGACCAAACGCATCCCACCCCATCGGATGCAGAACATTGAATCCTTTTGCCCGTTTAAACCGGGCAACAACATCACCAAGCGCATAATTGCGGACATGACCCATATGGATACGCCCAGACGGGTAAGGAAACATTTCCAGTACATAATATTTTGGCCGGTCTTTCTTTGTGTCTGTTTCAAAGCAGACCTTTTCATCCCAGACGGACTGCCATTTGGATTCAAGTTCAGAGGGCAAAAATTTAGTCATTATGAAATTACCTGTAACAGGAATAAAGCGGGTGCCAGGCTCTTACTCAGCAAAGGTCTGTCAGCTGTTTGATTCAACCACAGTTTCAGCGCGGATCTCACGGGCACGCGTTAAGATAAGCTCTTCAAGCTTTTGGCCCATCTCTACATCTGTTCCGCTATCCTGCCAGACATCTCCCGATTTATTTTGTACGTAAACCACCACACGAACACCATCGGAACGCAGTTCACGGTCAAGAATAAAAATTGCCAGCTTAATTCGCTCATCAGTGCCCTGATTTAACTGATACCATTCAGTAACGATAGTCCCACCAAAGGTGTCCACATCGTCAAGCGGGATGGTGGCAACAATATCGAGCGATGCCCGCCATAACAGCGCGTTGATAGGCAGACCTGCACTATCATTTCCGCCAAGGCCTGAAAAATCACTTAATTTCAAACCTTGCTCAGACCTCCCCGTGATAAAAGAACCAGGGCTGTCTTCAGCTGGTGGGGGTGTTCCTGTGCCAGAACAGGCGAAAAGGCCAAGAAAAACAGCAATGAGCAGAATAAAGCGCATGATAAGAATTTCCCAAAAAAAAGAGAGGCTGGATGACCAGCCTCTCTCTTATACACAACTTCTTTTGAATTAGAAAGAAGCAGAAAGTTCCAGAACTGTGTAATCGTCTGATACTGTTGTTGCACCAGTGTCTTTCTCTTCTGAGTCAGTCACTGTGATACCGGCAGTCAGACCAGGTGCGATTGAGTAAGTCACGCTCGCAGCGGTCTGGCTCCACTCATAACCGGCGTCTTTGTCATCCTCAGTGTTGTTCTGATACACACCGATTGTCATACCGTTACCCAGAGCATATGAAGCACCAACAGTTGTTGCGCTGTAATCATATGTGTTGTTGTTGTCTGTTTTTGTAGCAGCTGAAGCGATGAACGTCATTGAGCCCATGCCGATCTTCAAACCCAATGAAGTTGCGTCAAGGCCACTCTTCGCGCCAACAGTACCATTATCATCAGTTGATGAAGATACATAGTCGATATCGACTGATGTGCCGTCCATTGCTGTTGAGTAAGCAACACGCATTTCTGTCGAATCAGCTTTTGTTGTTGTACCGGCTTCAGTGAAAGATACCGCAGCTGTCACACCGTTCATTGATGGTGCTGTGTATGTCACCTGTGTGCCTGAGCCCAGAGATGTACCATACTTGCCCAAGCCTGGAGTGATTGATGATGTTTCATCGTTTACCAATGCACCAGCGTTAATTGCGCTGTCGCCAACACCTTCCTGGTCATTTGACAGACGAAGTGAACCAAAGTCGCCAGCAATTGTCAGCTTCTGGTCATCCTGTGAGCCACCTTCGTTCAGGCCAACAGCCATTGTGATTGTCAGGCCGCTGTCTGTTGTGTTCACAAATTTAAAGTCCACGTCTGAATCATGGTCGATTGAAGTACCGTTAACTGGACCAGTCATTGTACCATCGTTCTTATCGTATGATTCGTACTGCCAGGTTGTGTTACCTGAAATTGTTACGTCTGCTGCCATTGCTGAGACTGAACCCAGAGCAACGAGAGCTGTAGATGCGAGAAGTACCTTACGCATAATTTATCTCCCAAAAGGTTAGATGCCACCGGAAATGGTGACATCCCTAAAATATTAGAAAAAATTTAAACAGCAATTTATTATTAAGATTAAATTAATTGATTATTTCTCTCATGTGTCATTTTTGCAACAGCCCATATGACAGGTTTATTTCAGGTCTGTATAAAAAGGAGACGGGAGACTTGATTTCACATTTTGACTGGCCTTAATTAAAACGACCATAAAATGTGCCCATAACAACAGGCTGAGGCGATGGATCCTGTAACAATTGCTCACAATTTTACTGCTGTGCAGGAACAACTGGACAAGGCAGCGCAAGCAGCCAGGCGTCAAGCTGAGGCGGTGACCCTGATTGCTGTATCAAAACAGCAACAGGAAGAGCGCATAGATGCAAGCCTTGCCACAGGACATCGCATTTTCGGGGAGAACCGGGTTCAGGAAGCAAAAACCCGCTGGACAGCGCGCAAAGCCCTGTATCCGGATTTATGCCTTCACCTGATTGGCCCGCTTCAATCGAACAAGACGGCTGAGGCGGTCCGTCTGTTTGACGTTATCCACACAGTCGACAGGCCAAAAATCGCATCCGCAATCGCTGCTGAAGCAGCCAAACAAAGTAAAGAGATACAGTGTTTTATTCAGGTGAATACAGGAGAGGAGTCGCAAAAATCAGGTATTGCGCCTGGTGACCTGGCAGATTTTCTGGCGTTTTGCCGTATGCAAGCCGGTCTGTTTGTCATCGGGCTGATGTGCATTCCGCCTGTTAACGAAGAAGCCGCGATGCATTTTGCCTTGCTGAAGACACTAGCAGACCGGCATGAGCTGACAAACCTGTCCATGGGCATGAGTGGTGATTATGAGGAAGCTGTTGGGTTTGGGGCAACGCATGTTCGGGTCGGCTCAGCCCTTTTTGGTGCGCGCGCCTGAATTGCTGTTCTTTGCAGGATGCGTCTGGTCAGACAGGATCAATAAGATGGCCGGTTTTTGTTCTTTTGGTCTGCATATATTCATGGTTATGCGGGTTTGTTGGCAAATTAAGGCTGATGCGTTCCTTGACCACTATACCATATTTGGCCAGTTGGCTGACCTTGTCTGGGTTGTTGGTCATCAACCTGACAGCTGTGAGGCCTAAAGCTTTCAGCATAGCAGCTGCCGGGCTGAACACGCGCTCATCTGTCTCAAACCCCAGCCTGTGATTTGCATCAACAGTATCAAAGCCGGCATCCTGTAATGCATAAGCCCGGATTTTGTTTAACAGGCCAATATCCCGGCCTTCCTGTGCCAAATACAGCAAAACGCCCCCGCCATTATCTTGCATCTGAACCAGAGCTGTCTGTAGCTGCGGGCCACAGTCACATTTGAGGGAGCCCAATATGTCACCTGTCACACATTGCGAGTGCAGACGCACCAGAGGGGGCAAATCTCCGTCTGCTTGGCCGATAACGACAGCAAAATGCTCTTCGCGGCTGGCCGACTGTCTAAACATGACTATTTTCGCATCAGGTGCTGCAGCAAGAGGCAGTTTGGCTGTAATGCTGATGCTCATCTCTGGCTCTTTGTCATCTGTAAGATGATTGAGCTCATGCAAATCAAGAACAGGGATTTGATAGGTTTCTGCCAGACTGACCTGTTGTTGCTGGTTTTTCACAGATAAACGGCTTAGCAGGGCGGCAGGGATCAGCTTTACTGCGCGTAACAGGCGACAGGCGCTGTCTGGCAGGCTGCCTTGCCGTTCACCCAAAATATTTGCCTTTTCCGGCAGCAAAGTGCCATCACCCAAAATCAGAGAGGTGATGTGGCCGTCATCAAAACTCATCGCGGGCAGGCTAAAGCACGGTATATTGTCAGGGACAGTCCGTCCGAATGAGGCCATATGGCGCCGGGTCAGACATAAAATTTCTGATCCCAATCCCAGATCATCTAACCCTTCTAGCAAATGATCACAGAATTCAGCTGCCCTGATTAACCCAGCCTGACCTTTGGCGTCTCTTATCATCACAACACCGCCACGGCGCAATGTCATCGAAACCCGGTCGATTTTTAGATCAAACTGTGCTGTTAACACTCGCATATGAACATCGTCCTTATTGTCAAAAACGCCTGAAGGAATGAGCCCCATATTTACTGATTTTAAGGTGATAATGCAAATTTCTGTTCACAAGCCAGTCTGACTGAACCTAGACTGATCCTAGATGCGGAGTTGCTGACATGGATGCTGAAAATTTGCTGATTTCATCTCGGATTCTTATCATCGATGATGATGATTATCTGCGCAAGGTTCTGATCAGCCAGTTGAAACATGAAGGTGTTCGGGGTCTTGAAGAAGCCGCAAAGACAAGTGAAGCCTTTGACAAGGCAGACCAGTTCAAACCAGATCTCATCCTGCTGGATATTCAGCTTCCAGACGGGAACGGTTTTGATATTTGCAAAAAGCTCAGAGAAACCGGCTTTGAAAAGCCCATTATCATGCTGACAGGTCAGCAAGATGAAACCGATATTATTAAAGGTCTGGATACTGGCGCGAATGATTATATCGCAAAGCCCATGCGTTTTGGCGAGTTACTGGCACGTATCAGGGCCCAGCTTCGCCAATATAAATCATCTGATGATATCAGATTTACCACCCAAGATATTGAATTTCAGCCCGCCAATAAATCCTTGACCGCTCTTGATAGTCAGCGTGTTGTGGTGCTCACAGAAAAAGAAACAATGATTTTGAAAAAGCTGTTTCGTATCTGGCCTGCGGCAACCTCAAAAGATGTTTTGCTGTCTGAAGTTTGGGGTTATCAGAATATGGTGGCGACACACACGCTGGAAACGCATATTTACCGCCTGCGCCAGAAAATTGCCCGGCTGACGGATATCCCGATCGTTGAAACCACGCAAGAGGGCTACAGGCTGGTTAAGCCAGACACACAAAATTAGGGCAAGCTGGCGGCGAACCGTTCAGTTGCCTCAGGAATTAATAAACATCCTTAATTGCTCTGTTTCTTGCTCTAATTTTTCCAGCAGGCGTTTGACAACATCACCGATCGATACAATGCCGAGAAATCCGTCTTCGCTGATAATGGGAATATGGCGTATCTTATGGTCTGTCATCAGTTTCATTAAATCTGATGAACTGACCTCAGGTGAAGTGACAATGAGGTCTGTTGTCATCAAATCTGCAGCTAAATGAGTATCCAGATCGATTTTCTGAGGAAGAGACTGCACAAGGTCTCTTTCAGATAAAATCCCGACAAGAGCGCCAGATCCGTCCAACACGGGTACCGCACCTATTTTATTGTTTTTGAGCGTCGTTGCCACGCTCCGCAAAGTTTCGTCATGTTGGACGGTAATACAATCACGAGACAGTATTTTGGAAATGAACGGCGTCATAGACAGCTCCTTTCCTCGTAAAACATCACTGTTTTGTGCAAGGCTGCACTTCTTTGATACTGTGCCAGAATGTCGCAGCTGTCAAATCTGCCGATCAAGACCAGCACTGAAATGACCAGTCCCATCCGGAGATTAGCTGCAGACCTTACCGTCCACTTTCTTAAGTTTGGGATAAAAGATGGCTGGGGCGGTAGGATTCGAACCTACGATACACGATACCAAAAACCGATGCCTTACCACTTGGCTACGCCCCACCAATACAGTGCTCACAAAATTCCTGTTTTCAACAAGGTGCCTGTCGCGTTGTATATGCCTGCCAAAAAGGCAAGCAGGTGAATAATCGCGAGACTATACCCATGAAGTCTGAGACGATCAACGAAAAAAAACAAGCTCAGAAAACACTATATAAAGCTTTGCTTATATTCTTTGCTGGGCCTATGTTCAGCTGGAAATCAAACATGTTGATTTTGCCCAATACCCTGCTGATGTAAGTTGCTCTGTAAGGTCATCTGCGGCTTGTTGTGAGTAAGTAAGTGCAAAACAACTCGCCCCACTTCCGGACATCGCCTGCCCAATATATGAACCTGATGCTGAAAATGTTTTCATTTGTGCCAGCAATACACTGATTTCAGGGCAAGATTGAGCTGCTGGTCCGTATAAGTCATTTCCGCGTGCCACTATATCCGCCACTTTCACTGGCGGCGACATTTGGCTGTCTGGTACTTCTGAACCATCAGCCGGTATAGTCAATGCAGAAAATATGGCTTGTGTGGAAACGCCTATGCCGGGGTTGCTGAGCACACAATAGATTAGCTCATCTTCTACGGCTATTGGCTCTACATCTGTTCCGGTTCCGGTCATCAGCTGATAACCGGGATGAAGACAAACCGGCACATCTGCACCAATTTTTCCAGCTAAGGCAAATAGCTTGTCCCGGTCTGATTGTTCCAACACCATCATTTCTGCAATACAGCGAAAATAGGCCGCAACATCACTTGACCCCCCTCCTAAGCCGCTGCTGACAGGAATGTGTTTATCCAGATAAATGTGATGTTCAGGGAGGCAAAATCCGGCAGACAGGATTTCAGCTTTTGCTTTTAACAGCAGATTATCTGTTCTGGTACTGCGCAGATCAGAAGCAAATGGCCCTGTTAGGGTCAGCCCCTCCTTTGCCTCATCTGACAGGGTAAGATGATCACCAAATTCTGTGAATGCCGCTAACGAAACCAGATTATGATACCCATCTGGTCGGCGGCCGGTGATATTCAGACACAGATTAATCTTTGCTGGGGCAGAGCTAGTCCAGTCCATTTGCTATCTTTTCTTCGATCTGGTCTGTAAACTCATCATCAATGCCCATATCCAATGCCTGTTGCCATTTATAATGGGCTTCAAGGCGGCGTCCGACCTGCCAATAGGCGTCACCCAAATGATCAGAAATGAGCGGATCGGTGGGTGCTAGCTGAATTGCTTTTTCAAGCCAGTTCACGGCCTCATCATATTTACCCAACCGGAAATAAACCCAGCCGAGTGAATCAGCAAAATAACCGGAAGATGGCCGCAATTCAACGGCCCGCTTAATAAAAGACAGAGCTTCATTCAGGCGCCTGTTTTCATCCGCCCACCAATAGCCGATATAGTTCAGTGTGGTGGCATCATCAGGGTTAAGCGCAAGAGCTTTCAAGAACGCGTCTTCGGCGGCCTTAGTCTGGCCAAGCTGCTCAAAGCTGATGCCAAGATTGCGATAGATGAAATTCGTCTCCGGCCCGAATCTCAGGGCACGCTCAAAATAATCTACGGCAAGCGAATATATTTCTGCTCGCCTGGCCAGGCTTCCTGCATAACGATACAACGCAGCCTGATCATGCGCTAAATCAGACGCCGGACTGGTTTTTGCAAGCTGATCTAGCGCTTTATTCATAATCGCAAAGGCAGCGCTGACATTGTCTGTTCGATGGGCGAGCTGCATCCTCAACATGACAGCCTGAACGAAATAAGGGCTGGTGGTGTCAAGTTGATCGAGATGATATGACGCCCGTTCATAATCCGGCCCATCTGAAAAAGTTTGGGCCAAAATTAAATGTGCCATATCCAGCTCTGGCCAAATGGATAACGCCAGATGAAGGCGTGGCAAAACCAATGCTTGACTGCCGGGTAGCCGCGCGAACCAGCTGAATTCAAAAATGAAGCGCGCGATCATCTGCGCCAGCTGCGGTGCTTGTGCTGAGTGTATTTGACCGGCGCTAAACATAGGCCCCAGCCGTTCAACATTCACATCATTATCTGCATAGGTTGCCAGATTTGCGAGGGCGGCTTCAGTTTGGCCCAGTCGCCACAAACCTGAGGCGACGGCTAAGGTAAAATAGCTGGACCGGTGGTCCTGCTCGCTAGCCTGTTGGTAGACCAAAACAGCTTCTTGTGTGTGTCCGCTCATCTCGGCGAGATAGGCTCTTTGTAAAAGCATAAGCTCACCAGGAATTTCTGTTTGTGAATCTGTGATGAAATCGGCGAGCCGTTGTTGTTCCTGAAGGGCTGTTTCTGGCTCTTTCAGGCCCAGATAGGCCCAGCTTCGCAATCCGGCAGACAGAATATAGCCCTGATCGGTCTGTGCCATATTTTCGGACAAAGCGATCACCGCTTGCCAGTCTTCTGCAGCAACCGCCGCTGCCAGAGCTGGTTCAACAGACAGGCCAAGCTGGCTGCCTAACTGCTCTAACTTTACGGCCACATCTGCAGCCCTGTCCAGATTTCCGCTCTGATAATGGCTGAGAAAGCTTTGCTCCAGAAGCATCAGGTTTCCGGTCTCTTCTGGCAGGGCACCATCAAAAAACAGCCCGGCCGTAGCGACATCCTGATTATACAGAGCCTGTCGTGCAGCAAGGAACTGGCCTGATTGTGAAGGCTGGGCCGCGGCTACAAGCTCCGGTTCACCAGAAGCGGGCGCCAACAGATCTTTTGTTGGCACAGGCCCATGGTTACAGCCCGCCAATACGCCGGCAATCATCGCCATTCCTGCAGATAATCGGGTCATAGACCGTGAGCTGTTTCTCTGCATGTGTTCCTGCTCTGGCTGACCGTCCATTAAGCCTGCCTGCCTGGGCGAAAAGCCCCTTCTGTATATGGCGCTGACTGATGCCCCATTTACATATTGGGGTAATTCGGGCCACCACCGCCTTCTGGCGTGACCCATCTGATATTTTGCGTTGGGTCTTTGATATCACAGGTTTTGCAGTGAACACAATTTTGCGCATTGATTTGCAGACGCGGATCACTTCCGTCATCATTACGCACAATCTCGTAAACACCGGCTGGACAATAGCGTTGCTCAGGGCTGTCATAAAGCGCCAGATTATGCTCAATCGGCACGGATGTATCTTTTAAGGTCAGGTGTACAGGCTGATTTTCCTCATGATTTGTGCCTGACAGATAAACCGAAGAATTACGATCGAAGCTGACCACATTATCAGGCTTTGGATATTCAATTTTCGGGGCCTCTGCTGCAGGTTTAAGACAGGTGTGATCAGCATGATGATGGAAGGTCCACGGGGCACGTCCGCGCAGCAGATAAGTATCAAGCGCCGCATATCCCATACCCATCCACAGGCCTTTGGCAAAGGCTGGTCGGATATTACGGACCTTATATAGTTCAGACCACAGCCATGAGGATTCGATTTTCGCTGCGTATTCTACAGGTTCTGTTGCTGTTGCCGCTTCATCATTGAGCAGATCAAAAACAGCTTCGGCAGCCAGCATGCCTGACTTCATGGCGGTATGTGTGCCTTTAATCTTAGGCACATTCAAAAATCCGGCTGTACAGCCTACCAGACACCCCCCAGGGAAGGTCAGCTTGGGTATAGATTGGAAGCCGCCTTCATTCAACGCCCGTGCACCATAGGATACGCGACGTCCACCTTCAAACACAGACCGTACTGCTGGATGTGTTTTGAATCTCTGAAATTCTTCAAAAGGAGACAGATGCGGATTGCTGTAATCCAGCCCGACAACGTAACCAACCGCGACCTGGTTGCCATTCAGGTGATACAGAAATGAGCCGCCATAAGTATCTGTAGACAAAGGCCAGCCAACAGAATGCCAGACTGTTCCTGGCTTTGATTTTTCAGGCTCAATATCCCACAGCTCTTTAATGCCGATTGCGAATGTTTGCGGGTCTTTGCCTTCACGCAAATTAAAGGTATCAAACAGGCCTTTGGTCAGATGCCCACGGCAACCTTCGGCGAAAATTGTTTGTTTGGCCAAAAGGTCCATGCCGGGCATAAAAGCATCTGTAGGCTCGCCGTCCTTGCCAATGCCCATATCACCAACTGCCACGCCTCTGACGCTGCCATCATCATTGAACAGAACCTCAGCCGCAGCAAAACCAGGATAGACCTCAACCCCCATAGCTTCAGCCTGCTCACCCAGCCAACGGCAAAAATTACCTAATGAGATAATATAATTGCCATGATTATTCATCTGTGGTGGGGTCGGCAGGCGCATCTGGCCGGATTCGGTCAGGAACATGAATTTGTCGTTCGTGACAGCTGTATCAAGCGGCGCGCCTTTTTCCTGCCAATCCGGGATCAATTCGTTCAGAGCACGTGGCTCAAGCACGGCCCCGGATAAAATATGTGCACCAACTTCACTGCCTTTTTCAATCAGACAGACAGACAAATCCTGTCCGGCATCTGAGGCCAGCTGTTTCATTTTGATTGCCGCTGATAAGCCTGATGGGCCACCCCCAACAATCAGCACATCAAATTCCATTGATTCCCGTTCCATCATCCTACCTCTTCAATGCGATCAGCATAATCGTTTAGTCATATGTTTTATGGTGCCGGATTGTCCATTCAATTTGTTCAGTTTTCCTGACCTGTAAAAAACATCTGATCCGACATCTACGCCGAAAGACCAACATAAAACAGCATACTTGTTCAATTTGGTATGTCACTATATCCTGTGTCAAATTCATCCGGTCTGGACAGAAAATACAATGACAGCGTCCTATGTGACAGATTTTGAGCTGGCTTCGGCTTTGCGGTGGCAGATGGAAATGGGGGTTGATACAGCTCTTATTGACACGCCTGCGGCTGTCCAGACTAACCAACCCACCGGTTTGATAGATGCAAAAATAACCCAGCCATCTGCCCCTATTGAGCAGACCAAAGCTGCTGGGTCAGTGCTGGCTGCGCCTTTAGTACCTGCTGCAACTGATTTGGCGATGCGCTCACCTGATTTATCTGCTTTGCATTCGCTGACTGATTTAAAACAGGCACTGGAAGCATTTGACGGATGCGCGTTAAAAAAGACCGCCAGCAATTTGGTGTTTTCTGATGGTAACCCAGAAGCCCCGGTGATGATTATTGGTGAGGCTCCGGGCGGTGATGAAGATCGGATGGGTTTGCCCTTTGTGGGTGCAGCTGGGCAGTTGCTGGACAAAATGTTGGCTGCGATCGGCTTTGACCGCCAGCACGTATATATCACGAATATTCTGCCCTGGCGTCCGCCTGGAAACAGGACCCCCTCTTCAGAAGAAGTGGCTTTGCTGTGGCCATTTTTGCGGCGGCATATTCAACTGAAAGCACCACAGGTCATTTTTGCCCTCGGCGGCAGTTCAGCCAAGCTGCTTTTGAACACGACAACAGGCATTTTGAAATTGAGAGGGCAGACGCAGGAAGTCGATTTTGGGGATGCAGGACATCCGATGATGATCCCTGTGCTGCCCAGCTTGCATCCGGCTTATTTGTTGCGCGCCCCTTTGATGAAGCGACAGGCATTTGCTGATTTGTTAACGCTTAAAGGCATGAGCAGAGGATAATTTATGCGAAACAGAGTTTCATTTGTCATTGCTGTGCTGTGCGGCTTTTTTGTTCTGAAGCTGTCAGCGGTTCAGGCTGATGCGTTACCGCGGCCTCTGTCTGACAAAGATGCCGATACATATCGGCAGATTTTTGCCCTTCAAGAAGATGGAGAGATTAAAGCAGCGGCAAAGCTGATTAAAATCCTCGACAGTGATTTGTTGGTGGGTCATGTGCTGTCACAGAAATATCTGCATCCGACAGCCTGGCGATCAAGTTTCAAAGAATTATCAAGCTGGTTAGCCAGCTATAATGATCATCCAGCTGCCAGCCGCATCAAATGGTTGTCCGACAGACGCAAACCCAAAAAGGCAAAAGCAGCCAAAGCGCCGAAACCAGGCTATCTGAATGGAGTGGGCCTGTCCCGGCCACAAAGTTATCGGGCCTCCATACCGGAAAGCTGGAAAGGCCGGTCTGCTCCGAAGCGCACAGCCTCTATTGCGAGAGAGATCCGGCGCGCCATTCGCCGCGGTCATCCGTCCGGCGCACTGAAGATGATCAATAATCAATCAAATTTGCGCTATCTGACCGCAACAGAGGAAGCACATTTACGCGGCGAGATCGCCCATGCCTATTTTATTTTTGGCGTAGATGATAAGGCTGTGCGCACCGCCCGTCAGGCTATCGCCAAAGACACAGAAGAAGCGTTTATGGGCTATTGGGCAGGTGGCCTGGCGGCCTGGCGTGGTGAGCGATATGAACTGGCAGGCAGCTTTTTCAGGACTCTTGCTGATCTCAAAGATGTGCCTGATGTGTTGCGTGCAGGAGCCAGCTTTTGGGCCCATCGCGCATCTATGCTGTCTGGTGCGCCAGCCGAAGCAACAAGATATTTGAGCATTGCTGCACAATATCCCGAAACATTTTACGGGGTGATGGCGATCAAGGCCTCTGGGCAGCGTTATGAGATTGATTTTACCCTACCTGAAATCAGCCCAGATTTTATGAGCTGGCTTGCTGCGCAAAAGGGTGGCCAGCGGGCCTTGGCGCTGCTTCAGGTTGGTAATTGGACACGGGCAGCGCGGGAGTTGCGCTATTTGGTCGAAGAAATGCCGCTTGTCTTTAAACGTGATTTAATTTCTTTTGCAACTCAGCATCATATGCCTGGATTAGCATTCAGACTGGCTGACTTGCATCAAAGGGAATCTGGTGAGCGGATTTATGCTGCTCTTTATCCAATGTTATCAGATGCTACAGATTATGTTGTTGATGAAGCGCTGGTATTGGCGATTATCCGCAAAGAATCTGGCTTTTATCCGTTGGCGCGCAGTCGGGCCCGCGCCGCTGGTCTGATGCAATTGATGCCGGCAACAGCAGCGTTTATCTCACAAGACAGGCGCTACCGACGCAGCCACAGACATAAATTGCATAATCCTGTGTTGAATCTGGCTTTGGGGCAGAAATATATTGGTCATCTGATGACAGAGCCGCATATAAAAGGCGATTTGGTGCGTATGCTGGCGGCATATAATGGTGGTCCTGGGAATCTGAATAAATGGTTACGCAAGCTTGACCACAGAAATGATCCGTTCTTGCTGATTGAATCTATTCCGGCACGTGAAACACGGAATTATGTAAAAGGAGTGATCAGCTATTTATTCATTTACAGAAATCAACTGGGCCAGCCGATGCCGTCATTGCTGGATTTGGTTTCTGGCCAGGCCCAGGATAAACGACTGGCGTCATCTCGCTAGTGGTTGCACCCGAAAGCCTTTTGATAAGGAATGCTTATGGCAAAAATAGATGAAACAAGGCCGTTTATTGCGGTCAGAATCGCTGTTTTGACTGTTTCTGATACACGCAGTCTCGATGATGATAAATCTGGCGATCTTCTGGTCAGCCGGTTGACCCAGGCTGATCATATTCTGGCGGATCGCGCCATCTGTACAGATGATATAGAGACCATTACCACTCAGCTGAACAGCTTCATTGCTGACCCAGAAATCGATTGTGTGATTTCAACCGGCGGAACAGGCGTCACCGGACGGGATGTCACCCCTGAGGCCTTCAGAGCTGTCTTCGAAAAAGAAATCGAAGGCTTTGGGGAAATGTTCAGATTTCTGTCATTCCAGAAAATCGGCACATCCACTTTACAAAGCCGTGCGGTGGCGGGTGTTGCTGGCGGGACATATTTGTTCGCTTTACCAGGATCGCCATCCGCCTGCCGGGACGCCTGGGATGATTTGTTGGCCCATCAGCTGGATTATCGCCACAGACCCTGCAATTTCGTCGAAATTATGCCGCGTTTACGGGAATCTGGTGTGGCGGGACGTTCGTCAGGCAAATAACATGGCGTTTGTGGCCGGACAAACAGCGATATGAGCCGCCAATCCGCATTCAGCTTTGCCGGCACAAACTCTGATCAGCCGGATTATGTGCTGGAAAGTGCAGTGTCTGGATCTGGGGCTGTTATTGGTGTTGATGAGGCCGGTCGCGGACCTTGGGCCGGGCCTGTAACAGCAGCGGCATTTTGGATTCACCCTGCCAGCAAGAACAGCCTGCCCGCCGGTCTGACAGATTCTAAAAAATTATCTGCTGGTAGGCGTGCGCAGATACAAACCTCATTATGTGACGTGCACAGCCAGCATCTCTGGGCTGTCAGGCACAGTTCAGTTGATCAGATCGATACGCTTGGAATTTTGCCCGCCACTTTTGCGGCGATGGCAGAGGCTGTTGCGGCACTCGCAGAACTGCTGCTGACACGTCATAATCTGCCGGTGGCCATGGTTTTGGTCGATGGGAACCTTCTGCCACCGCTTGACTTTCCTTGCAAGGCCGTGGTTCGCGGTGACAGCCGGTCTCTGTCTATTGCCGCGGCATCTGTTCTGGCGAAACAAACCCGTGATGAGGTGATGACGCAGCTGTCCGCCCACTATCCTGATTATGGCTGGCAGACAAATGCCGGATACGGCACAAAAGCGCATCAACAGGCGCTGCAGAAATGCGGAATAACCCCACATCACCGCAAGAGCTTTGCGCCAATAAAAACGCATCTTTAATCTTTCAAACCCTAGTCAACAGCATCAGCCGACACACCTGTGCGCAAACCAGTTGCGTCGGCAGGGTTGTTTTTTCTTTCTACAAGATTTCGGTCTTTCATCTGATATGTCCACAATATATAGATGTCACTTTAGCAATATCTTATAATGTGTTGACTTTGTTAGATTCTGCTGTCACCTCTTGAAGTCTGACAACGGCAGATAAGCGGTGGAGCAGATGAAAAAAGATGTGATCATATGCGGGAATTGCGTGGATCGGCTTGCTGATTTGCCTGACAAAAGCGTTGATTTGGTCTTTGCTGATCCGCCATATAATTTGCAATTGTCTGGCAATCTGACCCGGCCTGATCAATCTGTTGTTGATGCGGTAGATGATGACTGGGACCAGTTTGACAGTTTCGCTGCTTATGATCAGTTGAGTGAGGCATGGCTGAAAGAATGCCGGCGTGTCCTCAAAGATGATGGCGCCTTGTGGGTTATTGGCAGCTACCATAATATTTTTCGTCTTGGGCGTTCGCTGCAGGATTTGGGCTATTGGATTTTGAATGATGTGGTTTGGCGTAAATCCAACCCTATGCCAAATTTCCGTGGCCGACGCTTTACCAACGCACATGAAACCCTGATTTGGGCGGCAAAGAGCGAGGCGTCTAAATACACGTTCAATTATGATGCGATGAAAGCTTTGAATGAGGGCGTTCAGATGCGATCTGACTGGCATATGCCGATATGTACCGGGGCAGAGCGGCTGAAGGACCAGGCGGGACAAAAAGCACACCCCACACAAAAGCCTGAAAATTTGCTTGCCCGGGTTATTTTATCATCGACAAAGCGTGGTGACACCATCTTGGATCCGTTTTTTGGAACCGGCACCACAGGAGCAGTCGCCAGGCGTCTAGGTCGTCATTATATCGGCATCGAACAAAATGAAGATTATGCCAAGCTTGCTGCTGAGCGAATTGCGGCTGTTCAGCCGATCGGTGATGATGTGATTTTAACCACATCTGAAAAACGTGCCGAGCCACGTGTGCCATTTGGCGCATTGGTGGAAGGGGGCTGGCTGGCCGCAGGGGACACGCTTTTTGATAAAACCAAATCTGTGCGTGCGCGCGTGTGTGCAGATGGCTCTTTGGTCACAGACAAAGCACAAAAAGGCTCTATTCATGGCCTGGGCGCAACGCTGCAGAACCAGCCATCTTGTAACGGGTGGCAATATTGGCATGTCACGCGTGATGGCAAAGATGTGTCTATTGATCTGTTGCGGGCTGAATATCGAAAGTCGATGAAAGCAGAGTGATCAGATGTGACTGCTTTGCCGTGGGGGCAACAGCAAATAGCCTATGATCGAAAGCACAATCACCACAGCCATACCGCTGCGCTCATTTCCTGTGGCCAGGACCAGCCAGCCATAACAAAGCGGCCCAACAAAGCTGGTCACTTTTCCTGAAAATGCGAATAAGCCAAACAGGCTGGTTGTATGTTCAGCCGGAACGCGACGGGCCATCCACACCCGTGCGGCAGACTGGCAGGGACCGATAAATAGGCCCAAAGTCAAACCAGACCCCCAAAAAATTTGCCGATCTGGGGCCAGAACCGCAACAAGGCCTAACCCTGTCAGGCACAATAAGGACAGCCGCAGAACAGCTGACGGGCCGAGCCGGTCTGTCAGCGGACCAGCCAGAATTGCGCCAAATCCAGCAGTGATATTCAGGGCTATCGCAAAGATCAAAATCTCTGTCTGACTGAATGCAAAAACCTTGGCCGCATAAATGCCGCCAAAAGCAAATAAGGTAACAAGACCGTCGGTGAAGGCCATGCGGGCCAGCAAAAACCGCTTCATGCCGGGGATCGCTGCTGCCTGTTTTAAGCTTGATCGTAATTGGGCCCATAGGCTGCCGCTGAGCGGCCGTGCAGGCGGTCTTGGCGCGAAAAAAAACAGTGGTAGCGAAAATAAGACCAGCCACCCCGCCGCAAACAGCATGGTCAGTTGAACAGGCCCTGCTTTTTCGCTGCCCGCAGCTGTGACCTGCTGGTCGGGCAGGATGAACAGCATCAGGACCAGAATAAGGGCAGCAATTGCGCCGAAATAGCCCGTCCCCCAGCCGAGTCCAGACAAGCGGCCATAATCCTGTTTGCTGGCTAATGTCGGCAACAGGCCATTATAGAATAAAAATGCTGCTTCGCTCAGGAAAATAGCCAAGCCGGATAACAGCAGAGCAGGCAGGATAAACGCTGGTGAAGGCTGGATAAACCAGAGCGCAGCTGTGGCAATCGCCGTGGCAAGGGTGGTGATGACCAAGCCTTGTTTAAGCACACCTTTTGTATCCGCAATCCGGCCCATCACTGGCGCGGCTATCGCCAAAAGAAAGGCAGACAGGGCCGTCATCTGCGCCCAATATAAGCTGCCCTTTTCTGGGGCGATCACAGTGGTGAAATAAACCGAAAACACAAATGTGGCATGCAATGTGGGTACAGGTGACTGCGCCCAATCATATAAAACCCAGCTAAGCCGTGCTGCGCGCAATGATGGGCGGCCCTGTTCAGCCATCAAAATTCATAAGTCTGCAGCGCCACCACATCACAAGGCAGTTTATCTCGGCCCTTCAGACCCGTCAGTTCTATCACACAGACGGCTCCGGCCAGAACGCCACCTGCCCGGCTGATCAGATTTGCCGCCGCAGACAGTGTGCCGCCAGTCGCCAACAGGTCATCACATAGCACAACCCGCTTACCTGCCAGAGACCGCGAGGCCTGAACAGACAGGCGTGCTGCGCCATATTCAAGAGCATATGATTCTTCCAACACCTTGCCAGGTAGCTTACCCGATTTCCTGATCATAACTGTGCCGCAGTCCAATTCCAAGGATAGCGGCAGGGCAAACAAAAATCCTCTGGCATCAATGCCAGCGATGATTTCTGGCCGGAAGGCCGCAGTCTGCTCAGCCATTGCCGCCATCAGTTTTTTCAAGATTACAGCATCTTCCAACGCCGGGCTGATGTCATAAAAGGTGATCCCCTCTTTAGGAAAACCAGGTGTCTTGGAAATATGCGCGTCAAGTGAGAACATTTTGTTTATCAGTGTCTGGCGGCAGCCTTCTTTTCCAGGCGTTTGCGGTGCAGAACAGGTTCTGTATAGCCAGAGGGCTGAACCCGGCCTTCAAACACCAAATCACAAGCGGCTGCGAAGGCAACAGAGCTGTCAAAATCAGCAGCCATTGGCTCATAGTCTGCATCACCCTCATTTTGTGCGTCTACCTTTGCCGCCATTTTCTTCATTACGTCCATAACCTGTTCTTTTGAGCAGATATCGTGATGGAGCCAGTTGGCGATATGCTGCGAGGAAATTCGCAAGGTCGCCCGGTCTTCCATCAAGCCAACATCATTAATATCGGGTACCTTTGAACAGCCCACACCCTGATCAACCCAACGGACCACATACCCCAGAATTCCTTGAGCGTTATTTTCCAGCTCAGCTGTAATATCTGCATCAGACCAGTTGGGCCGCTGAGCAACCGGAATGGTCAGGATATCAGCAAGCTCAGCACGGCTTGTGCCTGCCAGTTCAGCCTGGCGGGCAAATACATCCACCTGGTGATAATGCAGCGCGTGAAGCGTGGCGGCTGTGGGGGATGGTACCCAGGCACAATTTGCCCCAGATTGCGGGTGGCCAATTTTCTGATCCATCATATCTGCCATCATATCGGGCATTGCCCACATCCCCTTGCCAATTTGGGCAACACCGGAAAAGCCGCATTTCAGCCCAATATCCACATTCCAGTTTTCATAGGCAGAGATCCAACTGGCCTGTTTCATATCCGCCTTGCGAATCATTGGTCCTGCCTCCATTGAGGTGTGAATCTCGTCTCCGGTACGATCCAGAAAACCTGTATTGATGAACACCACCCGGCTGGCTGCAGCCCGAATGCACTCCCTCAGATTGACTGTGGTACGCCGTTCTTCGTCCATAATGCCGATTTTAATGGTGTTTTCAGCTAGTCCCAGAACGGTTTCCACCTCTGTGAAAATTTCACAGGCGAAAGCGACTTCTTCAGGACCATGCATTTTCGGCTTCACAATATAAACAGATCTGGTGCGTGAATTCCCTTGTCTTTGCTGGTCAGGCATCGCGCCAAGTACAGTCATAAACGCATCCATGATCCCTTCTGGAATCTCAGAACCGTCTTTCAACAAAATCGCTGGGTTGGTCATCAGATGACCAACATTGCGGACCAGCATAAGGGAACGGCCATGCAGGCTCAGCACAGATCCATCAGGGGCGGTGTAGTGACGATCAGCATGCAGCGCGCGTGTAAATGTCTTGCCGCCTTTGCTCATATCAACAGACAGGGTACCTGTCATCAGCCCCAGCCAGTTGTCATAGGCCAGAACCTTGTCTGTGCCATCAACAGCTGCAACTGAATCTTCACAATCCATAATCGTCGATATTGCTGATTCCAAAATAATATCATTAATGCCAGCGTCATCTGTACTGCCGATCTGGCCACCAGCATCAATAATGATATCGATATGCAGCCCATTTTTCTTCAGCAACACAGATTCAGGTGTGTCAGCAGAACCAGTGTAGCCAGCAAATTGTTCTGGTGCCGTAAGCTGTGTTTGACCGGTTTTTGTTTTTATCACTAACTGGCCATCCTGAACGGCAAGACCAGCAATGTCTGTCCATGAGCCGTTCACCAGAGGGGCCCGCTCATCCAACAGGTCTCGGGCTTTGGCAATCACAGCTGCCCCTCGTGCCGAATTATAGCGGCTGCCTTTATCTAACCCGTTCTGATCTGAGATTACATCTGTGCCATATAGCGCATCATATAAACTGCCCCACCGGGCATTCGCGGCATTCAGGGCATAACGGGCATTCATAACCGGCACCACCAATTGTGGTCCGGCAATGCGCGCAATTTCAGCATCTACATTTTCGGTGCTGATGACGAAATCCTCGCCATCGTCAACAATATAGCCAATTTCCCGCAAAAAACGGGTATAGGCAGCTTCATCAAATGCAGACTCTTTGTTATCAGCGAGCCAGCGATCGATTTTACTTTGCAGCGCCTCTCTGGTGTGAAGAAGTTCAGCATTACGAGGGCTCAACCGGTGAACCACCTCATCAAATCTGGCCCAGAAATTATCTGAATCTACTCCCGTTGCGGGCAGCAATCTGTCATTAATAAAACCAAGGAGTTCAGCGTCAACAGACAGGTTTCCGTGTGCGATATAGCCCATAATTTCTTATCTCCGAAAAAAAGAATTACCTTTTTAGTTAACCGACAAAAATGATCATCCCTGATCTAAAATGAAAGAACAGACACATTAAACAGATGTGACAAAACCTGCATTTTAATCCTTTACCGATACGCCATTCTCGAACTGAATATAATCAGTCTTTTCAAATCATGAAATGATGTTTTAAATTTAGCACAAGCTGTTACCAAATATCGTCATTTATGGTCCTGCCCAGGTGATCCCGGCTTCAGCAAGATGTGTGCGCAGGACAGAAATCATCTCATCCAACGCAGCTTCGTCTTTGCCTTCTGCCCGGGCGACAAGGGCTGGTTCAGTGTTTGAGGCGCGGATAAGGCACCAGCCTTGGGCAGTGGTCAGACGCACGCCATCAATAAGGTTGATCTGCTCAGTTGGCATCACAGCACGAATCTGGTGCGAGAGCCGTTCAATGACAGCAAATTTTTCCTCATCAGGACAGCTGATATGGCATTCAGGCGTGGTAAAGCTGGGCGGCAATTGGTCAAGAAAATCTGTCAGGGTTTCATTTGTGGTCTGGGCCATGAATGACAGCCGGGTTAAAAACCGGCAGGCCACATATAAAGCGTCATCAAAACCGTAAAAATCATCTGCAATGAAGATATGACCAGACATCTCACCTGCCATAGGGGCCTGTAACTCTCTCAGCCGTTGCTTCATATGGCTGTGTCCTGTGCGCCACAGATGCGGTTTGCCACCTGCGCGACGCACAAGGTCAAGAGCGGTGGAGCTGGATTTTACATCAAACAGAATATCTGCCCCTTTGTGACGCTGCAAAATATCGAGGCTGATAAAAGCCGTCAGCAAATCACCGCCGACCTGTCTGCCGTTTCTGTCAATCACACCAATACGGTCGCCATCCCCGTCAAATCCTATACCGCAATCCGCATTCGCAGCCTTCACCTGTTCAGTCAAAAATTTCAAGGTTGCCGGATCTACCGGATTGGGATGGTGGTTTGGAAACTGGCCGTCAATGTCGGTAAATAATGTGTTATGGCTGCCAGAAAGAGGTTTGACGAGCGCCTCAACGGCGGGACCTGCCGCGCCATTCCCAGCGTCCCAGACAACTGTAAAGGCACCAAAATCAATATTCTGTCTCAGGCGAGCGACATAACTGTCAAAAACAGAGACCGGCTCAACCGAACCAGGCTGACCGAAAGACAAACCTGTTCTGCAGGCCTCACCTAATTCCTGGATATCGTTTCCGAAATAGCTCTGATGCGCGCGGACCATTTTAAAGCCGTTATAATCAGGCGGGTTATGACTGCCGGTAACCTGAATGGCGCCATCACAGCCCAAATGCCGATCTGCAAAATACAGCATTGGTGTTGGCCCGACACCAATGTCAAAAACCGTGCATCCTGCGCGGCACAGCCCGTCTATAAGTGCAGCAGAGAGATCAGGCGAAGAGAGCCGTCCATCACGGCCAACCGCAACCCGGCCCTTTGATGATGATTTTACTTGCTGGCCAAAACCAGCCCCAATGGCAAAGGCATCATCTGTGCTGAGCGTTTTGCCAATCTGGCCTCGAATATCATAACTTCTTAAAATTGTCGGGTGAAATTGGTGAATCATCAGCGTATTAATTCTGCTAGCCATTGTCTCAGGTCTGAGTTCAGCTCTTCACGTTGTAAGGCAAAGGCCATATTTGCCTTGATAAAGCCAAGTTTTGATCCGCAATCGAATCTTTGTCCGGAAAATTTAAGCCCGGTAAATGGCGCATGGCCAATGCGTGAGGCCAGCGCATCTGTTAATTGAATTTCCCCGCCAGTTCCTCTGTTTCCTTTAGACAGCGTGTTAAACACGCCAGGCTCAATAATATAGCGCCCCACCACAGCTAATGTTGACGGCGCAGCCTCAGGAGATGGTTTTTCCACAAGACCTTTGACCTCAATTTGATTGCCTGCTTCCTCACCTGGGGTGATGATGCCGTATGCGCCAGTGTCTTCACGTGCAACCGGCATAACCGCAACCATATTTCCGCCTTGATAGGCGGTCACCATTTCGGCTAATGCGGGTTGACCTAAAATCAGGTCATCTGCCAGTAAAACCGCCACAGGGTCGTCTCCGATTTGATGACGTGCGCACCAGACGGCATGTCCCAGACCAGCTGGTTCCTGCTGGCGCACATAGGATACAGAGCCTGGCTCATGCATCATTTGCTGCACCGTGATCAGCGCCTCTGATTTGCCTTTGGCGCGCAGAACATGTTCGAGCTCGGTCGAATGATCGAAATGATCTTCAATGGCTGACTTGTTCCGCCCCGTAACGAAGATGAACTCTTCAATACCAGCGGCTACAGCTTCCTCAACGGCATATTGAATTAAGGGCTTATCAACAACAGGCAGCATTTCCTTTGGTAAAGCCTTTGTCGCGGGAAGGAAACGTGTACCCAATCCGCCAACAGGAAAAATCGCTTTTTTGATCTTCATCTGTTTATACTTTTCTCAAATGACTGCCCTAAACCTTGCGCTCAAAACCATAAGGGTACATAAAGATTGGGTCAAGAAAGCTAGTGACCTTTACGTCATGCGAAAGGGTGTTAAATGTCAGACGGTCTCATTACTGAAATTCTGAACCGGTCGGCTGATGTGAAGCAAAAAATGGTGGCTGTCTGTGAAGGCTCCGCGGAAACAGCGGCTCAGATGATTGCTGCATCTATGTTGGATGGGGGCAAGCTGATGTTTTGCGGAAATGGCGGATCTGCCGGCGATTCGCAACATCTGGCCGCTGAATTTGTTGCCACACTTGACCACACCAAACCACGATCGGGTTTGCCAGCTCTGGCGCTGACCACAGACACATCATTTTTAACAGCATATTCGAACGATTTCGGCTTTGAAGGCATTTTTGCCCGCCAGATTGAAGCGTTGGGTCAGCCAGGTGATGTTCTGATTGGCCTGTCAACGAGCGGCAATTCGAAAAATGTCATTGCTGCAGCTGAAGTTGCTAAAGAAAAAC
The DNA here is from genome assembly GCA_000238815.2 of SAR116 cluster alpha proteobacterium HIMB100. Taxonomy (NCBI): domain Bacteria; kingdom Pseudomonadati; phylum Pseudomonadota; class Alphaproteobacteria; order Puniceispirillales (SeqCode); species SAR116 cluster alpha proteobacterium HIMB100. The sequence goes on along the minus strand of AFXB01000010.1, from coordinate 735,745 downwards.
AAATCAGCTTTATTGCCATGACTGGTGAGGGGGGCGGACAGATGGCTGAATTGGCGGATCTGCTCATTGCGGTCCCCAGCACAATCACCATGCACATTCAGGAATGTCATATCGCTCTGGGACATGCTATAACTGCGCGCATAGAGCAGATTGTGGCTGAGGTTGGCTGACAAACAGCAGCACCAAATAAAGAATAAAGAGGCGTTTATGAATATCGTTGTTATCGGTACCGGCTATGTAGGGCTTGTGTCCGGGGCGTGTTTTTCTGAATTCGGATTCACAGTGACTTGCGTGGATAAGGATGCCTCGAAAATAGCGGCGTTGAAACAGGGCATTATTCCGATTTATGAGCCAGGTCTTGATGATTTGGTGAAACGCAACCATAACGCCGGACGGTTGACATTTACCACAGATTTGGGTCCGGCTGTTCAGGATGCTGATGCTGTGTTTATTGCTGTTGGCACGCCCACGCGCCGAGGTGATGGCCATGCTGACCTCAGCTTTGTGTTTGCCGCAGCAGAGGAAGTTGCTGCTCATCTGACTGGCTATACTGTGGTAGTCACCAAATCAACAGTTCCTGTTGGTACCGGCAACCAGGTTGAACAGGTTATCTGCAAGGCAAATGCGTCTGCTGATTTTGATATTGCCTCAAATCCGGAATTTCTGCGTGAGGGCTCAGCAATTGGTGATTTCATGCGACCTGACCGGGTTGTTGTTGGCGTACGAAACGACAGAGCTAAAGATGTGATGCGCCAGCTCTACCGCCCGCTATATTTGATCGAAAAGCCCGTTTTGTTTACTGATTTAGAGACTGCCGAACTGATCAAATATGCAGCTAATGCCTTTTTGGCTGTCAAAATTTCATACATAAATCAGATGGCTGATTTGTGCGAGAAAGTTGGCGCAAATGTTCATGATGTGGCGAAAGGCATGGGCCTTGACAACCGGATTGGATCTAAATTTCTTCATCCTGGCCCAGGTTATGGCGGATCTTGTTTTCCTAAAGACACGCTGGCTCTGGTCAAGACAGCTGAAAGCTATAACAGCCCGGTGTCTATTGTCTCTGAAGTCGTGGCGTATAATCAGGCCCGCAAATATGCTATGGCGGATCGTGTACAAAACGCATTTTCTGGTAATGTGAAAGGTCGGAAAATTGCGGTTCTGGGGCTGGCCTTCAAACCGGAAACAGATGATATGAGAGAAAGCCCGTCTATTGAAATCATTACCACACTCAGTGAAGCAGGTGCACAAATATCCGCTTATGATCCGGCAGCAATGGAAGAGGCAAAACATCTTTTGCCAGATACAATCAGCTTTGCTGACTCAGCCCAAGACTGTCTTGAAGGTGCAGATGGCGCAGTTGTGGTCACAGAATGGAATGAGTTTCGTGCATTGACCCCGCATTTGTTCGCGCAATTGATGGCGGGAAATGTGTTGGTCGATTTGCGTAATATCTATGAGCCTGAACAGATGCACGAGGTAGGGCTGACCTATCTGTCTATCGGTCGCCCCTGATAAGAAAGCAGGATTATAATTACCTGCCTTGCAGCTATGATGTTGTTTGTTTTCAGCTTGGGTGAATGGCGAGGTCATCTTTGTTAAAAAAATGAAGATGCTCAGGCGGAAAGCTTAGGTGAATATGATCACCTGTAGTAAATCTGTGTTCGCCTGAAGTCCGAACCGTTATTCTGCCGATGTCTGTGCAATCTACATACAGGTAACAGTCCGCCCCTAAATATTCAACAACCTCAATCATTCCTGAACAGGTCGCCTCAGACGCATCCGAAATAGTAATATGCTCTGGGCGGATGCCAAGCTGAATTGCTGTTTGTGCATCCTGCTTCAGGAGATGTGTCCCTTTGCCCTGCCCGGGAAGCGAAAAGCTACTGGCATCTGCTGAACAAGAGAGGATGTTCATTTTGGGGCTGCCAATAAATTCTGAGACAAATAAGGTTTTGGGATGTTCATACAGCTCTCGTGGGGTGCCAACCTGTTCAATTCGGCCATCTCTTAGCACCACAATCTTATCAGCAAGGGTCATCGCCTCGACCTGATCATGTGTGACATAAATCATAGTGGCACCAAGCTTCTCATGTAATTTGGCAATCTCAAACCTCATCTGAACACGTAATGCAGCATCTAAATTTGACAGAGGCTCATCAAACAGAAATCCCTTTGGTTCACGCACAATCGCCCTGCCGATGGCTACCCGCTGTCTTTGTCCTCCTGACAAGGCCTTCGGCCGCCTGTCCAAATAGTCATTGAGCTCAAGTACAGAAGCAGCCTCAGTGACTTTCTGGTCAATTGTCCGTGCATCAATGCCAGCTGTTTTCAGGGCAAAGCCAATATTTTGCCGAACAGACATATGCGGATAAAGAGCATAAGACTGAAACACCATAGAGAGTTCGCGTTCTGAGGGAATTTTGTCTGTGACATCCTGCCCATCAAGAAGAATGCTGCCATAGCTTGTATCTTCAAGACCGGCTATCATCCGCAATAATGTTGATTTGCCGCATCCTGACGGACCAACAAACACCACAAGTTCGCCATCTTCAATATCAAGTGACAGGCCCCGTATGACCTGCGTATCGCCAAACCATTTTTCAACATTAACAAGTGAGATTGCGCCCATCTGCTGCCTCCTTAGCTTGCCTGTTGTGCCGGTAAATCATGTCCAGCCCAAGCGAGCCATAATGCTGCTGTCCATGAAAAATCTTTTCCGATGCATCCTTGTCCTGACAGCGGGTCAAAACATTCATAAAATCCGGATAATTCGATAACGCGCCGTAAATCTAGCCGCAGCTTTTCCGCCAATGCAGCTTCACCAGCTTCGGCAAGACCCATCGAAATCATATAGTTCATTTGACACCATAGCGGGCCACACCAATATCTCTGGCTTTCAAAGCCAGCGGCATCAGGGTCCCAGCTTGGCTGACCAAATCTGATTTTCTGGTTGATCCGTTTGATATGCGCAAGTGTGTGCTGTTTTTGCTGATCTGAACCAGCATCTGCGTAAAAAACAAGCGCACTTGCATTGGAAAAGCCGTTTGAAAATTGTCCTGTACGCGCATCACGGGCGCAAAAAGATTTAAGCGTATCATTCCACAGATAATCGGAGGCGCGCTCACCTGTTTCAATCCAGCTGTGAATTTCAGCTTTCTCACCTTCTGACCTGCCCAGAAGAGTGGCCAAGATCAGCAAATCACGATTAGCTCTTAACAGAATGAAGTGCAGACCAGGATCTGCGACGCAAAACGGACCTTCTTTCAATAATGTTTGCTGATCCCAGCCGCAGTCACGACCAAATTTTACAATTGTGAGATATTTATCATATTCAAGCTGGCTGGGGCGCTGTGCAGCATCAGCATGAACAATATCTTTACGCGTATAGGCGGGCAGTTCAGGGTCAACATCCATCCGGTTCAGGCCAATATTCCAGTCGGGGCAGTTATCTCTTCCTGTCTCCCAGGGGTGAACAGTACAGATAGCTGGCATGTCGTCTGTGCGGCGACAGCGGTCGAACCACCTATGCCACCGCATCACAGGTTCAAATAACGCAGCAGCCTTCGCATGACCAACAGCAGGGTTCATTCGCACCAGCGACAGAATAACACTGGCCAGAACTGGCGGTTGAGATATGCCCGTGCCTGAGATTTGCCCATTATGATTTTGCCAGATGTCTGGGCCCGGAAAATAGTCTTTATCATCAGTTCGGAACACAATGCTGGGGATCATCCCGTCATCGCATTGCCCGTTGACCAGCATATCAAGTTCAGTCCATGCCCTGTCGAGATCATAAGTGGCCAGTCCCAGCGCAACAAACGCAGAATCCCAATTCCACTGAAACGGATATAAGCGAGCGGTTGGAATGGTGAATCCACCCCGATCATTCTTCTTCAAAATTGCAATTGCCTGTTCGTTCAGAAGATTTGTCACCTTATCACCCCTTCACACTTCCGGCGGTCAGGCCGGACACTAGATATTTTTCAAACCACAGAAAGAGCACCAGAACAGGTAATGTGGCAACAACAGCACCAGCCATCAGATGCTGACGTGGAACCTCAGACGAGTTTAATGAGACAACCCCTCTTGAGAGGGTGAAAATGTCAAGGTCGTCAAGGAACATGAACGCGAACAAAAATTCGTTCCAGGCAATCATGAAGACATATAAGGACACAGAAGCCAGTGCCGGAATCGCAAGCGGTAAGGTGATTTTCCAGATCACTTGAATCCGGCTTAATCCATCCATCAATCCGGCTTCCTCAAGCTCTGACGGAAGGCCCCGGAAATAACCTTGAAGCATATAAAGTGCTACAGGTATGGTTGTCGCCGGATAGACAATCATCAACCCAAACAGAGAATTGCGTAAACCAAGCTGGCTGAACACAGCATAAAGCGGGATGACCAGAATAATGGCCGGCACCATGTAAATCAGCAGAATAGACCGAGATAAAAATGCCTGACCGGGGAAATTCAGCCTGGCAACGGCATAAGCACCAGGGATGGCAAAGGCAAGAGAAATCAAAACTGTGATCACAGATACGATGGCTGAATTCATCAGGAAGGTGCCAAAATGGAAATCTGTGAACAGCTCAATATAGGATCTGAATAATTCTGCAGATGGTGCGCCAATATTTATTGAAAAATCGAGCGGATTGCCAAGAAGGGATTGCTGACTTTTCAGGCTGGTCATCACCATCACATAAAATGGCAAGGCGACAAACACAGATAACAGAACAAGCCCCAGACCTTTAAGCAGGCGCAGGACCAAAACTTCAAACATATACCGGCTGACCGGATGATGCGTAAATCCGGCAATACAGTTATTTATCGATGCAACTGTCAGACATGCCCATAATATCAGGGTGGAAAGCTGAATTATAATGGCATCAGTAAGATTAAGACCGAAAGGGGCCATTCTGCCTGCAAGGATAAGCACAAATATCATTGCCACTGCAAGTGAGGCCTGACGCGACAAGCTGCGCTGCTCGGGGGCAAGATATAATGTACCTGCAGCCATAATGCCGCCGAACAATGCTGCCAGCCCTGCAGGTGGCACAAAAATAATGCCGCCAACCATCATCATCAGCAGACCCGACAAAATCATCCAGATCATGCCCCAGATGGACCCGATAATAAAGGCTGTGAAGGGAAGCTGGAATCCTGGCATCATCCATCATCCTGTGGTGAAAATTTAAAGAAAATCAGGGCAAAGACCAAAAGCACAAAAAAGACAACGACAGCCACAGCAGCCCCCGCCCCAAGATTTGAGACAGCAAACGCCTGTTCATAGACATCCACGGTGAGTGTCCGTGTGCCGGCAGCCCCGCCCGTGAGCAGGAAAATGTCGTCAAATTTATTAAAGGTCCAGATAAAGCGCAGCAGAAATAAAATAGATAAAATGCCAAGAAGCTGAGGGATAGACAGATACCAGAACTGCTGGAAAGGGGTAGCACCGTCAATTTCAGCTGCTTCATACATATCTGAGGAAATCGATTGCATCCGCGCCAGGATAAACAGGAACGCGAGCGGGAAATAGCGCCAGGATTCAAAAATGATCACTGTTGTCAGGGCAACAGGAAAGGCAAAACTGAAGCCGAATATATTTACATCAACAGCCCGTTTTCCGAGGAAATTGACTGGCCCATCAGTTATCCCTAACTGTTGCAACATGGCGTTAAATGTGCCCCCGGGCCCGGCGTCCAAAAGCAATACCCAGGCAAAGGCAACAGCGATCACAGGGGCGACATAAGGAAATAAAAACAACCCCCTTAAAATGATTCGTCCCTTAAAGGCGGTGTTCAGAAGCTGGGCAGCAAACAGGCCGATGACTAGCGCCCCGAGCGTGCCGAATATCGTGTAATATAAAGACACACGAAGCACATGCCAGAATTCATCTGCTGAAAAGATTCTCTCAAAATTTTCAGTTGAAAATTCAAAGCTTGTAAGAGAATTTTCAGCAGTATAGGCCAGCACAGGCTTAGAGCTGCGTGCCCGAATACCGTTATCAAGATAAAGCTGGCTGACTTTCGTTTGTAACGTCAGATCAAGCCGCTCCCCGCCTGGCATCTCGCCTATCGAGCAGGTCAATCTGCGGTCGGCCAGTGCGCAGCTTTCATCAAGTGAGGTGATATCAAGCCCTTCAGGCAGTGTGTCAGTGAAGATTACATCATAAAGCTGATCTTTTTTTGAAGAATTACGAATCCGATAACGTAACGTGCCCTCATCGCCTGCTTGTTTTGGGCGTGGCTTTAGCTGCTCATTAATCAGTGGCTGTGCGGCCCGCAAATCACCCAGCATCACCGGCTTGAAGCTTATCCAGAAATTGGCAAAAAGAGGTAACAGAACAATGCTGAGCACAATAAAAAAGGTTGGCAAAAGCATAAGATATGCCAGCCCCATTTCGCGTTTTGCCAAAGCGCCAATTTTTTGTGGTGGTCGGGTATGAGCCATCAGATCAGCATCTGCTTATGCAAAAGAAGTTATGACTAACCTTCAGGCAGCAAAAGCGCTGCCTGAAGGTTTTTGTTTTTTAGAGATTTTTGTGCTTTGCCACGATCTCATTTGCCGCATCATCAAGTGAGATTTCACCATCGATATATTTGCGGATAACCTGAGACATAACCCGGGCATTGACCATCTTTGACGCTGTTTCAAGCTGACCATCTGATACACCCCAGCGGTCACCAACAGACAGACCTTCAACAATGTCGTCGATCACGCTCTTTGGATAGATGTTTGCCAATGGTTCTTTGCGGTCCACACCAACAGGCAGGCTCGCCCACAGCTTTTCATATTCTGTGTTGCCACCAAACTGGCCTTTACGCACAGGGAACTTCCCTTCAGGGGCCATACCCAACCAGTCGCCATAACCGCTTGATACAACGAACTTAATGAATTCGCTGGCAACGTCTGTGTTGGCATCTGCTGTCACACCAAGATAGCGGACATCGGCATAGGCAGCACCTGCCGCATTACCAGGACCAGAGAAAACCGTCACAAAGCCTGTGTCTTTAGCCAGCTCTTTTGTTGTTGGGTCGTCATTGATTGTGACAGGAGCGCTGTCACGCAGGCCACCCAGCTCGTCCAGCAGAGATGGTGACCAGATGATCATGGCTGCCTGACCAGCAAGATACAGTTCACGTGACTGCTTCCAGTACAGGTCACCTTCAGGTGATGCATCAGCAATTGTCTTGTAAAAAGACAGTACTTCTTTCAGCTTGGTTGTATCTTCATTAACTGAACCATCTGCATTTACAGGTGAATATCCTTCTGCAAGAGAGATGTGCTCAATCAGCTGCATCATATATGTTTCGTCAATCTTTGTTGCCGCAACAAAGCCATACATTGATGGCGGGCTATGCAGCTTGGCAATAGCCGCTTCAATATCAGCGAATGATTTTGGTGCAGCCAGACCGGCATCTGCAAAAAGATCAGAACGATAGACCACCAGCTGTGTCCAGCCATCTGTTGGTACAGACACAATTTCACCATCAGCTGAGGCCATATTCAAAGGACCTGATGCAAAGGTGTTGCGGCCGAGATCATCGACGATTTCGTCTGCTGCTGCTGTATCCAGAATGCCTGCTGACGCGAAGGGAAGCAGGTGCTGAACAGTATGATTCAGAACGTCGGGAAGCTCGCCAGCAGCAAAAGCAGCTGTCGCCCGTGTTGCGATATCTTTTTCTGTCACAGGCACAATATTTACTTCATGGCCAGTTCTGGCTTTAAAGTCTGCGGCGATACGTTCCTGAGCAGCCATACGATCTGGCTGTTCTTCCATCGTCCACATTGTAATCGTGTCCGCAACAGCTGAGGTCATAACCGATGCTGACAGCATCAGACCCGCGCCATAAGTAACGAATTTTCTCATTAGATTCTCCTCATTCAAGGTTTGTTCTGTGACGGGCATGCTGGCCCGTCACTCATCCGCCGTACCAGTTCGGCATTGCGAAGCTCTTGCAGGCTTTTCGGGTCAGCACCGTCAATAAGTGCCAGCAGCATATCACCCAATATCCGCCCTGAATGCGCCAATGGCTGCGCCATTGTCGTCAAAGGCGGGCTTGAATGTTTGCCGATGAAAAGCCCGTCATATCCAATTACAGACACATGCACGCCAGCGCGAAGTCCGCGTGAACGCAAGGCCGCCAGCGCGCCTATTGCCTGAATGTCAGTTGCACAGATAAGTGCTGTTGGCGGCGTATCACAGTCAAGCATGACCGATGCTGCCTGTTCTCCGCCTAAATCAGTCATTTCACTAATTTCAATAAGAAGGTCGGCCTCAGATAGTCCGTTATGGCCGATCCCCTGAAGCACGCCCTGCATACGCTGATGCGCGAAATTCAAATAGCTTGGCGCCCCAATATAGCCAAATTTGCGGTGACCCAGCGAGACCAGATGATCAACAATATCGATAAAGGCTTTGGTATTATCCACATCATACCAGGCATAGTCTGAACAATCAGATGATCGTCCGTGAACCACAAAGGGGATTCGTGCGTCCTGAAGCAGTTTTATACGCTTATCAACTTTATAAGGGCGAGATAAGACCACCCCACCCACAGTTCCGGAGCGGGCCAGCTTCTGGATCGCATCAGCTTCATCTTCAGCAGCCGGTGATTGCATCACCAACAGGTCCCATTTCCGTTTTGACAGCGATTCGCTGAGCCCCTGAAGCAATTGGCCGATAAAAGAATCATACACGCCATGCTGGCTGGCAGGCATTAAATAGGCGGCTACCTCAGCAGTTCCCCGGGCAAGACGCCGCGCAGCAGGGTTTGGCGAATAACCTTGCACCAATGCTGCTTTTTGAACCCGCAGCCGGGTCTGTTCTGCGATGTCATCATAATCATTAAGCGCACGTGAAACCGTCGCTTCCGTCAGCCCCAGATCAGCTGCAAGTGTTTTTAATGTCACACGTGACACGGTCAAATCTTCCCCAAACAAAATGTTCCGGTAAACGCTAAGCCGAAAGCGCTTTCGGAATCAATAGATATTCGCTGACTTTTTAAAAAAATAGAGCAATAAAACATGAGATTTCAGATGATTTTTTGGCTAATCTTTACACATCTGCCACCATCAGCAAAAAATGTAAAAACGGTGAACCACAGACAGAATAAACAACAGCAAGGAATAGCGCAGCAGAAAATCGCTGCCCACAGGGGGGTGTCTGCGCATTATCCCGAAAACACATTCAGCGCATTTGATGCTGCAAGACAAGCCTCTGTTCACTGGATTGAAACAGATGTCAGCATGCTGGAAGATGAGACCCTGATCATTTTCCATGATGACCGACAGGGCCGCACAGTCAGTGGCGATAAGCTTGTTGCCGAATCAGTCTGGGCAGATTTTGCCGCCGCTGATGCCGGGTTGTGGAAAGGCAAAGCATTTGCTGGCCAGAACGTGCCAACGCTGGCAGAGCTTCTGGTCTGGCAACAGCAGCATGACATAGGCCTGAATCTGGAGATAAAATGCCATGGTGGCCGCCAGCACAGAACCGCTTACCAACTATCTTCTGTTCTGACACGCACAGGGACAGATGATCTGATCATCTCCAGTTTTGATCTGCAGTTTCTGTCGATTTTGCGCCAGCTCAGGCCTGATTTATGCCTCGCCAGCATCCATGATGAACCGGTACAGGTGACGACGCTGTTAACAGACAAAATTTCCATAGATGCCGCCCATCTGAATCACAGATTGATCCGGTCAGCAGAAGATGTGGCTGCCTTTCATGAAAAAGGCCTTGATGTTCGGGTCTGGACGGTAAATGACGCTGATCGGGCGGCCCGGCTGTTTGGCTGGGGTGTGGATATGGTGATCAGTGATGATCCAGAACAGATCAGAACAGCTGTTACCTCTTTGTCTTTTGGCTAGCTGCTTTTAGGCTGGGCGGAGGCGTCTGGCCGTCATGAAAGCTGTTATGCAGCCGGTCGAGGCCAACCTCTGCTGTACCGTAATTACATTCATAAAACCGGTGATGAAGTTGATGGAAAAAATCACCCAGCCGCATGATGCGCTTACCCCCAATGACCAGCCCTTCATATCCTGAATGAGAGGTCACTGCACCCAAGATAGATAGCTGTTGAGAGAATATAAAATGAACCGGATGACAAATGACAGGAATATAGGCCAAGGCCCCCGCCATCCAGATCAGATGTTCCAGCGGATGCATGGCATTTCCTGACCAGGGCCCCACACTGACATTACGGTGATGAACATGATGGGCAAGCCGGTATAAAGGTGGCCAGTGCAAAGCACGGTGAATACAGAAAAACCAAAAGCTGTTCCAGGACGGGATCACAACAAATAACGCTATGAACAGAACCGGATTATCCGAAAAGCTGGTCCAATAGCCGATAGTGTTGGCCTGTGCCCATAACAACAAGGCCTCAAACCCTGTCCAGATGCTTACCCCGCTGACCAGGGACCAGAAGATATTGTCATAAAGCTGATGGCCAAAGGTAAAGCGGCTGGCATCTTTATTGGCCATGGACCGGTCAAATTTACGCGCCTTGCCCTGCCCGCCCCAGCTGTACAGATACATATGCAGCCCCCCGGCCAGAACCGTCATCAGCCCGATATTTTTGACCCAGACAAGGGCTATCCAGCTGAATTCAAAACCGGTACCAGGCGCAAGCTGCGGGGTCAGCCATATCCAGCTGGCCCAGGCCAGAGCGAAAAACACCAGCCGTTCTGTCAGCGGCAGCCAGGATCTCACCAGCCAGCCCAGCCACCCCGACAGAGCTGACGGAAACCGGAAATAAGGTGATGTGTTCAGCGGCAGGGCAGGCGTGAAGGCCCAGGCCCCTTTTTGTGGTGATGTTGGTTTTTCTGCTGCCATCAGACCTGGCTGTATTTGTTCATCCTGAGCTTCAGTCTACGCAGAAAAGGCCTGGTCTGTCTATTCACGGCGTATGTCAGCCTCAATCAGCCTAATGTGCCATTCAGCACATAGCCCAGAATACGCACAATCTCATCAGGCGTTTCCACCACTGCCAGCGCGGCTGCATCCACCTCTTTCAAGGCATGCTGATGATCGGCCCCATGCATGATGATCAAGGATTTGCCAAGGGCAGCCGCATAACCGGCATCAAAAGCGGCGTTCCATTGTTTGTATTTCTCACCAAACCGGACCACCACAATGTCCGCATCTGAAATGGATTTGCGGGTGCGGATCGCATTCACTTTGGCCCCTTTATGATCATGCCAGAATTTATCCGGCTCCGGGCCCAGAATATCGACCCCGCAATCATCAGACGCGCCATGGTCTGTTACCGGTGCGGTAAAGCACACATCCAGCCCCTTTGCACCAGCAATGATCTGGTCTCGCCAGTCGGTGTGAATCTCACCAGACAGATAAACGGTTAATGACATGACTGCTCCTTACGTTGATGTGAGATAGAACCACAGACACGCCTGCCATCATCTGGCCGGCCTGAATGACTGTAAAAATGGTTGGGAAAAAATTTGGAGCGGGTGAAGGGATTCGAACCCTCGACCCCAACCTTGGCAAGGTTGTGCTCTACCCCTGAGCTACACCCGCATGGGCTTTCCAACCAGTCTAACCTACTGAACTCATTAGTTAGACAATAGCCTAATCAGAAGCTGCTTGAAAGGGGAAACGCGAGGTTGGGACGGCCAATTGTGCCAATAGTGTGCCAAGAAAACATATACGTCAGGTAAGGGGCACGCATGGGACACCCGGGGGGCTGGGGTAGGCGCAGGCAGTAGCCCCATCGATTTAGCCCTGCAGGGTAATCCATACAGATAACGGGTATGTTTTGGTGGGCTAGCCCTAAATGTACTCTTAATGGAAGAGTCTTGTTTCTTGGGATGGTCTACAGGTATGTTTCCTCCCTGCAACGTTGCTGGGATACCCTTACTGGAAACGAACTAGTACGCGGTTGGCATCACCCTGTAACTCAGGCACCTGACTACCCCCAGACTGCTGAACCACATTCTGTTCAACATACTGATGCAACTCTGCAGCGGTAATCTGATTATCGTTATTGCTGTCCGCATCCCCTTCCATCCCCTTCATCAGGAAGTAAGAAAACATACCATGTTTAGCTTCCTCTAGGGGTTTGGCTGTCTGGTCTCCCCCGGCTGCAGTAAATACTGTGAAGCCATCAGGTATGTTTTGTTGCTTTGCACGGATAGCGATGGGGCGGGAGGCAACCAACATATCTGTGCCACGGGTGGTTCCGGAGTAACAGGTGTCGAGGAAGACAGTCACGGAACGAGGGTTCGCAGCAGCTATGTCAGAGAAGAGTTCGTCACGGAGGATGGCTGTGCGGTCAAGGAACTGCGGTGCGCCGTCATAAGGCAGCAGATACATCTTTTCTCCATCATCACTAGCAAGACCGTGACCAGCAAAGAAAACATACACATCTGTTTTGTCTTGTTTTACAGAACGAGCTAGCCAGTTCTTAATCGAACGGAGCATGTCTGTCAGCTCAGCACCATCATTAATAAGTGTCTCAATACGGTTATCGGGTATGCCCAGCTTCTCTGTTGCGTAGTCCCTAAACATCTTTGCATCACTGTCAGCGTAGATAGCTTGGGCGGGGGTCTGCTCATAGGTTTCTACCCCTACAATGAGGGCAAGTGCATCCCTGTTCTTTGCTGCCCTCTTACCGAGTGGGTTTAGGCTATCGAAGGAGATGGATGCGGACTGGATAGCTGCGTCTCTATATAAGCTAAGCTGCTTCTGGGATGTCAGGCCAGCTAGGTCTGTTGCTTCGATAAGAACCTGCTTTCCGTCGGCAGGAACAAACGTACGGTGTTCAAACCGTCCATCGGGCTGCACCTGCACAACCATGCCATCGACCGTCAGCTCTGCTATCCCGGTGTTGTCCCTCACGCGGCCGCTGATGATGCCTTGTTTGCCACTTGTGTTCGCAGCTAACTGGTCAATCAGAGGAACGCGGGTGTCGCTGTTGATGGTTTGTTGCTGCTGTTCTTGCTCTGCTTTCAAGGCCGCCAGTTCATTACGAAGTCTGTCAGCTTCCTTTTGGGCAGCAGTAAGCTGACTGGTGGAGACTGTGGGAGCCGGCGAGGTGTTTTGATTAGTTGAGATGCTACCGTCATTTTGACAATTTAGGTTGCGAAGCTGGGCTTCGCGTTGCGCCACCAAACTCTCTGATACATTCAGACAAACAGCTAAGTCTGAATAATCACTAAAAATAGTTTCTTCAGTGTTGAATCTGCGCGAATTAGTTAGTTGCGCAGATTGGGTTTCGGGATTTGAATTTTGATTAACAACAGCGTTGCAATCAAGCCCTAATCTTTTAGCCTTTTGAACATACTGTTTCTTCCTCGGCTGGGTTGACCATCCTCCTTTAAATGTCGCCTGTTGGCAAAGTTGTTTATTACTTACCGTATTAATATTTGGGGTAACAATTCCTGCAGATGGGGTTGTTTTAAAGGCAGTTTGGGCTTCGTGTGAGGTGTTCACGCCACAATTTAGCCCGCGACGCCTTGCCTCTTGGGCATACCTCACCCATTCAGGCCTAGTTTCCCATTCTCCATTCCGAGTAGCAATATTGCAGAGAGAAAGAGAGCCTAGCTCGGAAGGTTTCGCTGGACCTTTGTCATTATACAATGCGGTAGTTTGGCAACCATTCAATAGCAGAAGGCAGAAGAACAAAAAGTTGAAGTTCGTAAAGATTCTCATTGCCCAAAGATATCAACATTAGGCTTGATTGCCAAATGTACTCTTAATGGAAGAGGGCTAGGTTAGTGGGGTGGCTACCTGTACGTTATTTCCCTGCAACGTTGCCGGGATGCCCCTACTGGAAACGAACCAGTACGCGGCCCGCATCGCCTTGTAAATCTGGTGTCTGCTTGAAGCCTGACTGTCGTTCTACCTTGTTCGTTACGAAGCTGTGGAGTTCCCCTGCTGTAATCTGGTTGTCGTTGTTGGCATCCGCATCACCCTCAAGACCACGCATGAGGAAGTAGCTGAACAGACCGTGTTTTGCCTCTTCAAGAGACTGGCTGGTTTGGTCACCCTTGGCTGCAGAAAGGATGGTAAAGCCATCGGGTACGTTTTGTTCCTTAGCCCTGATAGCGATAGGACGAAGGCTGGCAACAAGGGTTCCCCCAGCACGTGTGCCACCGGAATAGCAACTGTCTAGAAACACCGTTACAGAGCGAGGAGAGATAGCCTGTATGTCTGCAAAGAGTTGCTTTCTATCAATGGCACTATCCTCCAGCAGTTCTGGGTCACCATCGTAAGGAAGTAGGAACATGTTCGACCCGTCTGAGCTGGCAAGACCATGCCCAGCAAAGAAAACATACACGTCAGTTTCATCTTTCACTGACATACGTAGAAGCCAACTTTTAACGGCTTTCTTAATCGACACTTCATCTGCTTCAGTATTAGTAATTGTGAAGATGTTGTCGTCAGGTACGCCTAATTTGATTGCGGCGTAGTCCTGAAAATATTCAGCATCTTTATCTGCGTATAGAGCGGGGTCAGATGTATATTTGTAATCTGCAACACCAATAACCAAAGCCAAAGCGTTTTTGTTCTTCCGTGCAGTCTTTCCTCGGAATGGGTCTAATCTAGCAAAGGAAGGGCCAGCAGATTGGTTTAATTGCCCTCTTTCCAAACGAACTTGCTGCATTGAGGACAAACCGGCTGTGTCTATCGCTTCAATGACAACAGACAAGCCGCCTGAAGGAACAAACCCTTGCCATTCAAAACTACCATCAGATTTCAGTGGAACAATGGCCCCATCAACACGGACCTCGGCGATGCCCATATTATCTGTCGCTCTGCCTGCAATGCTGCCGCGTCTATCATCGGAAGACGAAGATAGGATTGTTATGAGGGGTATTTGAGTGTCGCTGTCGATGCGCTGCTGTTCCTGATGTTGCTCAGTCTTTAATGCTGCTAGTTCCTGACGAAGGCGTTCTGCTTCACGTTGAGCAGCAGTCAATGCGGAGTCAGCAGTTACGTTGGCAGATAAAGAGTTTTTTGTTGGATTTGAGCTGGGCTCAAGGCTGTTTCTAATTGCAATTTTCCATCCGTCTTTATCTGGACAGTGAATAAGCATGGTCCGAAAATTGCCAAAAAGCGGTTTAAACACTAGCTCAGCATTACAAGCCCTGAACTGTCGCGCATCATCAATTACTGGAGTTGCGCTCAGCCCCTGTGAGGCCAAAAACTCTTTTACTTGAGCGCGGACATCCACGCCAGACATAAATCCGTATTCCTGAGATGAAGCTGTACTAGTCTTCTTCAATGCCTCGCTAACACCACAAGATAAACCCCGGCGCTTAGCTTCTTTGACAAAATCTTGTAAATCATCATCCTTTGTCCATACTTGGCCAACTTCATAGCTTTTTGCTCGCTCACAGATGAAGCCATCACCTCTGGATGCAAGTTCTGTACTCTCACCAAGTCTGGAATTGTCACTACCTCCGTGTTTGTTTAAAAGCCGCTGTTCTTCTTTTTTTTGCGTTTCACCGGTAGAAGCAACTTGTGTGGTTTTAGTATCTTTCACACCACAACTCAGTCCACGTCTTTTTGCCTCAATAACATGCGGCTTATATTCCTCAGAGTTGTCCCAAATTTTTGCTAGATTTTCGTTATCTTTAACTTCATTAGTCGCAAAAAAGCAAAGCCGCTTTTCAGAATAAATTGGTAGCCAAGCTGCTTCTAGTGTTTTAGCCCCTTTTCCAGAGCAGAACAGTTTTCGCCTTTTCATTTCGATAGCATAATCTAAATATTTATCCGCGCCTCCACTGTTAATCGCCATGCTTTCTGGGTTCAAATAAAGTTTTGCGTTATAGCAAACCCTAGCGTCAGTTTCCGAGGATAAGGAAACTGTTTGTTTTGATATCTCCTCATTTCTTATGGTTGCGCCGCAACTCAGTCCACGTCGCTTTGCTTCTAAGACCAACGGTGAGGCTGTCCGCCACGCCCTATTCTGACCATTCAAATAGGTAGCCTTTTCACAGAGGCTATTTGAATCCATTTCAGCGATGGCTTGTCTACCTGCAATAAGTGATTTTATTGAATTTAACTTTTGTTCGCTTACGAAACGAAATTGCACTTGTGCTTTTGTATTCCAATCCTGAAGTTTCAGAAGTAATTCGGTCGTTGGCATAACTCCAGCTAAATCTGTCAATATCAAATAAAGAGCTGCGTCTTCCCTCGTTGCATCTTCAATCAATTTGCTAGAGCGTTCTAGTACAGTGTTACTGAAACCTGATTTTCCCTCAACCACGGTATCGAACCAACGGAAGAAAAGCTTATCGGAATGTCCCGAAGCCTCTAATATGTTTCTACCAAATCGTGCTGCCGCCTTGTCGCCCTTCAAAGCGTTGCACAAAATTCTATATTTTTGAGCCAATGGAGCTACAGAGGTTGAAGCCCATGCTTTTACTTGTTTGCAAGCTACAGCATCTCGTTTATATGCAAAGAAATTAAATATTTTTTCAGCTTGAGCCGTATCCTTGTCCACTATCATCAAACCAGCTTTAGCCTGACCAGCACTGAACAGGCTGAGCAAACAGAAGAGCAATAAAAAGAATACGGGTTTCATCATACTTCAATCGTACCAACAACAGCTTTAGTTGCCAAATGTACTCTTAATGGAAGAGGGTTAGGTTAGTAGGGTGGCTACCCGTATGTTTCTTCCCTGCAACGTTGCTGGGATGCCCCTACTGGAAACGTACCAATACCCGCTCCGCATCACCCTGCAGCTCAGGTACCTGACTCCCACCTGACTGCTGAACAACGTTCTGCTCAACATACTCGTGCAACTCAGCAGCGGTAATCTGATTGTCCCGATTACTGTCCGCATCCCCTTCCATCCCCTTCATCAGGAAGTAGCTGAACATGCCATGCTTGGCTTCCTCAAGAGGCTTTGCTGTCTGGTCTCCCCCTGCTGCGGTGAAGACTGTGAAGCCATCGGGTATGTTTTGCTGCTTGGCTCGTATAGCGATGGGGCGGGCGGCAACCAGCATGTCTGTGCCACGGGTCGTGCCAGAGTAGCAGGTGTCGAGGAAGACAGTCACGGAACGGGGGTTCGCAGCAGCTATGTCGGAGAAGAGTTCGTCACGGAGGATGGCTGTGCGGTCAAGCAATTGTGGAGAACCGTCGTAGGGCAACAGATACATCTTTTCTCCATCGTCACTAGCAAGACCGTGACCAGCAAAGAAAACATACACATCGGTTCGGTCTTGCTTAACAGAACGAGCTAGCCAGTTCTTCACTGAAAGGAGCATATCCGTTAGCTCTGCCCCATCATTAATAAGCGTTTCAATCCGGTTGTCAGGTATGCCCAACTTCTCTGTGGCATAGTCCCTAAACATCTTTGCATCACTGTCAGCGTAGATAGCTTGGGCGGGGGTGTTCTTATACCCCTCCACCCCTACAATGAGGGCGAGAGCGTCTCTATTCTTAGCTACTCTCTTGCCCAGTGGATTCAGGCTATCAAATGAGATGGATGCGGACTGGATAGCTGCGTCTCTGGACAGGCTAAGCTGCTTTTGAGAAGTCAGCCCAGAGAGGTCTGTTGCTTCAACTATAACTTGCTTCCCGTTGGCAGGAATGAATGTTCGATGTTCAAATCGTCCGTCAGACTGCACTTGGACAACCATGCCATCGACCGTCAGCTCTGCTATCCCGGTGTTGTCCCTGACGCGGCCGCTGATGATGCCTTGTTTGCCACTTGTGTTCGCAGCCAGTTGGTCGATTATGGGGACTCTGGTGTCACTCTTGATGGTTTGTTGTTCCTGTTCTTGTTCTGCTTTCAAGGCCGCCAGTTCTGCCTCCAACTGTTCCGCCTTGCGTTGGGCAGCAGTAAGTTCAGCAGAAGGAACAGTACTCGGAGATGAGACGCGTGTAGAGGCGTCTTGCGGGGTTGATGTTTCACCTGTCCCACAACTCAATCCACGCCGCTTTGCCTCATTTACAGCTTCTTCATAGCCTTTACCTCGAGACCAATATTTCACAATTATCCTGTTTCCTCGAACTTGGCGCACTAATGAAAAAGTTGCCTGGCTGCAAACATATTCCGCTGTTTGTGTCTGCAACTTTTTGGATTGTAAATTGCTTTCAACATTAGATTGTGCGGAAGAGCTGGTTGCTTTTACTTTTTCAAAATCTTGCTTTGAAATTCTATAACTCGAACCACCCCCACAGCTGGACATGGAAAATGCACCGTGCATAAAGGCAATGCCTCTATCCTCATCGTAGCAATATAATGCCTCACCAGTTTCTTTTCTTGAGTTAAGTCTCTCTGGAATAAAATCACCTCGGATAAACTTTACGTGGCCTTTGACTCCACAGTCCAAACCTCTAGCTTTTGCTTCTTCTGCATATTCAAGGTTCCCTCCGCCTTTAAACCAAGCTCTACCACTAACAGTACTATATGTTGCTAAATCACATAGTTCTTCATCAGCCTTAATTTCAGAAGACGCTTCTATTGATTCTTTTTGAAGCGCATCCGCTGTGCAATCCAAGTTTCGGACGTTTGCTTGGTAACGCGCCCAATCAACAACATTGGGACTGTTTGGAACAATTGAGAATTTCATGTTTCCCAACGGAGAATTACCTCCCGCCCATTTCACAGTTAAACCCTTAGATGTCCTGATTTGTATCGTTGCCGACTTACATATTTCTTTATCGGATAGTGCTGAATAATATTCATAACGCCAGCGTTTATCCTGGGTCCAAAAGAGCATGTTAGGTTTTTTATTTTCTTGGGCCTGTTGTTTATTCTGCACAATATTCCCGGAAGATATTTTTCCATCCTTGAAAGTCGTCTGAGCCTGACCAACGCTGGATAGGCTAAGCAAACAGATAAATGACAGTATGAAGGCGCGTTTAATCATTTTTCAATCGTACCAACAACAGCTGAAGTTGCCAAATGTACTCTTAATGGAAGAGGGTTAGGTTGGTGGGGAGCTACCCGTACGTTTCTTCCCTGCAACGTTGCTGGGGTGCCCCACTGAAACGAACTAGCACCAAACCAATCTTCACCGCCCTAGTTCACACCAGACTTCCAGAAGCCAATTGCATCCTGTCTCACAATGTCAGTTCTATCCCCAGTTATATCGAAGATGGATTTAAGAAATGCTTTAGCTATGTCCTGAGATACAAGTAACTTTAGAGACTTAATCGCTCTAGTTATTCGCAAATGGTTATGGTCGTATGACTTTATCCAATGGTTATTTCGCCGAAGAAACCCGAGATACCACTGGGCTGACCTTTCGAGATTGGCCCGAGCAACCTTGCTAGTGCGAATTGCCTCTATATCCGCTGTTGATAATGTAGGAACACCCGGGACAGACATACTCCTCTCTGTCAGCGGGAACATCCACTGGATGAAGTCGTGGGTTTGTTCAATAGCTTCGTCGTCGAAGTCCCAAATGTCCCGCAGATATCTTCCCTTATGGTCTGGGCCTGTTCCGCTAAGAAAGTTGACTAGGCTCATGCGTTTAGGGCCTATTCTACCCAGAGGTCGTTATCGATAGCGTGTTGATATATCTCTTCTTCTGTTGAAAACCTGCCCTTTTCCCTGTCCTTATAAATTGTGGTTATTAGGTTCACACGCCACAGCAAAACCTTTCGTGCGGCTTTTATACCCTCGTTTTTGATGATTTCATCGATTTCTTCATGAAATTCTTCCATGTTGGTTCGGACAGCTTTCAGATAAACATCCAGAGTGATATGGGGAACTCGCAGTAATTCAGCCTCGAACTCATCCATCAGCTTTTTCTTAAAAGCGTTCATGCTCTATACTTCTCCAACACGGTTCATTAATAGGAAGAACTGTTCAGGGCAATCATAGTTATTGAATATGCACTTATCCTCATGTTCTGAATTGGGTACGTCTTGGGTCCAACTATGTGATGACTTTATGCGAATTGGGTCTTTTGATGCCTCGAGATAGACGATTTCTGGCTTGAATGTTGATGAGGTCACTAGCAAGACGGCCATCAGACCAATCACCATCGTTAACAGTTGAATTGCTCTCATCTGTCTCTCACCGATACCTTTGCTAACCCCTGTTCATTCTTGGCACTGGCTTGCAGTCTCCAGAGATGCTGGTTACGTGCCGATGCGAGATGAAAGTGAAATGGAATCTGCCAGCCCAATAAATGAAAGTTCTACCTTCATCATCGTTAGCTTTAGCGTAGTCGGTTGCGACAGTATCCAGAGGTAAAGATGCCCCACCAAAATACCAACCACCTAGATACAGTTCGTCAGATTCTTCGCGCATTTCGAAAGTGTCTAACTTTCCTTCCTTTATTGCATCATCTTCAAGAATGATGTGGCGATGCATGATACATTTTTGAGATAGGGCATCATAGGCAGCCGCCGGACTACTCAGACACATTGCCAAAGCTGTCATTTTACCTAACGCAGCTAATCTCATCTCAATCCCTTATTTTCTTCCTAATGAGCAGCTTAACAGGCTATCAATTAAACCTCACCAACACCCGCTCAGCATTACCCTGTAAGTCTGGTGTCTGTTTGAAACCTGACTGGCGTTCAACCTTATCTGTCACAAAGCTGTGGAGTTCCCCAGCTGTAATCTGGTTGTCGTTGTTGGCGTCTGCATCACCCTCAAGACCACGCATTAGGAAGTAGCTGAACAGTCCATGTTTGGCCTCTTCAAGGGACTGGCTGGTTTGGTCACCCTTGGCTGCAGAAAGGATGGTAAAGCCTTCGGGTGCGTTTTGTTCCTTCGCACGAATAGCAATGGGGCGAAGGCTGGCAACAAGGGTTCCCCCAGCACGTGTACCACCAGAATAGCAACTGTCTAGAAACACCGTTACAGAGCGAGGAGAGATAGCCTGTATGTCTGCAAAGAGTTGCTTTCTATCAATGGCACTGTCTTCGAGTAGTTCAGGGTCACCATCATAAGGTAGAAGGAACATGTTCGTACCATCTGAGCTGGCTAGCCCATGCCCTGCGAAGAAAACATACACGTCAGTTTCATCTTTCACTGACATGCGTAGAAGCCAGTTTTTAACAGCTTTCTTAATCGATACTTCATCTGCCTCACGGTTTATCAAGGTAAAGATGTTGTTGTCTGGTACGCCTAATTTAATTGCGGCGTAGTCCTGAAAATACTGCGCGTCTTTGTCTGCGTAGACAGCTGGGTCAGGGGTGCGTTCGTAGTCAGATACCCCAACTATAACAGCGAGGGCATTTCTGTTCTTCTTAGCCGTTTTGCCGCGGAACGGGTTAAGTTCATCAAACAGCGGACCAGATGAGTTATTCTGTTGTCCTCTTTCTAGACGCACCTGCTGCATAGAAGACAAGCCCGCTGTGTCTATTGCTTCGATAGTAAAGGACTTACCTCCGGCAGGAACAAACCCCTGCCATTCAAAGCTACCATCAGATTTCAGTGTAACAGCTACCCCATCAACACGGACCTCACTAACAGCAACTTCACCGTTTACTGTTCCACTGATATTTCCCCGTTTTCCGTTTATAATGGAAGATGCAATCGTAATCTGAGGCTCAGAAGTATTGTTTCTGACCGGCTGCTGTTCTGTCTGCTTTTCCGACTTTAAAGCTGCAATTTCCGCTTCCAGTTGTTCAAGTTTACTTTGAGCAGCATTTAGTTCCGCTAAGGGTTGTGGATTTTTAGGTTGACTGGGGTTATGATAAAGCGACAAAAATTCTTCTCTATTTTTGTCACAAATCCATTTGCGTCCTGAGCCACACAACTTTCCTATCAATGTACCATTTGGAAGTAACTTAAGGATATCTGGAGTTGTGTGTTTCGACTTATTTGATTTTTCAAATTTGAAGCTATTCGTTTGCTCGTTGAAGGTCACAGTGTAGTTTTGGTTACAAGATACCTTCTGATAGGATGAGTCATCAGAAAATCCTTTTAAATCAATGTTCTGAATTTGCTTTGCTTGTAGAGAAAATTGCTTGTCACCAAGCTGACAGTTCAGGGTCTGAGCCTGACCAACACTGGACAGGCTTAGCAAATAGATAAATGACAATATGAAGGCGCGTTTTATCATTCTTCAATTGTACCAACAACAGCTGCAGTTGCCAAATGTACTCTTAATGGAAGAGTCTAGGTTGATGGGTCTACCATCCTTGCTTCTTCAAATATTCATCAAACATCTGTTTCCTATACCGATAACCTTGCGTTGGGGTCACCCCTGTTCCGGCTATCTCGTCACGCAATGAGAGGAAGTAGGAATAATCTGTATGTCTAACGGAGTGCCACTGCTGATAGCCCAGACCTATCTGTTTGGTATTGACCTGATAGTCAGACAGAACATCCTCGATTGCTTCTCTCATGCATGTTCGCAGGAAGCCATCCTGACGAACCGGAACAATGAAACTGTCATGAACAGCAAGGATAGGGATATCGCTGGCCACGAACCGTGTAAGGATATGCTCTGCAATCTTGCCATCGATATTCATCAGATTCAGGCCAATGCCAGAAAGAATATCTTCTTCGATATGAGGGTGCATCTCCCTAAGGCTGGCCAGAACCTCTCTCAGGTTATCAAAGGTGAACCTGTAATGTGGTATTTCCTGCTGCAGCTCACTCTTTACAGCCTGAAACAGTTTCGTTTCATCTGTCAGATTGAAGGAGAAGAGAAGCACGCATTTACCAATGGCTCTGCTCTCTTTGTCAGACAGTCCCTTGATATTCGTCTGATAGGGGTCTGTCTTAATCTCTTTCCAGTAATCAATTCCTTTGCGCTGATAGACAAGGACTGCATGAAGACCCGAATAATCTATCTCAACAGTAGGCCCATCATTGATAGAGATGTCCTTGCGATGTTCAGAGGGTATGCGCTGCCACCAGCCACCATGGAACCGACCATTCTGTTCCCATGAGCTGTTGCTGAATATCCTGCGTGTGAACTTCTGATTCTGACTGATAAATATGCGGGTTGGTTTATCGTAAGGCCTCTTTGGGGGAATGATGATAACAGGTTCGTTTAGCTTTGGTATGTCAACAAAGGTGTGTTCAAGCAGCCGATTGTAATCACGGACCAGTTCACGCATACGAGCAATCTCTGGTGTATCTTCATACGGAATGTCCTTCTTCTTCTCGTCTCGAAGTACAATGGTTTCTTTATCTGGATGCGTGATAATATCTTCCAGACCAAAACGTACTCGCGTAAACATCTCCTTCAGCTTTTCCGACGGCCAGAACTGGGACATCTTTCCACGCTTTTCACCAAAGCCCGGCCACCCTTTATCCCATTCGAGAAGACCAACATCAACAAGCCTCTTGGTTATGGAGATGGCCTTACTCGAGATGTGCAAAGCGTTATACCGGCTATTGGCGCGGTAGTATGTCTGGCTCATGGCGATGCCGATGGTCGTATCGGGATGGGTCTTCCAGCCAACATATATATCCAGAAGAATAACCTTCAGATGCTTCTTGGTGATATCAGGAGCATCCTGTGCAAACCACTCATCATATATCTGATTTACGAACTTGTTGCTCTCTGGATGGTCAGACCAGCGATAGACATCGAGTGGGCGTGATGGGGGTTCTAACATACTGAAAACATATCATTAAACCCCCATTTTGTACAGGAACATTACTCCTGTTGAGCCAGTTTTTCTCTCACTTTTTGTATGTCTGCATGAGCATACCGGAACAGTTGGCTGACGGTTCTATGGCCTGAAAGCATTGCAACTTCTGCCATTGTTAAACCCCTCTCGAACATACCAGATATAGCCTCATGTCGAAGGTCATGAAAACGCACACCTTCTATCTGTTGTAGGTTTTTGAGCCGCTGCCAAGCTAGCCTTATCGCATTAGAACTCATGCCAAAAACATACTCATTGTTTCCATCCATATGCTGGATGGCATCAATGGAACGCGAGGATAGAGGAACGTGTCTTGCGTAGCCATTTTTTGTTTCGGATACATAGACTAGCTGCTCATTTAAATTGATATCAGGCCATTTAAGGTTTGCTATCTCACTTCGCCTCATCCCCGTTTCAAGGGCAAATAAAACTATCCAGCCTATCTTGCTTGAGGGGTTTCTCAGCTTTTGTAATGTGTTTGTTGAAAGCCTCAGAATTGGTCTAGCCGTATTCGCCGGCTTTATTACCCTCTGCATTGGGTTGTTAACTAGAGGGTAATCCCAGTTTTTGATAGCGATGTTTATTACTCTTTCAATAATCCCAGCAACGCGGACTGTAGAGGCTGGCTCGTGGGTTTTATTTCGCTCATCAATCCAGTTTTGTATATCTGAAGCCCGAAGGTTTTTTAGGCTGAGGTTTGCGAACAGCTGCCTTCGTAAAAGTGCGAAATAATGGCGTTCTACGTGATACGACTTTTTGCTGGGAGCTATTTCCAATTCGTACCTTTTGAGAAGGTCTGAAAGGGTGTCATTCAGCAGTTCTTTATTGGGCTTATCTAAGCCATCCAACTCAATGGTTCTTTCTTGCTCTCTAGCCCAGAGTTGGGCGTCTGACTTGAGGGTAAAAGTTCTGTTAACTGACTTTGAGCCGCTCCTGCGAACTTGCACATGCCAGCGTCCGTTTCGGTTGCGTATTGTGGCCATATCTCATTTTCCTTGTGCCAATAGTGTGCCAAGATAATGAGTTCAGCAGCCGGGTTGCATCTGGCCTTCAAAACAAACTAAAAAACCAGCACCCAAAAGGTACTGGATTTCAGTAGTCTAGAAGACTTAAGTTTGCCAGAAAACTTGGAGCGGGTGAAGGGATTCGAACCCTCGACCCCAACCTTGGCAAGGTTGTGCTCTACCCCTGAGCTACACCCGCATCGCAGCATCGTTATAAAGGGGACCGACAAGGTTTTCAAGGGGAAAAAACGAGCTGGTGAATTTTGATAAAATGTCCTTTAAAACTCCCCCCCCCTTTTACAGCGCTGCTGTTAACGCATCTGCCACCTTATCCTGGTCAGCTTGGCTCAGATAGGGGTGCATCGGCAGGGCCAGAACATCTGCGGCCAGCGCTTCTGTGACTGCCAGTCCCCCCTTTGCCACCGGATAGCGGGCATAGGGTTTTTGCGTATGCATCGGCCGGGGATAATAAACGGCTGTGGGCACGCCGTCAGCTTTCATTCTGTCCTGAACCGCTTGCCGGTCTGTGCCATGGGGCAGGCGGATAACATATTGGGCCCAGCTGGATGTGGCACCTTCATCCAGAACAGGGATGGTCACGTCGGAACCGGCCAGACATTCAGCATACCGGTCAGCGGCCTGTTGGCGAAGGGTCAGCTCATCATCAAAAATGCCCAGCTTGGCCAGCAGCACCGCCGCCTGCATCGTGTCCAGACGCGCGGTCATGCCAATGCGTTCATTTTCATACTTATCCGCACCTTGCCCATGCACACGCGCGGACCGCGCAATTTCGGCCAGATTGTCATCATCTGTAAATAAAGCCCCACCATCCCCGTAACAGCCCAACGGCTTTGCCGGAAAAAAGCTGGTCGCGGTGGCCGCGCCAAATCTGCCAACGGCCTGTCCGCCGCACATGGCCCCGAAACTTTGCGCAGCATCATCCATCACCCATAATCCTTTTTCGGCGGCAAAGGCGCAAATCTGATCAAGGGCGGCGGGCTGGCCAAACAGCCCAACAGGAATAATCCCGACCATATTCAAACCTGCTTCCTGTCCTGCTGTCAGCGCATCACCCAGCCGCTCGGTATCCAGATTAAAGCTGCCCGCACCCACCTCAGCAAAGACAGGACAGGCGCCAAGAACCGCAATCGCTTCTGCGCTGGCTGCGAAAGTAAAGCTGGGCACAATCACCCCGTCCCCAGGGTTAACCCCCAAACCCAACAGGCCAAGAATTAACGCATCTGTGCCAGAAGAACAGGAAATGGTGTGTTTCACCCCCAGCCGGTCACAAAATGAGCGTTCCAGCTCAGCCACTTCCGCGCCCATAATATAGCCGCCATGATCTAGAACCGCGTTCAGGCGTGCCTCAATTTCCCCGCGCAGGCGTTTCTGTTGGGCAGCAAGATCAATAAAGGACATGGTCATTGGTGTTCAGGCTCCGTTCAGGGGATAAGGGTCAATTTATCTGATGCAGGCAGCTGGCCATCTGTTCTAAAACAGTTTGTACAGCCACCCCTTCATCTCCGTTTGTCAGCGCAGGCTTGCCGGTACGGCAGACATCGGCAAAGGCCGTGACTTCCTGTTTCAACGGTTCTTTTTCATCTACAGGCAGATGTATGGGGCTGGCCCTTTCCACCACAAACACCTCTCCTGATTGGGTGATATGATCGCTGAATAAAGTCAGCTTTTCCGGCCAGGGCCTGGTGTCATCAAACATCAGTGATCCGGTCTGGCCGGTGACAATCAGCCGGTGTTCTTTTATCGGATTTACCCAGCTTGTCATCATTCCGGCGGTCACACCACCATCAAACCCCAGCCCGGTTGACAGCAAATCAACCACCCCTGGTGTGATATGGGCCGCGCCATGGCAGACAACCTTGTTCGGCAGACCACCGGCCAGCGCCAAAATCAGGGACAGGTCATGCGGGCATAAATCAAACAGGGCGGATTCAGTGTTCCGGATGCGTCCCATCGCCAGCCGGTTGGCCTGAATATGGCAAATGCGGCCGATGGTTCCATTTTCCACTTGTGTGCATAATTCTGTGAAGGCGGGGTGATACCGGATCAGGTGACCGATCATCAGCTGTTTGCCTGTGGCCTTTGCCGCTGCGTTCATGGCCTGAGCAGAGGCCAGTGTCAGTGCCATGGGCTTTTCCACAAACACATGTTTACCTGACTTAAGGGCGGCAATGGCCAGCGGTTCATGCGCAGCTGCCGAAGCTGAGATCATCACCCCCTGAACCGATGGGTTCGCGCAGACCTCATCAAAGCTGGCAATTTGTGCTGAAAAAGACTGCGCAAATTCGGCCGCTCTCTCAGCTGAGGGATCAACTACATGACTGAGCACGCCAAGACCAGCACAATTGCGGGCAATATTGCGGCCCCACATTCCGCAGCCAACCACAGCGATGTGAATGTCCTTATAGTCGCTCATGACCTTGCCTTATGCACAGTTGTGCTGTCCCGCTTTGTATGCTGATTACACTTAAGTCACCCACCCACAGCCCGTCAATTGTTGCATTTCGTTACATTCAGCCATGTTTGCTGCTCTTGCCTTGTGTTTTTGGCTTTGAAACACTATATCCTCGACAACCCCTCTGCAGGCTTAACCACCGGAGCAAATGTGACATGGATGCCTCTTCTGCCTATCAAGACAGCTTGCCTGTGACCTCTGATCAGTTGCTGGATATGTTGACAGTTGGCGGTTTTTCTGTGCAACGGATTGATCATATCCCCCTGCGCACCGTCGCTGATTCAAAACAGGTCAGGGATGGTTTTTTATCTGCTGAAGACGGGGGCGGCCATATCAAGAATTTGTATTTGCGCGATAAAAAGAAACAAAATTTTTTGGTGGTTTTGCCAGAAGATGCAGATGTTGATCTTAAAACCTTGTCAAATAAGATGGGCGCGGCGCGCCTGTCTTTCGGCTCAGCAGATCGTCTGCTGGAGCATTTGGGCGTCCGGCCCGGGGCGGTAACCCCTTTGGCGATGGTCACCGGCGTTCATTATGATGTCACCTTATTTATTGATAGCCGCCTGCGGGATGTGAATGTTTTATATATGCATCCACTGGTTAATGATCGCACAGTGGGCATGTCTCCAGCAGATGTTGAACAATTCCTGGCACAAAAGGGTGTGAGGATTAACTGGCTTGACCTTGACACTAACGGCTAAGCCCCAAAATAGAGCTATAGTTCGTAAGCCATTTTTGCTAAATACTGTCAAAGCTGGCCACATGCGCATGCCATTTTAACCCCGTAATTTTTTTCTGGATAGACCCTGATGGACCCGATTATTTCTGAAACCGCTTCTGCTGATATCATTGATGTAACGCTGGATAATTTTATGGCTGAAGTGATAGAGGCCAGCAAAACCAAAGGCGTGATTGTCCAGTTTTGGGCGCCTTGGTGTGGGCCGTGTAAACAGCTTGGCCCGATTTTGGAAAAGGTCGTTTCGGGCCATGCAAATTTAAGGCTTGCGCGGGTTAATATTGACGAAAATCAGGAAATCGCGGCCCAGATGCGGGTTCAGTCAGTCCCGACTGTTTATGCCATTATTGAAGGCCGGCCTGTGGATGGGTTCGCCGGGGCCCAGCCTGAATCAGCTGTGCGCCAATTTGTTGAAAAAATTCTGACCGCTGTGCCGGGGGCAGCGGATATCGGCCCGATGATCGAAGCAGGTCTGGCTGCCCTTGAAACCCAGGATGCTGAGCAGGCTTTGGTCTCTTTTCAACAGGCTCTGGCAGCACAGCCTGAATCCCTGGCAGCGCTCTCTGGTTTGGTGCGGGCGCTTGTCCTGCTCGGCGATTTAGACAGCGCACGGGATATCATCGACAATCTGGAAGAAGACAGGCGCGACCGGCCTGAGATGAGAGAGGCTCTGGCCGCTGTTCAATTGGCCGAACGGGCTGGCGAATCTGCCTCAGATATCCAGCCGCTCCGTGATAAGCTGGCTGCCGATCCAACTGATCTTCAGGCACATCAGGACCTTGCCCTTGCCCTTTATGCAGGTGGCAATTCTGAAGAAGCGATGCTGCTGCTGCTGGCGTCGATTAAGCAGGATAATGGCTGGCAGGATGGGGCAGCGAAAGCACAGCTGTTTGAAATTTTCAATGCGCTTGGCCACACCCATCCAGACGTTATAGCGGCCCGCAGAAAATTGTCTGCCTATTTGTTTTCCTGATTTCTGCTCTATATCATGGTCTGTCAGCACAGGCGTGGTTCGTATTGCGGCCGTGCCAGCCTGGCAGTTAATGATTTGACAGACCCTAACACAAGGACGCCAGATATGGGCACATCACGCGGTCCGTTTGAACCTGAATTTTCAGAATTACCTCACCAGATACCCATATTTCCGCTCTCAGGTGCATTACTGCTGCCTGGTGGGCGGTTGCCCCTGAATATTTTTGAGCCGCGCTATTTATCAATGGTACGTGATGCCATGGCGCAGCCTCATCGTCTTATTGGCATGATCCAAAGCCGAGATGAAAGTGAACAAGAAGCCCTTTATCACATTGGTTGTGCGGGGCGTATCAGCAGCTATTCTGAAACCGATGATGGCCGCATGGTGATCACCCTTTCCGGCACATCACGATTTCGCCTGCTGGATTGCGAAAATGCGGAAGATGGATATCATCTGGCACGGGTCTCCTGGACAGACTTCAAGGCTGATTTAACCCTGACAGAAACGCAGATTGATCGTGACCATCTGATCGATGTGTTGCGGCATTATTTTAAGCTGAAAGGCTATACAGTTGACTGGGATCATATTCAGGATTGTGAAGATGAACGTTTGGTCTCAACCTTGTCTATGATTTGTCCATTTGAAGTCTCTGAAAAACAGGCATTGCTGGAAAGCCCTGACCTTGCTGCCCGGGCCGAGCTTTTGGTTGCTATTCTGGAAATGGCCAGTCATTCTGAACATGATGAACAAGGCGCCAAACACTGATGGGAATTTATTATCGCTGCTGGTCTGTCCAGTCAGCTTGTCTGGTTTAATCTATGACAAGCAGGGATCTGAGCTGGTCAGCTTGCGATCACGCTTGGCGTTTCCTGTAAAAGATGGTGTACCTATTATGCTGGAACAGGCGGCACGGCCCATCAGTGATGAAGACTATACCCGCCTAACCAACAAATAGCCCTCTTCACTCTGGATTTAACCTCTCGCAAATGAGACAAAATAAATGACTTCCGATAAGGATATAAAGGCACAGACTGATATCTGGCCAGTAGAGATCAGATGCAATGCTGCCCGCGATCAGCTGACGGTCTGTTTCGAACAAGGTGTTACCGTTGAGCTCAGTGCAGAGCTGTTACGGGTTGAATCGCCGTCTGCTGAGGTTCAGGGACATGGCCCTGGTCAAAAACAGACCCCGGTCGGCAAACACGATGTAACGATTACAAAAATTATACCGGTGGGCAGCTATGCGGTGCGCCTGGTGTTCAGTGATGGTCATGATACCGGCATTTACAGCTGGGATCTGTTGCATGATTATGGCCAGCGCCAGAACCAGCTGATGGCAGATTATCATAACCGCGTTGCCGGCCTCAGCTAAGCTTGTGTTCAGCACATCTATCCGGCAGGCGCGCGCAGATGCCCGTCAAATAAGGGTGCAGAAGACAGCTGCCCGCCCATTGCCAGCTCTGACAGCAGCCGTCTGGCAGGCAGTTGGCCCAGCACGGACATACCGACACACGCCAATTGATATAACGGGTCCTGCGGTCTGGTCAGCAGTCTGTTCAGGCCTTGAGTGGCACTGGTTAGGGCAAGTATTTCTGGCTTTCGGCGCGCCTGATAAGCTGTTGTTACTGAAGCATGGCCAGCTGTAAGCCCGGCTCCTGCTGCAGCTTGTAAACAATCCAAAAGAACCGCGCAGTCACTGAGTGCCAGATTGAATCCCATCCCTGCCAGCGGATGAAGCGCATGGGCGGCGTCTCCTGCCAACACAAACCCGGCGGTGCTGATTTTTGGACAATACGTTGGTTTCAACGGCCAGGACAGGCATGGCGTGTCCTGTGACAACCTACCTAAATCAGGCCCGAACGCGGTTGTAACTGCCGCCGAAAACGCGGCATTGTCCAGCTGATTCAGCGCACTGGCTTTCGCTGCGGGCAAAGACCAGACAACAGAAGCTGACTTTGCTGCTGTCGGCATCAAAGCTAGCGGACCTGAAGGCAAAAACCGTTGATAGGCTGTTGTGCCAATGGGTTTTTCTGTTGTGACTGTTGTGACAAGCGCAGTTTCTTGTCGGCTTTGGTCAAATGCCCTCAGCCCGGCCTGTTTTCGTAATTGACTGTTTGCCCCGTCACATCCGATCACCAGATCGCATGACCATAAATTTTGCTCACTATCTTGCAGTATATTTGGCTGGCCAGCCTGCAGCTGTTCGATTTTGACAGCGCTTATCCGATCTGCAGATAAATTGGATGTAATCAGCTCGTCACAGGCAGTTTTCAACGCCTGATTAGATACCACATAGGCCATAGGGCTGTGCCCATGCTGCCAGCGCAATGGCCAGCTGATGTATTTTTTTCTGTAGCGGGTTTGGGCCTGTTGACCTGCAACAGCAATTTCTGTGATCGGATAGGCGGGCTCTGGCAAAGCAGACCACAGTGCTAATGTCTCCAGCATCACCCTGCCTGCATGATGAATAGTTGTTGTACGGGTGTCTGCAGCAGCGGGCTGGCGGGATGGTGGTCCTGAAAACCAGATAAACTCAAATCCGCTATGCATCAGGGTAAGCGCCATCACCTGTGTCGTCAGCCCGCCGCCGACAAGCGCAATTGGAATATGAGGTTTGGTTTGTGTCATAGGCTGTTGTTCTGTTGTCTGTAAGGGTAATGTGGCAGGGCCTGTTCAGCCTAAACTGTCTCGCTCAGACAGGGCCAGCTTGGCCACGTCTAACAAGCTTTGATCTTTGCCGACCAGATAGCTTCTGCATCCTGCTGCCTGTCCGGCTTCAACATCTGATGGCTTATCTCCGATCATAACAGAACAGGACAGATCAAGCTGCCATTTTTTTGCCAGCGATAGGATCAGGCCAGGTTCTGGTTTGCGGCAGGAACATGGTGTTCGCAGGGCTTTGGTCACAGATAAAGGGTGATGCGGACAAAATGCAATATCGGTGATGTGACCACCTATTTTGGCTGTCTCTGCTAACAGCTTGTCATGAAACATATGCATCTGGGCTTCAGTAAAATAGTCTCTGGCGATGCCGCCTTGATTGGTGACGATGAAGACCGGAAGGTCATGCTGCTGAAACAGCCTCAGACTGGCTTCAGCGCCGTCTTTCCAGGCAAACTCCTCTGGCTTATACATATAGCCTGTATCCTTGATAAGGGTATCATCTCTGTCCAGAAAGATTGCCGCAGTCATAAAAATGCCCTCTTTAGTCTAGATAAGCTTTCAGTGACAGAACCCGGCCCATTCATGTTGCTCACCGTCCGTGACTGTATTAATGTGCTCAGAACAACTTTCTAACACCACCAACGCCCTGTGGGCGATTGCTCTTGTCTATGCTTAACCCTGATTTTTCAATTTTCAATGATAATATGTTCCTTCAGGTCAGAGAGATCCTGAATGACGTGCCTGTGCAATCACACGACGAGCTGCTTGATGTGACTGTAGGTGAGCCGCGGATGCCGCCACCTGACTGGCTTGCAGAGACATTGGCAGCTGAATCGAATAATTGGCAGGCCTATCCAAAAGCGTTTGCAGATCAAGCGTTTTTGGATGATCTGGCTGTTTACATCAGCACGCGCTTTCCGGGTCTGGCGGGCCGGTTTGATTTGGCTGATCATATCGTTCCTGTACCGGGCACGCGTGAACCGCTTCACCTGCTAGGCTGGTGTGTACGGGGCGCGAAACAGAAGGCCTGTGCTTTGGTCAGCAATCCGTTTTATCATGCCTGGCGGGCCGGGGCATTGGCGTCTGGTGGCCAGATTGTCTATATCAATGCTTCTGCTGATACTGGATTTTTGCCGTCTCTGGACAGTCTGGATGAAGCGACCCTGTCCAGATGCACAATTTTATATTTATGCAGCCCGACCAATCCACATGGCGTGATCGCCTCGCCTGAGTATATCGCCAAAGCGCTGCAGCTGGCCCGCCAGTTCAATTTTTTACTGGTGGTTGATGAATGCTATATTGATATCTGGCGTAAAACCTGTCCGACCAGTGCGCTTGAAGTTGCCTATCAGATGCCCGCTGCCGGTGATGATCGGTTCGCCAATCTGGTGGTTCTGAATTCTTTGTCCAAACGATCAAATGCCGCCGGATTGAGAGCAGGCTTCTTATGTGGAGACAAATCTTTGATCTCGGCTTACAAGCTGGTGGTGGCAAATGGCGGCGCGCTGGTTCCCACGCCGCTATTGCGGGTGGCGGGCGCGCTGTATCGCGATGATCAGCATAATCAGATAATTCGCCAGCATTATTCAACCTCCTTTGATATTCTGTCTGGCCATGTGCCGGTCACAATTCCTGGAGGGGGCTTTTTCTTGTGGTATCCTGTCCCCGATGCCTTTGACGGTGATGATGCGGCCTGTGCGCAGCATTTGTTCAGGCATTGGGCTGTCAAAGTCGTGCCAGGTTCGGTGATGGCGAAACAGACAGAACAAGGAAATCCGGCAGCCGGTTATTTGCGTTTGGCGATCGTGCATGATCACGACAAGATTGATGAGCTGGGCCAGAGGCTGGCGCGTTTTGAAAGCAGCTTATGAGCGATAGTGAAGACAAACCTCCGCTGATGTCTGCTGGTTTGCAGACCTTTTTGTGGCATCGGCTGGTTGAGGTGTCCGGTCTGGTGATGTGTGCAATGGCGCTTTGCCTGCTGGTTATGTTATTGACAGCGAACACCAGTGATCCGTCGTTGAATACAGCCTCCGTGCGTGAGGTCCAGAACTGGTTTGGGCCTGTCGGGGCAAATGTGGCAAATCTTCTGTATCAGGCAGTGGGACTGGCTGCGGTGGGTTTTGCTCTTGCCCCTTTTATCTGGGGCACACGCCTTATCACAACAAAACGGCTGGACAGATGGAAATGGCGGCTTCCTGTTTTGGTTCTGGCTGTGCTGTTATTCAGCATTGCGGCGCATGGCTTATTTGATGATGGTGGCTCTGGCCAGCGGGGCGGGCTGACTGGCCGTCTGGGGCTTGATGTTGCGCTCAGCTTGTTTGGCGACGCCACCTTGCCGCCCTGGCTGTCCGCGCGCCATCTTGTAGGTCTTGTCTCAGCCGGGCTGGGAACAGCTTTATATATCTGGGCCTCTGCCATATCGCGGCGGCAATGGACGGGGTTAGCTGTTTTGCCGCGTTTGTTGCGTCCGCTCACACAGCCTCTGGCTGCAGCCCTTCGCCGTCGTGCTGCGCGCAAGACAGACGAGGCTGTGGCACAACCCAAACCACAGAAGAAAAAAACCAAGACAGCAAAAAAGGTCAGACAGGAACCTGTGCTTATGGCGGGTGATGCATCAGAGGCAGCAGACGCAGAGCCGTCAGAAGAGGCAAATCAGGTCCCCCCCCGTGCAGCGCAAAAACTACAGTCCAGTTTCGATTTTGACGGGAATGATAAATTTAAATTGCCGCCTCTTAAATTGCTGAAAACACCGCCAAAGACCAAAGCTGGCGCCGATCAAAATCTGTTGGATGAAAATGCAGAACAGCTGAAACAGGTTTTGAACGATTTCAGGATTCAGGGTGAAATTGAAGATGTACGTGACGGGCCTGTTGTCACCCGTTACGGGCTGAACCCTGCTCCAGGCACAAAATCGCAAAGGGTGATTGCGTTGGCAGATGATATTGCCCGGTCAATGTCGGCATTGGCGGTTCGGGTAGCGGTTGTGCCTGGTCAGAATGTGATCGGGATTGAATTGCCTAACCAGAACCGGGAAATGGTGTTGCTGCGGCATATTTTTGATCATCCGGCCTGGCAGGAAAACAAGGGCAATCTGCCGCTGGCCTTGGGTAAGGATATCGCTGGCGGCCCGGTCATTGCTGATCTGGCGCGGATGCCGCATTTGCTGGTGGCCGGGACCACAGGTTCAGGTAAATCAGTTGGCATCAATGGCATGATTTTGTCTCTGCTTTATCGCTATACGCCGGATGAATGCCGTCTGATTATGATTGACCCGAAAATGCTTGAACTGTCAGTTTATGACGGGATTCCGCATCTGTTGACGCCGGTTGTCACGGACCCGTCCAAAGCGGTTATGGCGTTGAAATGGGCGGTTCGGGAAATGGAAAACCGATACCGGAATATGGCCAAAATGGGAGTCCGGAATATTGACGGGTATAATGAACGGCTGGCAGAAGCGCGCAATAAGGGCGAGGTGCTGACACGGCGCGTTCAGACCGGCTTTGATTCTGAAACTGGCCGGCCAGTATTTGAAGAAGATGTGCTTGATCTGGCCCCGTTGCCCTTCATCGTAGTGGTGATTGACGAGGTGGCTGATCTGATGATGGTGGCAGGCAAAGAAATTGAAGCTGCTGTACAACGTCTGGCTCAAATGGCGCGGGCGGCTGGTATCCATGTGATTATGGCAACACAGCGGCCATCTGTGGATGTGATCACCGGCACGATCAAAGCAAATTTCCCGACCCGGATATCATTTCAGGTCACCTCACGTATCGACAGCCGTACTATTTTGGGTGAACAAGGTGCAGAACAGCTCTTGGGCCGCGGCGATATGCTGTTTATGGAAGGGGGTGGCCGGGTGGTGCGTGTGCATGGGCCGTTTGTTGATGACAGAGAGGTTGAGGATGTGGCTAACTTCCTGCGTCAGCAGGGTGAACCTGACTATAATGAAAGTGTGACAGAAGAAGATGAAGCGGCCGCATTTGATCCATCTTTTGCAGGTGCCGGTCAGCTGCCAGCTACCGGAAACAGCCTTTATGATGAAGCGGTTGCATTGGTTGTTCGTGAACAAAAGGCTTCAACCAGCTTTGTGCAGCGGCATCTGAAAATTGGCTATAACCGGGCGGCGACCTTGATTGAAGAAATGGAATCAGCAGGCATCATCAGCGCGGCAAATCATGTTGGTAAAAGAGAGGTTCTTATACACAATGACGAGAACTGAGCCGGTAATCTCTCGCCTGAAGATGGCAATCTTGGCACTGATTTTCAGCCTTATTTTGCCGTCTCATCTGGCTGCCCAGTCTGCTGAGGAGACCAAGCTTATCGCACGTGCCGAACATGCGATCACAGAGCTGACCACCCTGCAGGCTAAATTTATCCAGATTTCATCAGATGGCACGATTGGCGAAGGGCATGTTTATTTTCGGCGTCCGTTTCAATTGCGTCTTGATTATACAAATCCCGAAACCCTGTCGATCGTGACCAGCCGGATTTGGGTCTATATTGATGATAAAATCGCGCAGACTGTTGAGGCCTATCCGGTTAGTGAAACGCCATTTGCCCCCTTGCTGGAACAGACCGTCAGCTTCAGATCAGAACAGGTGAAAACATCGGCGCGGCTGGAAAACGGCATTGCTTCTGTTCAGCTGGAAAAAGACACTGGTGAAGGCGCAGGCCGGCTCACCCTTGAATTTGATGCCGGTGCCTGGCAGCTGCGCCGCTGGGTGATCACAGATGCGCTAGGCGTGACCACTACAGTTACTTTGCAAAACCCTGTTTATGGCGGGTCTCTGAACAACCGTTTGTTCGGCGTACCCTCTTATCAGAATTAACAGGCTGCAGACGCACTGCACCTGATCACATCATCAATGTTTCAAACGCCGTCCGGCTGTTTGCTTCAATCGGCACCGGTTTGCGGCTGGCTTTATCCACCAGCACATGCACAAAATGTCCGGCAGCTGCGGCTGCGGCTTCACCATCTCTGAACAGGCCTGTTTCATAGGTCACCGACGATGTCCCAAGACGCGCGACCCG
The DNA here is from genome assembly GCA_000238815.2 of SAR116 cluster alpha proteobacterium HIMB100. Classification (NCBI taxonomy): domain Bacteria; kingdom Pseudomonadati; phylum Pseudomonadota; class Alphaproteobacteria; order Puniceispirillales (SeqCode); species SAR116 cluster alpha proteobacterium HIMB100. Next base: position 699,310 of record AFXB01000010.1, on the reverse strand, counting down.
CAGCCCCACAATCAGCTTGTCCGGATAGGCCAGTTCAGCGAAATAAGAACAGCCAGTCTCCACGACCAGATACACATTCTTACCCGTTCTGAAATCAAGCAGTCCATTATCCAGTAAAAACCTGTTCACGGCGGTATCAAACAGCCGGTAATACACCACATTATTCAGATGACCATAAACATCATTATCATCCCATCTTGTGGTGGTATGCCAATGATGGGGAAAATCGGTCACGGCGGGGGGCTGTTTTCTGGACATGATATATTTTCTCTCTCCAGTCGCGCAAAGACGGGATCGTCTGTGCTGATTTTACATCTACACCCTAACAAGCTCGGTTCACGAACAATACCTGCAAATGGGTGTTTTTCGATGGACAGGTGAAAGTTTCATAAATTTCCGCCACAGCTGTCTTTGCGGATCTGCCATTTCACATTGATTTGTTTCACAATATTATTTTGAGTGGCGACCATCTGGTTCAGCTCATCCTTTTTCAGCTGTCCGTTTTGCATCATCTCCATATAGTGGGGCTAAAGCATGTATTGAGTGTCAATTATCTCAAAATCAACATCATGAATCAGGCCGAGAGGTGTTGCAGCATTGCCATCTCTCTCCCACTGTTTATTTAGCTTTTTGTTATATAAAGACAGGCCAAAGGGCGTAATTGGCCGCACATGTGTGGGGTCAGCCAGAAAATCATCATGCCGGGGATGCGGGACTCTGATGTCAATAATCGCTCCAGCAGCACAGATGCGGTAAAGTTCTTTGATGATGTTATGAAACACATTCGGGTCTTGCCCCACATGCTCTAAGACGTGAGATAAAAGGACATAGCTGGCAACATTATCATCAAACGGATAGGGAAAAACCTCCAGGTCATGGACAATATCCACATCATAAATATTGAATTTATCTACATTCACATAGCCTTCAAGAAGCTTTGATCCGCAACCAAGATTAAGTTTCATTCCTGTTGTTTCCTGAGATGTATTGATTGAAAATATCCTCTCGGACATCTGCAAAGACATGAGCCCAGCTTCTGTCCTGTGTTTGCCGGTAAAGGCGGACTGAGGAATACCAGGGGCTGTCTTTTCGGTTCAGGCCCCACCGAAAGTCAGGGGTGTAAGCCAAGAGTAGGCAGACCGGCTGACCCAAGGCCCCTGCCAGATGGGCGATGCTGGTATCCACAGTCACGATGACGTCCATCATTTTACATAAGGCCGCTGTTTGTTTCAGGTCGCCACCAAAATGCTGCAGGTTGGCCGTGTTCTCAAACAGGGCCCTGTCTCGTTTGGGAATATCTTTTTGCAGGCTGAACAATTTGCAATCCCGCGGCATTCCCTGCAAAAATGTCTGCAAGCTCATGCTTCGCGACCGGTCATTTTCGTGGTTTGCATTCCCGCTCCAGGCAATGCCAATTTTAAGCCCGGTTATGCCTGAAAGACGTTCAGACCAGCTCTTAACCTCATCAGGGCTACAGCTCAGATAGCCATCTTGAAAAGGTATTTCGTCTGGTGTGGTGTTCAGCGCGAGCGGCAGGCTCATAAGCGGACAATGATAATCAAAACTGCCAGTTTCTACATCTTCTGTTTTAACCAGCTCAACACTTCTGATTTGTCCCAGTAACTCACGCAAAGGAGGCTGCACGTCCAAATGCACATGTGCACCCGAATCGGCAACCTGTAGGGCAAACCGGCAAAACTGTATAGTATCTCCCAGCCCTTGTTCTGCATGCAAAAGAATTGATTTTCCATGCAAATTTTCTTCGCCCAGCCAAAGCGGCTTTGTGAGCTGACGGGCGGTATATTTTATTTTATCTCTTTGCCACCGCGACTCATACAGTCGCCACCCGCTTTCATAATCTTCAAAGCGAAGCAAATGAAGTGCCTTATTCCATTGGGCCTCAGCAAAATCAGGGTCAAGTGACAACGCATGCTCAAAATCAGCCAATGCTGCATCAAACTGATGTAGCTCTGTCCTTAATGATCCTCTGTTTGAAAAGGCTGCAGCAAATTCAGGCTGAAGCGCTATTGCTTTGCTGTAGTCAGCCAGTGCTGTTTCAAACTGACCCAATTCGGCATGTACCAGACCCCTGTTATTAAACAGCTCAGCCTTATCCGGATGATAACAGATCATTTTGTCAAAAATCGCTAATGCCTCTTCATGCCGTTTCAGGTCAAACAGCGTCAGGCCCAGTTCATTCTGCGTTTCAGCATGATCAGGAATTAAAGACAGATGTTTATTAAAATCAGCAAATGCCTCTTCAAAGCGGCCCAGTTGCCTTCGGGCAACCCCCCTGTTAAACAGCGCTTCAGCATAGTCAGGGTTTAATGCTACCGCTCTGTCGAAGTCACCAAGGGCGCGTTCACAATCTCCGTGCTCAGTCCAAACCGCCCCTCGATTATTAAAGTTTGACGGGTTTTGGGGATCAAGCACTATTGCATGAGATAAATCACGAAGCGCATCATCCAGCTGGCCTAATGCTCTGAGCACAAGAGCTCTGTTATTCACGGCCGAGCTGTCATTTGGCTTTAACGCTACCGCCCTGTTTAGATGGACAACAGCCTCATCTAATTTCTGTAGGTCTTTAGAAATCAGACCGAGATAGATAAACGCTTCGGCAAAATCAGGCTGAATATCTATGACTTTCTTGAATTCCTGATAGGCCTGCTCATGCCGCCTCAGATAATAAAGGGCTGTGCCCCGCTGATAATGGGCAAAGGCAAGACCTGGTTGCACAGACAGTATTTTTGTCGAATAGCTCAATGCATCGGAAAATTTACCAAGCTGTATGCAGCATAAACTGGCTAAATTTAAGCAGTCTAAATGCCGGGGGTGGCGCTTTAGCAGTTTCCGGACAGACGAATAGGCCTCCTTAGCTTGATTCGACTCATACTGCTTAGCTGCATGTTCAAAATCAGCTTTGATGGTCATTTCTCTTCCATCACAACAGCAACCCAGACCCTTTGCGTGGTGACACCGCACAAAGAGAAGGAGCTGTCAAACAGGAGAAATGTGAACTTTGGGAAGACTCTCATTATTCAATATATTAATATATTATAATATTAAAAATTAGATGAAAAAATGATCAAAATTATTTGATTACTTATCAATTTGAATAGAATCAGATGAAAAAATGTAAACCAACATTCAATTGATTGGCGTTATGTGAATCTGTAAATGAGTAAAGGCAGTTCTGGATTTTTCAGAAGCAAACTGGCACAGATGTCTGAACAGCTATCAAAAGTGGGATATTGGTGATGAAACTCACAACCTGGAACATTAACTCAGTGCGGTTGCGCTTGCCGCTGGTTCTGGCCAAACTGGCTGAATTGGACACAGATGTTTTGTGTCTGCAGGAAACTAAATAAGGGCACCCTTCTGAATTTAGTTAATTTTTTGATGCGTTGCGCCCTTCAGTTATTTGAGATGTTTTGATTTTTTTTGTCATGTAGATTGCTCCTTTGAAACAGTAATCATTGGTTCGATAGGGGAAAGGTGCGTGAAAACATTAAAAATACTAATTTTTGGACTTCCAGGTAGTGGCAAAACATTTTTAGCTAATAAGCTAGCCCAAAAATTAGGAGCTGAACATCTCAACGCAGATAAGATAAGGGAAAATGCAAACGACTGGGATTTTTCTGATTTGGGACGAAGACGACAAGTCGAGCGAATGCAAAACCTAGCCAACGAGTCAAACGAGCAATTTGTTATCTTAGATTTTGTTTGCCCAATCGAAGCACATAGAGTTTCTTTGGATGTAAGCATTAGTATATCTATGGATACCGTCTCAAAAAGCCGTTATGAAGATACCAACATGCTTTTTGAGAGGCCTAAATATTTTAAGCCAGACTATCATATCAAAGAAAAAAACTCAGACCTCTATGCAAATCAAATTGTATCCCATTTGATTCCATTTAATTGGAGAAAACCAACTGTTCAGATGCTTGGAAGATGGCAGCCTTTTCACGATGGCCATTTAGAATTATTTAAAAGAGCGTTGGCCAAGACTGGACAGGTCGCAATTCAAGTCCGAAATTGTCAAAATTGGGGTAATAGCAATCCAACTAGTTCCGAATATCACTAATATTACGTGTGGGCGAAAAGTTGGTTATGACATTGAGCAAGAGTCTTTTGATGATTCAATTACTCAAATTAGTGGCACTAAGATAAGGAAAGAGATGGGTTTAAGCTAGTTCTTAAGGCAGTTGACAGAAAAGTATCTGTGAGAAATGTAAAAAGTCCGTTTTACTGTACCTTCAGGTTAAAAAATTAAATTTTTTATGGAGGTAGCTTTCAAATTTTTCCCAGTCCGACGAACTATTTTTATAAATTTTCTTTTTCACCTGATGTTGAGAGGCAGTTTTTACCTGCCTTGAATTTTCATGAGGATGCAGACATGCATCTTCCCAATTAAGTCTCAGATGCTGAATCAATTTTTTGGTTTCTAAATGAGGGTTCGAGGTCAACTGCTCATAATCTAAGTGATAGATTTTATTGGGGTAAGTCTGTTCCCAATATTTCATCAAGTCCTTGTAGTATTGGTAGTATTGAACAACATCTTCCAGATCATAGCTGTATCCCATTGAGTTTGACGTAAAAAGATGTTTGAAGTTAGACCAACAAGTAGCCTTTGGGTTCCGGTGAACGTGGACAATTTTTGCTTCAGGAAGTAGCTCTATTATAACACCTAAGTGCATAAAATTTTGCGGCATTTTATCAGTAAAAAACTTATTTTTTCCTGTTATCGCTGCCATTTCATTCAGATATTTTGCGCGTAATTCCAATAACTTTTCACATGTCATTTCACTGATACCCAAACTCATAGAGCTGAATAAATTATTTACGATTGGAAGTTCTCCAGCGCCAAAGACTTGAGAGTGGGAAGTGATAATTTGTTCTGTTAAACTTGTACCAGAACGAGGCATTCCAATGATGAATATTGGCTTCGATTTCGACGTGGAGTTTTTTACTGACAACTTAATGGATTTGATTTTTGTATGATTCGATTTTATCAGCTCGAAATTGGTTTTATCCTGTGAAATATCGTAAGATAAGAGAGCTTTTTTTATCCTGCCACCTTCAACATAATGCTGGAATGCTATTTTGAGCTCGTTCAGATCCTCGTTAATTTTTGCGAAGGCGAAATGTAGCCTGCATTTTTCGATATCTTCGGAGTTGTTGTTCGTCAATAATTTACTAATTACTTCTATGTGTGGGTGACCTCTTTCGTATTTTATAAGCGAGCTAAGTTGTTTGTAGACATCCGCATAATCCATTTTCAATTTTAGGGCTTTGTTATAAGCAGAAATGGCATTTTCAATTTCGTTATTGTTTTTATACAAGTTACCAATGTTCAGAAAAGTTCTGGCGTCTCCTCCTGTAATATCTAGTGACGCTTGATAAGCAGAAAGAGCTTCATCAACTCTATCATTTTCAGCAAGAAGTATTCCAAGGTCGTTTAGGTAAACGGCATTTAAAGGGTCGATGGCAAGTCCATTTTTATATGACTCAATCGCTTTTTCATTTCTGTTTACATCTCGATAGGCATTACCTAAATTAAAGTGAACATTAGAATTATTCGGATTAATTGAGATAGAGTTTTTGTATGCTTGAATTGCTTTTGTATTATCGCCAATTTGTGCCAAGCAAAGCCCTAAATTATTAAACGCATTGTGTGCATTTGGGTCAATCTGGATTGTCTGCCCAAAATATTGAATAGCTCTCAAAAAATTTTTCTTCTCCAAATAAACATTTCCTAGATTGAAGAGTGAATTAATGCTCTTTGGATTTAGTCTTAGGGCCTCATTGTACTTTTCTTCCGCTTCTTTGAACCTTTTCTGATAGTGAAAGCAAAGGCCGAGGTTATTATGCGCATTGGGGTCACTGGGCACTAACTGGATGGCTTTTTCATAAGCTATTATTGCTTTATTTATTTCCCCATCAGATAAAAGCGCCGTGCCTAGGTTGTTATATGCTTCCGAGTCTTTTGGGTTTAAAGCTATGCAATGTTTGTAAGCGCTGATCGCACCGTTTATGTCTCCTAAATCTCTCAATATGTTTCCAATATTGAAATGATTATCTGGATCTTTTGGCGATAAAGATGAAGCTATTTTAAAGAAGTTTAAAGCCTTTTCATTATTACCCAGCATATACTCAGTTATTGCTAGGTTTTTATTGACCCTTGCATCGCTTGGATTCAATTTCAGGGCAGTTTTAAAAGCTGAGAGAGCGTCAGTGGAGTTTCCTAAAGTTAAACTTACATCCCCTAGAAAATTCCAAGTTTCAAAACAAGATGGATACCTCTTGAGAACTTCTAAGGTGCTAGAAAATAATTCAGTTAAGCGCCCCGTTTTATTGAGCTCAGCAAGGCGAATGAGTTCATAAGCTGGAGCGCTTTTTTGTTGAAGTCCTCTAGCATTTTTTTTCAAAATTGGCTTCATCGAAAATTAAGGGCTTCTTTGTTTCTGTTTTGCTTTTGCGAACATCTCAAATGTTGAACTGTTAAAGTTCGGAACCAGCACGTTTTGATGTGTGCGCTACGAGGAGATATGCAAATTTAAGGTGTTTTGGAGCAAAAATTGTGCCATTAAAATTCACGATCTTGATTTCTAATGTAGTTCTCTTTCCTTTATAGTGTTTGGAACATGCTGCGCAGTTCGACCTCAAGAAAAGTATTCTGAGCAGCTTGGGGGAGCTAAATCAGTCGTTTAATTGGGAAAAATTTGGGACAAAGCAAAAAACATGAAAATCGCAACATGGAACATTAACTCAGTTAGACTGCGAATTCAGTTAGTTAAAAAGTTTCTGAAAGAGCATCAGCCTGACGTTCTATGCCTGCAGGAGGCAGAAACAGTCACCTAACTTATTGTTATTAATCAATACACGAGTTTTTAATTTGGGGTAAATATGGGGTTAATCCCTGTTTTGACTTGTCTGTTGGGGTAAATGTGGGGTAAGTTTCTGTTATGCAGAGGCATTCTTTTACAGAACACCACAATGGTGAGTTGAGGCTTTACAGAGCAATTCATAAATCGGGCAAGGAACTTGATTTTTGGTATTACGAAATCAAAATCCCCCCAAATCCTCGCATTCGAGATAAATCAACAAATCAGAGAGAATATTCATCAGCGTTGATGTTTGCTGAGACCCAATATCAGAAACTCAAAGAACGAGCGACGATGGGCATCAGCATTTCTGCTGTGTCTTACAAGCAAGTCTATAAGCAAGCGGCAACTTATTACGAGAACAGGTTTAAAGCGGGCTTGCTGGATAAAGTTCGTTTCCATCGATTTAAGGCAGTGAACACTCGTGCAGTCATTCCTTATTTTGAGGAAATGGACAAAGATTTTGCAGAGATTAATTCGCTGGATATTGAGAACTGGATTGTCTGGAGAAAAGCAAAAGGGCAACGCCAGAGAGGCTGGCACAACAGGTCTAAATTGCCAGAATTTCATTCAGACCGTCCTGTATCTAATGGCACAATCAATATCGAATTGCAGATGATAAGGCTGGTTTATGAGTTCGCTGAAAAGTCTGAACTCATGCTTCCAGCTCAACGTCCTAAAATCAAAAGCCTCAAGCATTCAGTAAAGCAGAACAGAAGACCTGATTTCACTTGGAGCGAGTGGAACAAAATCACCAATTACCTCACAAATCATTATGTTGATGATTTGCCACCACACATGGCAAAGACAAACTTTGCTCCCATGTATCGCTTCTATAGGCAAAGCAATCAGTATTTCTGGCAGCTTCTTTTCATGGCAATGTGTCGAGTTGGAGAGCTTAAGTCTCTCAAGTGGGGAAATATCGATGACAGGAAAGTTAAAGACCCAAAGACAGGCGAGAGAGTTCAACGCCTAATCCTGACAGTTGATGGCAAAACTGGAAAACGACAAGTTGTGTGTCAGCCCTATGCCGCAAAGATGTTTGCTGATTGGAAACGTATTTGTCAGGAATACAATCATTCAACAAATCCAACAGATTTGGTGTTCAGACATCCAGAGAGCACAAATCAATCTGGTCATGCTCATGAAGAGATTGAGACGACTAATGTTGCTTTCAAACGTGTATTGGAGAAGCTTGGGCTGTCTACAGATGCAGACGGAAAACAACGCACAATCTACAGCATTAGACACCTGGCAATTTCACAGGCTTTGAGAAGAAACGTGTCGCTGAATGCGATTTCTAAAAATGCTGGTGTATCGATTGAAACTCTCACCAGAGCTTATGACCACACTCAAAGTGCAGACTACATCATGGAGTTGACTAAGAGCGACTACACAGGGTTTGATAAACAAAAATGAATTAATGAATGCAGCAAAGAAATAGCAGAGGGTTCTAATGCTTTTTACTCACTGAAGTTTTTTTGATAGGCTTGAGCATATCCGATAAATTTAGTCTGGAGTGGTTGATGTTTAGACCCAATCTTATATTTGGAGTAGTGATTGTTTCGCTAAGTGGTTGCGTAACGGATGATCGGCTTACAATCGGAGCCTCGCAAAACAAGCCTGTGAGTTCAACGTTGGAAGTCAATTCTAGTGTCAGTAATTCCAACCCTCATCTGAGAAGACTTGCTAACTCTGTGGAAGCTGGAGGCCAACGGAATTTCGTTCTTACCTCTAATAGACTGGCTCTGGTTCAATTTCAGCTTGGCGAGTTCGAGGACGCGAAAAAAAATCTCACAGCTTCCGCTCAAATTGTTAATAATTTTTATAATGATGATGTTTGGTCTAAAAAAGCGCAGGAGACCTTCACTAGCGATTCGATTAAAGATTTCAAAGGAGACGCCTATGAGCGTTCCATGCTTTTTTATTACCTCGGTTTATCAGAGATAGGCGATGGTTTGCTTGATAACGCTAGGGCTGCTTTCAAAAATGCCTTGTTACAAGATAGTTTTGCAGAAAATGAAAAATATCGAGCAGACTTTTTTCTAATGCCAACGCTGGAGGCTTGGGCTTTAATTTGTGAGGGTAGAAAACTTGACGCGAGTGAGAAAGCGTCCTCACTACCAGTAGCCCTTTCAAGCCTAGTCTTAGACAGTGATGAAAAACAGTATTTTACAATAGTGGAGACAGGTAAGGCACCTCAGAAAGAGACCGCTGGGCGGTATTCTAATATACTTGTTTACAGAAACATAAGTGATAACACTGAATCGTATAGTTTCAATATTGATGGAAAAGAAGAACTGCTATTGGGCGGTGACGTTTTATATCAGGCAAAGACAAGAGGCGGACGGATTGTCGATGCGGTAGTTGACGGAAAAGTTAAATTTCGCAAAGGGGCAGAAAGTATGTCGAATGCTATGTTGGGAACTGCTCAAGTGACAGCCATTGCTGCCGCAGATTTGGCTCTTCAGGGCGAAGATGATGCTGCTGTCGCTGCTGCTGCGATAGCTGGGGTCGCAATAGCAGCTGCAGTAGTGTCCGATGTTGCTGCATCTAGCACAGCAACAAAAGCTGACACAAGATATTGGGATAACCTTCCAAATAAAGTATTTCTTGGTGCTTCAAACAACAGTCATTCAGTTGTGTATGATTCGAGTCAAAACATTCTGCAACTGACCAAAATTTTTGAGAATGATCGATGTCAAATTAGTTGGGGAAGAGACGTGCCGACTTGGTCTGTGCCGACAGACGCACCAAATTGGGGGGTATACAAATGAGCAATCTTCACAGAGGTATCGGAATAATATTCGCTTGCTTTGTTTTAGCTGGCTGTCAAACGATGGAGTTGACTACAAAATCTATTACGCCTGCGACTGTAGATTACTCTTATGCGGAAGGTAAGCTAGTGGGCGAAATTGGATTTGTTGAGCTCACTAAACCAGTGAAGGTGGGTGGTGTCGATGTAGTGCCTTGGACTTGGTGGAAAAATCTTGGGCAGACCCAAAATGGTCGAATGGTTCAGAAAAACTTTCAAACAATGGAACAGGTCTTAGTGCAAAGCTTGCGTTCAGCAAACTTATATAAAGAGGGTGCTGACAAGACCATAAGAATGCTAGAAGTGTTTGAAACACTCCCAGCCGTCGGCTTGGATATGAAGTGCACAGTGAAAACCAGATATGTAATACAAGACATTTTTGATGAAGTAATTGAAACTGAATTTGTATCAAAGATGTCCGATCATTTTATAGGTGCAGAGAGATTGAAAAAAGCCTGCCGTGGGGCATGGAGGAAAAATCTCGAAATATTAATAGATAGGCTTGTTCATTTTTATTAAATAGGAGCGAATAAATGAATCATAAAAATTCCAAAATGATCGTTAAAATAATGGTGTCTGCAGCTCTCTTGAGTGCTTGTCAAACTAACATCCCTGCTCAGATTGGCGCGAAATACAATATCAAGAATGATCAAGTTCAATCCTCAGAAGAGAGCACAGATGGTGGGTCCGTTACACCCCAAGGGGTAGGAGTTGAAGCTATTGACGTCATAACCATGACAGAGTTGATGGTGAACGATATAATATCATCTGGTCTTGAGCTTTCTTCAGAAGAAAAGCCGAAAATAATAGTCGATTCTAATTATCTCATCAATGATAGCTCTTCGATTATCAATAAAGATTTACTTACTGATCGCCTAAGAGTTGGTCTCATTAAAAACGGTAAGGGTTTGTTTCGGATCGTCGGACGCCAAAATGTTGCCATGGTAGTGCAGGAGAACGAGTTGAAGGAAGCAGATGTTGTTTCAGGAGAAAGTGCTGATGGCAAAATACTCGGAGCAGACTTCAGGCTTTCGGGCAGAATCACATCAATTGATGCAATCAATACCTCAACAAACCAACAAACACGCTATAATCAAATAAATTTTGAACTTATAGACCTCGTGTCCTCTGAGGTGGTGTGGTCGAACATTTATTCTTTTGAGAAAACGGGCGCTCAAAATGTCATTTACCAATAAAATTTTGATGCTGATTGTTCTCTTGCTAGCCCCAAATTTTTGTTTTGCGGGCGAACAGTATCAGAGAATTTATAGCGATACAGCTTTTGAGAACTCTGAGATTTTAAAAAAAGTCCCAAAACACGTGATTTTAGTTAACGAAAAATTCGTTTCGAGCTTCTCTGATTATGTCCCTATGAGCCGCATATCTGTTGCTTCAGAAAAAATTAAAAGCAGTTCACAAAGCGGTAACACATCAAACAGTAGTCTTTCTCGCGAGGATAAAGATCAATTAACTGTATCTAGAACGGAATTAAATGAAATTCCTTATGACGAATTTTTTATCGAGTTAGAATATGTGTTGTCGGAGTGCGGAACAACAATCGTCGATACAGAGTTAGCAATTCGAAAGAAATTTAATGAATTAAAATTGCTTAACAAAGAAGAAAACGACTACGCTTTATTGTTGACACAGATTTTGGAAGAGAATGCTAATTATATCATAGAGGTGTTTCCGAGATTCAATCTTGATAACCAAGTTGAATTGGTTGATCTAATGATTAGGAATGTTTCCCAAGCATCCAAAAAAAGACTACGCGTAAAGCCGAAAGTTCGGGTAAATACAGAAGAGCGCTTCGTTGCTAGTTCAAAAGGTTTTGTAAAGGAAACTCTTACTGAAGAGACATACTCTAGTGGTATTTGGCTTGCCAGAGAGGCTGCTGTAAAATTGTGTAATCTATAGAATAAGAAACCACTTTTTTCTTGTTTGACTAATCTTTTTTGTTGTCTCTCATTTACAGGGATTAAAGGAAAAACTTAAGAGTGATTTCGATGATAAGGCAACGAAATCGTGATTAGCAGCTGTTGAGATCGGTGGTATACTTTATCACTCTTTCAAGGATGAGGCTAGTTGGCAATTGTTGTAGATATTTATACAACCCAGATTTATCGAGTTGTTTGTGATGGCAACTTTTCAAAAAATCCCAACTGTTCAGTGAAATTTTTCCCTAAGTCATCAGACTAAAATTATCAGCTCAATAGCTTGTGAACAAACTGTTTCGAGTATGGCTTACCAGAAGCAGTCATGAATCCTTCCAGATAGAGCTCTTGTGCAGTCCTCTTTTAAATAAATCTAAAGAAAGCGATTTTTTTGAGTGCTTTAATTCCGCTTTTTTGTGAGAGCGGTGGGTAAATCAGGAGCGCTGTTGTTGCTTTCCCTTCTTTGCAACTTCTCAATTCTCTGAAGGGTTTCATGGATGGAAATAAATGTTGCTATTGTTCCAACAAATAACACGTAGATGATTAATAAACCAAGAGTGATTAAAGTGGGCGTCGTTGTATCGTAGTTATCAAGTGAGCTTGACCAAAACAACGCCAATCCAATAAATACAATAACATGAAGGACAGTCAGCAATCGTCCGAAAATATCAGCAATCCATTGATTCATTTGTTTGTCTCACTTCTTCCAAAAACTTTAATTTCCTTGAACCTTAATTCAAAAACTAAAAATGTTCTCAACGAAAAGTCAATTTTTTTCAGAGGCGTCAGACTAAAATAATCAGCTCAATAGCTTGTGAACAAACTGCTTTGAATGTAGCTTCCCAGAAGCACCATTCCGTCAAAAAATAGGGAGCGAAAAGCTCCCTATTATATGTTTCTTTCCGAACAGTTTTCTGCCTTGTTCAGTGCGAGGCTACCAAGGCTCAAGAGTTATAGAAACGACCTGTCCTTTTGCGTTGCGAGTGATTGTGACTTTGTTCCGCTTTGTGAATTTGATTGTCTTTGTCATTTTAATCTCCAAGTTGTTTTTCGTTCCTTCGATAAAATTAATATCTCATTTTAATGAGACAAAAATTGGGGTATAAAAGGTTGATACATGCGTTGGGTTACGGGAGTTTGTTTGATGGCTTACACGAAACTGAGAGAGTTAGTTCTGCTTGCTCAAGACCTTCAGGCGTCTTCGATTGGTCTTACTTTCAAGGAAATGGGCGACAAAATCGCTGAACGTGGACAGCCAGTTTCGCTGAAAACTGTAAAGAGAATGATGTATGGAATTGAGGAGTTGGGCTTTGAGGTGGAGCAATATGTTCTCGACAGTGACCATCATCTAACGAAACGCTGGAAAATTAGGTCTTTGCCTCGTGAGCTCATGGTTCTTGCAAGCAACGAAAAGGCAGCATTAGAACAAATGTTGAGAGGAATGCAAGAAGGGGTTGAGGCGAGAGCTTTAACTAAAATTCTTGCAGATGCAGACCCGTTGTCCGTTTCTGCGACTTCTAATTTGAGTGAAGTAATAGACCGAACAAGACACACTGGTAATGTTGCACCCAGAACACGCTTAGACGACACCCAGATGCGAACAATGGAAAGAGCCATTGAGGGGTTTTATGAGGTAAAGTTCAAATATCGCTCCCAGAAGGCGCAGAAAGCCGTTCAGCGTCAAGTTAGACCGTTGGGCATACTATTTGGCAGATTTACCTACGTAGTGGCTTCTACGGGCAACAGAGCCCCAATTCCGTATAGAGCAGACCTCATCACAGACCTTGAAATCACGAAAGAGGATTTTAACCCAAAAGAAGGGTTTAGTTTCAAAGATTGGGCGGCAGAAAGTTTTGGTGTTTTTCATGGCGATGCGTTATGGGGTATCAAAATCAGATTTTCCAAAGAAGTCGCAGACAGAGCTGAAAAAGTTCAGTTCCATGCATCACAAAAAATGGTTAAGCAGAAAGACGGTTCGCTTATCATGTTTTTGAAATGTAGAGGACATCGAGAACTTATTTGGGAATTGCTTCATCCTGATTGGCTGGGGAACGTAAAAATAGAAAGCCCAGAGCGACTTCAGGAAGAGTATTTAGGGCAGCTTGAGAGAGCAAAATTGGCGTTAATTTAGTTATTTTTTGGAGGCGTGCTAATGCCCAAATGTGATTGGTGTAGTTCCGAAGTTGAGACTTTATTTGATGGTTACTGTGAGAACTGTTCAGCCGCCATGGGAGTGAAAAGCGTAAGGGGGTCCCGAACGTTAACCACATCTGAAATGTCTCGCGAAGAAATAGAGGAATTAAAACATGACGCCAGCAGCGAAATAACGCTCACAACATCTTATTATGTTGCCAACAACGAAATTGAATACGAAATTGAAGTTGTTACTGCTGAATGTGTTTATGGAATGCATTTCTTCAAAGACGTATTTTCAGGCGTTCGTGATATCGTTGGTGGAAGAAGTAAAGCCATGGAATCCACCCTTAAAGATGCGAGAAAAACAGTAATGGCTGAACTTAGAAAAGAAGCCCATTTATTGGGTGGCGATGCGGTTGTGGGAGTTGCTTTAGATTATCATGAAGTGACAGGTGGTGGTAAAAACGGAATGCTGATGGTTGTTGCTTCGGGTACCGCCGTTAAACTGGTTGAGTATGAGGAGGAATGATGCGTGACAAGCAAAAGCAAGGTTAGCAAAAAGGTTTTAAAAGAGAGAAATCAAAATCTGAGAGTAGCAACACATCAATCTGATAGTTTTTTCTCTAAGCCGTTTGTTGCGTATATTAGTTTGCTTGTTGTTTGTATGATTTTAATTATCGCATTGAGCTGGTGATTGGATATAAGAGCTAAATCAGCCATTTAATTGGGGTAAAATTGGGGTAAAGTGAAAACGATGAAAATCGCAACATGGAATATAAACTCAGTTAGACTGCGAATTCAATTAGTTACGAAGTTTCTAAAAGAGAGCCAATGTGACGTACTCTGTCTGCAGGAAACCAAAACTCAAGATGAACATTTCCCACATGCTGCAATCGCTGAGGCGGGCTGGCCCCATATCGCCATGCGTGGAGAGAAATCCTATAATGGGGTGGCGATTCTCTCTCGCCTGCCGATTACAGATATCAGCCATATGAACTGGGCGGGACGGACTGATTGCCGTCATATCAGTGCAACGATCAGCGGCCTGACCATTCATAATTTTTATATTCCTGCTGGCGGGGATGAACCTGACCGGGATAAAAACCCGAAATTCGGCCATAAGCTCGATTTTCTGGCGGAAATGACAAATTATTTTGGCAAGAATCAGCCGCAAAAATCTGTTCTGGTGGGCGATCTGAATATCGCGCCTCTGGCCGAGGATGTCTGGTCAACACGGCAGCTGAAAAATGTTGTCTCGCATACGGATATCGAACGCCAAGCTTTGCTGGCTCTGATCGATGAAGGTGGCTGGTCAGATGCAGTTCGGGCTCATTTCGGCCCGGATCAGCTGCTCTACAGCTGGTGGTCTTATCGGGCCCGGGATTGGGCTGCATCTGATCGTGGCCGCCGGCTTGACCATATCTGGGTCAGCGCCGATATACAGAATAAGGTTGAGGCTGTGGCGATTGACCGGGCTGCGCGCGGGGCTGAAAAACCGTCTGATCATGTGCCTCTCACCATGACCCTCTCGCTCTGATATCGCTATTTTGCTGACTTTCTGCTATGATATGGGCACCTTTTGCCAGAACTTAAGTGACTATGACCACAAGAACTGATCTGTCTTTTTATAAAATGCACGGGCTGGGCAATGATTTCATTGTACTGGACAGCCGTGATGGCCAGCTGATGCCAGATGCTGATCAGATGCGCCTTTTGGCGGATCGGCGTTTGGGACTGGGATGTGATCAGATTTTGGTGATTCGCCGGTCTGATACTCCGCAGACGATCCGCCTTGATATGTTCAACGCAGATGGCAGCCCAGCCGGAGCATGCGGAAATGGAACACGCTGCGTGGCGCGGCTGGTGATGGATCAAACTGGTGCTGATCACATCGGCATTGAGACAGTTGCGGGTCACTTGACCGGTTGGCGTGCGGATAAAGCAAGTGAAATCATCAGCGCGGACATGGGCCCGGTTTTCACTGACTGGACCGATATTCCCACCACAGAGCGAGTGGACACGCTGTCTGTTGATCTGGGACTGGCTGATTTTGGCCTCGCGACCTTAGTGTCTGTTGGTAATCCGCATGCGGTTTTCTTTGTTGATGATGCAGACGCAGTTGATCTTGCAAAATGGGGTCCTCTGGCAGAGCATCATGAACTGTTTGCTGATCGGGCAAATATTGAATTTATTCAAATTCTGGATCGCCAGACCATCCGTATGCGGGTGTGGGAGCGCGGGGCCGGGGTGACGATGGCGTGCGGGTCCGGGGCCTGTGCAGCTGCTGTGGCTGCTGTGCGTCGCGGGCTGACTGAAAATGAGGTGATAATCCATCTTGATGGCGGGGCGCTACAGATTTGCTGGCGGCGGGGGGGTGACGGCCATGTCGTAATGACCGGTCCGGCCAGCTATGTGGCGCAGGGAATCGTGCCTGCCGCACTTTTCAACACCCCTTCACTTGCTGCCGGAGCGTAAACAGGTGAGCCGCCAGAACAGACCTGACATCCGCACCTTTGGCTGCCGGATTAATATCTGGGAATCAGAAGTAATGCGCAGACATGCCGAAGCCGCTGGCTTGAATGATGTGGTGGTGGTCAATACCTGTGCGGTCACTTCTGAAGCTGAAAAACAAGCCCGTCAGGAAATCCGGAAGATAAAACGTGAACGACCTGATGCAAGGATTATTGCGACCGGTTGTGCGGTTCAGATTGACCCCGACAGGTGGGCCAGCCTGCCTGAAGTGGACGGCGTGTTGGGTAATCAGGATAAAATGACGCCGGATACATGGTCTGCCCTTGCCGCCGATCGCCTTGCCCCGCACCAGGTCAGTTCAATCATGGAAGCTGAAGATGTTGCCAGTCATTTGCTGGACGGGTTTGATGATCACACACGTGGCTTTTTGCAGGTTCAACAGGGCTGTGATCATCGTTGTACGTTCTGTATTATTCCGTATGGACGGGGCAATTCACGCTCAGTGCTGGCAGAGGACGTGATTGCTGCAGTGAAGAAGATGGTCGCAGGCGGCACCCGTGAAATTGTCCTGTCTGGTGTGGATATTACCAGCTGGGGCCAGGATTTGCCTGGTCAGCCGCGCCTTGGTCAGCTGGTCTTAGCGATTTTGCAGGCTGTGCCTGAATTACCGCGTCTGCGCCTGTCCTCGCTTGATCCGGCTGAACCGGATCATTATCTGATGTCTGCTCTTGAAGCCCATGCCCGGTTGATGCCGCATTTGCATTTATCGGTTCAGCATGGTGATGATTTGATTCTCAAACGTATGAAACGCCGGCATCTGGCCCGTGATGTGCTTCGGTTCTGTGAAGAAGCACGTCGTCGCCGTCCGGATGTGGTTTTCGGGGCAGATCTGATTGCTGGCTTTCCAACCGAAACTGAACAGGCGCATCAGAATACCCTTGAGCTGATCACCACAGCAGGTTTGACCCATTTGCATGTTTTTGGATATTCGCCGCGCGAGGGCACGCCGGCTGCCAATATGCCGCAACTTGACCGTTCTGTGATTAAACAGCGTGTGGCAGAGGTCAAAGCCGTTGGTGACAAACAACTGGCTGCGCATTTGGCCCGGCGCGTGGGTACATCCGATATGCTGCTTGTTGAAGCTGGTGCGAAAGGCTATCTATCTGGCTATGAAAAAGCCAGGCTTACCTCCGGCCAGGCAGGCAGGCCAACAGGTCAGATAAATTCTGGTGAGCTTGTTGCGGTGCAGATAGACCGAGCCGAAGATAGCCTTGTATATGTCTCACCACTGCTCTGTGAACATCAGCTTTAACAGGTTTTAAGAAGCAAAAAGGGTTAGAAGATGAGTTGGCTGAAAAAACTGACATCAGGTTTGCGGAAATCATCTGAAAAAGTCACGCTGAACCTGTCTGGACTGACTCGCCTGTTTGGTAAGGAAAAGATAGATGCCGCTTCCCTGGAAGAACTCGAAGATGCGCTGATTATGGCAGATATTGGTGTGGCAGCAGCGGCTGACATTGCCGAGGCCTTACGCCGCCATAACTGGCAGGCAGACGTGACCCCAGACAGCTTTAGGGCGGTCCTGAGCACCCATCTAGCAGAGATTTTGGCCCCCGTAGAACAACCATTATCTGTCACTGGTGAACATCATCCTCATATTATCTTGATGGTTGGCGTGAACGGGTCTGGCAAAACCACCACAGCAGGAAAGCTGGCCGCCCGCTTCCAGACGCAAGGCAAGTCTGTGATGTTGGCGGCAGCTGATACTTTCCGGGCGGCGGCGATTGAACAGCTGGCGGGCTGGGGTCTGCGCACAGACACCCCGGTGATTTCCGGCGAACGTGGCGGTGATGCTGCTGCACTGGCCTATCGGGCGATTGAAGAGGCCAAGACAGCTGGTACAGATGTGCTGATCATCGACACAGCCGGCCGGTTGCAGAACCGCCAAGAGCTGATGGATGAGCTGGCGAAAATTATTCGGGTGATTCGCAAATTGATCCCTGACGCCCCTCATGACAGCCTGATCGTTCTTGACGGAACGGTTGGCCAGAATGCGCTCTCTCAGGTAAAGGCGTTTCAGGCTTGTGCAGATCTTACAGGGCTGATTATTACCAAACTTGACGGCAGTGCAAAGGGCGGTGTGGTGGTTGCACTTGCCAAGGAATTTGGCTTGCCTGTCCATATGATCGGTGTGGGTGAGGCAGCAGATGATCTGCAAGCCTTTACTGCAAAGGATTTTGCCCGTGCCTTGGTCGGCCTGGCGCCTGATGATGACGAACAAAGCTGACAAAAGTCTGGCTGGTTTAAATCCGCCCGGTCAGCCAATAGGCGAAATAGCCGATATGTTCATACAAGGCTGTTCTGATTAACGATGGTCCTGCGGACAAACTAAAACCAGCAGCATGTGCGTGGGGCCGGGTAATAAAATCTACCGGATAGGGAATCAGATTTGTCCAGCCTTGTTTTTTAAAGCTGGCAACCGCCCGTTTCATATGCGTGGCTGAAGTGATCAGAACCCAACGGCTCTGAGCTGAGGGCCGGGTTAAGCGATACATATTTTTTGCCGACTCAGCAGTGTTTCGACTTTCCGCTTCAAAGGAAAATCGTTCGATATCTAGGCCTAACTGGTCCAGCAACGCTTTAGTAATTTTCTCTTCTGACCACCCCTTTGGAATGAGTTGGCCTGAATAGCCTGCGAACCAAACCGGCTTATCTGGATATATACGGGCGAGTTCAACAGCTTTCAAGAAGCGTTCTCCTGCTGAATTTATCTGTGGCTCGTTTCGCTCAGCACTCACGACAGGCCGGCCTGTGAAGCCAGCAAGAACAATTATCCCGTCGGCTGCCGCCAACTCTGCCTGTTCAGGCGGATGGGAAGCATCCTCCAATGGTCGCAGCAACTGGTTTCCAATCCAGGTAAATCCATAAATTACAGGAAGACAAGCTGCTAATATAAGTGCCGCCTTGGTTGCTGTTCTGAAACCAGCAAACCGAAGTAATCCAGCAACAACCAGACAATAAAATCCATGAAGATGAAAGTTCAGCACAAATGCCAGAACCTTGCTCAGAATAAAAAACATACCCGCAATTATCCTCTCACTCTGGAAAGCGTAAACAGCCTAAACCCTTCACCTGCCTAACCGGAATTTCTACAGGAAGCCAGATTTTACTTGACAAATGGCACAAAAATGGGATAGAAACCTTCCATCATTGGCATCATTAGCCTTTAACGACCTTAGCGGGTTCCGTCTGTCCTTGAAGTTTTCGAGCACAGGCGCCTTTTTGGTTTGGCTTTTGGCTAATTCGGAACAGGCAGTCATCAGGTAAGACGAAAGCACATATGTTTGACAATCTGAAAGACAAACTGCAATCGGTGTTTTCCGGCCTTGGTAAGCGGGGCACGCTGAATGAGGCTGATGTGAATGCCGCCCTGCGCGAAGTCCGGCTGGCGTTGCTGGATGCTGATGTTGCGCTTCCGGTTGTCAAATCTTTTATGGACAGCATCCGTGACAAGGCTGTGGGGGCAGCAGTTCTTAAATCTGTCCGTCCTGACCAACAGGTGATAAAGATTGTCAATGATGGTCTGGTGGAGATGCTGGGTGGTGAAGCCAAGCCACTGATGGTGGATGTCACGCCGCCCGCGGTCATTTTGATGGCTGGTCTTCAGGGTTCAGGTAAAACAACTACCGCAGGTAAATTAGCCCTTCATCTGCAGACCAAACAGAAAAAAAAGGTCATGCTGGCCAGCTTGGATTTGATCCGGCCTGCTGCGCGTGAACAGCTTCGCGCTTTATCTGAACAGGTTGAAGCGGGGATTCTGCCCGAATCAGATACTGAAACAGCGGTACAGCTGGCTAAAAGGGCACTGAAATCTGCCCAGCTGCAGGGCTATGATGTATTGATTCTCGATACGGCTGGCCGGCTGGCGATAGATGAAGCTCTTATGGCTGAATTACGCGAGATTAAGGCTGCAGTGAACCCGCATGAAACCTTACTTGTCGCAGATAGCCTGACTGGTCAGGATGCGGTGCGTACCGCAGAAGCCTTTAATGAGGCTGTGTCTGTTACAGGCATTGTGCTAACCCGCCTTGATGGTGATGCCAGAGGCGGCGCGGCGCTGTCTATGACACATGTCACCGGATGCCCGGTAAAGCTGGTTGGTGTCGGGGAAAAGCTGGATGCGCTGGAAGCGTTTGACCCTTCCCGTATGGCAGGTCGCATTCTGGATATGGGTGATGTTGTCGCCCTGGTCGAAAAAGCAGCTGAGGCAATTGAAGAAGAAGAAGCAATGCGCATGGCCGAGCGCATGGCCTCTGGCAAATTTGATATGAATGATTTTCTGACCCAGCTGCGCCAGCTCCAGAAAATGGGCGGCCTGGGCAGCCTTTTGGGCATGCTGCCGGGTCTGGGCAAGATGCAGAAACAGATTGCCGCTGCGGGTGTTGATGACAGCATGATCAAACGTCAAGAAGCGATTATCTTGTCGATGAATAAGCGCGAACGCAAACAGGTTGCTCTGCTCAATGCGTCTCGGCGCAAGCGGATTGCTGCAGGTTCAGGCACGTCCGTTCAGGATGTGAATAAACTGGTCAAACAATATCAGGATATGGCCAGAATGATGAAAAAGATGGGCACCAAATCCGGGGCAGCCGCGATGAAAGCAATGCTGGGTGGCGGCATGGGTGGCTCGGGGGGTATGGGTGGTATGCCGTCTGCTGAACAGATGCAGCAATTATCACAACAGATGGGCAAATCAGGGAACCCGCTTGGCGGTATGGGCGGCGGAAAACTGCCTAATCCGTTCGGAAGTGGGAGTCTGCCCGGTTTAGGTGGATTTCCGGGCCGGAAGAAGTAAACCATCCACAGCCTTGTGTTTCGTTTAAAGAATTAAGTCACTGTCAATGAAAAGGAATGATGAAAAATGGCTTTGAAAATCAGACTGTCCCGCGGCGGATCAAAAAAACGCCCGTTTTACCGTATCGTTGTCGCTGAGGCATCTGCCCCGCGTGATGGCCGTTATGTTGAGCGCGTAGGTCATTACAACCCTATGGTTGCCAAAGACAATGATCAGCGTCTGGTGGTAAATGGTGAGCGGATCACACATTGGCTGGGTTTGGGCGCACAGCCGACCGAACGTGTACAAAAGCTGTTATCAACTGTCAGCTTGGCTGAGCCTGTAAAGCTGCGCGAACAGCCAAAGAAATCTGCTCCGGGCAAAAAGCGGGCAGAACGTGAAGCTGAAGCTGCCGAAGCTGCCGCTGCTGCCGCCGCCGAAGCTGCCGAAGCTGCCGCTGCCGCCGCCGCCGAAGCTGCCGAAGCTGAAGCGGCTCCTGCTGATGAAGCGCCTGCCGAAGTTGAAGCGCCTGCCGAAGCCGAAGCTGCAGCAGAAGAGACTGACGGCGAAGCTCAGTCATAATGTAACAAGTCGGGGGCAGCGGCAGCGTTGCCCTCACCTCTGATGAGGGGTGGACAAACACCCCGTCAGAAGAAGGAGGCACAGCTCATGGTCATCATTGGGGCTGTGACATCCGCGCATGGTGTCCGCGGTCAGTTCAAGGTAAAACCGTTCACCTTTGTGGCTGAGGATGTGGCTGCTTATGGGCCGGTTCGTCTTGAGGACGGACGCTGGCTGAAGCTGAAGGTAAAAGCAACAGCCAAACATCTGCTGATTTGTGAAGCAGAGGAGATCGCCGACAGAAGTGCGGCTGAAGCATTGCGCGGCCAGACTTTGTCTGTGGACAGAGGCATGCTGCCAGACCTGGCAGAGGATGAACATTATCATGCTGATCTGCTCGGCTTGAAGGTCAGGACTGATTATGGCACAGAACTTGGCCATGTGGTTGGTCTGCATAATTTTGGTGCTGGCGAAATCCTAGAAGTGGCAGGTTCAGGGTCAAAGAAAACCCAGACAGAAATGTATCCGTTTTACCCGCCATTTTTGCTGGATGTGGATCTTGGTGCAGGCCAGATCACATTGGCGATAGGGTCTTCATCATCAGATGAAGCAGAAGATGATGACTGATTTTACAACAGACACAAGCTGGACAGCAGATATTTTGACTCTGTTTCCGGATATGTTTCCGGGCACATTGGGCCAGTCAATTGCTGGCCGTGCCCTGAAAGACGGGTTGTGGAATCTGAATGTTCATAACATCCGTGATTTTGCGCAGGATAAGCACAATACAGTGGATGATCCGCCTTTGGGGGGCGGACACGGTATGGTGATGCGTCCTGATGTCACTGGCGCGGCGCTTGATCATGTGGTGAATGCTTACACAGACGCAAACCGGCCGCCGCTTCTCTACCCGTCGCCGCGTGGCCGGCAACTTGACCAGGCTTATGTCAGAGAGCTTGCGGCAGGAACAGGGGTGGTCATGTTATGTGGTCGTTATGAAGGGCTGGATCAGCGGGTGATTGATCACTACCAGCTCATTGAGGTCAGCATCGGCGACTATATCCTGTCTGGTGGCGAGCAGGCCGCAATTGTGATTCTGGATGCTGTTGTCAGGCTGTTACCTGGGGTGATGGGAAAACAGTTAAGCCATCAGCAAGAAAGTTTTGAGACCGGCCTTTTAGAACATGACCACTACACTCAGCCGCGTGACTGGCGAGGGCAGGATGTGCCGCCAGTTTTGCTGTCCGGACATCATCAGCAAATAGAGATTTGGCGACAGCAAAACGCCGAGATGAAAACGAAACAAAGGCGACCTGATCTCTGGAACAGCTTTTGTGCCAAAAATCGCTCAAAATTAGGCGATAAAGATTGACTTTTTCTGAAAAATACTGTTTTAGTGTCGCTCAGCTTTATGGAGACGTAATATGAATATCCTGGACAAAATCGGTCAGGCGCAGATGGACGCAGTTGTTGAACAGCGGGCAATTCCGGAATTCGGGCCTGGTGACACCGTGAAAATCAGCGTGAAAGTGGTTGAAGGTTCGCGTGAACGTGTTCAGGCTTTTGAAGGCGTCTGCATCGGCCGGTCAAACCGTGGCATCAATTCTTCTTTCACTGTTCGCAAGATTTCATATGGTGAAGGTGTTGAACGGGTGTTTCCACTTTATTCGCCAAAAATCCAGGCGATTGAAGTGGTGCGTCGCGGGGCTGTCCGACGGGCCAAGCTGTATTATCTTCGTGGCCGCACCGGTAAAGCGGCCCGTATTGCCGAAAAAACAGTCAGGACATCTGCACAATCATCTTCCTAGCAGGCATCCGGATAGCTGTGCATCGGCATCGCTTCTTTATGTGACTGAACAGACGGGGGGAGATGGCAGACATGCCAGCACCAAAAACATTATTTGACAAAATCTGGGATGCCCACCTTGTGCATGCCGCGAACGATGGCACATGCCTGATTTATATTGACCGGCATCTGGTTCATGAAGTGACCAGCCCGCAAGCTTTTGAAGGTTTGCGCACTGCGGGTCGCATAGTGCGCAGCCCGGAACGGACGCTGGCTGTAGCTGACCATAATGTGCCAACCACAGACAGAACCGCCGGTATTGAAGATGAAGAAAGCCGGATTCAGGTTGCCGCACTGGAAACCAACGCAGCTGAATTTGGCGTGCCTTATTTCGGTATGACAGATATTCGTCAGGGTATCGTGCATGTTATCGGCCCGGAACAGGGATTCACTCAGCCCGGCATGACCATCGTTTGTGGTGATTCTCATACCGCTACACATGGCGCGTTTGGGGCGCTTGCCTTTGGCATTGGCACATCTGAGGTGGAACATGTTCTGGCCACCCAGACATTGATCCAACAGCCAGCCAAAAATATGCGGATTACAGTTGATGGCCAGCTGAACCCTTCTGTCACAGCCAAAGACATTATCCTCGCCATTATTGGTAAAATCGGCACAGCAGGCGGCACAGGCCATGTTATTGAATTTGCAGGTGAAGCCATTCAAAGCCTCTCTATGGAAGGCCGGATGACGGTTTGCAACATGGCGATTGAAGCGGGTGCGCGGGCAGGCATGATCGCCCCTGACGAAAAGACCTTTGCCTATCTTGAAGGCCGGCCAATGGCCCCAACCGGAGAGGCGTGGGACAAGGCTGTGGCCTGGTGGCGCAGTCTGCCCTCTGATGAAGGCGCACAATATGACACAGAAGTTGTGCTGAAAGCAGAAGATATCGCCCCAACAGTAACCTGGGGAACCAGCCCTGAAGATGCTTTGCCGATTACCGCAACTGTGCCTGATCCCAAAAAGATCAGCGATGCTGCGAAACAGGCAAAAATTGAACGGGCACTTGATTATATGGGGCTCAGTGCAGGCATGAAGCTGACAGATATCAAGATTGATACTGTGTTTATTGGCTCCTGTACAAACAGCCGTATTGAAGATTTACGTGCCGCAGCCTCAGTCGCCGAAGGCCGCAAGGTCAAAGACGGCATTCGGGCGATGATTGTACCGGGATCTGGCCTGGTCAAACAACAGGCGGAAGAAGAAGGCCTTGATCAGATCTTTATTGACTCTGGTTTTGAATGGCGTGAACCAGGCTGTTCAATGTGCCTGGCGATGAATGCGGATAAGCTGGATGTTGGTGAACGTTGTGCGTCAACCTCTAATCGCAATTTCGAAGGCCGCCAGGGCCGCGGGGGCCGCACCCATCTGGTCAGCCCGGAAATGGCTGTTGCAGCGGCCTTGAATGGTCATCTTTGTGACGTGCGTGAGCTGTAGGATAAAAGGGCAGGACTGATGCAGAAATTTGAAAAATTGAGCGGTGTGGCTGCACCGCTGAATATCCTGAATATCGATACTGATATGATTATCCCGAAGCAGTTTCTGAAGACCATTAAGCGATCCGGACTGGGGGTCAATCTGTTCAGCGAAATGCGCTATACAGACGATGGTGGTGAAAATGCTGACTTTGTTCTGAACAGGCCAGCTTATCGCTCAGCCGAAATACTGGTGGCTGGTGATAATTTTGGGTGCGGATCCAGCCGTGAGCATGCCCCGTGGGCGTTGTTGGATTTTGGTATTCGTTGTGTGATTTCCACCAGCTTTGCTGACATTTTCTATAATAATTGTTTCAAAAACGGGATTTTGCCAATCAAAGTCAGCGCTGATGAGCGGGATGCGTTATTGGCAGATGCCTCTGATACAGAAAACCCAGAATTGACAATCGATTTGGTCAACCAGACGATTTCCCGGCCAAATGGTGTGGCGATTTCTTTTGAAATTGATCCGTTTCGCAAACAATGTCTGCTGGATGGGCTGGATGATATCGGTCTGACAATGGAAAAAGAAGCGTCAATCAGCACATTTGAAGACGGCCGCAAAGCCGATATGCCCTGGCTGTAAGCCGACAGAAGAAAACCTAAGGAGAGTTCGCATGGCCTCAAACAGAAAAGTGATGGTCCTGCCAGGTGATGGTATTGGCGCAGAGGTTATGGCGGCTAATCTGCAGCTGATCGATTGGTTGGCCAAGCATAAGTCACTGGATTTTGATATCTCAGAAGATCAGGTCGGTGGTGCGGCTTATGATGCTTATGGGGTGCCGTTGCGGGATGAAACCTTGGCAGATGCCATGGCCAGTGACGCGGTTTTGTTTGGCGCGGTCGGCGGCCCACAATATGATGATCTGGCTTTTGAATTAAAACCAGAACGTGGTCTGTTGGCGTTGCGTAAGGAAATGGACTTATTTGCCAATCTGCGTCCGGCGATTGTTTTTGATGCGTTGGTTGAGGCCTCTACGCTGAAGCCTGATGTGGTCTCCGGGCTGAATATCATGATTTTGCGTGAATTGTGTGGCGGGTCTTATTTTGCTGAACCACGTGGTATTGATGCTCAGGCGGATGGCCAGAAAAAAGGCTATGATACAAACGCTTATTCAACATCTGAAATTGAACGAATCGGCCGGGTTGCTTTTGATTTAGCCCGTAAGCGTGATGGCCGGGTGATGTCAGTTGAAAAGTCGAATGTGATGATGTCAGGTGTGCTATGGCGCGAAGTCATGACCGGTTTGCATGCCTCAGAAGGTGCTGGTGTTGAATTAGGCCATATGTATGCAGATAATTGCGCCATGCAACTGGTTCGCAACCCGAAACAATTTGATGTCATTGTTACCGATAATCTGTTTGGCGATTTGCTCTCGGATTGTGCAGCGATGTTAACAGGCTCTCTTGGTATGCTGCCGTCTGCCTCACTTGGTGCACCTGATCCTGATACAGGTCTGCCTAAGGCAATGTATGAGCCTGTACATGGGTCTGCACCCGATATTGCAGGTCAGAATCTGGCCAACCCTCTGGCTCAGTTCCTCAGTTTCGCAATGATGCTGCGCTATTCTTTCGGCCAGTCTGCTGAAGCGGATTTGGTTGAACAGGCTGTGGCTGATGCGCTGGCCTCTGGCAAGCGTACCGGCGATATTATGGCTTCGGGCTGTGAGCAGGTGGGTACAGACGGCATGACAAAAGCTGTACTTGATGCAATGGACGCGCTGGCCCGATAAGCCAGAGAAGGTGAAAAAAGATGAGCTATAATGTTGCTGTTGTTGGTGCAACCGGTGCGGTTGGCCGTGAAATGCTGCAGACACTGGCTGAACGCAAATTTCCAGCGGCAAAGGTATATGCCTTGGCCTCATCCAATTCTGCCGGGCGCGAAATTTCATATGGCGAAGATGATGTGCTGAAGGTTCAGTCGCTTGACAGCTTTGATTTTTCCTCTGCTGATATTGCGTTATTTTCGGCTGGCGGCGATACCGCCAAAGCCTATGCCCCAAAGGCTGGCGAGGCGGGCTGTATTGTGATTGATAATTCATCTGCCTTCCGCATGGATGACGATGTGCCGTTGATTGTCCCAGAAGTGAATCCTGATACAGTCGCGGGCATGCTGAAGGAAAATGGTGGCCGCAACATCATTGCCAATCCGAACTGTTCAACAGCCCAGCTTGTAGTGGCCCTGAAGCCGCTGCATGAAGCCTATAGCGTCCGCCGTGTTGTGGTGTCAACCTATCAGGCGACATCAGGGGCGGGCCGTCCGGCGATGGATGAGCTGTTCAATCAAACCAAAGGGATCTTCGTGAATGATGAGGTGAAGCCTGAGTTGTTCACCAAACAAATCGCTTTTAATGCGATTCCGCATATTGATGTGTTCATGGATGATGGCTTCACCAAAGAAGAATGGAAAATGACGGCCGAGACAAAAAAGATTCTCGACCCTGCTATAGAGCTTGTTGCGCATTGTGTGCGGATTCCGGTGTTCATCGGCCATAGTGAGGCGGTGTTTATTGAGACAGACAAGCCAATAGAGGAAAATGAGGCCAGGTCTCTGTTGCGTGAGGCAGATGGTGTTTCTGTGATTGATCACCGGGCAAATGAAGGCTATGTCACTCCGGTTGAAGCAGCAGGTGAAGATGCGGTTTATATCAGCCGCCTGCGCAAGGACCCAAGCGTTGAAAATGGGCTGGTGTTCTGGTGTGTGGCAGATAATCTGCGCAAAGGGGCGGCCTTGAATTCTGTCCAGATTGCTGAATTGGTGGCGGCACGCGGTCTGTCAGGGCGCTGAGCGCTGGCGTTCAGACAAGACCTTCCCATACAGACTGCAGCACCGGCATGGTCAGCCTTGTTTCGGCACGGCGAAGAATTGGTGCCGTGCTGTAACTGGCGATTTCAGCGGCTTTTTGGGTTGTTTTGCCGTTCATAACCGCGCTGAGGAAAAAAGCAGATAACACATCACCACTGCCGGAAACACCGCTGGATTGTTTTTCAGCTGGGACCAGCGTTTGCGTGTCTGCACAGACCAGAATATCTGCAATTTGTCCTGCCGCTGTAACGATTCCTGTAGCAAATACAGTCTGTAACCGTCCCTTGATCAGGCTGCGGGCTGCGCTGATGGCGTCTGTTTCATTGGTGATTGGCGTATTAGCCAGAAGGCCAAGTTCAAACTGATTCGGCGTAAGGATATCTGCAAGGGGTAACAGATAGTCTCTCATCCTATCAGAAATCGCCTGATCCACATATAGCCGGCCTCCGTCCCCTAACACCGGATCCAAAAGATAAATCAGATTGCGCTGCATGGCCCGGCTGCTGCTGATAAAGCGGGCGACAGGATCAATTTGGCTGGGCAGGCCGAAATAGCCTGTCTGCACTGCACCCAGATTCTGAAAATTGGCCAGATGACAATAATCGTTAAGCAAATTTTGCAGCTCTTGCGGCGGTGTGATGGATATGGCGCTTGTGCCAAAGCCCGGATGAGCGGCAAGCCGGACAGTATCAAGACGTTCTGCCGGTTGCTTCAGATGCTGATAAACAGGCATGGCAGCTTCGTTGCCGACAGCGCCGTGCATAACTGCCGACTGAATCGAAAGGATCACCTGTTGTGTCATAACTATGGTCCATGAAATTAACCTGATCGGTCTTTGTTATGTATGGCGTCTGTATGGTCTGTCAAACTGTGCTGAGCGCAAAGCTCACAGACTGCAGAGCCAGACCTCGTCAACAGATAAAAAAAGCCAGACCCTAAAGATTGATAAATTTTGCCTGATCCGCTATGACTGACCTCGTTATTAAACTGGAATATTTGTCTTCAGCTTGAAAATTAAACAGGGCAAACCCGATGACCAGACCGCGTCCTTTATCTCCTCATCTGCAGATTTATCGTCTGCCTTTACCCGCACTGATGTCTATCTCACACCGCCTGTCCGGGGTGGTGCTGTCTTCTGGAACCATTTTGGTGGCTGTATGGCTGATGATGCTGGCTGCCGGTGAGGACAGCTTTGCTGTGGCACAAATGGTGGTGAGCCATCCTTTTGGCCAGCTGATTCTGTTCGGCTACAGTGTGGCGCTGTTTTATCATGCGTGTAATGGGGTACGGCATCTGTTCTGGGATGCGGTTATTGGACTGAATATTCCGGCAATTTACAAATCTGGCCAGGTTGCGCTTGGCATCGCTTTTGCGCTGACAGCTCTGTTTTGGGCTGTTTTGTATGTATAACGCGCCCTAAAGGAGAATCTGAAGGTGAAACGTTCAAATACAATGTCAACACCACTTGCTCAGGCCCGGGGATTGGGCTCTGCCAAGGCCGGTTTGCATCATTGGTGGCATCAGCGCGTCAGTGCCATTGCCATGGTCGGGCTGGTTTCGTGGATGATCTTTCTGGTGGTCAGCTTGGCTGGTGCAGATTATCAAACAGCACGCGCCCTTCTTGCGCATCCTGCTCATGCCAGCATTGTGGTGCTGTTTGTGGCGGTCGGGCTCTGGCATGCCAGCTTAGGTCTGCAGGTTGTGCTGGAAGATTATGTCGCGCATGAGGGCGTCCGCTTAATCGCTGTATTGGCTGTAAAAATGGTTGCAGCTGTAATCGCGGTACTGGCAATCCTCAGCGTGTTAAAAATCGCATTATAGAAAATCAGGCTTATCAGCCTTGGCAAATATTCAGATTGTAGCGCAATCTGGCAGACGAAAATGACCGGCTGACTGAACGTAGAAGAAATTGGGTCTATATTGAGCAAAGAACCAATTCGATGTGGAGTAGAGTGAATGAGCGCATATGAAATCACCGATCATCATCTTGATGTTGTGGTTGTTGGGGCTGGCGGGGCTGGCTTGCGGGCGACTTTGGGTATGGCGACTGCTGGCTTGCGGACAGCCTGTATTACCAAAGTGTTCCCAACACGCTCTCATACAGTAGCAGCGCAAGGGGGTATCGGCGCGGCGCTTAACAATATGGGTGAAGGCGATAACTGGAAGTTTCACATGTATGACACCGTGAAGGGGTCAGACTGGCTGGGTGACCAGGATGCAATCGAATATATGTGCCGCGAGGCGATCCCATCTGTGATCGAATTGGAACATTATGGGGTGCCGTTCTCACGCACCGAAGAGGGTAACATCTACCAGCGTCCGTTCGGCGGTCATACCCTTGACTATGGTAAAAACATGGCCCGGCGCGCTTGTGCGGCAGCTGACCGGACTGGCCATGCGATTTTGCACACGCTGTATCAGCAATGTCTGCGTCACAAGGCAGAATTCTTTGTTGAATATTATGCGATTGATTTGATTATGGATGATAACGGGGCCTGCCAGGGCGTATTGGCCTTATCGATGGAAGACGGCTCAATTCACCGGTTCCTGGGCCAGCGCACGGTGTTGGCGACAGGCGGATATGGCCGGGTGTATTTTTCCTGCACCTCAGCACATACCTGTACCGGAGATGGTAACGCAATGGCCCTGCGTGCAGGTCTGCCGCTTCAGGATATGGAATTT
Source organism: SAR116 cluster alpha proteobacterium HIMB100 (assembly GCA_000238815.2). NCBI lineage: Bacteria > Pseudomonadati > Pseudomonadota > Alphaproteobacteria > Puniceispirillales (SeqCode) > SAR116 cluster alpha proteobacterium HIMB100. The sequence continues at coordinate 668,865 of AFXB01000010.1, read as the reverse complement.
GTCCAGTTTCATCCGACCGGCGTTTATGGTGCAGGTGTTCTGATTACCGAAGGGGCACGTGGCGAAGGCGGGTACCTGACCAATTCAGAAGGTGAACGGTTTATGGAGCGTTATGCCCCGACAGCCAAAGATTTGGCCAGCCGTGACGTGGTCAGTCGGGCCATGACAATGGAAATTAATGAAGGCCGTGGTGTGGGCCCGATGAAGGACCATATTCTGCTTCATCTGGAACATATCGATGCTGAAACCCTGCATGAACGCCTGCCAGGCATCACAGAGACAGCACGAATTTTCTGTGGTGTTGATGTGACACGTGAACCTATCCCTGTGTTGCCAACAGTGCATTACAACATGGGCGGCATTCCCACTAATTATCATGGTGAAGTGCTCTCGCCCACTGCTGATGACCAGAATCGCGTTGCTCCGGGTTTGATGGCCATTGGCGAGGCGGCTTGTGTGTCTGTGCATGGGGCAAACCGTCTGGGGACAAATTCATTATTGGATATTGTTGTGTTTGGCCGGGCGGCGGCAAAGCGGGCAGCTGATACGGTGACACCAGGTGCTGCATTAGCGCCTGCCAGCAAAGAATCAACAGATAAGGCACTTGATCGCCTTGATCGTATGCGTCATGCCAAAGGCGATACCCAGGTCGGCGCGCTTCGTTTGGATATGCAACGTGCCATGCAGCAATATGCGGCTGTTTTCCGGTCTGGTGCGTCTCTTGATGATGGTGTGCGCAAGATGGATCACATTGCCTCAGGCATGGCAGATATCGGCATCAAAGACAGATCGCTGATCTGGAATACAGATTTGGTTGAGGCTCTGGAGCTGGAAAATCTGATGGGCCAGGCTCTGGTCACTGTCCGTTCAGCGCATCAGCGCACTGAATCCCGTGGCGCGCACGCGCATGAGGATTTTCCAGAACGTGATGATGAAAACTGGATGAAACATACCGTGATGTGGCTGGATGAAAACAACAAATCAACCACTGGCTACCGTGATGTGACGATGAATACGCTGACCAACGAGGTACAGTCAATTCCGCCGGTCGCTCGCGTATATTGATGTGTCGAGCCTGGATAACTGAAAAACAGCAGACGTTTTGGTGAAAAGTAGGACCTGATAACATGGCGCAATTTACTCTGCCCGAAAATTCAAAAGTAACTAAAGGCGAACATCATCCGGCATCTGGTGAAGCGAAAAATACACGGACATTCACCATTTATCGCTGGTCTCCTGAAGATGATGAAAATCCGCGCCTGGACAGTTTTGAAATTGACCTTGATGATTGCGGCCCGATGGTTCTTGACGCGCTTATCAAAATCAAAAATGAAATGGATTCCAGCCTGACCTTCCGTCGCTCTTGCCGTGAGGGGATCTGCGGGTCTTGTTCAATGAATATTGATGGTACCAACACCCTGGCTTGCCTGAAGTCGATTGATGATGTCAAAGGTGATGTGAAAATCTACCCGTTGCCTCATATGCCTGTAGTGAAGGATTTGGTTCCTGATCTGACCCATGCTTATGCGCAATTAACCTCTGTTGAGCCGTGGCTGAAATCAGAAACACCTGCACCGGAAGGGCGTGAGCGTAAACAATCTCCTGAAGAGCGTGAGCAGATAGATGGCTTGTGGGAATGTGTTTTATGTTTCAGCTGCACAACCTCTTGTCCGTCATATTGGTGGAATGGTGATCGGTATTTGGGTCCGGCTGTGCTGTTGCAGGCGTATCGCTGGATCGCTGATAGCCGTGATGAATATAAAGGTGAGCGTCTTGATGCGCTGGAGGATCCGTTCCGTTTATATCGCTGCCATACGATTATGAACTGTGCCAAAACCTGCCCGAAAGGCCTCAATCCCGGCAAGGCGATTGGCGAGATCAAAAAGCTGATGGTTCAGCGGCAGGGCTAAGGATACCGGCATGGCAGAAACGCTGCTGTGATGACAGATACCTCGCCACTTTCTGCCTATCAAGCCAGGTTGCAATCAGGGGATCTTAAGCCTGATCAGGGTCAGGCTGAAGCCATGGTCCATCTTGATCATCTGTTTCATGCACTAACTGCCAGACAGAACCAGCCACGTCAGACCGGATTTGGCCGGTTTTTCTCGCGGTCAAAAACACCGGCGGCCTCACCGCCAAAAGGGCTGTATCTGTATGGTGGTGTCGGACGCGGCAAAACATTGCTGATGGATATCTTTGCTGTTGTGTCTAAAGGTCTGCACAGCCAGCGGTTTCATTTCCATGATTTCATGGTACAGGCACAAAATGCGATACAGGCAGCCCGGCAAGCGGGCAAGTCCGACCCGATCGATCATGCAGCAGACCAGCTGATTTCGGCTGGTTCTGTCATTTGTTTTGACGAAATGGAAGTTCGTGACATTGCCGATGCCATGATTATCCGCCGGTTATTTCTGTCCTTGTGGGATAAAGGGATGGTTTTGGTCACAACGTCAAACAGGCGGCCTGATCAACTCTATTTGAATGGCCTTCACAGAGAACGTTTCCTGCCTTTCATTGATGATTTGAACACCCGGCTGAATGTGCAACACATCGCCTCTGGCCAGGACTGGCGCAAGGCGTTTCTGCAGTCAGTATCTGGGTGGCATCTGCAGCCCTGCCCGCAGGATCAAAAAATCCATCACGCCTTGAATGAAATATTTAGGCAGCTGTCAGGTAACACGGCGATAACAGCAGAAACCATGAATTTTTCTGGCCGTTCACTCCGGTTTGACCGGGTGGCCGGGGATGTGGTTGATACCGACTTTGACAGCCTGTGCAGCCAGCCCTTGGGTGTGCGTGATTATCTGGCAATGGCAGACAGGTTTTCTGGTCTGATTTTGCGCGACATTCCGGTTTTGGATGATACGTTGCAAAATGAGGCCAGACGGTTCATGTGGCTGGTCGATGCATTATATGACAGAGGCCGATTTATGATCGCTTCGGCACAAGTCCAGGTGGGTGAGTTATATCGTGGTGAGAGATGGGCGTTTGAATTTGACCGGACCTGTTCGCGGCTTCAGGAAATGGCGCGCTTCAGGGGGATTAATTTTGACAGATAACACTCTGCGAAGGGCTAGGATATAGCTTGCGATTTTGGCCTAAATTTTGTAGGAACTATCTCAATACCGACGGCTTAAAGCGAAATCTGTAAGGGCACAGCTCAGCCGATCAAAATAAAGCTAATTTTAAGGACATCAGACTATGGCTAGGAATAAGATTGCGCTCATTGGTGCTGGCAACATTGGTGGAACATTAGCGCTGTTGGCGGGATTGAAAGAGCTCGGCGATATCGTCCTGTTTGATATTGCAGAAGGCATCCCGCAAGGTAAGGCTCTTGATATCGCCGAAGCCGCGCCCATCGAAGGGTTTGATGCACATGTAACTGGTGCAAATGACTATGCTGCATTATCTGGTGCAGATGTAGTGATCGTCACCGCTGGCGTAGCCCGCAAGCCAGGCATGAGCCGTGACGATCTGGTTGGCATAAACACTAAAGTGATGACCCAGGTCGGTGAAGGGATTAAGCAGAACTGTCCGGACGCCTTTGTGATCTGTATTACAAATCCGCTGGATGCCATGGTTGGCGTTCTGCAGCGTGCGTCAGGCCTGCCTGCGGCGCGTGTTGTCGGAATGGCTGGGGTGCTGGACAGCGCCCGCTTCCGCTTTTTCTTGGCTGAAGAATTCAATGTATCAATTGAAGATGTGACGGCCTTTGTTCTGGGGGGGCATGGTGACACGATGGTCCCGCTGGTCCGGTATTCTACGGTGGCAGGTATTCCTGTTCCTGACCTGATTGAGATGGGCTGGTCGACAGCAGAAAAAATTGACCAGATTGTTCAGCGGACCCGTGATGGCGGTGCAGAAATTGTTGGCCTTCTGAAGACAGGGTCTGCCTTTTATGCACCTGCCTCGTCAGCGATTCAGATGGCAGATGCTTATCTGAAAGACAAAAAACGGCTGTTGCCTTGTGCAGCTTATGTCGATGGTGCTTATGGTCTTGATGGCCTGTATGTTGGCGTTCCAGTGATCATTGGTGCTGGTGGCGTTGAACGCATCGTCGAAATTGCACTGAATGATGAAGAACAGGTTATGTTTGATAATTCGGTGAATGCCGTAAAAACATTAAATGAAGTGGTGAAGCGGGTCGAATAGGCCCGTTTTTTTAAAGCAGGCTTTTGCCTGTAACATGCCAGTCATCGGGTAAAGGGGAAGATGAGATGAATATTCATGAACATCAGGCAAAAGAGCTTCTGCGCGACTTTGGCGTCGCTGTGCCGAAAGGGATAGCGGCTTTTTCTGTTGATGAAGCTGTAGCCGCCGCAGAACAGCTGGGCGGTGATGTAACAGTTGTTAAAGCACAAATTCATGCTGGTGGCCGCGGCAAGGCTGGCGGGGTGAAAGTGGTGAAGTCTGTCGCAGAGGTAAAGGCAGAAGCCGAACGGCTTTTGGGCTCGACCCTTGTCACACATCAGACCGGTCCAGCGGGTAAAGAGGTACAACGCTTATATATTGAACAAGGCTGTGATATCGGCCGCGAGCTGTATTTGTCGATGCTGGTTGACCGGGCCTCAAGCCAGGTTACCGTTATTGCCTCAACGGAAGGCGGCATGGATATTGAGGCTGTTGCAGCCGAAACGCCTGAAAAAATACTGACTGTGTCGATTGATCCTGCCACTGGTCTGAAGCCGCATCATGTGCGCTCTATCGCGAATGCATTAGGCTTGACAGGCGCCACTGCAAAACAAGCTTCAGGGTTTTTGTCGGGTATTTACACAGCATTTATAAAGCTTGATGCATCTCTGATGGAGATTAATCCGCTGGTTGTTACAGGTTCGGGTGATCTTTTGGCCCTTGATGCCAAGATGGGCTTTGATGATAACGCTTTGTTCCGCCAGAAAGATGTGCTGGCTCTGCGCGATTTGAGCGAAGAAGATGAAAGCGAAGTCAAAGCATCAGAGTTTGAGCTGAACTACATCAAGCTGGATGGCACTATCGGCTGTATGGTCAATGGTGCGGGTCTGGCGATGGCCACTATGGATATCATCAAGCTGGAAGGCGGCGAGCCGGCAAACTTCCTTGATGTTGGTGGCAGCGCAACCACAGAACGTGTAACTGAAGCCTTTAAGATCATCTTATCTGATCCAAATGTCGAGGGCATTTTGGTGAATATTTTTGGTGGGATTATGCGCTGTGATGTGATTGCCGAGGGTGTGGTTGAAGCCGCGCGGACCCTGGGGCTGACGAAGCCGCTGGTGGTTCGTCTTGAAGGCACAAATGTCGAACAGGGGAAACAGATAATGGCTGATTCTGGTCTGGCGATCATTTCAGCAGATAATTTGGGGGATGCAGCACAGAAGATCGTAGCTGCGGTAAAGGGGGCATAAACAGATGTCAGTTCTTGTTGATTCAACAACCAAGGTAATTTGTCAGGGCTTTACCGGTGCGCAAGGGACCTTCCACAGCCAACAGGCAATCGAATATGGTACCAAGATGGTCGGTGGGGTAACGCCGGGCAAAGGCGGGCAGGAACATTTAGGCCTTCCGGTATTTAATACAGTGGCTGAGGCACGTGAACAAACCGGTGCAACAGCCAGTGTCATTTACGTACCGCCTCCGTTTGCGGCTGATTCTATTTTAGAGGCAATTGCAGCAGATATGCCATTGATTGTCTGTATTACTGAAGGGATTCCGGTTCTGGATATGGTTGAGGTGAAGCGCGCGCTTGCCGCATCAAACAGCCGCCTTATTGGTCCAAACTGTCCGGGGATTATTACGCCAGGCGGGTGTAAAATCGGGATCATGCCTGGCCATATTCACCAGGTCGGTAAAGTGGGGATCGTCTCACGCTCAGGCACACTCACCTATGAGGCTGTTGCGCAGACATCAGCGATTGGTCTGGGGCAGTCCACCTGTATTGGAATTGGCGGTGATCCGGTAAATGGAACCAATTTCATTGATTGCCTTGAGATGTTTTTGGATGATGACCAGACTGAAGCCATTATGATGATTGGCGAGATTGGCGGGTCAGCTGAAGAAGAGGCAGCCGCATTTTATGCAGCGCATCCGAACAAAAAGCCTATTGCCGGTTTTATCGCTGGTCAAACGGCTCCACCAGGCCGCCGCATGGGTCATGCTGGTGCAATTGTTGCAGGGGGTAGCGGGGCTGCGTCTGACAAAATTGCTGCGATGGAAGCGGCTGGTTTTGTGATGTCACAATCACCGTCTCAACTTGGTGAAGCGATCACAAAGGCGATTGCAGCCTTTTAAAAACGGAAGGGGCGCAAGGCGTGAGCCGTGATTTTCAGATAGACGGCTTGCTCTGCGCCCCAAAAACAGGTGATACTTTCGACAGGACATCAGTTGTGTTGGATGGTGCTGAAGTAGGGAGGGGATAGTATGGATACAAGTTTCCTGTCAGGGGCTAATGCGACGTTTATTGCTGAAATGCATAGGGCTTGGTCAGATAACCCGGCCTCAGTTGATCAGCAGTGGGCTGATTGGTTCTCTTCTATCGGCAGCCTGTCTGATGATCAGGAAGCTGTGCCAGAGTGGGGCTCAGGCCCGTCCCAGGTCGTCGGCGCAAATGATCCAGAAGCGTCAATAAAGGCTGTAGCAAAGGGTATTGCCGGGGATCGTGACCTGATGGCGGGTGATGTGCGGTCTGCCACATTGGACAGTTTGCGGGCAATTATGTTGATCCGGGCCTATCGGATTAGGGGCCATCTGCTGGCGCAGCTCGACCCCTTACAATTGTCAGAAGAAGATATTCACCCTGAACTTGATCCTGCCGCCTATGGCTTTACTGAAGCAGATTATGACCGGCCCATTTTCATCAATCACGTTCTGGGACTTGAAATTGCCACTTTGCGTGAAATTCTGGATGTGGTCAGACGCACCTATTGCTCAACAATTGGTGTGGAATTTATGCATATTCAGGATCCGGCGCAAAAGGCCTGGATACAAGAACGTATTGAGGCAATTGGAAATCGTACTGAATTTACCCAAAAGGGAAAACAGGCAATTTATGAAAAGCTGGTCGCTGCGGAAGGTTTTGAGCAGTTTTTACATAAAAAATATATTGGCACGAAGCGGTTTGGCCTGGATGGTGGTGAAGCGCTGATTCCAGCCCTTGAGCAGATATTGAAACGGGGCGGCCAGATGGGCCTGCGTGAAGTGGTCATCGGCATGCCGCACCGGGGCCGGTTAAATGTCCTGCATAATGTTATGGCAAAACCATTTCGTGCGATTATCTCAGAATTCCTTGGCAACCCGTCAAATCCCGAAGAAGCAGGCGGGTCAGGTGATGTGAAATATCATATGGGTGCGTCTGCTGACCGCCAGTTTGACGAAAACGAAATTCATCTCAGCCTGGCGCCGAACCCATCTCATCTTGAAATTGTTGACCCTGTTGTTGTCGGCCGGGTACGGGCGAAACAGGATCAGATTGCTGATGAAGAACGGCGCGAGGTGTTGGGCGTGCTTCTGCACGGAGACGCTGCTTTTGCCGGTCAGGGTGTTGTGGCGGAAACGTTTGCGTTTTCTGCCCTCAGGGGATATCGGACTGGTGGCACCATTCATATTATTGTGAATAATCAGATTGGTTTTACCACTAGCCCGTCTTTCTCGCGCTCCTCACCTTATCCCACGGATGTGGCCAAGATGGTGATGTCTCCGATTTTCCATGTGAATGGCGATGATCCCGAAGCTGTGGTTCACGCAGCCCGGATCGCGGTTGAATTCCGCCAGACATTTGGATGTGATGTTGTGCTGGATATGTTCTGTTACCGGCGGTTTGGCCATAATGAAGGGGATGAGCCAGCCTTTACCCAGCCTTTGATGTATAAACAAATCGCTGAGCAAGCAACAACGCGCCAGCTTTATGCCAAACAGCTGATTTCTGAAGGGGTGCTGACGGCTGAAAAAGCAGAAAGCATCTTCAGCCAGCATATGGATTATCTGGCAGATGAATTTGAAGCTGGATCAACCTTTAAGCAGAATAAGGCAGATTGGCTGGAAGGTCAGTGGGCGGGATTCAAGGCTGCTTACGGTGATGATAGACGTGGACAGACCTCCTGCTCAGAAGATAATCTGAGACATATCGGCAAAGTGATGACCACTGTCCCAGACAGCATCACGGTCCATAACAAGCTGAAGCGTGTAATCGACGCCCGGCGTAAAGCCATTGAATCAGGCGAGAATATCGACTGGGCAACAGCTGAACATTTGGCGTTTGGTGCGCTGTTGTTAGAAGGGAATGTTGTGCGCCTGTCTGGTCAGGACAGCTGCCGCGGCACATTCTCTCAAAGGCATGCTGTGTTTATCGATCAGGCTAGCGAGGACAGATATATTCCTCTTGCTAATCTCTCTGCTGATCAAGGCCAATTTGATGTGATTGACTCACCGCTGTCAGAAGCGTCAGTGATGGGCTTTGAATATGGCTTTGCCCAGGCAGAACCTAATGCGCTGGTTATGTGGGAAGCTCAATTTGGTGATTTCGCCAATGGAGCACAGGTAGTGATTGATCAGTTCATCAGCTCTGGCGAGGCTAAATGGCTGCGGATGAACGGTCTGGTCTTGTTATTGCCGCATGGTTATGAAGGCCAGGGCCCGGAACATTCATCTGCGCGTCTGGAACGCTATCTTCAATTATGTGCTGAAGATAATATGCAGGTTGTTTATTGTTCAACACCGGCCAATTATTTCCACGTTTTGCGGCGCCAGTTAAACAGGGATTTTCGTAAACCACTGGTGATCATGACACCAAAATCGTTGCTGCGAAATAAGATGTGTGTATCGCGCCTGGATGAATTTACGGAAAATACCTCGTTCCATCGCGTATTGGATGAAACAGACAAATCCATCGAGGATAATCAGGTTAAACGTGTAGTGATGTGTTCAGGCAAGGTTTATTATGATCTGCTTGAAGAGCGTGAAAAACAAGGGCTTAAAGACATTAAGCTGGTGCGCCTGGAACAGCTTTACCCGTTTCCGGAAAAATCAGTGGCAAAGATTTTGTCTGCTACACAGGATGCCGAGCTGGTGTGGTGTCAGGAAGAGCCACGGAATATGGGCAGCTGGACGTTTGTCAGGGACTATCTTGAAGATGCTATGGCTGCAGCAGGTATGAAGGCCAGCCGACCGATTTATGTTGGGCGCAGGGAAGCAGCCTCACCCGCAACAGGCTCAGCCGGACGCCATCGTGAAGAACAGGCGGCTCTGGTGGCCAGCGCTCTGGATAAAGGTAAACAGACCGTAGCAGCAGAATAAGCAGGCGACGTTCCTACAGATTAATTAGATATCGAAAAGGGGGATATCAGAATATGTCAGTTGAAATAAAGGTCCCTGTATTGGGCGAATCTGTGGTTGAAGCCACCGTAGCCAGATGGATGAAGGCCGCGGGTGAAGCTGTAAAAGCTGATGAACCAGTTGTTGAGCTTGAAACCGACAAGGTCACACTGGAAGTGCCCTCTCCGGTGAATGGCGTGTTATCTGATATTGTGGCTGGTGAAGGCGCGACAGTTGGTGTCGATGCGCTGCTTGCGTTGGTTGAAGAAGGGGCGGCGACATCAGCAAAAGACACAGCACAGCCAGAAGCACCAGCCAAGGCCGAGGAGACGGCTCCTGCCACAAAAGCGGCCTCTGTACCCGCTGCCGCACCTGCTGCTGCAGCGATGCCACTTTCCCCTGCGGTCAGAAAGCTGGTTGAGGAAAACAACCTCGACCCGAAGGCGATACCGGCAACCGGCAAAGATGGCCGGTTAACAAAGGCAGATGTTCTGAAGGCAGTCGAAACAAGCAGTTCAAAAGCTGCCGCACCTGCTGCGTCTGCACCTGCCAGTGTTCCTGCTGCGCCGCGTAAGATTGATAATCGCGAAGAGCGTGTGCCCATGTCACGTCTTCGCCGCCTGATCGCCAGCCGTCTTAAAGAGGCACAGAATACGGCTGCCATGCTGACCACCTTTAATGAGGTGGATATGAGTGCGGTGATGGCATTGCGCGCAGAATATAAAGATGATTTTGAAAAAACCTATGGCGCCCGGCTGGGGTTCATGGGCTTCTTTGTGAAGGCGGTGATTTCTGCCTTACGTGAATATCCGGCGGTAAATGCAGAAATTTTTGAAGATGATATCATTTACAAGAATTTTTATAATATCGGCGTAGCTGTTGGCACACCGCAAGGTCTTGTTGTGCCTGTTGTTAAAGATGCCCAGACCCTGTCTCTGGCAGAAATTGAGACAACAATCAGTGATTTTGGCATCCGGGCCCGTGATGGGAAGTTGAGCCCAACCGATATGGCAGGCGGGACCTTTACGATCTCAAATGGTGGTGTGTATGGCTCTTTGATGTCAACACCGATCCTCAATCCGCCACAAAGCGGTATTCTGGGGATGCATAAGATTCAAAAGCGGCCCGTGGCGATCGGCGATAAGGTTGAAATTCGGCCAATGATGTATTTGGCCCTATCCTATGATCACAGGATCATCGATGGGCGTGAGGCTGTCTCTTTCCTGGTCAAGGTAAAAGAAGCGATTGAAGATCCGCGCCGTATGTTGCTTGGAGTTTAAGCGCTAAATCAATAGAGTTCAGGCGGCACATCCGGCAGAAGAGATAAAAATGGCTGATACAAAATTTGATCTGATTGTAATTGGGGGCGGACCCGCTGGCTATGTGGCAGCGATTCGCGCAGCTCAGCTGGGAATGACAGTTGCCTGTGTGGAGAAGCGGGAAACTTTGGGGGGGACGTGCCTGAATGTGGGCTGTATTCCCTCTAAAGCGCTGTTGAATGCCTCAGAAAAATTTGCGGATGCGGCCTCTGGCCATCTGGCCGGGCTGGGGATTCAGCTAGGCAAAGTGAAGCTGGACTTGGCGGAAATGATGGCAGGCAAAGACAAAATTGTCTCTGGGCTGACCGCTGGTATCGACCATTTGTTCAAGAAAAACAAAGTCACCCGTCTGACAGGAGCAGCCTGTCTGCAAGGCGAGGGCAAGGTTGAGGTCAGCCATAAGAATAAGGCGGAAACCTATTCAGCTGAACGCATTTTGATCGCGACAGGGTCGGTGCCGACCTCACTGCCAAATGTTGAGATTGACGAGACAAAAATTGTGTCTTCAACTGGTGCATTGGCCCTTGATAAGCTGCCAAAATCAATGGTGGTTATCGGTGCCGGTTATATTGGTCTTGAAATGGGCACAGTCTGGTCTCGGCTGGGAACAAAAGTCGAAGTTGTTGAATTTCTGCCGCGCATTTTGCCAGGTATGGATTCAGAAGTGGCTAATAAGTTCAAAGCGCTGATGACAAAACAAGGTCTGTCTTTCCATCTGGACACAGCGGTGAAATCAGCTAAAGCCACAGCATCAGGCGTGAAGCTGGTGCTGGCTGATGCGAAAACTGGTGACGAAACAGAGATGAGCTGTGATATCGCACTTGTGTCTGTCGGCCGCAAGCCAAATACAGATGGGCTTGGTCTGGAAACGCTGGGTGTGGAAATGACTGAGCGTGGCCAGATTAAGGTCGATGCAGATTTCGAAACCAATATTGAAGGCGTTTTTGCGGTTGGTGATGTTATCCCCGGCCCGATGCTGGCTCATAAAGCAGAAGAAGATGCGGTCGCGGCTGTTGAAATTATGGCAGGTCAGGCCGGACATGTGGATTATGATTTGGTCCCGGGTATTGTCTATACCGCACCTGAAATTGCAACCTTAGGGGCAACCGAAGATGCGCTGAAAGATGCCGGCATTGAGTATAAAAAAGGCATTTTCCCGTTCCTGGCCAACAGCCGTGCAAAGGCAACTGGTCATACAGATGGCTTTGTGAAGCTTCTTGCAGATGCGAAAACCGACCAGGTTCTGGGTTGTCACATCATCGGGCATGAGGCAGGCACATTAATTCACGAGGTTGCCACAGCGATGGCCTTTGGGGCGTCCTCTGAGGATATTGCACGTACCTGTCACGGTCATCCCACTATGAATGAAGCGGTCAAAGAAGCGGCATTGGCTGTGGATGGGCGGGCTATCCACATCTGACGACTTGTCCTAGGAAAGATTATTTTGCGCGCGGATGAGTTTGTTTGTGCACATTCAAAAGCTGGTCTGAATCCACATGGGTATAGCGCTGTGTGGTCGAGAGGCTGGCATGGCCTAAAAGCTGTTGGATCGCCCGTAAATCACCGCCTCCCGCTAAAAGATGAGTTGCAAACGCATGCCGCAGCGTGTGTGGTGTAACATGCGCTGGCAGACCCAGCTTCAGCCTGATTGCCTCAACCATCCTTTGTACTGCCCGTGCATTTAACGGGCCACCGCGGTTCGACCGCCAGAACGACTCGCCTCCTTCTGGCTGAAACGGACAGGCCTTTGCAGCATCCTCTACCGCGTCTGCCACTGCTTTCAGAACAGGGACATCACGGGTTTTGCCGCCTTTGCCCGTAATCTGCAGCCAGTTTGACAAAGGAATATCTGCCGCCGTCAGGCTCAAGGCTTCTGAAAGGCGAAGCCCACAGCCATAAAGCAGCATCAAAAACCCGATATCACGTTTTTGTTGCCATTCTGGTTGTCCGCTGGTTTCGATAATTCGCAGAATATCCTTAATATCTGTCTGGGGCAGATCCTTCGGGATCACATGGGGCCGTTTCGGCGGTTTCATCCAGCTGATATCAGTATCGCCAAGGTAGCCATTCCGGACGCCAAAACGATAAAAGTTACGTACCGCAGAAACCCGCCTGGCCAGGGTTGCATGGCCTAAATCATCAGCTTGCTGACTGGCCAGAAACGCTCTGAAATCATGTCTGTCAGGCGGAGTATATGTGCCCCCATTGGCGTGCAGAAACGACAGATATATCTCTACATCACGGGCATAGCCATCAAGGGTATGATCAGCATAATTACGTTCAGCACGTAGCCAGTTCAGCCAGCCTTCCTGCCAGGATGTAAGCTGTGATGTGCTGGCGTTTTGTGACATTCTGATTATTCAATATCTGCCAGTAAACCATGTGCTTCCAGCTTTGCCAGCAGGCTGACGCCTGCAATCTCTGCCAGATTGGTCAACAAGGTCTGGCCCTGTTCTGGTGTAAAGCTGGTCTCATCCCGTCCTGCGAGAACCAGGGCCGACCCGGCAATCGGAACAGGCAATTGATCAGGCAGTGCGATCGCTGCCATACTGGCAACCGGGGCTGAAAACAAACCGCTGGCTTTGGCTGGACCCAGATAGATAGATCCAGCAGACAAAATCGTCTGAATCTGGTCTGCCGGCAGCACCAGAAAGCCCAACTCCTCAGCTTGTTCAAGAGCTGTTTCTGCGGGCATCAGAAGCCGCGCACCGGCCAGACCGAAAATAACAGGCAGTTCTTCATCAATCATTTGCGCAAAGCTGAGCAAATCATTACAGGCCAGAAATCCGAGGGTGGCATGATGCAGGGCCTGCCAATGCAACATATTCGTTGCCGCTGCATCCAGAAGAGATTGATTGGCCTTTGACAGACGTCTGGCTTCGGCTCTGGCATTGGCGGCAATTTTTCCGGTTGCATCGAACAGGCGGAGCTCTGCAGCTACCCCGTTTTCGGCGGTTGTTTCTAAATATCGTGAGATCAGCTCTGGCCGCTCATCCAGATAGGCAAGGATTTGTTCATCTGACAATCGGGCAGTCATATCTTGTCTCCGGCAGATGGGTTGCAGCTGTTCTGGTGCTGGTGCATCAAACGATAGATTGGCCTGTTTTTTCCCAGTCACTGAGGAAAGCGGCTAGGCCCTTATCTGTCAGCGGATGTTTGTACAGCTGGGCCAGAATTGCTGGCGGCAATGTAATCACATCTGCACCCAGAAGGGCCGAATCAACAACATGTTGCGGGTGCCGCGCAGAGGCGACCAGCACCTCAGTTGAAAAATCATAATTATCATAAATGGAACAGATATCAGAAATCAAATTCATGCCATCTGATCCAAGGTCATCTAATCGCCCGACAAATGGGGAAATAAAAGCAGCACCAGCTTTCGCCGCCAGCAGGGCCTGAGCAGCTGAAAAACACAAGGTGACGTTAACCATCGTGCCTTGATCGGCTAATTCACGGCAGAGGATCAGCCCGTCCTGGGTCAAGGGCACTTTAATGGTCACATTTTCAGCCAACCCGGTCAGGACTTTTGCTTCTTCGCGCATCCCGTTCAACTCTGTCGCGGTCACTTCTGCACTGACCGGCCCGTCAACAAGCCCGCAAATTTCAGCAATCGTCTGTTTGATGTCGCGGCCGGATTTGGCAATTAATGAGGGGTTGGTTGTCACCCCGTCAATCATGCCTGTTGGCAACAGGGCGCGGATCTCATCACAATCTGCTGTGTCCAGAAAAATTTTCATGCGTCCACTCTTTCATTATTGCGGGTTTCATCATCATTCGGCACGGCTTATCTGAACGGCTGATGCTGTTTTGATATGATTGTTTGCGCATCAAATGATCATAACACTCAGCAGCCCTCTTGATCAGGCTTGGCCTGTTGGTGTTCAATGTACTGTCTTCATGGCCAGAATGGCAATGGTAAAAGCCATCTGGCATATTTCTAGTTAAAAAGAGGAGCTTCCGGCGTGGATACACCCAGCGATCAGGCAGATGTCATGACAGGCGGCTCTGTTCTGTGTCAGGTCGCTGTACCTGTCCCGATCCGGCGGGGCCAGATGCAGATTTATGATTATATTGCTGGTCCGGCTGCGCATTGCGCGGTGGGGAGCATTGTAAAGGCGCCTTTAGCTGGTCGCGAAATTTGGGGTGTTGTCACTGGCCATGACCAAAAAGCTGATATCGCGCCGGCCAAGCTGAAAACGGTTATCAGCCTGGCTGACGTGCCTGCTTTGTCAGACGAGACGCTTCGATTTCTGCAAGCGGTGAGCCGCTGGACTCTTGCCCCATTCGGGTCTGTCATGCGCCTAATGCTGAACACACCTTCAGCCTTTTTGCCTCCGCCTGAGCAGACAGTTTATCATTTGTCTGCGCAGCTGCCTGACGGGTTGCGGTTAACGCCGCAACGCCAGCGTGTACTCAGCTTTCTTCAGTCGGCTCCGCCGCTGCCCTTGGTGGATTTATCGCGCGAGGTTGGCGTGTCAGCCTCTGTTATTAAAGGGTTGGCAGATGACGGGGCGCTTAACCGGTCCAGCCAGCCGCGATTGGCGCCGGCGGGTACAAATGAGATGCCGCCGGGCTCTGCTTTATGTGCTGAATTTACCCTTACCTCTGCTCAACAACAGATCGCTGATGGCATTGACACGCTGGCGGGCGCCTTCAGCGTGCATTTGATTGACGGCATCACCGGGTCGGGCAAGACAGAGGTTTATTTTGATCAGGTTGTAAAACAGGTGGCTGCAGGAAAACAGGTGTTGATTTTGCTTCCCGAAATTGCCTTGACCACCTCCTGGAAGGCCAGATTTGAAAAATGGTTTGGCTATGCGCCTTATATTTGGCATTCATCAGTATCAGCGGCGCGGCGCAAATCAATCTGGCGGCAAGCTATTTCTGGCCAGCCAATGGTTGTTGCGGGCGCCCGTTCTGCTTTGTTTCTGCCGTTCTCATCTCCTGGTCTTATTATTGTCGATGAAGAACATGACGGCAGTTACAAACAAGAAGATCACGTCAGCTATCAGGCACGTGACATGGCGATTCTGCGGGCCAAGATACATGATGTTCCGGTTCTGCTGGCCAGCGCGACACCTTCATTGGAAAGTTGGACACATGCTGGATGTGGTGAAACTATCAGTGCTGTTGAAGGTCGAACTGCAGCAGGGCAAACTGGCTGGTATCATTGGCCTCTGAAAAGCCGCTATGGGTCTGCCCATTTGCCTGATGTCAGCCTGATTGATTTGCGCTTATCCAAGCCGGAAGCTGGAAAATGGTTATCTGCTGAATTAATGGAGGCTGTGACTGAACGGCTAGAGGCAGGAGAGCAGTCCTTATTATTTTTAAATCGTCGTGGCTATGCGCCGATGACGGTTTGCGGTGACTGTGGGCACAGGCTGACCTGTCATCAATGTGATTCGTTGCTGGTCACACATAAGCTGGCTGGACGTGTTCAATGTCATTTCTGCGGCATTGGCCAGCCGATTACACAGACCTGTCCCTCTTGCGAGACCACCGGCGGCCTTCGTGCGGTAGGTCCGGGTGTTGAACGTCTGTATGAAGAACTCTGCGAACGATTTCCAGAAGCTAGGATCGCTGTACTGTCCAGTGATACGGTTCAGACCAGCGCGGCAGATGCTTTGTTTGCCGCTATTCAGGCAGGTGAAATTGACATTTTGATCGGCACACAAATGGCCGCCAAAGGCCATCATTTTCCGTTTCTCACTCTGGTTGGTGTTGTTGATGCTGATTTAGGGCTGGGCGGCGGAGATTTGCGGGCAGCAGAGCGAACCTATCAATTATTATGGCAGGTGGCAGGCAGAAGCGGTCGAGGTGAGCGGCCGGGTAAGGTTATGATTCAGACATTTCAGCCGCACCATCCGGTGATGCAGGCGCTGGTTGTCGGGCCGCAGGACAATCCGAATGAAGCCAGGGACAAATTTATGCAAGCTGAGGCAGAAGCCCGGCAAGCGGCAGGCATGCCCCCCTTTGGCCGTCTGGCAGCGCTGATTCTGTCTGCCAGTGATATCGTCAAGCTGGAACAGGCTGCGCGGCATTTGAATGACATCAGACCTCAATTTGCAAAAGTCGATATTTTTGGCCCTGCCCAGGCCCCGCTCAGCCGGGTAAGAGGACAGTTCAGGATCAGATTTCTGGTCCGCACTGAACGTCAGGTGGCGATCGGAAAAATTGTTGATGAGTGGCTATCTCAAGCTGAGCTGCCTTCTGGGGTTCGTCTGGTTTGTGATATTGACCCCTACAGTTTTCTGTAAACGCGGCAGCCGCGCTCTTGCCCTGGCTGCCGGGCTGATTGCGGGGAATTGCGCTTCTGTTGCTAAAAGTTATGTATATTATTGCCGCAGGGTGTTTTTTTGCCTGTCTCAGAGTTGCCTTTCCCTGAGGGGTATGATAACTCCCACATGGAAAATTGACCAAGCGCCGGTATGACAGGGACGATTCCGGTTTGCGATGACAAATGTCAGAACGCACAGGCATGCGGTCAAGGGCCCAAAGAGTATGTTAAAAGCGATGAGGACAGCGTCGTGAGTTCAAATGCAAAAGGTCTTGCTGGCCGCTATGCGGGGGCATTATACGATTTGGCTGTTGAGGCGAAAGCCACAGACGCCGTTCTTTCAGATTTAAAAAGCCTGAGAGATATGATCGCCGAAAATGATGATCTCAAATCTCTCGTCAGCTCACCTGTTTATACGCGCGCTGACCAGTCAAAAGCGATAATGGCTGTTATGGACAAGGCTGGCGCGAACAAGCTGACAAATAAATTTCTCGGGGCGGTTGCTGATAATGGTCGCCTGTTTGCCCTTCCTCAAATTATTACAGCCTTTGCTGAAGAAGTTGCCCGGCGTAATGGCCAGATATCAGCCGAGGTTACCTCAGCTGTTTTACTGGATGATAAACGGCGTAAAGCTGTTGAAGCCACTGTGGCCAAACTTGCTGGGTCAAAGAATATATCGCTTGAAATGAAGGTTGATCCCTCATTATTGGGCGGTCTTGTCGTGCGTATCGGCTCCCGTTTGTTTGATACGTCTGTAAAAACGAAACTTAACCGGCTTGAAGCCGCAATGAAGGGTGTAGCGTGATGGATATTCGTGCCGCTGAAATTTCAGCGATCCTGAAAGATCAAATTTCAAATTTTGGCAGCGAAGCTGAAGTTGCTGAGGTGGGGCGTGTGCTGTCAGTCGGTGACGGTATTGCTCGTGTATATGGTCTTGATCAGGTTCAGGCTGGTGAGTTGGTTGAATTTGACGGGGGCATCAAAGGGATGGCCCTCAATCTGGAAACAGACAATGTCGGTATCGTTATTTTCGGCAGCGACCGCGGCATTAAAGAAGGTGATACCGTTCGCCGGACCTCATCCATTGTTGATGCGCCTGTTGGCAAAGGCCTGTTAGGACGTGTTGTTGACGCGTTGGGCAACCCGATTGATGGCAAAGGCCCGATTAAAGATGTGACCCGTTCACGGGTTGAGGTAAAAGCCCCTGGAATCATGCCGCGGAAATCTGTGCATGAGCCCATGCAGACAGGTCTGAAGGCAATCGACAGCCTGATCCCAATCGGTCGTGGCCAGCGGGAATTGATTATTGGTGACCGCCAGACAGGCAAGACAGCGATTGCTGTTGACACATTCATCAACCAGAAAGCCGTGAATGAGGCTGCCGGTGATGATGACAGTAAAAAGCTGTTCTGTATCTATGTTGCTGTTGGGCAGAAACGGTCAACTGTTGCGCAAATCGTGCGCTCGCTCGAAGAAAATGGCGCGATGGACTATTCTATCGTGGTGGCGGCGACAGCTTCAGACCCAGCCCCGATGCAGTTCCTGGCACCTTATACCGCTGCTGCAATGGGCGAATATTTCCGTGATAACGGCATGCATGCACTGGTGGTGTTTGACGATTTGTCTAAGCAGGCTGTGGCTTACCGCCAGATGAGCTTGTTGCTGCGTCGTCCGCCAGGCCGTGAGGCTTATCCTGGCGACGTTTTCTATCTGCACTCACGTCTGCTGGAGCGGGCGGCGAAGATGAATGATGAAAATGGTGCGGGTTCACTGACTGCCCTTCCTGTGATTGAAACTCAGGGCGGCGATGTGTCAGCCTTTATCCCGACAAATGTGATTTCGATTACCGATGGTCAGATTTTCCTGGAAACAGATTTGTTCTATAAAGGTATTCGGCCGGCCGTGAATGTGGGTCTGTCTGTGTCTCGTGTGGGTTCAGCTGCGCAGATCAAGGCGATGAAACAGGTTGCGGGTACCATCAAGCTGGAGCTGGCGCAATATCGTGAAATGGCCGCCTTTGCGCAATTCGCCTCAGACATGGATGCGTCAACACGACAGCTTTTGGAGCGTGGTGCGCGTCTGACTGAATTGCTGAAACAGCCTCAATATTCGCCAATGTTGGTCGAAGAGCAGGTAGCGGTAATTTTTGCTGGCGTGAAGGGCTACCTGGACGGCATTGATTTGGCTGATGTTGGCCGCTTCGAAGCCGGACTTCTGGATCAGCTTCGCGGGTCAGGTAAGAAGATTTTGGCAGCCATCCAGAAAGATAAAAGCATTTCTGAGACGACTGACAAAGAACTTCATGATCTGATCGGGTCTTACGCGAAGAGCTTTGCCTGAGGAGAGATGTGAGCTGCGCTGTTTGGCGGGCTGACATGATGTGAGGAGCATACCAGATGCCGAATTTGAAGGATCTGAAAACACGGATTAACTCTGTGACCTCAACGCAGAAAATCACCTCTGCGATGAAGATGGTCGCCGCGGCAAAGCTGCGTCGTGCGCAAGAGGCGGCTGAATCCGGCCGTCCCTATGCCTCGCGGATGCAGGCCGTGATTGCCTCACTGGCAGCAAAAGCAGACAAAAATTCTGCATCAGAGCTGCTTGTTGGCCGCGAAACCGTAAAATCACATCTATTGGTTATCGTCTCTGCTGACAAAGGTTTGTGCGGCGGATTTAACGGGTCTGTTGCGCGCCTTGCCAAACAAGAGATAGAGCAGCTTGAGGCCGCAGGTAAATCGGTTCAAGTCTACATCGTTGGCCGCAAGGCGGCTGATGCGCTTGGCGGTCTGATTTCAGATCGGACATTTGCCCGGGTTGAAGGTGTACAAGGCACGAATCTCGGCTTTGAAAGCGCTGGAGAGATTGCGTCGAAAATCATTGCTGGTTTTGAAGATGAACAGTTTGACGCTGTTTCTGTCATTTATAACCGTTTTGTGAATGCGATTACCCAGGAAGTGACTCATAAGTCTCTGATTCCTGCCCAAATTGAAGATGAAGAGGCGGGTGCTGATGACTCAGCCGCCTTTTATGATTATGAGCCTGAAGAGGCAGAAATTTTGAGCGCTCTTCTGCCCCGCAATCTGTCTACACAGATTTTCAGTGCTCTTCTTGAATCCTCCGCTGCTGAACTGGCAGCCCGGATGACGGCGATGGACAATGCAACTCGCAACGCGGGTGACATGATCGATCGTCTCACGCTCGTTTATAACCGAACCCGTCAGGCGAACATCACCAAAGAGCTGATTGAAATCATCTCTGGTGCTGAAGCGTTGTAAGGGATTTTTGAATAGGCAAAAGACGCTGGAGTTGCAAGCTATGGCAAAAAATGCAGTTGGAAAAGTCAGTCAGGTTATCGGGGCGGTTGTCGATGTTGAATTCGACGGCGCCATTCCAGATATCCTCAACGCCCTCGAGGTGGATAATAACGGCCAGCGTCTGGTTCTGGAAGTTGCCCAGCATCTGGGTGAAAACACAGTCAGAACAATCGCGATGGACGCCACCGAAGGGTTGGTTCGCGGCACGGAAGCCACAGACACAGGCGCACCGATTACCGTTCCTGTTGGTCCGGAAACCCTCGGACGGATTATGAATGTGATTGGTGATGTTGTTGATGAAGGCAAACCGATCAAGGCGAAGAAGAGCTATGCCATTCACCGCTCAGCTCCGGAATATGTTGACCAGTCGACAGAATCTGAAATTCTGGTTACCGGCATTAAGGTGATCGACCTTTTGGCGCCATATGCCAAAGGCGGTAAAATCGGTCTGTTCGGCGGTGCCGGTGTGGGCAAGACTGTGACCATCATGGAACTGATTAACAACGTGGCGAAAGCGCATGGTGGTTATTCTGTTTTTGCTGGTGTGGGCGAGCGGACGCGTGAAGGTAACGATCTGTACCATGAAATGGTTGAATCAGGTGTGATTAAGACTGATGGTGACGGCTCTAAGGCCGCACTGGTCTATGGCCAGATGAACGAACCACCTGGTGCACGTTCACGTGTTGCGCTGACAGGTTTGACCCTGGCAGAATATTTCCGTGATGAAGAAGGCCAGGATGTGCTGTTCTTTGTTGACAATATTTTCCGCTTCACACAGGCAGGTTCCGAAGTGTCTGCTCTGTTGGGCCGGATTCCGTCAGCGGTGGGTTACCAGCCTACCCTGGCAACTGATATGGGTGCGCTCCAGGAACGGATTACCTCAACAAACAAAGGGTCAATTACCTCTGTTCAGGCGATTTATGTGCCAGCTGATGACTTGACTGATCCGGCACCAGCGACATCTTTTGCGCATTTGGATGCGACAACAGTTCTGTCTCGTCAGATTGCTGAACTGGGGATTTATCCGGCGGTTGACCCGCTTGATTCAACCTCACGGGTTCTGGATCCGCGGGTTGTTGGTGACGAGCATTATAATACTGCACGTGAAGTACAAGAAGTCCTGCAGCAGTATAAGTCACTGCAGGATATCATCGCCATCCTCGGCATGGACGAGCTGTCTGAAGAAGACAAGCTGGTTGTGGCGAGAGCACGTAAAATCCAGCGTTTCTTATCGCAGCCATTCCACGTTGCCGAGGTCTTTACCGGAACACCTGGCGTGTTTGTGAGCCTTGAAGAAAACATTAAAGGCTTCCAGGGCATTGTGCGTGGCGATTACGATGATCTGCCTGAGGCCGCTTTCTACATGGTTGGTACAATCGATGAAGCGATTGAAAAGGGTAAGAAACTGGCCGCTGAGGCAGCTTGACATTAACATGTCAGACAGCAGCACCAGCGCGTAAAAGATAAAGGTGAGTGGGCTATGGCCGAAACAACAATGATGGAACTTGTGACCCCAGGATGTGTTCTGGTCTCCAAGTCTGTTGAGATGGTTGTCATTCCGGGCAGTGAAGGATTCTTTGGCGTCCTTCCCCGCCATTCGGCCCTGCTGGCCAATCTGCAGCGTGGTGTGGTTGAGGTCTATGAAGGGGGCAAAGTCATCGACAGGCTGATGATCGATGGCGGCATTGCTGATGTAACCCCTG
The DNA here is from genome assembly GCA_000238815.2 of SAR116 cluster alpha proteobacterium HIMB100. Taxonomy (NCBI): domain Bacteria; kingdom Pseudomonadati; phylum Pseudomonadota; class Alphaproteobacteria; order Puniceispirillales (SeqCode); species SAR116 cluster alpha proteobacterium HIMB100. The sequence goes on along the minus strand of AFXB01000010.1, from coordinate 646,967 downwards.
AAGGTGTGACTATACTGACTGAAAGAGCTGAAGATCTAGGCAAGGTAAATGCCCAGGAAATTTCAGAACGGGTAAAAGCAGCTGGCGAAGCTGAATCTGATTTCCTGAAAGAGGTTGAAGCTGCGCTATAATCGGCAGCTTTTAACCGCAATCTAAAAAAAATCATAACTGGCCGGATTTCAGGGGATAAGCAACAGGTCCCTGAATTCGGCCATTATGTTTGAATAAACATCCCGTTTGAACGGCACCGCGCGTTGGATCAGCTCGTCAGGCGAGAGCCATTGCCAGGCTGCAAACTCTGGTTCCTCAGTTTGAATGTTGATGTCGCTGTCTTCACCTGTGAAGCGTAAGGCTACCCATTTTTGAGTCTGGCCACGATAAGTCCCTGACCACAAGCTGTCTGCCAGAGGTCTGGGAATATCATAATTCAGCCAGTCTGGGTGGAGCCGCAGGATTTCGGCTTTGTTTGTGCCGATTTCTTCCCGCATTTCACGGAAACAAGCGGTGTGTACATCTTCACCTTCATCAATGCCGCCTTGCGGCATTTGCCAAGCTTCAGCCCGGTTGTCCAGACGCTGACCACTAAAGACGTAGCCCTGGCCGTTAATCAGCATAATCCCAACACACGGCCGGTATGGACGATCCTGATAGCGAAGCGCAGGTGTCTTTGTCTGTTTCATTTTTGCAGATACCCTGGTTTATGAATTTGACGAGAGTGCTGAAAAGACAGTCAGCCCCTGAAGAAGGTCAATTGCCCGAGCCAATTGATAATCGACTTCAATCGGATCTGCTGGCGGCTCTGTTGTCTCTTCTGTTGTTGCTGAGCTGTCTTCCTTACTGTCCAGCGCGCCGCGCAAATCTTCTTCACGTACCGGTCCGCCCTCAAGCTTTTCAATTCTGGCCAGAGCCACCTCAATATCAGGGGTAATGCCCTTGGCCTGAATAGATACACCAGACGGGGTGAAATAGCGGGCTGTGGTCAGCCGCATGGCCCCATGTCCAGGCATTGGGGTGATGGTTTGCACTGACCCTTTACCAAAGGAACGCGTGCCCATCACTATGGCCCTGCGGTGGTCTTTTAATGCACCAGCCACAATCTCTGATGCGGATGCGGACCCAGAATTAATCAACACCACAATGGGCAACCCGTCACTGATATCGCCCGGGCGGGCATAGGCATGCTGGATATCACTTTCCCCGCGCCCGCGTGTCGAAACAATCTCACCTTCTTGCAAGAAGGCGTCTGATACTCTGATGGCTTCTGACAGCAACCCGCCAGGGTTGTTACGTAAATCGAGCACAAGGCCGGTCAGCCCGTCACCTGATTCAGCTTGCAAATCATCAAGAGCTTTTTGAAGGCCAGGTGAAGTCTGTTCAGAAAAGGTTGTGATCCGCACATATCCTACACTGTCATAAAGACGTGAACGCACTGACCGGATTTTTATCTCGTCTCTGATGATATCAACTTCGAACGGTTCATCCTGAGCGCGTTGTACAGTAATCTTCACGTTAGAGCCAATAGGCCCGCGCAGCTTATCTACTGCTTCATTCAAGGTCAGCCCGACAATACTGAACCCGTCAACAGAGATGATCAAATCCTCAGGCTGCAGACCCGCTTTATCTGCTGGTGTGTCATCAATTGGCGAGACGACTTTTACAAACCCATTTTCCATTGTCACTTCAATGCCAAGCCCGCCAAACTTTCCTTTGGTCTGTACCTGCATTTTCTTGAAATTATCATCAGGCAAATAGGCTGAATGTGGGTCAAGCGACGTGAGCATTCCGTTGATGGCAGCTTCAATGAGCTCTTGATCAGAAACCTGTTCAACATAATCACTTCTTACGCGTTGAAACACATCACCGAACAGGGTGAGCTGGCGATAGGTCTCATCATTATTTGACTGCGCCCGTGTTGTATATGGTGCCGCTAAAAATAGCCCTGACGCCACAATACAGATAAAGAAAGAAACGACGAAAAATCGGTGTCTGGATATGAAAGTCATCGAAAAAGGGCCTTTTTAAAGCTGCTGTTTTATCTGAACTATCCGCATATAGCTGGCCGGTCTGGTCATCATAGCCTCTGGTCCCTGTCCTGTCAGCGATAAAACAGCCCGGTTATGCTCACGCTGGTTGAATCAAGCACTGTCCGGTCATCTCTTCAGGCTTGTCTATTCCTAACAGATGAAGGATTGTTGGCGCTAAATCAGCCAGACTGCCATCCTGCAACTTCCGTGCCGCTGCTTGGTCTGTATTTGTGATCAAAATACAGGGAACGAGATTGGTTGTATGGGCTGTATGTGGCGAATTTGCGGCCTCATCCCACATCACTTCACAATTACCATGATCTGCGGTCAGCAGTAATGTGCCACGTGCATTCAGGGTCGCATCGACAATCTGACCAACAGCCTGATCAACTGTTTGCACAGCAGTAATGGCGGCGTTTAAATCGCCGGTATGGCCGACCATATCGGGGTTGGCAAAATTCACAATAATCAGCTCATGCGAGCGGTTGTGAATTGCCTTCAAGACAGCCTCCAGAACCTGTTCGGCAGACATTTCAGGCTGTAAGTCGTAAGTTGCGACCTGCGGAGAATTAACAAGATATCTGTCTTCACCTTCAAAGGCGGTTTCACGTCCGCCATTGAAAAAGAACGTTACATGTGGATATTTCTCTGTTTCCGCAACCCTTAACTGTGTCAGCCCTGCTTTGGATATGGTCTCACCCAGGCCGTTGCCGAGATCAGGGGGTAAAAACAGCGGCATCACCTTATCTGCCAGATCATCTGCCACAGGTGTCAGGCTGAGCATGCCGGCCGTAAACAAATCGTTTCTGGCTTCATCAGGAAGCTGGCAGCCAGTTTGCTCAGGCGTGGCAACAGCCCGAAGAATTTGCCGTATGCGATCTACTCGAAAATTGGCGACAAGTAACCCATCATCTGGTTTGGGGCCAGTATAACCATCGATACAGGTGGCGGTCACAAACTCATCAGTCTCGCCGCGGCGATAGGCAAGCTCAACAGCCTGCATTGCATCTGCAGCATGGTAAGGGGCTTGTGCGGTGACCATAACATCATAAAAAGCTTGTGTTCTCTCCCACCTGTTGTCCCGGTCCATGGCAAAATATCGCCCCGTTACGCTGGCCACGCGGCAGTTATCAGGCAAGCTGTCCAAAAAGGCAGGCAACTCTTCGCGGGCGGCCTGTGGCAGCGTGTCACGGCCATCTGTTATGATATGCAGCCATACCGGTACATTTGCTTCAGCCATAAGGTTTGCAATGGAGATAATGTGCTGACTGTGGGCATGAACACCGCCAGTTGATGTTAATCCCGTCAGATGCAGGCTGCCGCCATGCTCTGCCAGATGATCAGCCAGCTGAACCAAAGGGGCCAGGTCGCTGAGCGCACCGGATTCACAAGCGGATGATATGCGCGGCAAATCTTGTTGAATCAGGCGCCCTGAACCGATTGTCAGATGCCCAACCTCAGAATTACCTGGCTGCCCTTTCGGCAGGCCCACAGCTTGTTCTGATGCGTGTAGCTGGCTGTTGGGAAACTTGTGAAGCAGCTGATCAAATACAGGCGTGTTTGCTTGTGATACAGCATTTGCTGCCCCGGCTGAGCAATTGCCCCAACCATCCATAATACATAAGATTACCGGCGGTCGTGCTGTCATAACTATTTGTCCTGAGCTGCAGAAATTTCGCTGGATTTGGTTATATCGCTGCGCGAAGGTTCCAGCAAGATATCACGTGTCAAGGTTGATACCTGCATCAGGCCCGGTGATAGGGGTGACGGGCAAGAATCATTTCTGCTCTGTAAAGCTGTTCAGCCAACATTGCACGGCACAACATGTGTGGCCAGGTCACCCGGCCAAAAGAAATCAGTTTATCACACGCCTTCACCAGATTGTGGTGGTGACCATCAGCCCCGCCAACAGCAAAAAAGCAATGTGATACCCCATCAGCCCGCCATCTGCCAATCATCTCTGAAAGCTCTTCTGAACTTATATTTATGCCTGTTGGATCAAGTCCAATCAGCCGCTTCGTCGACCCTTGCGCCTGCTGAACAAAATGCAGCATTTTCCGGCTTTCATCTTCTGTTCTGGCCGACCCCGGGGGCAGCCGAGAGTCAAATTCTTGCAATGTTGCTGGAAACGGGCACCGCTTCAGCCAATCTGCCCACAATTCAGCCTCAGGGCTTTTGCGGGCTTTTCCGATTGCCAATATGGTCAGTTTCATCTGACCGGCAACCAGCCTGTGCTAATCAGCATGGACATGAACAATTTCATCAGTTGGGGCGGCGCTGTCCCACATCCGCTCTAGCGCATAAAATTCGCGCACTTCAGGGCGGAACAGGTGAACAATGACCTCAGCGGTATCCAGCAAGACCCAGTCTGCCTGAGACAAGCCTTCTTTGCCCAGAATAGATACGCCGGATTTCTTTAAGCGTACCTCAAGATGTTCTGCCAAAGCTGAAACCTGGCGCGAAGATCCGCCTGAGGCAATGACCATGAAGTCAGCCATCGAAGATTTACCGCTCAGGGGAATGGAGACAATATCGATCCCTTTATTATCGTCAAGCGATTGCACCACCAGATCTTTGACCTGTTCAGGGGTAAGGTGCGCTAGGACGTCCGTGGTAATGGTTTATCTCCTCATTTTAGTCTACCGATCACCGAATCGTTACTTCAGCGTATCGTTTTTTCGCCTCTGGGGCAAGATATCATGAATAGCCGCGCCGAATTGCAGTTGATGAAGACGGGTTGCTTGCGCCATGCAGAAAGGCCCACCCACCTGATTTACGGGATAAGCGGCGTGGTGAGCGCCGTTTTAATCCTAACAGGCGCGCCCCGCGAGACGCCAGGCTCTGATAGCCATAAGTCGGTCTGTTGATGACCAGTACCGGAAGCAGCTGTGCCAGTGCAGAGGCACGATACCAGTGCGGAAACTGAATCAGATTATCTGCGCCCATGATCCAGACGAACTCTGCCCGCGGACAGTGGCAGGCCAGCTTTTTCAGGCTGTGCGCTGTGAAACTGAGCCCGTGTCGCTGCTCAAAATCAAGGATTTTTATCCAGCGATGAGGTATGGCCACAGCTTGCGCACTGGCGAATCGGCGGGAAAAAGAGGCCATTTCATCAGCGCTCTTCAAAGGATTTTGCGGGCTTACCAGCCACCACACTTCATCCAGTTGGGCCGCACGCTTTGCAAGAGCAGTACTATGCAGATGCCCGTTATGAGCCGGATTGAAAGATCCTCCCATGATGCCGATACGCCGCCGGTAGCTGTAATGCGGGCAGGCGGCTGATAATGGCGGGCGGAAGTCAGGCACGTGTTTGTCCTGTGCCGCGCACAGCATATTTAAAACTTGTTAATTGCGCTGCGCCAACAGGCCCTCTGGCATGCAGCCTGCCTGTAGCAATTCCAATTTCAGCGCCCATACCAAATTCACCGCCATCAGCAAATTGGGTAGAGGCATTAACCATAACAATTGCGCTATCTACTTCATTCAAAAACCGCTCTGCTTCATCTTCATCTTCAGTAATGATGCTTTCGGTATGGCCAGACCCATGGGTGCGGATATGCTCTACAGCATCGCTTAGACCAGGTACGGTTTTCACGGCAATAACCGGAGCCAGAAACTCACATCCCCAGTCACTGTCAGCTGCCCGAACAACACGGTTATCACATGCCAGAATGGCGTCGGTACCGCGCACCTCACAACCCCCATCAAGTAACCGGCGGATGATTGTTGTGATATCAGCTTCAGATAGCGCACTGTCCAATAACAGGGTTTCTGCTGCCCCACAGATACCTACACGCCTCATTTTTGCGTTGAAACAAATCTCAGCAGCGGTTGTCATATCAGCCTTGGCCGAGACATATAGATGGCAAATCCCTTCCAGATGCGCAAAAACAGGGACGCGGGCTTCATCTTGAACACGGCTGACCAGCCCTTTGCCACCGCGCGGAATGATGACATCAATTTGACCAGATGCTGCCAGCATCGCGCCAACCAAAGCCCGATCAGGTGACGGAACAGTCTGTACCGCATTTTCAGGCAGCCCTGCTGCGGTAAGCCCGTCGCGCATCAGCCGAGACAGAAGCTGGCTGGTTTCATGCGAATCACTGCCGCCCCGCAAAATCACAGCATTGCCAGATTTAACACATAAGCCTGCTGCATCAATGGTCACATTTGGACGTGATTCGTAAATCACGCCAATAACGCCCAGCGCAGTTGATATGCGGGTGATGTCCAGGCCGTTCGGACGTGTCCATCTGGCTAGCTCCAACCCCAGCGGATCTGAGAGCCGGGCGATATCCTCTAGACCTGTTGCCATTGCCTCAATCCGGTCTTTGGTCATGGTCAGCCGGTCAATAAAAGCCTCTGTTAATCCAGTTTGTCTGCCACGCGCCACATCAATTTGATTGGCAGCCCCGATCTGTTTGCTGTTTTTGCGAATCAGGTCTGCTGCCCGCGTGAGCGCTTGATTCCGCTGTTCAGTCTCAGCCTGACCAAGGATTGCCTGACTGTGTCTTGCCTCAGTGGCCATCTGGCTGACCATTACCGCAGCTTCAGATGCGCTGAGAGGTGCTATTTTGGTGTGAAGATGACTGTCTGACATATCAAACGCCTTTATATTTTAGATCGAGTATCTGTTCATTCATGATGCAGAACAAGATCGTCTGCGTGAATCAGTTCTGCCCGGCATTCATAGCCCAGTATCGCTGCGAAATCTGTGCTTTTCTGGCCTTTAAGTTTTTCTGCCTCTGTTGAGGAGTGGCCGGCCAGTCCATGACCCAGCTCTTGGCCTGTTTCGGCAACGATAACAACCAAATCGCCTCTGTCAAATTGTCCGGCAATTCTGGTAATACCCACCGGCAGAAGGGATTTTCCCTGCCGCAGGGCGGATTGGGCCCCTGCATCAACACTGATGGTCCCTTTGGGATCAAGTGCTCCAGCGATCCAGCTTTTCCGGGCCTTTATAAGAGAGGTCTGCGGATGAAAAAAGCTGCATTTTGCGCCAGTCATCAGCGCAGATACAGGCTGGGGATCAACACCTTTACAGATGATCATACCTACACCAGCAGCAGAGGCAATGCGGGCTGCGGCCAGTTTGGTTGCCATGCCGCCAGAGGCAAATTCGGCATTTGCATTACCACCCATAGCCAGAATTTCTGGCGTAATTTCAGGAATGTCAGCGATATGCAGGGCGCTTTCTGTGCGATGCGGATTGGCGGTATACAGCCCGTCTATATCAGACAGCAGAATCAACAGATCAGCAGATATCATTGCGGCGACACGGGCAGCCAGCCTGTCATTATCTCCGAATCGGATTTCATAGGTGGTCACAGTATCATTTTCATTGACCACCGGTACCACACCTAAATCCAGAAGCGTTTGGATCGTCGCTCGTGCGTTGATATGGCGACGACGTGTTTCTGTATCGTCAGGGGCCAGCAAGATCTGTCCTGCGCGCAAACCCACATCTGCCAGCGCTTCTGACCAGAGCTGCGCCAGTTCGACCTGACCGGTGGCAGCGGCAGCCTGTTTTTCTTCCAGTCTGATGGATCTGGCGGTCAGGCCAAGATGTCGTCTGCCAAGCGCTATCGACCCTGATGAGATCAGGACAACTTGTGCACCTTGGTCGCGCAATTTGGCCACATCTTTTGCCAGCGCGCTCATCCAGCCCTTTCTGGCTTCTCCTTTCGCCGGATCAAACAACAGTGCAGAACCGATTTTGATTACAACCCGGTTAGCCTTGGCGATACGATCAGGAATCATGGTCATAGCCTCTAGTCCTGTTCATGTGGCGTCCAGGCCACAACACCAGCATCAACCCGCTCTGCCTCTGCCTTGCTTTCAGTAATCATCGCCTGAACGGCGCGCAACACCTCGGTGACCCCGTCATGGCTGACAGAAGACATATACAGGATTTTGCCCGCCCCTTCAGCTTGCAGCGCATCACGAACTTCATCAAGATAATCTGCCGGGGCTGTATCGCATTTCGACAAGACCAGAATTTCGGGCTTGTCAGCAAGAACATCGGCATAGGCCTCAACCTCACGGCGCACAATCCGCCAGCTTTCTACCGGATCAAAGGCAGACGCATCGATCAGATGAAGCAATACACGGCACCGCTCTACATGGCCTAAAAATCTATGTCCTATACCTGCGCCTTGATGGGCCCCTTCAATCAGCCCGGGGATATCAGCCATAACAAATTCCTGGCCATCAATCCCGACCACACCCAGATTTGGGTGCAGGGTGGTAAAGGGATAATCAGCAATTTTCGGGCGTGCCGCAGACACTACAGACAAAAAGGTTGATTTTCCGGCATTTGGCAAGCCAAGCAGACCAGCATCAGCAATCAGCTTCAGCCTGAGCCAGACCCACATTTCGCTGCCTTTTTCACCAGGCTGGGCCCGACGCGGGGCCTGATTCGTTGAGGATTTGAAATAGGCATTTCCCTTACCACCAATACCGCCAGACGCCAGAATCACTTCCTGACCTTCTTTGGTCAGATCAGCAAGTACAGCCTCACCGTCATCAGAGATAATTTGTGTGCCGACAGGCAGGTTCAAAATGACATCTTTACCGCGCCCGCCGGATCGGTTGCGGCCTGCACCTGGAATGCCTGAATCTGCTTTGAAATGCTGCTGATAGCGATAATCAATCAGTGTGTTCAGACCGCCAACACAACGGGCAATCACATCACCACCGCGCCCGCCATCACCGCCATCAGGCCCGCCCATCGGCACATTGGCTTCACGCCGGAAGCTGACAGAACCTGGCCCGCCATTCCCAGAGCGAATGAAGATCTTTGCCTGATCCAGAAATTTCATGACATATGCCCTATGGTGAGAGGAAACTGGCTGATGAGATTACGGCTTCAGATAACAAAATGTAAAAAGGGGATTCGCCCTGTTATGGGCCATCCCCTTTTTAACTCGCTTGCCGTGCGTTTGTGCAACGGCTTGGTGTAATCGGCGTCTCAGCGTTTATTCAGCGGCTTTTGCCTGGCCCTGAACAGATACAAACATGCGCTTGCCTGCTCTCTGGCGGAAGCTGACATGACCGTCACATAAGGCGAACAGGGTATGGTCCTTGCCCATGCCCACATTATCACCCGGATGGAACTTTGTGCCCCGCTGCCGAACAATGATGTTGCCTGCAATCACTGACTCGCCGCCATATTTCTTTACGCCTAACCGGCGTCCGGCTGAATCACGACCATTTCTGGAGCTACCGCCTGCTTTTTTATGTGCCATGCTCTCCTCTCCTTACCTTTAATCTGATTTCTTTGCCGCAGCCTTTTTTGGCGCAGCGGCTTTCTTGGCAGCTGTTTTCTTGGCTGCAGCCGCTTTTTTCGCCGGCGCTTTCTTTTCTGCTGCTGGCGCGGCATCAGCCTTAGCTGCTGCTTTCTTTGCTGGAGCAGCTACTTTTTTCGCTGAGCTGTTAATATCTGTGATCTTCAGCAGGGTCAGGTCTTGTCTGTGACCTTGTGTGCGGCGATGGTTCTTCCGGCGCTTGCGGCGGAAGATAATAATTTTGGGACCGCGGGTCTGGCTGACCACTTGTGCTTCAACAGACGCGTTCGCAACCACAGGTGTGCCAACAGTGACGTTGTCGCCTTCACCCAGCAGCATCACATCAGACAGGGTAACTTTCTGTCCTTCTTCTGCATCCAGCTTTTCAACAAGAATGGTGTCATCCTTAGCTACGCGGTACTGTTTTCCGCCTGTCTTCACCACAGCGTACATGGCGATCATCCTATTCCTAATTCATAATTACGTTGGCCTGTACTGCAATGCCGCACAGATAACTTTTGCTGACCATACTGTTGAATTTCAGGCAGCAAGCCATATTGAGGGCTCGGAATACACGTCTTTGCCCCCTGATGTCAAGTCAGAACTGTGGTTTAGGCGTAACAATATAGTCCTGATCTGAAGCATGTGCAGCTGATGATGGCTACCCTCCGGCAAAATCTTTATTGCGGGCTGGATCAAACGGGGTCTGGCCCATTTCCAGATGCAGTTTATCGCCGTCATAAGGATTCGCGCGTGCTACATACTCATTCAGCTCAACCCCCAGCCCTGGTGCAGTGGGGATCAGAACGCGTCCATTGTCTATGTCTATCTTATGGGTCAGCAACTCGGCATGAAATCCGTCCATCTGATCAATCATCTCAATAATCAGAAAATTTGATGTCGCCGCGGCCAGCTGGATATTGGCGGCAGCCACTATCGGCCCGCAATATAAATGCGGCGCAATCTGGACATGTTTAACAGCCGCCATAGCGGCAATTTTTGCCCCCTCACGCAGGCCGCCTGCCCGGCCCAGATCAGGTTGCAATATGGCTGCTGCCCCATGGTCCAGAATGGTGGCAAATTCAGCTGCACTGCAGAGCCGCTCACCTGTAGCCACAGGAACAGACGAAGCCCGGGCAACCTTGGCCATTTCAGCTGGATTATCCGGCGGGACAGGTTCTTCAAACCAGAGCGGATCATAAGGCGCGATCTGCTCTGCCAGACGGATGGCCCCGGCAGCTGTAAACTGTCCATGTGTGCCAAACAACAAATCAGCTTTATCGCCAACAGCCTCTCGGATATCACGGCAGAAGGCTGCGGACCGGCTTAACGCCTCTCGGTCAGGCATCCGCCCGTCAAACACAGTATATTGGCCTGCCGGGTCAAATTTGACGCCTGTAAATCCTTGTGCAACTTTCTCGGCCGCCCGTTCAGCAGAGGCCATAGGGTCGGCATAAAAAACAGCGGCATCCTGATTTTCATCAGGATAGAGATAGGTATAACAACGCAGATCATCATGAACACGCCCGCCAAGCAGATCATAACAGGGCATGTCATGGGCTTTGCCAATAATGTCCATACAGGCCATCTCCAGGCCGCTGACCACCCCCATCACAGTCGGGTCAGGCCTGTGTGTAAAGCCGCTGCCATAGGCGCGCCGGATAAACTGTTCAATCTGGTGCGGATCAGCCCCGTCCAAATAGCGGGCAAACATATCTTCAGCTAAATTTGCCGTCAGGTGGGGTGAAAAGCTGGCTGCATAAATTTCGCCATATCCATTGATGCCACAAGCGGTTTTCAGCTTCACAAAAATGAAATATCGCCCACCCAGAGAAGGTGGCGGGTTGCCGACCACAAAACTCTCACAGCTCTCTAATTTCATGAAAATTGTGCCTCTTTTTATGTGAATTGGTGGTCTGGACATTAATCGCGCCTCAAAGTTTGAAGCGGGCTCTGTCGCTTGTCAATTCATGAAGGCGGGATGCTGAACATGTCTTATTTCTGGTTTGATTTCATTTTGAAAAAATGGTTAATGCGGGTTAATTTGTCCCTTTAACATCAGCTTAACATTGGCAGGGAGCTTTGTTCATGAACACACTTATCGCCTTTGCCCGCCAGCATATAATTTTATTCGGGGCGGCAAAATTTCTGGCTGGGCTGGCCATTGGCTTCGCGATTGGCATTTATACATTGCCCATTCTCACAGCAGAGTCAGGTCTGAGCTCAACCCAGCTGATCCAGCTGAAAGCAAATGCACAAGAAACGATTCGTACGGGTGAATTCAGCAAGAAAAACCCCGGCTCGGATTTTCTGCATTGGGGGGAAGGGACAATCCATGTCACAGACAGCCGAATTTGGCTGGATGGCGAGGTGTCACCTGGCCCGGATTACCGGCTCTATCTGACAAAAGGACAGATTTCCTCAAAGCAGGCGTTTCTCGAGGTCAAGGATCAGGCCCTGCAGGTTGCCCCGATCAAAGCGTTCCAGAATTTTTCTGTATCTGTGCCAGAAGGGCTGGCTGTTGACGATTATGATGCCGTGATTATTTGGTGCGAGCGATTCAGCGCCTTCATCACCTCTGCATCATTGAACTAGTGTCTCGATAAGCCGGGACGCGGCACGTTCACCAGACAGAAACGCATCTTCAGCTCGTGTACCGGTCCCGCGTCTGTTGCCCTCACCTTCAGCAGGGTGCCAATCTCCGGCAACGGTGATCGACCCGCCTTCGTGCGGTGAAAAGAACGGATCCTGTTCAGTACAAGAGCGTTCTACCTTGGCATAACGCCATCGGTGTGCTGACAGATAGGCGGGTGCGGGCAGGCTGATCTCACATTCAGCTTCAAAGGCGGCTAACAGGGCAGTGCAAATCTGTTCATGTGGGTCTTCAAGATGAGCTGTTGAATAATCCGCATTTGCCTGAAGGGTAAGGCCAGCATGACCATTTGCCTCTGGCCGGCTGCCTTCATAGGTAGCCCAGCCCACTATTCCGGTGTGCGTCTGAACAGGGGCTGCGGGCAGCGCAAGTGGCGCGGAAAACCCTGCCATCACGGTCCAGCACGGGGCATATCTGACCTCTGCAGCTGCAGCCGCCAGGCGCGGCGCCGCCGTGGCCAGCAGCCGGGCTGTTTGCGGTGCCGGACAGGTAACAAGCAGATGCCGGCAGGTAATTTGTGTCTTGTTTGACAGGCTGAGATGGACCAGCCCATCTGCAGCACAGATGATATGTTCAACCTCAACATCCTGTTCAATCCGCAACCCCTGTCCCATGAATTCAGCAAGGCCGCGCATCGCCGGTGTACCTGATAAAGCCTGTTCGCGTCCGTCCAGCGGCCAGCTGGCTAATTTGCCCCCATCTACTGCAGCCTGACAAACAGCTTTAAAGCGTTCTGAGCGGGCAGTGACAAATTGAGCACCATGATTAAACAGAAATCCCTCTGCGCGCCGGGTTGACATGCGTCCGCCTATGCGGCGGCCTTTGTCAAGAATCAGGGCTTGATGGCCAGCCTGTTGCAATCGCCGTGCGGCGCTAAGTCCGGCAAGGCCGGAACCAATAATTACAATCGTCTCTGTCATGGGAATAATCGCCATCCTGTATGTGTATTCTCGGCTCTTGACTATATAGATAGACAGCAACAGGATGAGGGCAAGATGGCGGCAGAAGCAGACTGAACAGCTTGCTGTCATGTATTTTGCGTCAACAATAAATGACTTGATGATGATAACTGACCTGCCTGATCTTGCGTCTCTTCATATTCCTGAACCCTCTGATTTGGATGCGGAGGCCACATTGCAGATTTATCAGGCTCTGCGGCCGCTATTGCCAGCTGTTCGGCCAGCGCCTCATCACCAGGCTGATCGCTTGATCGATTGTCTGGACAGGTTTGATGCGTTTATTCTGGATGGGTTTGGCGTGATCAATGTGGGTATGGACAAAATTGCCGGCATCGATGATTTTTTTGCTGCTGCCAGGGCTAAAAATAAACCTGTTGTGATTCTCACCAACGGGGCCAGCAACCCCTCAGATACAGTTGCGCAGAAATATCTGAAATGGGATCTGCCGGTAACGGTTGATGACGTGATCTCTAGTCGGGACGCGCTGGCATCGTTTCTGCCTGCTGACCCGTCACGCCGATCTGGCTTATTGCAGCTTGACCATAGCACAGCTGCTCTTGATGGTGTGAAGATCATGGGTGCGGACCAGCACAGCTTGCTTGATACAGCTGATGGGTTTGTCTTTCTGGGCAGTGTGGGCTGGACCGCACAGGACCAACACCAGCTGGAAGCCAGCCTGACCCGAAAAGAGCGGCCGGTATGGGTCGGCAATCCTGATGTCAGCGCTCCGCATGCGTCACAGTTTTCGGCTGAACCAGGCTATTGGATGGCCAGAGCAATAAAGGCTGTTCCTGAACTGCGGCCGCGCTGGTTTGGCAAACCCCATGCCCCCGCATTCCAGCTGGCGATTGATCGGGTGAATCATCTTGCCGGACGCCCGTTACCGGCACACCGAATCGCTATGGTTGGCGATTCGCCGCATACGGATATCCTCGGCGGTTCAGCTTGCGGGCTGGGCACAATATTGGTGACCAGCTATGGCTTATTGCGTGATCATGATGCTGAACAGCTTTGTCGTGATACCGGCATTCACCCGGATTGGCAGGTCAAATACATTTGAAGCTGAGCAGTTTTCATCCAGTCTGCTGACTGCCCTGTATAATAGTTAAGCTGCCAATCAGCTTGTGCTGGCAGACAGGTAGAACAAACAGGAGCTGGAGATGACAAGGCCGGGAAAAATTCTGGTAACAGGTGGCGCAAAACGGATTGGGGCGGCGCTATCAAGTGCTCTGGTTGCGTCTGGTTGGCAGGTGGTTCTGCATTATAATCAGGCTGCGGAAGATGCTGAAAATTTGTCTCGTGAACTGATTGCGGCAGGCGGGTCTGTTGAGCTGGTTCAGGCTGATTTGGCAAAATCTGCAGATTTGTCCTCTTTAATGGATCACGCGACCAAAACAGGGCCTTTGGACGCGATCATCAATAATGCCTCATTGTTTTCTTATGATGATTCAGGCACTGTTTCTGCTGATCAAATCGATAAGCATATGGCGGTCAACCTCACAGCACCAGCTTTGTTGACACGTGCTTTGTTTGACCAGATGCCTCCGGATCGTCAGGGGGCGGTCATTAATATGCTGGATGCCAAATTGTTTGGCATTAACCCAGATTATTTCAGCTACACGCTGTCAAAGGCGGCTTGCCATACCTTGACGCAGATTGCGGCCCAGGCCTATGCGCCACGCGTGCGCGTGAATGGGATCGCGCCGGGGATAGTGCTGCCTTCTGGTGGCCAGACGGACGCCGAATTTCGCCGTTCACATAAATGTAATCTTCTTGGACAAGGCGCACAAATAAAAGAAATTGTCGCTGCAATGCAGTTGCTGCTTGACACAGCCTCTATCACGGGAGAAGTCATCATCCTTGATGGCGGCGCTCATCTGCAGCCGCCTGCACGTGATGTTGCGTTTTTATGATGAGGCTTGTTTTGTTGAAGGAGCAGGATAATGGCTGAGGCACTGACAAGGCGGTTTTTGCTGACAGGAATAGAGACCACCTGTTCGATAGGTATTCATGATTTTGAACGGGCCGCCCCACAACGGGTGCTTGTCGATGTCGAAGTCCTGCTGGCAACAGATCAGGAACCAGAGGCTGATCATATTGACGATGCGTTAAATTATGATGAAATCCGCCAGACAGTTGTGGATATAGCTGAATCCCGTCATTTTGATTTGCAGGAGACCTTGGCCAGAACGGTATTCGATGCGGTCAGAGCAATGAAAACTGTTACTGGTGCGCGGGTGCGCACCGCCAAGCCAGATGTCTATAAAGATGTGGCTGAGGCAGCCTATCAATTATCTGATTTGCCAGGCTGAGCTGATTTAAGATCAGCAGCCGGAGCCGTTTTTTGATCAGCTGATCATTTCCGGCTGTGCACCAGCCTGTTATACTGTCTTGATAAGGGCTGAAGCCGCTTTGAAAACAGGCACCGCACCATGAGCTGGGATATTACAGATACCGATAAATATTACCGAACCCCGGAAGGTCAGCTTGTTGCTGAAATTCTGGTTACTGATTTGACGGGTCTGCGCGGTGCGCGTGTGACCGGGCCGGATGCAGACACATCAGACCGTCTGGCTGTTGGCTATCCGTTTCCTTTGCTGCTGCCAGATGATTGCCCACCTGTCTTTATGCTCTCTGAAACAGGTGTTTTGTCCTGGATGGGCGGCTCTGGGGGGATCACTGCCTGTATCGACAGCCTATCCTGGCCATGTGCAACAGATATGTTCGATCAGATTTTGATCAGTCATGCGCTGGAGCATGTATCTGATAAATCTGCTTTTTTAGCTGAGGTGTTCAGATGCCTGAAGGGCGAGGGGGAAGTTATTCTTGTTGTGCCACACAGGCGCAGCTTGTGGGCACGGGCCGATACAACACCTTTTGGTCAGGGCACCCCCTTCAGCCGCCGCCAGTTAAAACTTGCATTAGAACAAGCTGGTTTTGATCACATCAGCATAAAACACAGCCTGTATATGCCCCCCTTTGGCCGTCATTTGCCATTGGCCATGCGCAGACGGCTGCATCATGTTGGCCGGCTGGGATGGGCTGTGTTTGGCGGCGTGTTGCTGGCCACAGCAAAGAAACGGCTCTATTCAGCGCATCCACATCCCAGTCATGCATTGCGGCGCAAAGTCAGGCAGTTTATGGTTAGACAGCCTGCCGGGGCGATGACGCCGCTGCGCAGGAACAAGACAGGTTTGTGAAGCGAATAAGGCGGTAGCTGATGGATGATGATCTGACGCGTTTGCGCGCGCAAATTGACCAGATTGACCAGCAAATTCTTGCGCTGCTGTCCGACAGGCTGCAGATGGCCGAGCAGGTTGCAGCTGCAAAACAAAATGGCTCACCTGTATTTCGCCCAGAACGTGAAACCCAGCTTTTAACCCGTTTGTGTGAACAAACAGACCCGCGCCTTCATTCAGTCATCCAAACGGTTTGGCGGGCCATTATTTCCGCAGCAATTGCCCGTCAGAAGCCTGAATTCACAATAGGCGCGATTGCCAGCAGTGAGCTCACAGCCCGCTTATTTGCTGCCGGACAACTGGCGATACAGATGGCTGCAGACCCCGGTGATTTATGTCAGCAAATTGAAACGCGACATCTGGATATAGGCATCATAGAGGCGGCTGATTTGGCGGCTTTGCATCAGCGACTTGGACTGGATAAACCAGTGAAGATTATCGCTGCTCTGCCGTTATTCAAACAATCGTCACAACCACCATCGGCATTTGTGCTGGCAGCTGTTCGGCCAGAGGCTTCAGAACAGGATCGGTATCTTGTGTATCATAAAGACAACGCCCAGACAGAGCTGGTTACAGCAGAACAGCTGGCTGCTTGTCCTGATCTGTCTGTGCTTGGCATCTGTTGATCTATTGGCTAAACTCGCCTCGTTCAGAGGGTCGGGCGGTCTGCGGCCATCAGATATATTTACAGCATAACCTACAGGCAGTCAGATGATGAACCCGTCAAAACCGCAACCCAAAGCCTCAATCCGCTCGCTATTGTCATATCGGCCCTCTTTTGGCAAAGCAAAGCAGGGGCGTCTGATCAGATTATCTGCCAATGAAGGGGCGTTGGGGGCATCACCTCATGTTTATGAAGCTTTGCAGGCACAGGCGCTGAGCCCGTTCCGCTATCCTGAGGTGCAGGATCAGCAGCTGAACCAGGCGATTGCCGAACGATATGGCCTTGAAGCCTCTCGTATTTTGTCATCAAACGGCTCTGATGAGCTGATAAGCCTGATCACAATGGCTTATCTTGAGCCTGGTGATGAGGTGGTGATGAGCCAGTATGCCTTTCTGGTGATCCCACAGGCTACACGCATTGCAGGTGGCATAGTGGTGCAGGCTGATGATGTCGACATGGTCACCAATGTTGATAATCTTTTGGCGGCGGTTACGCCAAAGACCAAGATTTTATTTCTGGTCAACCCGAATAATCCGACCGGAACCATGATTGAGATGGATGAGGTGCGTCGACTTCACGCCAATCTGCCGCCGCATATTCTGCTGGTCCTGGACTGGGCTTATGCTGAATATCTGGACCAGTCTTTTTCTGACGAAGCGGCGCGGATGGTCGAGGCCTATGATAATGTGGTGATGACACGCACCTTTTCAAAGCTGCATGGTCTGGCCGGATTGCGGCTGGGGTGGGCATATTGTTCGCCTGATTTGCTGACAACATTGGCCTCTATTCGCGGCCCGTTTTCAGTTAATCAAGCCGCTTTTCTTGCAGGGATTGCAGCTGTTCAGGATCGTGATTTTCAGGAACAGTCAGTTGCACATAATAAAAAATGGATAGCAGCGATGGTGCCGTTCCTGGAACAGCTTGGTCTTCAGGTTATCCCTTCATCAACCAATTTTATTTTATTCCGGTTTGATGAGACGAAAGGGCCATCTGCTCAACACGCCTCAGATTTTTTTGCGTCAGAAAATATTCTGCTGCGCACAATGGAGCCCTATGGCCTTGGTGATTGTTTACGCATGTCAATTGGCACAGACGAAGAAATGGCTGTAGTGAAAGACGCCTTCATCCGGCTGATGCAATCCTCATCTGCTTCATAAAGCTTCAGAAAGGGACAGAACCGGTGTCAGCCCCCGCTTCATTTTCGCATGTCGCTATTATTGGTATTGGCCTTATTGGGGCATCAATTGCGCATGCTGTCAGACATAAAGACTTGCCTGTAAAACTGTCTGTTTATGACAATAGTGATGATGTGCGCAAAACCGCTTCCCAGCTTTTGCCGCATGTCCATGTTTGTGACAGCCTGGAACAGGTTGTGGCTGAGGCGGACCTCGTCATATTGGCTGTTCCTGTGGGTGTCATGGAAGATGTGATGAAGGCGATTTCGCCTCATCTTCAGCCCGGGGCTGTGGTGACAGATACCGGTTCAACCAAGCGCTCTGTGATACGTGATGTTGATCCCTTTGTCCCTGAAGGGTGTTATTTTATTCCCGGACATCCATTGGCAGGTACCGAATTTTCTGGTCCGGCAGCTGGGTTTGCCAGTTTGTTTGAGCAGCGTTACTGGTTGTTACTGCCCAACGGTTCACCAGAACATAAGGTTGCTGGCATCACCGCGTTTTTGTCTGGCTTAGGTGCGATGGTTGAATATATGGATGCTGATTATCATGATCGGGTGCTGGCGATCACATCTCATCTGCCGCATCTCATCGCTTACACGATCGTGGGGACAGCTGTTGATCTGGAACAGGATTTAAAAAATGATGTGATCAGATATTCGGCCTCAGGGTTTCGCGATTTCACCCGTATAGCCGCGTCAGATCCGGTGATGTGGCGTGATGTATTTCTGAATAATGATGAAGCTGTTCTGGAAATGCTGCAGCGTTTTTCAGAGGATTTAAGCTATCTGCAACGGGCTATTCGCTGGAAAGAGGGGGATAAGCTGTTTGATTTGTTCACGCGGACCCGAGATATCAGACGCTCAATTATTGATGCAGGCCAAGATTAAGCCCTGCGGGTGCTTTACGGCGGATTTAAAGCGGGATCAACGCAAACAGATATTTCGCATATTCACGGGTGAGCAGCCGCACAGTCGGCCAATGCCAATACCAGTCCCGGGCCTGAAGATCAGGCGGCGTTACGGGCCATCCGGTCACAGTATGATCTGGCAGCAGCCGTGAGAATTCCAGATGCGCCCGCGGCAGATGATAATTTGCTGTCACCAGTCGCAAAGTTGTGAACTGGCGGGTTTTTGCCCAGATCAGCGCAGCTTCTGCATTGCCTTTGGTGTCCAGGGCGGCTTTATCAATATCTACACAGCAGCTGAAGGTCTGCAGATGGTCCGGGCTTAGTTTCAGCTCAGTTGCCAGCACTTGTTTTGAAACATCTTGACCGACGCCGGTGATCAGCATCCGATGCGCTGTTCCATTATGCAGCAGACGCAGGCCTTCCTGAATACGGGCCTGACCTCCTGTGGGGACAACCAGCCCGTCTGTCTTGTCAGGTAATCTATCTTCAGCCTGAGGCAGGGTCAGGGCAAAATGCTGCAGACAGGCCAGCACAAATAAAAGGCCAAACACGCCTAATTTGAGCATAAGCGTCAATTGTGTTCCGGCTTTAAGTTGCTGGCTTTGACTGGTTTGTTCAGGCTTTGTCACAAGGTGTTCCGGTTTTCCTCAGCACGTTTGTCTGACCAAAAATAGAAGGCAAAAACGTCTGGTCTCTGTGCGCAGTTTAAGCTAATTATGCTACCAGATAGATGAGCAGAGTATAGTTATATGTTGTTAACATGTGAAAATTGTCAGACTATTTTCCGTGTAGATGCAAAGGCGATAGCCCCGCAAGGCCAGCGAGTGCGCTGTTCTGTTTGTAAACATGTCTGGCGGGCTGAGCCGAAAAGACCTGTGCACAGACCGCAGACAGGATTGTTGAAAGAAACAGCCAGGGGGCTGCGGTATCCAGCACTTATCATTGCTATCCTGATGCTTGTCAGTGGCGGATTATTCAGCTTTCGAGGCCCGCTGACAGCTCATTTCCCCGCCCTGATATCCTCATTTGATTTGGCTGGCCTTACCATCATGCCTGACCCGTCTGTATTAGAAGTGCGCGATCTGAAAGCGCAGTACACAGAACCCCTTCTCAGGGTCAGAGGGGCGGTGTTTAATACCAGCGATTTCCGGGCACATGCCGCGATGCTTCAGCTGCGTGTTCTGGATGCAGATGGCACAGAATTATACCAGCAGAAAGTGACGCCAGACGGTTATTTCATCGGAACCGGATCATCTGTGCCGTTTTTTGCGCAATTTGAAGTGAACGGAGCTGCACAGGCCCAAGTTATTGTTGAGCCTGTTGCTGAACGATTGCCGCCCCGCCTGTTCTGATCAGTCCAGGCTCACTGAAAAGGGTTATCTTCACAAGCCAAAAGATCTTCAACAGACCGGCGCGCTCTCAACAGATGGACCCCGCCGTCATGAACCATTATCTCTGCTGCTTCAGGGCGGGTGTTGTAGGTTGACATCATTACCGCCCCATATGCACCAGCAGAAAACACGGCCAGAATATCGCCTTCAGCGACGTCAGGCATATTGCGGCCTTGGCCTAAATAATCGCCTGTCTCACAGACTGGGCCAACAATATCTGCAATACCTGTTGCCGGCTGGACAGGCCCGGCAGGCTCAATCCTGTGCCAGGCTTCATAAAGTGTTGGTCTGATCAAATCATTCATGGCGCCGTCAACAATGATGAACCGCTTATTTTCACCTTGTTTGACAAATATTGTTCTGGTCAGAAACACACCATTATCTGCTGCAATTGACCGGCCAGGTTCAAATCCCAATTTATAGGCCCGATTCCCAAAAATACGGGTGACCATCTGACCATAGGCGGTAAAATCAGGCTTGGTGCCGGTTTCGTAATCAATCCCCAGACCGCCGCCTAAATCCAATATGGGCACATCCAGCCCCTCAGCACGCAAGCTGTCCGCCAGGTGCAACAGCTCGTGATAGGCTTGCTCGAACGGGGCCAGTTGGCGCAATTGTGAGCCGATGTGAACAGCAAGACCGCGCGGGATTAGATTTGGATCAGCGCAAACTTTCCGGTACAGGGCGGCGGCTTCTCCTTCTGCTACAGGAATGCCGAATTTTGTTGAACGCTGGCCGGTGGAAATTTTGGCATGGCTGCCCGGGTCAACATTCACATTCACCCGCAATGCAACCGGGGCAGTGACGCCCAAATCAGCAGCAATGGCGCTAATGTGATTAAGCTCCGCTGCTGATTCGGCGTTAAATTGACCAATACCCGCCTGCAATGCTTGTTTGATTTCAGTATCTGTTTTACCGACTCCTGAAAACACGATTTTTTCGGCAGCTATACCGGCAGCCAGAGCACGCTTCATTTCCCCGCCAGACACTATATCTGCGCCAGCGCCCTGGCGGGCCAACAGACCAAGTACGCCAAGTGATGAATTGGCTTTCACCGCATAATGCACGGTACAGTCAAGCGGCGAGACCGCTGCGGTAAAAGCTGTAAAATGCGCAACAAACCCATCTCCTGAATAGACATAGAGCGGGGTGCCATAGGCCTCGGCCAGTTCAGCTGCCTTGTGGCCGCCAATGACCAGCTGGCCTTGTTGATCTCTTGTAATCTGTGTCATGTTTTTTCAGATAGTGTCAGCTTTGTTGTTCGGTCACTTCAGACGGGCGCAACGGATCGCCGCGCTTGCCGCAGGCGGTCAGCGTGCCGGTTAAAACCAACGCACAAAGAAGAAAAATTGTTAAACGCATGATAGCTGTCATCCTCACCTAAGTCTGTTATGGCGTGCTGGTTGTGGTTAAAAACCGGGCTCTTGCCTCAGCCAGACGGGCCCTTACCTCATCAGGGGCTGTGCCGCCATAGCTTGTTCGTGCCGCAACTGCATTGTCAATAAGCAGAACGGCTTTGGCTTGTTCTGTTAATTGGGGTTCAACAGTTTGCAGCTCAGCCAGCGATAAATCCTCCAGCCCGCATCCCTTCTGATCAGCCAGTGCCACCAGCGAACCGGTAATATGATGCGCATTTCGGAACGGTATATTCAGCTCAGCCACCAGATAGTCTGCCAGATCAGTTGCTGCAGGATGACCTTTGCTTAAAGCTTGCCGCATGGCCTCTGGATGGGCGGTCATATCTTCTATCATGCCGGTCATCGCCATCAGGCTGATTGAAAGCGATTTTTCAGCATCAAATACAGGCTCTTTGTCTTCTTGCATGTCTTTGCCATAAGCCAGCGGCAGCCCTTTAAGGACTGTCAGCAGGCTGACCAGATCGCCAATAATCCGGCCTGGCTTGGCCCGGATCAATTCAGCAGCATCAGGGTTTCGTTTCTGCGGCATGATAGATGAACCTGTGGTATAAGCATCAGACAGGCTGATAAAGGCGAATCTGTCGGTTGACCAGATCACAATTTCCTCTGCCAGCCGTGACAGATGCGTCGCACAAATGGCAGCAGCAGACATAAATTCCACGGCGAAGTCACGTGCGGAGACACCATCCATTGCATTTGCCATCGGTCTGTCAAATCCTAAAAGGGTGGCGGTCTTGTGCCTGTCTATTGGATGTGACGTTCCGGCAAGAGCAGCAGAGCCCAGCGGCGATTCATTAACCCGCTTCGCACAATCAGCAAACCGGCCCCGGTCACGGCCAAGCATTTCAACATAAGCCATCAGATGAAAGCCAAAGGTAATTGGCTGGGCGGTCTGCAGATGTGTATATCCTGGCATAACCGTTCCGGCATGGGTGTCTGCCTGATCCAAAAGCGCTTTCTGCAGGCCAGCCAGCAGCTTGTCAGTCTCTGCAAGAGCGTCTCGCAACCATAACCGGATATCTGTTGCCACCTGATCATTGCGCGAACGGGCGGTGTGCAGGCGCCGTGCTGGATCGCCGATCAATTTTGCCAGCCGCGTTTCAACATTCATATGAATATCTTCCAGCTGTTCTGAAAATTCAAATGCCCCAGACGCAATTTCTTGTTCAATTTGTTCAAGGCCAGCAATGATCTGATCTCTGTCCTCGGCGGTTAGGATGTTTTGATCAGCCAGCATGCGCGCATGCGCAATTGATCCGGCAATATCCTGACGGTACAGGGTTTTATCATAGCTGATAGAGGCATTAATTTCCTGCATGAGCTGTGATGGTCCACCAGCAAACCGGCCACCCCAGATCGAAGAAGCCTTTTTTTTGCCAGATTGATGTGGTTTAGATGATGTCATACGAAATCCCCATCGACAGGGTGTCCCGGAATTTAATAACCATTAAGGCTATGCTAGGGTTGACCCTGCCGCCCTCACTTATGAAGTTAAAGGTGCCTGTTTTATGTCTTATAGGACAGAAATGAGAAATGATCAGCCCCAAATCTTTACCCGCCGCCGCCTGACCTGTCTGTTGGCCACATCAGCTATCATTGGCCTGCCCTTTTCAACGGTGCGTTCAGGCGCGGTGCCCCTGACACTGAATGAAGGCGAGCAGCCACTACCAGACAGCCCTCTTCAGACACAAACCGGCCAGCTTTTGCATCTGAAAAAAGCAGCAGAACAAGCGTTGCTGGTGAATTTCTGGGCAACCTGGTGCGGGCCATGTGTGGTTGAATTGCCTGCCCTTGAAACAGCAGCCCTTCAGCTTCGTGAGCGCGGCGTAACGGTGGTTTTGGTTAATGTGGATCGCGGCGGAGCAGACATTGCCCAGCCCTTTTTAGATCAACGCCAAATCAACACTCCTTTATCTGCTTACGATCCAGACGGTGAGTGGGCGCGGGCGCTGAAACTGCGCGGCTTGCCTACGACTTTACTGATTAAACAAGGCTTGTCAGGGTATCGTTTTCATACAGGCCCAGCGGAATGGGCCTCGCCAGCTGTTCTTGATCAGGTAATTGCTTATCTAGGCTGAACAAGATAGAGGCTGGCAAGGCCAATCGTTATATTTGTCTTAGCCGAGCTCTGAATCCAATTCAGGAACCGCATCAAACAGGTCAGCCACCAGGCCATAATCCGCAACCTGGAAAATCGGGGCTTCATCATCTTTATTGATCGCCACGATGACTTTACTGTCTTTCATGCCAGCCAGGTGCTGAATCGCACCGGAAATACCAACTGCCATATACAGATCCGGGGCCACCACTTTGCCGGTTTGGCCAACCTGATAATCATTTGGCACAAAGCCGGCATCCACAGCTGCTCTTGATGCGCCAACCGCGGCACCCAATTTGTCAGCAACTTGTTCCAGCATGACAAAGTTTGACCCATCTTGCATGCCCCGTCCGCCTGACACAACAATACCAGCTGACGTCAGCTCAGGCCGTTCAGACTTTGACAGTTCTGATTTCTCAAACTTTGACAGACCAGCATCACCTGTTGCACTTGCCTGTTCGATAGCGGCTGATCCGCCTGTCTCTGCAACAGGCTCAAAGGCTGTGCTTCTGACAGTGATGATCTTCAGCGCGTCACCTGACTGCACCGTAGCCAAGGCGTTCCCTGCATAAATGGGCCGCTGGAACGTATCAGCATCAATCACCGCGATAATGTCCGAAATCTGGGCTGTATCTGTCAGCGCGGCGACCCGTGGCATGATGTTTTTGCCATATGTCGTGGCTGGGGCCAGAATATGCGAATAGCCTGCTGCCATACCGGCAATCAGAGGGGCAATATTTTCTGCCAGACCATGTGCATTTTCAGGGGCGTCTCCCACGATGACTTTAGCCACACCCGCAATCGCAGCAGCAGCAGACGCAGCAGCGTCACATCCGTGACCGGCAACCAGCAGATCAATATCCCCGCCGATCGCTTGCGCTGCGGCAACGGTGTTCAGTGTGGCGCCGTTTACAGCACCATTATCATGTTCAACAACAACAAGAATGCTCATCATATCACCTTTGCTTCATTTTTCAGTTTGTCCACCAGCTCAGCAACAGAACCGACTTTGATACCTGCCGACCGTGCGGCCGGTTCTTCAACCTTTACCACCTTCAGACGCGGGGCTGTGTCTACGCCCAGTTCATCTGCGCTCATGCTGTCAATCGGCTTTTTCTTCGCCTTCATAATGTTTGGCAGTGAGGCATAGCGTGGCTCATTCAGACGCAGATCAACAGTGATCACGGCTGGCATGGATACTTCAATATGTTCAAGCCCGCCATCAACCTCACGGATGATCTTCGCTTTATCGCCGGCCAGCTCTACACCAGATGCAAATGTGGCTTGTGCCCAGCCCAGCAGTGCAGACAGCATCTGACCTGTTTGGTTGCTGTCATCATCAATTGCTTGCTTACCACAAATCACCAGCCCTGGGGTTTCTTTATCAACCACCGCCCTCAGCAGCTTGGCGACGGCCAGCGGCTCAACATCCTGATCGGCTTCGATATGAATGCCGCGATCAGCACCCATCGCCAGGCCAGTGCGGATGGTTTCTTGAGCTTGTGTCGGGCCTACAGACACCAAAACAATCTCATCAGCCTGACCAGCTTCTTTGATGCGCAGGGCTTGCTCTACCGCGATTTCATCAAACGGGTTCATCGCCATTTTTACATTTGCCAGTTCAACACCAGACTGGTCTGGTTTGACACGGACTTTGACGTTATAATCAATGACCCGTTTTACAGGTACCAAAATTTTCATGTGCTCATCCTTTTTTTTCACTTCAACTGACAAGCCTGACATGTTTGTCAGCCGGTCGTTCCAAAACGTCCTTTATCAATCTGCCTGGTTGTCTCCAGGAACCCACAGAACATCACTTTCACCGTCACCATTAGCATGACGGGCCAGCACAAACAACAGATCAGAGACCCGGTTAATATACTGCATCGCAGCTTCATTAACAGGTTCTTCAACAGCTAATTCCGTCATCTGGCGTTCGGCGCGTCTGGCCACTGTCCGGCCCAGATGCAACCATGCGGCCAGCTCTGTGCCACCAGGCAGAATAAATGAGGTCAGGGGCTGCAAATTTGCGTTCACAGCGTCAATTTCCTGCTCCAGGCGCGTGACCTGATCAGTTGTTATCCGCAAGGCAGGGGCGGTTTCATCTGCAGTGGCCAGATCCGCACCCAGGTCAAACAAATCGTTTTGAATACGCGCCAGTTGCGCATCCATGCCGGCCATATTTGTTCCGTTTTTACAATGCAGGCGGGCTAAGCCCAAAACAGAATTGAGCTCATCAACTTCACCAAAAGCAGAAGGGCGCCGGGCATGTTTGGACACGCGGCCGCCACCAACCAGACTGGTGGTCCCGTCATCTCCTGTACGGGTATAAATTTTATTCAGTTTGACCATGGTTAAACCGCCTGTTTGTTCCTGTTGTTATATGGGCTCATCTCAGGCTTCGCGTTTCAGCCATAATAAGGTGAGAAAAACCAGCAGAACAACTGCCTGCGCGATAATACGATAACGCATAATCTTGTTGGATTGACTCTTATTATATGCACCGCCGCGGCCCATTGTAATTACGCCCCAAAATAAGATGCCAGCGACACCGGCCAGCCCGACGACCATCACAATTTCGGACCAACCGAATTCAGATACAGAAAACGCATTCATAACGCTTATCCTTTCACCACCGACACGTCATACAGCTGGTTATGTTCAGCTGTTCTCATATCCATCTAGGGCGATATTTCGGCGGCGACACCCGGCAACAAGAGTATTTCTAAGCAAGCAGGCAATTGTCATTGGGCCGACCCCGCCGGGTACAGGGGTAATGGCACCGGCAACTTTTGCGGCTGAGACAAAATCAACATCACCTGTCAGCCTGAATTTTCCATCCCCGCGTTCAGGTGCAGCTACCCGGTTGATGCCCACATCAATCACCGTGGCCCCTGGTTTAATCCAGTCACCTGTGACCATTTCCGGCCGCCCGACAGCAGCAACCAGAATTTCAGCCTGACGACAGATAGCAGGCAGATCACGTGTCCGTGAATGGGCGATTGTCACAGTTGCATGTGCTGATGTTAACAGCTGGGCCATTGGTTTGCCGACAATATTGGAACGGCCGAGAACAACAGCATTGGCCCCGGACAGATCGCCAAGATAATCCTGCAACAACAACAGACAGCCCAGCGGTGTGCATGGCACCAGCCCGTTCTGACCAGTAGCCAGAAGACCGGCATTAACAACATGGAAGCCATCAACATCTTTTTCAGGAGCAATCGCTTGAATCACGGCTGCTTCGTCAATTTGATCAGGCAAGGGCAATTGAACCAGAATACCGTCAATGTCAGCATCTTTATTCATTTCATCAATTAACGCCAACAGCGTCTCTTCAGAGGTGTCTGCGGGCAGGCGATGTTCAATCGATGTCATGCCTGCGGCTCTGGTCCGCTCTCCTTTATTGCGCACATAGACCTGGCTGGCCGGGTCTTCACCAACCAGAACCACTGCCAGGCATGGCGTGACCTGATATACAGATTTCAGTTCTGCTACTGAAGCTGCTATTTTATCTACCAGGCCAACAGCAAAGCCCTTTCCGTCAATAAGATGTGCGCTCATGATGCCGGCATCCCCCTGTTTGATTCAGACTGGTCGCATCCAACCAGTCGGCGCATCATGCGCTGGTCTGGTGGTCAATAATTGGCTGAAGGCGACCCATTACGCTACATATTCGAACAGCAGGTTACGGGCAAACTGGACCGCAAGCAGAACAATGATCGGACTGATATCAATACCCCCCAAATCCGGCAGAACAGACCGTATACGGCCCAGCAAAGGTTCATGAAGGCGACCAAGGGCTTGAAGCAGCCACCGCACGAAGGGCTGCCAGGGATTGATAATCCTGAAGGCCACCAGCCAGCTGGCAATGACATAGGCCAATAGTGTGAAAATGTAGATATCAACAATATTATCTATCAGGATCAGAACAGCGGTCATCACTCAGCCACCACTTATGTTGTTTAAAAGGCATCCGCTATAACGGCCTGACCTTGTCTGTTTGCAGGCCTGCGATGGGTTCATCCAGCGGTGGTCACACAATAATCTGTTCGGCGTCAAATGACAACACATACCCTTGCTGGTTTATGCGAACAGTTTTGCGCTGAACGAATAAGCCAAACAGATGATCAGCACCCTTGGCAGGACATCAGCTGACCATTCTGGCCAACTAAATTAATTTAGAAATAATTAATAAATTTAACACTGTTTTCATTACACCTAATAAAGGAAAAAACTGTGAAAAATTCTGGGTTGAGACGCATAAAGTTGATTGGTGTGCTGTTATCTGCAAGCGGACTTGCAGGATGTCTGGGCGGTGGCGGCGGGGGCGTCAGGCTATCTGACTTATTCTTTAAGTGCTGACGCGCTTTTGGCGGCGTTTATGTTGCTGCATGTTGGCGAGCAATATGTGCCAGCGGAAATATTCGATCAGGAAGAACAACCCGGCCTTAATCATGGTGGGTGGCTGACCGGGCGTGGACGTGATGTCCTTAACGGGCCTTTATCAGGAAAATCAAATAAGGAAATCGCTATTGCTTATGGCCTGAGTGAGGTGACCATCAAGCATCATCTGAAAAATCTGCGATCAAAGCTTGGTGCGCGGAACAGGACACATGCTGTATGCCGTGCGATAGAACTTGGACTGGCTGACGACTACAGCGTCTCTGCTTAAAACTGAATTGGCCTGACCGCCGAAAAGACAGTCAGGCCATAACCTAAGGCAATCAGCTTTATTCGGTCTTTTCAGATCAGGTTTTATTTTGTCTGTTTTCGATCAGATCATCGACAACAGACGGGTCTGCCAAGGTTGAGGTGTCGCCTAATTCAGCAAAGTCATCTGCAGCGATTTTCCGCAAAATCCTGCGCATAATTTTACCTGAACGTGTCTTTGGCAGACCTGGTGCCCATTGCAGCAGATCAGGGCTGGCGATAGGGCCAATTTCTTGTCTGACCCATTGCCGCAATGCGGTGTGCAATGCCTCTGACGGCTCCTCACCAACATTCAGCGTTACATAGGCATAGATACCCTGTCCCTTGATGTCGTGGGGATAACCCACGATCGCGGCTTCAGCAACTTTAGGATGCGCTACAAGCGCTGATTCGATCTCAGCTGTCCCCATTCTGTGACCTGATACATTCAGCACATCATCAACACGGCCGGTAATCCAATAATAGCCATCTTCATCTCGCCGGGCCCCGTCACCTGAAAAATACCGCCCTTCGAAGGTTGAAAAATAGGTATCAATAAAACGCTGGTGATCGCCATAAACAGAGCGCATCTGACCTGGCCAGGATTGGTTGATACATAAATTGCCCTCGGCAGCGCCTGTCAGCACATTATTTTCATTGTCGACCAGTACCGGTTCAATGCCAAAGAAAGGCAGGGTTGCAGAGCCTGGTTTTGTTGTTGTGGCGCCGGGCAGTGGTGTGATCAAAATACCGCCGGTTTCGGTCTGCCACCAGGTGTCAACAATCGGACAGCGTTTTTCGCCTACCACCTCATGATACCACATCCAGGCTTCAGGGTTGATCGGCTCACCAACAGACCCCAGCAGACGTAAAGAGCTGCGATCCCATTTTTTCACGGGCTCGTCCCCTTCACGCATCAGCGCCCGGATAGCGGTTGGTGCGGTGTAGAAGATAGATACTTTATGTTTTTCAACAACCTGCCAGAAGCGGCCTGAATCAGGATAGGTCGGCACCCCTTCAAACATCAATGTTGTGGCCCCATTTGCCAGCGGCCCATAAAGGATATAGCTGTGTCCGGTTACCCAGCCCACATCAGCGGTGCACCAATAAACATCACCGTCTTGATAATCAAACACATAATGATGGGTCATAGAGGCATAAACCATATAGCCGCCAGTTGTATGCAGAACCCCTTTCGGCTTTCCTGTTGACCCTGATGTATATAAAATAAACATTGGGTCTTCAGCATTCATCTCCTCAGGCGGACAGTTTGCATCTGCGGCCGCAACAGCCTCGTGATACCAGACATCGCGTCCGTCCTGCCAGGCAATATCGGCACCCGTGCGCCGCACCACAAAACAAGTCGTGCAGTCAGGACAAGAGGCCAGTGCTTTGTCTGTATTTGCTTTCAGCGGAATCGGCCGGCCACCGCGGATACCTTCATCAGCTGTAATGACAACAGTTGACGCACAATCCTGGATCCGTCCTGCAAGCGCGTCAGGTGAAAAGCCGCCAAAGACCACAGAATGAATTGCGCCGATACGGGTACAGGCCAGCATGGCCACCGCGGCTTCAGGGACCATAGGCATATAAATGGTGACCCGGTCTCCTTTTTTCACACCTCTGGCTTTCAGCGCGTTGGCAAACCTGCATACCTCTTCATGTAATTCGGCATAGGTGATGTGTTTGGCATCTGCCGGATCGTCACCTTCCCATAAAATGGCTGTCTGATCGCCCTTTGTGGCCAGATGCCGGTCCAGGCAATTGGCCGATGCGTTTAAGGTGCCATCTTCATACCATTTGATATGCACATCTGACTTGGTGTAGCTGACATCTGATATTTTTGTATAAGGCTTTATCCAGTCAATCCGTTTGCCATGTTCGGCCCAGAATGCCTCATTATCTGAAAGTGACTGCGCATAAGCAGTTTGATAACCGTCTGCATTAATATTTGCCTGTGCAGCCAGCTCAGCTGATGGCGGGAAAGTTCTGTTCTCACTCATTTGGTTCCCCCTGGTCCCGATTGAGGCCGGTCTTCTCTGCGGCCTCGTTACGTACCCGATTTCAGGTGTCGATCTCTAAAATATGGCTTCTGTTTTACGCAGATTGGATAAAAATGAAAAGACAGAAGGCAGATTTTCTGGATCAGGGCTGAACAGAACTACCTGTGTGGATAGACTGCATCAAGCAGGATGTCTGCATCCTCGCTTGAGCTGAGGTCCATCACTTTGCGGACCACATCAAAGCTGAATCCGTTTCGGGCCAGCCGCCCCATATGTTTTTGTCTGTCTTCCGGACAGCTGGGCGGCGGACAGGCGAATGGCCCAACTGATTTTTTGCGGGCGTAAATCAGCGCTGCCGCTAGCTCGGATTGTTCATCTGGTCCAATATCATCATCACTTTCTTGCAAAACAGCCAGCGCCAGATCGCGGCTGATCCCTTTTTGCGCAAGCTTCAGCAAAATGCGTTTTTGTGAATGTCCCCTTCGCAAGCCCTGCCTGAACTGGCTTCGGATAAAGGCGGTATCATCAATATAACCCAGCCGGATACAGCTTTCGATCACATCTTTGATGCCCTGATCCAGCATTATGGGATCGGCCTGTTCCAACTTCCGCCCGGCAAACTTGCGCAACACCGCTTCAAGCTGGGCTGATGTCGTGGCATAGCGGCCCAGGTAATGCAGTGCTTTATTGGTCAGCCTCTTTTTGATTTTGTCTGCAGACGGGCTGACAACAGATCGTTCGCCAACAGGGGGTTCAGATGTTTTTGTTGTCATGGACCTGTCCTGTCGCCATAGCGGCTCTGCGGGTTGTGTTTTGAATGCAGGCACCCTATTTGTCTAGCAGAGAACAGGTAAATTTGTCTAATGCCCCCCCCTCAGACCATCAGGTAGCTCTTGTTATGCCGCGCACACCCTATAATCCTTCTCTTCGTCGCCCGCTTCGCATCTCAGGGGTGAATTGGGTGGGTCTGCAAACGCTCTATTTGAAAGAGGTACGCCGATTTATGAATGTGCCGACCCAGACATTGCTTGGGCCTGTTGTCACAGCTGTTTTGTTTATGATGGTTTTTGCCGTTGCTGTTGGTGAACGTGCAGGCCTTGGGGCAGGTAACAGCTTTGTTCAGTTTCTTGCCCCAGGATTGGTCATGATGACGGTGTTGCAGAATGCTTTTGCGAATACCTCCTCTTCAATTACCAGTGCGAAAGTCCAAGGTAATATTGTTGATTTGCTGATGCCGCCTCTGGGTCCGGGCGAGCTGCTGACAGCAATGGTGGCAGCGGCCATTACACGAGGTGTTCTTGTCGCATTTGTCTGTATTGTGACCTTCTGGTTTTTTGATGCGATCATTCTGCCGCCTGACCTGATTATGGCTGCGGTGTTTTTGTTGCTCGGGGCCAGCGTTATGGCGATAGCTGGCCTGATTGCCGGGATTTGGGCACGTAAATTCGACCATTTATCCGCAATCACTAATTTTGTGGTTCAGCCTTTGGCGTTTTTGTCTGGGACATTTTATTCAATCGACCGTCTGCCTGCGCCGTTTGACACAATCGCTGGTCTGAACCCATTTTTCATGATAATAGACGGATTCCGATATGGAATGACGGGACTGATAGACGGTCACCTGCTGACATCTGTTCTGGTAACGCTGACGATTAATGTTTGTCTGGCTGTGCTGTGTTACAAGATTTTATCGTCCGGATTCCGTTTGAAAAGCTAATCTCGGGTATCGCAGCTGGATAACTGCGCAAAAAAAAGAGGGCGAAGCACGTGAAACAGACTGATCCGAATCTGGCGACTGCGAACGGTATTCTGCCTGTACAAGAATTACAGACCTGCTTTGCCAAAGGCTATATTTCGTCTCAGACCGATTTGGCTGATGGCCAGATACAACCAGCCAGTCTGGATTTGCGGCTGGGCCACCGGGCCTGGCGGATTCAGGCCTCATTTTTGCCCGGCATGAACCAGACGGTTCAGGATAAAATTGAAAAATTTGCCATGTATGAGCTGGACCTGACAGAAGGCGCAGTGATGGAAACAGGCTGCGTCTATATCGTTGAGCTGCAGGAACGTCTGGCTTTGCCGGACAGTTTATCTGCGCTGGCAAATCCAAAAAGCTCTACCGGGCGCCTCGATGTGTTCACCCGTCTGATCACTGACGGGGCCGTTGAATTTGAGGCTGTTGCCAAAGGCTATAGTGGTCCGCTTTATGCCGAAATTTCCCCGCGGACATTTTCTGTCAAAGTCAGGCAGGGTAGCCGGTTATCCCAGTTGCGTCTGCGCCGGGGACAGGAAAGCCTGAATGATTCTGAACTTGCTGATTTGCAGCAGGCCCAGAAAATTGTCCAGTTTGATGACAAAACACAGATTTCAATTCAGGACGGTATCGGGTTGTCTGTGAATCTGACCCCGCAGCCAGGCACAGAGCTGGTTGGCTGGCGGGCCCGAAAACATGCCGGGCTAGTTGATGTTGATGTGGCTGGTGGTCAGCCTGCGAACCGGTTTTGGGAAGCCGTCACTGTGGATGATTTATCAAAGGGCGGCTTGGTTCTGAATCCAGATGAATTTTACATTCTGGCCAGCCGTGAATTTGTAACGGTACCGTCTGCTTTTGCAGCTGAAATGCGGGCTTATGATACACGTGTTGGCGAATTCCGTGCGCATTATGCGGGATTTTTTGATCCCGGTTTTGGGGTAAGTGCGATCGGGGCCACACCAACCAGAGCGGTTCTTGAGGTGCGATCTCATGATGTACCATTTCTGATTGAACAGGGCCAGGTGGCCTGCAGGCTGGTTTATGAGCCAATGGCCGCAGCACCTGAATATCTGTATGGGGCACAAGGGTCTGGGTCAAACTATCAGTCGCAAGGGCTGAAGCTGGCGAAACATTTTCATATGGGATAATCAGCCCGCCTCACCGGCAGCTGAACAGCTGAATTTACTTGACAGGCAATGCAGTTTTGTATCATAGCTTGCGGCTTTCTTCTGATTAACGCTGAGGCAGATGACCATGGCAATCCAAAGCCCTTTATCCGACACAGCGGTGATGCCCACTTACGGGCGTGCAGACCTCAGCTTTGTGCGCGGTGAGGGCAGCTGGCTCTACACTGCTGATGATACCGCCTATCTTGATTGTGCAACCGGTATTGCGGTCAATCTGTTTGGTCATAATCATCCGCGCTTGGTTCAGGCATTACACAGCCAGGCAGCTCTGTTGTGGCATACATCTAATCTGTATCGGATACCAGAACAGGAACGTTTGGCAGAACGGCTGGCGGCGCATGCTGGACTTGATCATGTGTTTTTCTGTAATTCAGGAGCTGAAGCCAATGAAGCTGCTGTGAAAATGGCGCGTCGGTTCCAGAACCGCCAGTCAGGTGAACAAAGATATAAGATCATCTGTGCAGGCGGCTCTTTCCACGGCCGCACGCTGGCAATGCTGGCCGCCACTGATAAACCCCTGTTCAGAGACGGGTTCGGACCGATGCCTGAAGGCTTTGAACATGTGCCTTTTGGCAATCTGAACAGTTTGCGTGATGCGCTGTCTGATGAGGTTGCGGCGATTATGGTCGAGCCTGTACAAGGTGAAGGCGGGGCAAATGCTGCTCCGAAAGGGTATCTGGAAGGGGTGCGTAAAGCAGCTGATGAATTTGGCTGTCTGGTGATCGCTGACGAGGTCCAAAGCGGTATGGGCCGGACCGGGCATTTGTTTGCGTATCAGGCGACCGACATTCAGCCTGACCTTGTGGTTTTGGCCAAAGGACTTGGCGGCGGCTTCCCGGTCGGGGCGGTGATCGCCAGACGTGATATTGGCGAGGCGATGGGGCCAGGCAGTCACGGCTCTACTTTTGGCGGTAATCCGCTGGCCATGGCGGTGGCAAATGCTGTTCTTGACGGGCTGGAAGAAGACGGATTTTTACAGACGGTTCAGGCCCGGATAGACAGGCTTGACCAGCATCTTCATGAGCTTGCGGCGGCCTATCCTGACAAGATTGTTGAGGTGCGCGGCAGCGGTTTGTTGCGTGGCCTCAGGCTGGCAGACAATTTAGCCGTCGGTGACGTTACAGCAGCATTGCGGGAACGCCATCTGTTATGTGTTCCGGCAGCTGAAAATGTGTTGCGATTACTGCCGCCTCTGACCATAAGCGAAACAGAATTGGCGACTGCACGCTCTGCGCTGGAGGCCTGTTTTTCTGAGCAGAAAACTGCCTGAACCAGACGGATGGTCAATACAGGATACTATTGAGATGCGACATTTTCTGGATATCAAAGATTTCGATAAAGACCGGTTGGCTGCCATGCTGCAGACTGCCCGGGACATGAAGGCGGGCACATATACAGATAAGCCTCTGTCTGGTAGTCATATTGGAATGATTTTTGAAAAGCCCTCAACCCGGACACGCGTTTCTTTTGAAGTCGGCATCTCTCAGCTGGGTGGCATACCCGTGGTACTGGCGGCCAGCGATCTTCAGCTGGGCCGGGGCGAAACGGTCGCCGACACGGCCAAAGTTCTGTCTCGTTATCTGGATGGGGTTATGATCCGGGCCTTACGTCATGAAACGGTGACCGAATTGGCTGAACATGCGACGGTTCCTGTTATTAACGGGCTGACGAATTTGTCTCATCCGTGCCAGATTATGGCAGATCTGCAAACCATCCTTGAACAGCATGGCCAGCTGGAAGATGAAATTGTCGTCTGGTTCGGTGATGGCAATAATGTGGCAAACAGCTGGATTGAGGCAGCAGCATTGTTTGGGTTTGAACTTCGCCTTGCCGGGCCGGAAGCCTATCGCCCGCCCGCAGCCCTGATTGCCTGGGCGCGTGAAAAGGGCGCTAATATTATCATTACCGAAGATGCTGAAGAAGCGGCACGCGGCGCCAGCGTCTTGGTTACTGATGTCTGGGTGTCTATGGGAGATGATGAAGGTACCCGCCTGAAGGACATGCACCCGTTTCAGGTAACCCAATCTCTGCTGCAGCTGGCCCAGCCGGATGCGATATTTTTGCATTGTTTGCCAGCCGTTCGGGGACAGGAAGTCACAGCAGAAGTGATTGACGGTCCGCAGTCAGCTGTGTTTGACGAGGCCGAAAACCGTCTGCATGCGCAAAAAGCGGTTATGGCGCATATTCTGAACGATAATTTTTAACAGCGTTTCCGGGTTATAAGTCAGGCACAAATTCATGACATTTTCTTCCTTTCCGACAGACGCAGGCCAGGGCGCAGGGGCCAGCTGTGTAACCCCCTTTTACCTGACAGGTGAAGATGAACTAAGCACAACGCCCTTGATCCGGGGGCGGCTGGCCCGCTTGTTTGACCCGGCCCGCACCATTTTGGGCCGCCATGACTATCCAGATTGCATCAGCGAAATTTGTGCCGAAACGATGGGGCTGGCTGCTTGTTTGTCAACCACGCTGAAATTTGACGGGGTATTTACTGTACAGGCCAAAGGAGATGGGGCGCTGAAAACGCTGTTTGCGGATGTGACCTCTGAAGGCCATATCCGGTCATATGCGGCTTTTGATGACCAGCTGACAGACCAGTATCTGCCAACAGCACCAGCTGTGCTGCCGCGGCTGATGGGATCAGGTTATGTTGCTTTCACTGTGGATCAGGCCGCCGCAAATGGTGATGCTGGACACCGCTATCAGGGCATAGTTGAACTTGAAGGCCCGCATATGGGAGATTGCGCGGTTGCCTGGTTCAAAAATTCTGAACAGCTGGCCACGCATGTGATTACATCTGCGCAAAAGACGGCAACGGGCTGGCAAGGCGCGGCGTTGTTTTTGCAGCAGATTGCTGAAGAAGGGGGCGAAGGCCTGAAACAGGTGAACAGCTCAATGGAAGAAGAATGGCATACAGCGATGGTGCTGATGTCTTCAGTGAAAAAAGAGGAATTGCTTGACCCTTCTTTGCCGCCTGACCAGCTGCTCTATCGGCTGTTTCACGCCAACGGCCTTCATCTGCAGCCATCGCGGCCGCTGACAGATACATGCCGTTGTTCCGCTGAAAAAGTTGAAAATATGCTGCAGTCCTTATCTGCTGACCAACGGATCGAGATGAGCGATGACAGCGGTAATTTGGTGGTGAATTGTGAATTCTGCAAGACCATCCGAAGCTACCATCACACCGCTTTTTCTGCATAAAATGAGCAGACCTGCACTCTGCGCGTAAAAGCGCGGTTGCAACATGGTGACTTTTTGCTTCAATTTTCATCTGGCTTCGGTATCATAAACTCCATTATTGGCATATCTGCCTGAGGTAAATGGAAATGATGAAAAGCCTTTTTATGACCAAATGCGCTGCGGCTATTCTGTTTGCTGGCGGTTTTTTTATGCTTACAGGGTGCGCTTCTGCCCCACCTGCCACCCAGCCTCAATATGATCCATCTGGCTATAGCTCGCTTCGGGTCGATGCGCGCAAGCTTGAAATCATTGAAAATTGGCAGATGCCAATGGCACCACCTTATATTGAACATACGCTGATGCCAAATTTATCAGATATGGTGGTGGATTGGGCCGAATATGCGCTGGTGCCTATCGGCGGTTCTGGTGAGGTTGTGCTGGATATTACCCAAGCCAGTGTAAAGGTCACTAATCTGCCACAAAGCACAGCCCTGCTTGATGTGTTTTCTGATCAGCAGGACACCAAGATCCGGGTGGATATTAAGGCCAAGCTGATGTGGATACAGCCTGTTGGAGGAAAACAGGGGCTTGTTGATATTGACGCAACAACCACACGTACGGTGAGCGAATCTTCAACGCCGAATGTGCGTGAGGTGGCAATAAGAGAAACGATGATTGAGGTGATTGAGCTGCTCGACGCAGAAGCCCGCCGTAAAGTTGCATCTATAGAAGGAATTATCAGGCCGTAGCGCGCTTTGCTTAGGCGTTCCAGAATCGTGGGCTCAGCATCACCAGAACGGTGAACAGCTCAAGCCGGCCCAACAGCATGCCGACACACATGGCCCATTTTGCGCCGGCGGGCAAGCTGCTGAAGTCCCCTGCCGGACCGATAACATCTCCCAGCCCCGGACCCACATTTGAAATTGATGTCGCGGCTCCGGACAAGGCTGTTTGGAAATCAAGGCCAAACAGTCCGAGGATCATGGTCAGCGCGACGAAACAAAGAATATATAAGTAGAAAAAGCCCATCACTGCATCCAGAACAGGTTCTGGAACAGGTCTTTTGTTGTAATAGGCCAGCACGACAGCATGTGGCCGCAACAGCCGTGCCAGCTGGACTTTGATATTTGCCGCCAATACCTGAAGTCTGAACATTTTGATGCCACAGGTTGTCGATCCGGCACAGCCGCCAATAAACATACAGATTAAAAGCAAAGTTGTGGACGAGCCGCCCCATAAGGCGAAATCAGCGGTGCCATAGCCTGTGCCGGTCATCACAGATACCGCATTGAAAGACGACAGACGCAATGCCTCTGCCCAGCTATGTCCGTCTCTGTTCAAATCAAAAGTGATCAGCAAAATCACCGCAGCCATCAACACAGCAAACCATCTGACCTGCGGGTCTTTTCCCAGGCTCTGCCAGCCGCCGCGGGTCAGGGCCAGATAATGCACAAAAGGCAGGCTGCCAACGATCATGCCGCCAATGACAATAAGCTCGATCAGATGCGAGTCAAAGGCGCCGATAGAGGAAGTCCGTGTTGAATATCCCCCTGTCGCCAGGGTTGTCATCGCATGAGCCAGCGCATCAAAAGACGGCATACCTGCCCCGGCCAGCATCGCTGTCCACAAAATGGTTAATCCAGTGTATACAGCAAAAATTCCGCCTGCCAGCTGTGTTGCTCTTGGGATCACCTTATCTGCGGTCTCAAAGGATTCTGTTCTGAACAGCTGCATTCCGCCGACAGACAGCATCGGCAGAACCGCCATTGCCATCACAATGATGCCTACACCCCCCAGCCATTGCAGCAAGGCCCGCCAAATCAACAGGCCTGATGAAGCCTGCTCAATGTCGCTTAAAATTGTTGACCCTGTGGTGGTGATTCCGGATGTGGATTCAAACACCGCATCCACAACCGACAGATTTAACGTTGAAAAATAAAACGGTAACGCGCCAAACAAGCCGATCAGGA
Organism: SAR116 cluster alpha proteobacterium HIMB100; assembly: GCA_000238815.2. Taxonomy (NCBI): domain Bacteria; kingdom Pseudomonadati; phylum Pseudomonadota; class Alphaproteobacteria; order Puniceispirillales (SeqCode); species SAR116 cluster alpha proteobacterium HIMB100. The sequence goes on along the minus strand of AFXB01000010.1, from coordinate 608,365 downwards.
CCCAGGCCCCATTGGTCAGCAGAAAAGCTTCTTTCAGGCCAAGATCGGCACCTTGGATCCGGCCATTGGCCAGCCACAAACAAATGCCGATAAAGCCGGTAAACAGGGCCGCTGCGGCAAAGGCCTGCCAGTCTGGATTACCGCTGGCCAAATCAAAGCTCATCGGAATCAGCATTGATACAGCCAGAATGCTCAGTAAAAGGCCCAATATTTTGAGAACAGGTGCAGCATGCATCAGCGGTATCTCGCCTCATCCTCATCCGTTCAGACTGGCAAGGCCAGTCTGTTTTCCGCGGGGTGTTCGAGGTTATAGGCGTGTTTTAGGGCAGATGTCCAGCCAAACTAGCCAAGTTTGATATGCTGATAGAACCGCTCACGCAAGTCTGAATCGGTCTGGAACGCGCCTGTGAAGCGGGTTGTGACCATTGATACCCCCTGTTTTTTCACACCTCTGGTTGTCATGCACTGATGCTGGGCATCAACCAGAATTGCCACGCCTTTCGGCTTGAGGGCGTTTTGAATCGCATTTGCCACCTGAGCTGTCATGGTTTCTTGGGTCTGCAGCCGCCGACCAAAACTGTCCAACACACGGGCCAGTTTGGAAATGCCAACTACCCGTCTGTCAGGCAGATAAGCAATATGAGCCTGACCCAAAATCGGGACCATATGATGTTCACAATGTGACTGCAAATCAATGCCGCGCAGCATCACCATGTCATCATAGCCTTCAACTTCTTCAAAGGTGCGGGCCAGCATGTCTTCTGGATCATCTGCATATCCAGAGAAAAATTCCTCATAGGCCCGCACCACACGTGCAGGCGTGTCAATCAACCCTTCACGAGACGGGTCGTCTCCGGCCCAGCGCAGCAAAACATCCACTGCCTGTTCAGCTTCAGCACGGCTTGGTCGGTTGTCCTCTTGTGAGGCGGTGGCTTGGCTATCTGGGTTTGTGCTGTCATATGGGGTCATGACTAAAGTCCGATCTTGAAATAAGTCTGAGACGGCAACGTCGGTGGGCCGGTCATAATGTTGCTCTGCTTTACCCTGTCTGCGGGCTATTCCTGTTCACTATACGCTGTTTCTTGTTCTGGAGATCAGCGAGAGTCAGAACCGCGCGCCCGAGCTTAAGCCAAAAGCGGCTTCAGGTAAACCGGCAACACGGGCAGAGGCCCTGTCGGCAAAGTCTCTGGCTATTGACAAAAGGGGGGGAAGCCAGATACCCCTATCTTCACAAATGCGGGTGTAGCTCAGTTGGTAGAGCGCAAGCTTCCCAAGCTTGAGGTCGCGGGTTCGAGACCCGTCGCCCGCTCCATCTCAATGCCATTGGCGAAGGCTGCCAGGGCAGCCCGTTTTTTATTTCAGTTACACAAAACGGTTGAAATTTTCGGCTGGTGTCTGTATAAAAGAGCACCAATATGGTCATCGCAATTGTAGTTGTGCCGCTCAGGCCGATTTCCCGCTTACCCGAACAATAAACAGCGCTTGCAGTTATATAGCGCTTTTCAGATTCGAATCGCAGGACACACACAGGCTTTGTGAAGGACACAGACAGTGCCAGCACCAGGGCCCTTCACAATCAGGGCGGGCATAACCACAGACTGAACAAAACCACAAACGGAGTGACATTAATGACAAAGACAACACTTTCAGGTCAGAAAATTGCAATCATGGTCGCCACTGGATTTGATGAACAGAATTTCATTGAAGTCCAGAAAATGCTGATGGGCCAAAATGCACAACTGAAGGTGATTTCGCCCGTTGCAGGTCTGGTCCATGGGCGGACCGGTACACAGTTGGGCATGTCTTATCCGGTTGATTCTCTTCTGTCTGAAACGTTGGCGGTTGATTATGACGCGCTGATCATCCCGTTTGGGGAAGCCCATTTGTCTGTTCTGGCTGAAGAATTACACGCAGCGCGTATCATTAGGGCTTTCTTGCGAGAAAATATGCCTGTTCTGGCACAGGCTGATGCGCTGAATCTGATCAGCGAGATTGACAGCAGCATCCAGATAGATGCGTTGCAGGCCCAAGGAGAGACCGGACGGCATAATCGTCTGTTATGGGCGGCAGCTGATACAGCCATGTCAACCATCACCAGGGAATTTGTATCCACCTGCCTGGAAGATAATAGTGACGACAGCGCTGCTGCCTAGGTCGTCAGAACGAAAACGGCTGGTCCGCAAATTAGGGGGAAGACCGTTCAGGATGCGAAGAGTATGAAACTGCCATCGCCATGTATCAGCATCTGCCAGATTGACCCGGTCAGCCAGAATTGCATGGGCTGTTACCGGACCCGCCAGGAAATCGCCAGATGGCCTGCAATGACAGCAGATGAACAACAATTTCTGCTGCAGCAGCTGAAACAACGCCGGGCCGAAAAAACAGGCGTGAATGCCAGGATATCCAAACGTCGCCGCTGAGAGGGGAAAGACATGAAAACTTCATTCGCTGACTTATGCGCTTCGCGCGACTGGCTGTTGGCGGATGGGGCCACAGGCACCAATCTGTTTCGTGCTGGACTGGAAACGGGATATCCTCCTGAACTTTGGAATGTTGAACATCCTGACCGGGTGACTGGCTTGCACAGCGCGTTCATAGACGCAGGTGCAGATATCCTTCTGACCAATTCATTTGGCGGTACTGCCCACCGGCTGAAGCTGCATCAGGCGGAAACGCGTGTCGCAGAATTAAATGAAGCTGCTGCACGTCTGGCACGTGCTGTTGCTGATGCAGCGGACAAGCCTGTTCTGGTGGCTGGCTCAATGGGCCCGACTGGCGAATTATTTGAACCATTGGGCGCGCTCACCCCTGATGAGGCCGAACAGGCCTTTGCTGAACAGGCGATCGCGTTGGCTGCCGGAGGCGCGGATTTGCTGTGGATAGAGACGATGTCGTCTCTGGAAGAGATTGAGGCTGCGGTTAAAGGTGCACGCCATGCAGATTTGCCTGTTGCCGCGACAATGACATTTGATACTGCAGGCAGGACCATGATGGGCATCACCCCGGCCGCTTATGCTGATGTTGCGGCCAATCTTGGCCTGGATGCGTTTGGAGCAAATTGTGGAATCGGTCCGGCTGAGCTGTTGGATTCCATTCATGGATTTGTTGAGCATAAAGCTGAACTGCTCATGGTTGCCAAGGGAAATTGCGGTATCCCTGCCTATGTGGATGGGGAAATTCATTATCATGGCACACCAGAGCTGATGGCGGATTACGCGGTTCTGGCCCGGGACTCCGGCGTGAAGATCATCGGTGGTTGCTGTGGGACCAGCCCAGAGCACGTCAAGGCGATGGCTCATGCTTTGCGGACTACGCCTCCTGCTGGTTCTGCCACACGTCAGGATGTTGCGGCAAAGCTGGGTGAGGCGTGGAGCAATGTACCGGAAAAACCAACATCTGAACAAGCTGAGCGGCGCCGTCGGCGGCGGCGGGGCTGATCACCATACACCATTCACGCAAATCATAGACTAAGACTTGCAGTTTACTTGTTTTGATGCATACTGCGGCAGGTTTTTTGACTGGTGATTCTTAAGTGACGGAGACTGACATGTTGCATGCATATCGCTCACATCATTGTGGGGCATTAAGGCCCGCTGATATTGGCCAGACCGTCAGGATATCCGGCTGGGTGCATCGCAAGCGCGATCATGGCGGGGTTGTGTTTATTGATCTTCGCGATCATTACGGTCTGACTCAATGTGTTGTGGATAGCACTGATGCCGCCTTCTCCGGCGCAGAAGCGGTACGCAATGAATCAGTTGTCACTGTAACAGGTACAGTGCGGGCCCGTTCCGAGGACACCGTGAATACCAGCCTGCCCACCGGTGCGATTGAAGTTCATATTGACGAATTTACGGTTCAGTCAGCAGCTGACACATTGCCGCTTCAGGTCAATACTGACGAAGATTCAGGAGAGGATGTGCGTTTGCGCTATCGCTATCTTGATCTGCGGCGCAGCCGGCCTCATGCCAATATTATGCTGCGGGCACAGGTGATCCAGTCTATCCGTCAGCGCATGGTTGAACAGGGGTTCACTGAATTTCAAACCCCTATTCTGACAGCGTCATCACCTGAAGGTGCACGCGACTTTCTGGTGCCGGCCCGCCTGCATCCGGGCAAATTCTACGCACTCCCGCAGGCCCCTCAGCAATTCAAACAGCTGATCATGGTCTCTGGTTTTGACCGGTATTTCCAGATTGCGCCTTGTTTCCGTGATGAAGACAGCCGTGCTGATCGAAGCCCCGGTGAATTTTACCAGCTTGACCTTGAAATGAGTTTTGTTGAACAGGCAGACGTGTTTGATGCCGTTGAACCTGTTATTCGCGGTGTATTTGAAGAATTTTCAGACAAATCCATTGATCCTGATTTTGTGCATATCCCGTTTGATGAAGCGATGTTGAAATATGGCTCAGACAAGCCGGATTTGCGGATTCCGATTGAAATCGCTGATGTGACCGACATTTTTGCCGGCTCTGGTTTTTCGATTTTCGCTAAAAATATTGAAAAAGGCGCTGTGGTGCGTGCTGTACCTGGCCCGGGTTGTGGCAGCCGGGCGATTGCCGACAGGATGAACAGCTGGGCGCAGGGCGAAGGTGCCCCTGGAATGGGCTATATCATTTTTGGTGAAGGTGAGGCGCGTGGACCGTTGGCAAAAGCCCTTGGCTCGGAAAAAGCAGAAGAGATTCGCAGCCGCCTTAATCTGAAAGATGGCGATGCCGCGTTTTTTGCCTGCGCGCCTGCTGGCGAGGCAGCCAGCCTGGCAGGGCGGGCGCGTCTGCGGATTGGCGCTGAGCAGAATTTGATCGATGACTCAATGTTCAAATTCTGCTGGATTGTTGATTTCCCGATGTATGAACTGGATGAAACGACAGGCAAAATTGAATTCTCACATAACCCTTTTTCAATGCCGCAAGGCGGGCTTGAGGCTCTGAACAGCCAGGATCCGTTGACGATTAAGGCCTGGCAGTATGATTTGGTTTGTAACGGGGTGGAGCTGTCAAGTGGCGCTATCCGGAACCATCTCCCAGAGGTGATGTATAAAGCCTTTGAAATCGCTGGGTATGGCCCGGAAGTGGTTGATGATCAATTTGCAGGCATGATCAATGCGTTTAAATTTGGCGCGCCACCACATGGCGGGATCGCGCCGGGTATTGACCGGATGGTGATGCTGATCGCTGACGAGCCGAATATCCGTGAAGTGATTTTGTTCCCAATGAATGGCAAGGCTGAAGATCTGATGATGAACGCCCCGTCAGAAGTGGATGATACCGCGCTTCGCGAATTACATATCAGACGCCAGCTGCCGCGCAAATCATCTTAACCGGCCGGGGCTGTGGTCAGTCAGGCAAGGACGCGTGACGCGCGCATAAATGATGCGTGACCACCAGCACAGCACATAACAGCACAACCGCTCCGGCTTGATGCAAGGCCCCTGCCCAGACCGGCACGCCCAATAATAAGGCGGTCAGGCCCAGGGCAAACTGGCACAGAACAGCGACAGCCATAATATGCGCGGCCAACCTTAACCCCCTGCGCCGGGCAGTAAACCACAGGCCGATCACAGCCAGCATCGCCAGGACCGCAACCCAACGATGATGGAACTGAGCAGAGGCGGGGTTTTCAAACGGGTCAGCCCATCCGGATTCACCATATTCAACCGGCATCAGGCCATCCCCCATGAGCGGATATTCATTATATAAAAGCCCGGCATCCATCCCGGCGACAAACGCGCCGGCAATAATGGTCAGCCCGACCAGGAAAATTGTTGCTGCGGCGTGACCAGAAGGCGGTTTTGCCCGTCCATAGCGCAGATTGAGCGCGGTCCATAATAACAGGCATAAAATTATCAAGGCCATGCTGAGATGCGTGGCCAGACGATATTGTGAGACGGCAGGATTATCCAACAGGCCCGAGGTGACCATCCACCAGCCGATAACGCCTTGCAGACCGCCGAGCAGCAACAGGCCGAGCAAGGGCAACCCATAGCCTGTTGGGATTCGCCCAGATAACCAAAAAAACACCAGCGGCAGGCCAAAAGCCAGCCCCAACAGCCGTCCCCAGACTCGATGCACATATTCCCAGAAAAAAATCACCTTAAATCCAGCCAGATCCATATCTGAATTGATTTCCTGAAATTCTGGTGAAGCCTGATACAGCGTAAAGACCCGGATCCATTCGGCATCAGATAAAGGCGGCAGGATACCCATGAGCGGGCGCCATTCCACCATGGACAGCCCACTGCCGGTCAGGCGAGTCACCCCGCCGATGACAACCATTATGCCAACCAGAATAGCCATGCCAAACAACCACCAGACAAGGAGGCGGTCAAAATCAGAGGAAGGTGAGGAAGGGGTCAGTCCTGTCATATGCTTATGCTGAATCGTCAAGTTAATGCTGTGGTGAATGATGAAGTCCTACCGCAATCTGGACAGTGACAAAAGCATGAACACATAATGAGCGATATTATGCCGCAACTTCACTCCGCTCATATTCTGTCGCGATAGTCTGTGTTCAAGACCGCTATTTTCAAAAAATTTCATTTTTTGTGGATGCTTGTCTTGACTCTTTTCCCATTACCCCCCACCTAGGGCCCAAGCAGAGACTGGCACTCTCAATTACAGAGTGCTAGCACCAGCGAAACATAATAAATCGTTTTGGAAAAAGTTTGGAGGCAAAGGCATGAAATTTCGGCCGCTTCACGACCGTGTTCTTGTTGAGCGCGAAGAATCAGAAGAAAAAACAGCTGGCGGAATCATCATTCCAGATACAGCAAAAGAAAAGCCAATGCAGGGCAAAGTCGTTGCTGTTGGTTCAGGCAGCAGAGATGAGCAGGGCAAAGTCACCCCGCTGGACGTCAAAGAAGGCGATACCGTTCTGTTCGGCAAATGGTCAGGCACAGAAATCAAGCTGGATGGCACTGATTACCTGATTATGAAGGAATCAGACATTATGGGTATCATTGGCTGAACAGCCTGATGCCGCCTGACGATAAGATTTAGTCTAAACCTAAAAAGAAAGAGAGAGAAATGGCTGCAAAAGACGTAAAATTCGGTTCTGATGCACGTGCACGCATGATGGAAGGGGTGGATACCCTGGCCAATGCCGTGAAGGTAACACTTGGCCCGAAAGGCCGTAACGTGGTTCTGGAAAAAGCCTTTGGCGCACCGCGGATCACTAAAGATGGTGTGACTGTCGCCAAAGACATTGAACTGGCAGACAAGTTCCAGAATATGGGTGCGCAAATGGTGCGCGAAGTGGCTTCCAAGGCCAATGATGCTGCTGGTGACGGCACAACAACAGCCACCGTTCTGGCTCAGGCGATTGCTCAGGAAGGCGCGAAGTCAGTTGCTGCTGGCATGAACCCGATGGATCTGAAACGGGGCATCGATATGGCTGTTGAAGCTGTTGTGGCTTCACTGGAAACACAGTCAAAGAAAATCACCACCTCTGATGAAGTTGCTCAGGTCGGCACAATCTCGGCCAATGGCGAAGGTGACATCGGCTCCATGATCGCAGAAGCAATGGAACGTGTTGGTAATGAAGGTGTGATCACTGTTGAAGAAGCAAAAAGCCTGGAAACAGAGCTGGATGTTGTTGAAGGCATGCAGTTCGATCGCGGCTATCTGTCTCCTTACTTTGTAACTGACACTGAAAAGATGCGAGCTACATTGGAAGATCCCTATATTCTGCTGCATGAAAAGAAGCTGTCAAACCTGCAGGACATGCTGCCAGTTCTGGAAAAGGTTGTGCAGTCTGGTCGTCCACTGCTGATCATTGCAGAAGACATTGAAGGCGAAGCCTTGGCCACATTGGTGGTGAACCGTCTGCGCGGCGGCCTGAAGGTTGCTGCTGTAAAGGCACCTGGTTTTGGTGACCGCCGTAAAGCCATGATGGAAGATATCGCCATCCTGACAAACGGGTCAGTGATTTCAGAAGAAATCGGCATCAAGCTGGACACGGTCACATTGGATATGCTGGGCACAGCCAAGCGGGTTGAAATCACCAAAGAAGAAACCACCATCGTTGATGGCGCAGGTGCAAAGGATGATATCGAAGCCCGTTGTAACCAGATCCGTGCACAGGCTGAAGAAACCACTTCAGACTATGATCGTGAAAAGCTGCAGGAACGTCTGGCCAAGCTGGCCGGCGGTGTGGCTGTTATCCGTGTTGGCGGTGCAACAGAAGTTGAAGTGAAGGAACGCAAAGACCGTGTTGATGATGCAATGCACGCCACACGCGCTGCGGTTCAGGAAGGCATTGTTCCTGGCGGCGGGTCAGCTCTGGTCAAGGCGATCCCAAGCCTCGAAGGTCTGAAGCCTGCGAATAATGATCAGGAAGTCGGCATCAACATCATCCGTCAGGCCATCCAGGCCCCAGCCCGCCAGATTTCAATGAATGCTGGTGACGAAGGTGCGGTTGTGGTTGGCAAGCTGATGGAAACCACAGACGCGAATCTTGGTTACAACGCACAGACAGGCACTTTTGAAGATCTGATCAAAGCTGGTGTGATTGACCCGACAAAGGTTGTCCGTTCTGCTCTGCAGAATGCGGCATCTGTTGCCGGTCTGCTGATCACCACTGAAGCTATGGTTGGTGAAAAGGACGAGCCTAAGCCAGCAGCCCCGGCGGCCCCTGATATGGGCGGCATGGGCGGCATGGGCGGCTTCTAAACCGCCTGTCGTCAAGACATCAAAATTTCAATGCGGCCGGGCGGGCATATCCCCCGGCCGTTTTTTTATCTTCACTCTGTTTTTAAAAACGCCTTGCTTCTTTCAATGGCGTCGGCAAGCCCGGTGCGCACAATTTCCACATCAGGCGGAAACGCCGAGGTCAGCCGGGTCGGCAGGCGGCTGTCCAGCATAATAAACACACCCTTATCATCAGCCCGCCTGATCAGCCGCCCAAAGGCCTGGCGCAGTTTCATACGGGTGATCCGATCAGTCCAGGCATCACGGCCCTGCCAGGCCGCCCGGGCACGGAACAGCATATCCGGGCGCGGCCAAGGCACCCGGTCATAAATCATCATCCTTAACGCATCACCAGGTACATCGACCCCGTCACGCACGGCATCTGTGCCAATCAGAACAGACCGGCGGTCTTCTCTGAACAGTTGCAACAGCGTTTGTAAATTCATCCGGTCCATATGCTGGGCGTAGAGCGGAATATTTTCGGCCGTCAGCCGGCGCATCAATTCTGGCCAGGTACTGCGCAGCCGCATGATAGAGGTAAACAGGCCCAACGCGCCGCCCTCTGCAGCAATCATCAGCGCGGCCATGGCGGCGGCCACACCATCTGCTCTATCTCTGGCCACATCATTTACGATATAAATGCGGGCTTGTTTGGCGTAATCGAAAGGAGAGGCATGTTCGCTCAGTAAGGCCGGATGCGCAAGATGAGCTGCCCCTGAAAGCATTTTGGCGGCGGCCCAGCCATCCTGGTTTGTGTGTACAGCCGTCATCTCTGTCTGTGGTTTTGTTTCATCCTTTAAGGTTGCTGAGGTGACCGCAACCCCATGTGCATTATCCAGGACCTGTTGCGCAAACGGTATGGTTGGGTCCAGCCAGTGCCGCAATAAACCCAGATCAATATCTGTGCCATCCCGCCGGTCTATCTGCATCCAGTCAACAAAACCGTCCCGCCCGTCCCCGACCAGATCAGCCAGCATCACCATCCAGGCCGCTACGGGTCCGCTTGCCCGCCTGATCAGCCCGCGGGCAGCCCCTTCTATGCGTGTCCGGGTCTGGCTGTCCAGACTGTCTGCCTCCTCATCCAGCAACCCCTGCAGATAGCTGGCCAGCTTCATCAGCGGGTCTGACAATTGTGCCAGACTGTCTTTGAAGACAAGGCCTGTATCAATGACCGCCTGCGGTACAGGATACAGATCAGCCTGCAGATCATACTGGCTGTCAGGGCTGGCAGCCCGGTCATAAACTGCCTGCCGGACAGCAGCAAAAAAGGCTTCTGCAGGGCCAGCAGGACTGGCTTCATTCAGCCGTTTGCGCCAGCCTGTCCCCGGCAGGATGCGGGCAGCTTCACTGGCCGCTTCCAAGGCCGCCAAGGCGCCCTCATCATCTGCGACCAGCTCTGACAGGCGTTTTTCCAGGCCACGTGCCCGTCCGCGGCGGCCATCTTCAGCCCCTCTGACCCATCGCCTCAGCTCTGCTGCCTCACCTGCGGTCAGGGCGGCAGCAAAGGCGCTGTCTGCGGCATCAAATACGTGATGGCCCTCGTCAAATATATAACGGGTTGGCCGGAATTTATCTTCAGGTCCGCTTAATGCGGCCTGGATCATCACCAGCGCATGATTGGCGATGACGATATCGGCCTGACGGGCGGTACGGATGGATCGTTCAACAAAACATTTGTGATAATGGCTGCAGGCAGAATGGATACATTCACCACGCCTGTCGGCCAGACCTAGGCTGGCACGTGTGCCGATCAGATCAATCAGCCAGGCTGGAAAGCTGGCTCCGGTCAAATCTCCGTCCTGGCTGGTGGCAGCCCATCTGGCCATCAGCCCCAGCGCCACTGCATCTGCAGGCTGGCCGGGCAGACGCGATAAGGCCTCCTCCAGATTCAACAGACATAAGTAATTTTCACGGCCTTTGCGGATGACGACTTTTTTCTCTGCTGATTTGTCCCGGTCATACAGCCGTGACAGCTCATCAGCAATTTGATGTTGCAGGGTGCGGGTATAGGTCGACACCCAGACAGAGGCCTTGTTGGCATCTGCCCACAGGCTGGCTGGGGCCAGATAGCCCAGTGTTTTGCCGGTTCCGGTTCCTGCCTCAGCCAGCAATAAAGCTGGCCCGGGAGTGGCTTCAGGACTGGCAAAAACAGGACTTAGCGCAGCGGCATAATCTGACTGACTTTGCCGGATTTCTGCTGCCTTGCCCAGCATCTCTGCCAGCCGGGCCCGCGCTTCATCTGGCATTACAGGGCGCGTGCCGGGCTCACCGCGCGGCGGGATGTCGTCAATTTCATCCAGATCAGCCCAGATTGCGCCAGCGCGGCCATCAGGCGGTCCAGGCGGGCCGGACAACGCACCGAAACAGCTTAAGATTGGCCCGGCCCATTGCCATCCGCCCCGACCCATCATATCCGCCAGACGGGCCAGTTTTTGTTTATCTTTATCCGGCAGTAAAGCCAGCTCATCAATCAAACTTTGTGCAGCCCTCAGAATGGTCATGGCTTTATCTTCTGCTGAACCTGGTGCAGCAAGGCCTAACCGGCTGGCCAGACCCGCAGGAGTAGGCAGACAAAATTGAGCAGGCCGCACAAACGCGAATAATTCCAACACATCTGCCGGTTTCTCCACTTCTGCATTCAGCCTGGCTTCGGTCCATTTGCGGTGACAAATCAGCACCCGCTTCCGGCGACTTATTTCGGCAGCTTGTGTTAAGTTTGGATGTGTAATCTCGCCATCAGGCGAGATCATCACAAGGCCATTAACATCGGGAAACAGAACGGGAAATTCGTTCACATCTAACGGGGTGTTCATAACCGGCACTATAGACCAGAGCGGCCTGTTTTGCCCAGCTTTTCTGACGCGAAGGCTTGACCGCATCTGGCTGACCACTTATCACCTAATCCAAATACTGGCGAATATTGGCTGGGCTGGCCATAAGGCCTGTTAGGGCCAAAGCGATGACAAAAACAGGATCAATCTGCCCCGTGTCTGTAGACCAACTTAAATCACTAGCTGAACAGGCCAAGGCCTGGCCTTTTGCTGAAGCCCGCGCTCTTCAGGCGCGCCTGTCGAAATTGAAAGATGACAGGCCTGACCGGCCGGTTTTGTTTGAAACCGGTTATGGTCCGTCCGGATTACCGCATATTGGCACATTTGGCGAGGTGGTCAGAACCTCTATGGTGCGCCGTGCCTTTGAAACTCTGACCGGCCGCCAGACACGTCTTGTCTGTTTCTCGGACGATATGGATGGCCTGCGCAAAGTCCCTGATAATGTGCCGAACCCGGATATGATCGCCGATTATCTGCAAATGCCGCTGACAAAGGTTCCTGACCCGTTTGGCACGCATTCCTCTTTCGGGGCACATAATAACGCCCGCCTGCAGGCCTTTTTGGACAGCTTCGGCTTTGATTACGAATTTATCAGCGCCACAGATATGTATAAATCTGGCCAGTTTGACGCAGCATTGCTGGATATCCTGGCGAATTATGATGCTGTGACAAATGTGATTTTACCAACGCTTGGCCCTGAGCGCCGCGAAACCTACAGCCCGTTTCTGCCGGTCTGTCCGCGTACAGGACGGGTTTTGCAGGCGAAGGTGATAGGACAAAACAGCGACACCGGTGAAATCACCTACATCGATCCTGAAACAGATGAGGCGGTGACTGTGCCGGTCACCGGGGGCAGTTGCAAACTGCAATGGAAAGCTGATTGGGCGATGCGCTGGTATGCGCTGGGCGTGGATTACGAAATGAGCGGCAAGGATCTGATCGATTCTGTTACCTTGTCCTCAAAGATCGTCCGAGCCCTGAAGGCCGACCCACCAGCTGGGTTTTCTTATGAGCTGTTTTTGGATCAAAATGGCGAGAAAATCTCCAAATCAAAGGGCAATGGCCTGTCTGTTGAAGACTGGCTGCGCTATGGCAATCCTGAATCCCTGGCATTATTTATGTATGGCCAGCCAAAACGGGCCAAACGGCTGTATTTTGATCTCATCCCAAAAACAGTGGATGAGTTTTATACCCATAAAGAAAAGCTGGCAGATGCTGAAGCGGCGGCGGCGCTGGAAAACCCTGCCTGGCATATCCGCCTTGAACAGAGCACAGCAGCTGAAACAATGCCGGTCAGTTTTTCTTTATTGTTGAATCTGGCTGCTGTCTGTTCTGCTGAAACGCCAGAAACATTATGGGCATATATCCGGGCCTATGCCCCGCAAACCAGCCCTGATAGTCATCCCGAACTTGACCGGCTGGCGGGCTATGCGGTGCAATTTTATCAGGACCGGGTGCGGCCAACCAAACAATATCGCCTGGCAACAGCGACTGAAAAGACCCATATCACAGCTTTGCGTGATGCGCTGGCGGCTCTGCCTGCTGATGCACCCGCTCAGGATGTGCAGTCAGTTGTTTATGCGGCGGGCAAAGAACATTATGAAAATCTGCGTGACTGGTTCACCTGTTTATATGAAACCATGCTGGGCCAGACGCAAGGTCCGCGTATGGGCAGCTTCTTTTGTCTGTACGGGCTTCGCGAATCTGTTGCCTTATGTGATAAGGTGCTGAATGACGAGCTGGCTGACGCCTCGTGACACATGCCGTTAGGGCCAGCAGAGAACAAACAGGACAGGTGAAGAAAACAGATGTGGCAACTGGCAGCAAAACTGACCCGGTCTCTGCCAGCGGAACTGGCGCATAACCTGACTGTTCAGGCATTACGGCTGGGTCTGTCACCTGTATCAGATCAGATAATATTACCGGTGAAGTGTGCTGGCCTCAGCTTTGATAATCCACTAGGGCTGGCCGCCGGATTTGATAAGAACGCTGAAGCGTATTTAGGCGCGTTCCGGCTGGGCTTCGCCAATGTTGAGGTTGGGACCATCACGCCCCGGCCTCAGCCGGGAAATCCGCGCCCGCGTGTGTTCCGCCTGCCCGCAGATGACGCGGTCATTAACCGCTATGGCTTTAATTCAAAAGGTATGCAAGTGGCTGCGGATAATCTGGCCCGTCGCCCGACATCACATGGGGTTCTGGGCGTGAATATCGGGGCCAACAAGCTGAGCGAGGATAAATCTGCTGATTATCATAAAGCTGCAGCTCACCTCAGCCGCTATGCTGATTATCTGACGGTCAACCTGTCCTCGCCAAATACGCCGGGTCTGCGCGATTTGCAACATGAAGATGGACTGAAGGCTTGTCTTAATGCGGCTTTCGAGGGCCGAGATGAGGCGGGCGGAGCAAAAGATAAACGCCCGCCCATATTCGTCAAACTAGCCCCAGATTTGGCGGTAAATGACTTACACCGGTCAATGGATATTGCCCTACAGGCAGGGGTGGCCGGGTTCATCCTGACCAATACGACTATAACGCGGCCAGACACATTGCGTGCGCCGCATCGCACCGAGACTGGCGGCTTGTCTGGTCAGCCGCTTACCGATATGGCGCAACAGATCATGGCAGAGGCCGCTGCCCATCTGCGCCAGACAGGCATATCCGCTGGTCTTATCGGGGTGGGCGGCATTGGGTCTGCAGAACAGGCTTATGCGCGGCTGCTGGTCGGGGCTGACCTGCTTCAGCTCTACACGGCTCTCGCTATGCGTGGACCGGGTGTGGTGAGCGCTATTTTAACTGGATTGCGCCGGATGATGGCAACAGATGGTGTATCGGCTGTGGCTGAGCTGAAACAGGCTGGCTTAACCGCTGAACAGGCCGTCAGGCACGCGGCGCACGTTGCGAGAGAATCTGAAGCGCCTCAATCAGACAATTGAACCTGGCCGCAGGCGGGCTGCGGACCAGATCGGCCCCTTCTTGATACGGGTTCATAGCCTTTGACATGGTCCTGAAATAAATCAATATAAACAGCCGTATTGCCTGTGCCATACGCAATCGGCCTGACCGGATCTTCAGCTCTGTGCACAGCATCGACAGACTTAAGTTTTCATAGTCCAATATGCTGTCTACACAGTCCCAAACATAGGTTTCCAGCTGCAGGGATGTGCGTCTGCCTGCAATATAGATGTTGCGCTTAACAGGTGTGTTTAAAACCAATTTCGCTGTATTCATCTGCTCAGACTAACAGCAAAATCTTAATTAATCGTAAATATAGGCAAAATTTTTAGTCTTTTAGATTATCCGGTTTGGTAAACGGGATATCAGTGCGTTTGACTTGACCTTTTCTGTGTTTGTCTTTATAACTCCGCGACAATTTGAATTTTGGTGCTGGCATGCCCAGCGGGAAAGGACACAACAGATGTCGAAGCGTTGTCAAATTACCGGTAAAGGCGTGATGTCGGGCAACAATGTCAGCCACGCGAACAACCGGACTCGCCGTAAGTTTCTGCCCAACCTGCAGCGGACCAGCATGTCTTCAGAGATTTTAGGACGTGACGTGACCCTGCGGGTGTCCGTGAATGCTATCCGGACGATTGAAAAGCATGGTGGTTTGGATGCTTTCTTGCTGCAGGCCCGTAACGCAGAGCTGGCTGATGAGGCCCGCTCGCTGAAACGCGAAATTATGGCTGCTCAGTCTGCGTAAAACGTAACTGACACAGATACGAAGAAAACAAAAACCCTGCTGAAAAAGCAGGGTTTTTTATGTGTTCATGAAGGGGTGAGCCCCGGCAAGACGTGTTCAGCGTTTAAACCGCCGCAAGGGCCCGGATGATTTATCCTCATCAAACAAATCAGCTAATTCACCAATTACAGTCCCGCCTAACTGGTCAACATCAGTGATGGTCACAGCCCTCTTATAATAGCGGGTGACATCGTGGCCAATGCCGATCGCCAGCAACTGCACCGGCGATTTTGTTTCGATCATCGAAATGGTCTGGCGCAGATGTTTTTCCAGATAATTGCCACTGTTCGAAGACAGTGTAGAATCATCAACCGGTGCACCATCAGAAATCACCATCATGATGCGCCTGTCTTCAGGCCGGCTGATCAGACGATCATGTGCCCAGATCAGAGCCTCGCCATCAATATTTTCTTTCAAAATGCCTTCTCTTAACATCAGGCCAAGTGATTTGCGCGCGCGCCGCATAGGCTGATCAGCAGATTTATAGACAATATGCCGCAAATCATTCAGCCGGCCGGGCATCGCAGGCTTGCCTGCGGCCTGCCACGCCTCACGGGACTGGCCTCCCTTCCACGCTTTTGTGGTAAAGCCCAGAATTTCCACCTTTACCCCGCATCGCTCAAGGGTCCGGGCCATGATATCGGCAGTCACTGCGGCGATGGTGATGGGCCGGCCGCGCATAGAGCCTGAATTATCCAGAAGCAGGGTGACTATGGTGTCTCTGAATTTTGTATCTTGTTCTTGTTTATAGGACAGCGCGCTAAAGGGCTGGGTGACTACCCGGTGCAATTTGCCTGCATCCAGCAACCCTTCTTCAAGGTCAAAATCCCAGGATCGGTTTTGAAAAGCCATCAGCTTACGTTGCAGCCTGTTCGCTAATTTACCGATCATCTGATTCAGATTTTCCAGATGCCTGTCCAGCATTCCGCGCAGCCGTTCCAGCTCTTCTGGATCACATAAATCAGCCGCATCCACGATTTCATCATACTGGTCAGTGAAAATCCGATAGGCATCCGGGTCAGGTTGCATCTGATACGGGTTCTGTCCTGGCTCCCCGCCGGGTGACTCGCCATCTGTCATCCCGTCCATGTCCGAATCAGCATCAATCTCGGTGCTGTCATCAGACGCCATGCCCGCGGCTTCACCATCTTGCTCTACGCCTTGACTGTCATCACCATCACTGTCATCTTCGCCGCTTGCCGATTGTGCCTCATCTGACTGGCCGTCATCCTGTGCGGCATTGTCATCATTATCCTCATCAGACTCCTCGCCATCTTCATTCTGATCAGCCGCATCACCCAAATCGGACTGTAATGCGCCGATAAGGCGTCTTGCCAGCTCTGCAAAATCAGCCTGATTGGTCTCACAAGACCGCATCTCTTCAAGCAAATCACCTGCACGGGCGGTGATCCAGGGCCGCCATAAATCCATCACCATAGCCGTTGATGCGGGCGGTGATTCACCGGTCAGGGCTTCACGAACCATCAGACGGACTGCCTCAACAACAGCGCCATCATCACCTGAATCAGGTGCACCAATTGTGGCGGTGGCGTATTTTTTATCCAGCCGCGCGCTCAGATTTTGGGCAACACCAGCCATCTGATTCGCCCCAACAGCTTCAACACGTGCGGTTTCCGCAGCTTCAAAAATCGCCTTTGCCGCTGGCGCAGTCGGGCACAGGGTCTTATGCATTTTTTCATTATGATGAGCCAGCCACAGGCCAGCAGAATCAGCTGCACCGCGACTGTCGGAACGCATCTTCTTGCCGGTTTCCCGCGGCAATGCAGGTAACCTGATCTCAGTCTTGCCAATATGGGTGTCCTGGCCTGCATACCGTACAGGCCTGTCCACACCACCAGCAAGGGCACGCAAAGCAGCCGCATTGGCTTTCAAAAATTCAGATGGCTCGTTCTGGCTCAACGTGCTGCAATCCTTTTTGGTTGGTGGTGCGGGTCAGCGCGGCTTATGATGCTTTTTGCGTCATCGCCGGTGCTTCTGGCAGATCAATGCCAAAGATCCGCTGGTAATATTCGGCTAAGGTCGGGCGCTCAATTTCATCACATTTATTCAAAAAGCTCAGCCTGAAAGCCAGCGTGATATCATCAAAAATCAGCGCATTTTCTGCCCATGTCAGCACTGTACGCGGGGACATCAATGTAGACAGATCGCCTGCCATAAATCCTTTACGGGTCATGTCGGCCATCCGCACCATCTGGTCAATCTGCTTGCGTCCTTCATCTGTCTGATAGGCTTTTTGTTTCGCCAGGATGATGTTGACCTCATCTTCATGCGGCAGATAATTCAATGTGGTGACAACAGACCATCTGTCCATCTGGCCTTGGTTAATTTGCTGTGTGCCATGATACAGGCCAGTGGTGTCGCCAAGGCCCACAGTATTTGCAGTGGCGAATAAGCGGAAATTCGGATTTGGCGTGATCACCCGGCTGGTATCCAGCAAGGTCAATTTGCCATCCACTTCCAGAACGCGCTGAATCACAAACATTACATCGGCGCGGCCAGCGTCATATTCATCAAATACCAGTGCCACACAATTCTGTAGCGCCCAGGGCAGGATACCTTCCCGGAACTCAGTCACTTGCTTGCCATCTTTCAACACGATGGCATCTTTGCCGACCAGATCTATTCGGCTGACATGGCTGTCCAGATTGACACGCATACATGGCCAGTTCAACCGCGCCGCCACTTGCTCAATATGGGTGGATTTTCCTGTCCCGTGATAGCCTTGAACCATTACGCGGCGGTTATGAGAAAATCCGGCCAAGATCGCCAATGTGGTGTCATGGTCAAACTGGTAATCAGGGTCCACAGCAGGCACATAGGCAGAACCAACCGAAAATGCCGGTACTTTCAGGTCAATATCAAGACCGAACACCTCTCTTGCATCGACTTGTGTGTCGGGGGCGGAAAGGGAATGTGCAGCTTGGCCATGGGTTGTTTCTGCGGACATGAATATATCTCCGAATCGTAAACTTTACTCTAAAGGTTAGCAGTTATCAGGCAAATCGGGAAAATGCAACGGCAAAAGACGAAACAAAAGCAGGCAAACCAGCCTCTTATTTTGTAATCTGCCTATGCGGGGAATTCCGCGTTGATCAGACGTGTGCATTGCTTTTACGCAGCACAGCATAAGCAAGATTTATTTCCTTCAGCTGTTCTTCGGCTTTTGGGTCTGACCGGTTATGATCAGGATGCAGCTTTTTGGCTAATTCTTTATATCTCTTCTTGATTGTGTCCTGATCTGAATCAGGTGTCAGCTCAAACAAAGCAAAGGCTTTTTTCTGTTCAGTGGTCAGATTTTGGGCAGCGGCATGTGCCGGGGTATCTGCTTCGTCAAAGAATGAAAATTTATCCTCGAACGGATCAGAACTGGCCAATTTTGCAGACGGGCCTGTGCCGAATTTCCAGCTTGGTCGCTCCCATGTTGTGGCGCGCCTGATCTCACGCTCCAGCGCATCACCCTCCAGCCCGTCATAATAATTCCATTGGCTGTTGAACATGCGGATATGATCCAGACAGAACCAGATATAGCTGCGCAATTCCTGTCTGTTTTTCGGTGCCGGATGCGCGCCGACATCAAAACACCCCTCGGCCATGCAGATATGCTGGCCGGTGTCTGACAGTATCTGTTCGCCGGGTTTTACCGCGAAGTCAGGATCGATTTTCTGTTTCCGTCTCATCAGTTTCCAGTATAAGTCAAGAACAAGGCTTTACAAGTTACAGGCCGCATAAAAAGATGATAGTCTTGCTGCCTGTTCAGCAGTGTAAAAAAGGATCACCAGATGGTTCATGAAGATACAAATATTGCCGATCAAATGACAGCCCTTCTGGCGTCTGCTTTATCGCCGTCTGTGCTGAAGATTGAAGATGTCAGCTGGCAGCATGCGGGTCATGCTGGTGCCCGTCCGGGTGGGCAGAGCCACTTTAATTTGGAAATTGCTGCTCCGGCGCTGGATGGCCTCAGCCGGGTCGCCGCGCATCGAAAAATCAACACCCTTCTGGCCGAGTTTCTGGCAGGCCCGGTTCACGCGCTTCAAATCACAATCCGCCGCACCAGCTGAACGCCTCAGCCCCTAATCGCGCTCGGCATAAGCAATACAGCTGTTGGTCAGGCTGGGCAGCGGTGTCTTCAGCTGCTGAGTCTGATCAGCCCCTTTTATATCGCGTTTTTGTCGTGCTTTTTCCCCATATAGCGTCTGAAAAGCGGTGGTGGCCATCGGCCCCATTAATTCTGTGATATGTGTACAGCCCTCTGGCCCGCCAATAGCGGTTTGCACCTTTCTCTTCCAGCCTGGCCCAATTTGCAGACCGATGAGGCCGTTGATATTGTCTGCGCCTTTCGGACAAATGGCATAGGGCCCATGAATGGTCACAGCTTCTGCATGTTGAATGACCAGATCAAAATCAATGGTGATGCGCACCTGCATATGATGTACCGGCGTGCCTTGTTTGATTACCCCATGAGTGGACGAGGGAAAATCATAAGCTTTGGTATCGATTAATTCGCCCTCAATATCAAGCAACCCGTCTTTGCGGGCAAAACCGCGGCAGGTAATCTGACGGTCATGCCTGTCTTCACGGGGTGCGGGTTCAGATAAATGCAGGGTTTTCATTCTGTGTCCTTATCATCATCACTTTGTTTTTTTTGTGGCGGCCACAGGCGTACAGAAGTGATCTGGTTGCCTTGGCGAGAGGTGATCTTAAAGCGCATATCATGGAATTTAAATTCCTGACCAACAGACGGGATATGACGACTTTCATAAATTATCAGCCCGGCCAGAGTAGAAGCCTTATCATCCGGCAGCTGCAGTCCCAACAGCCGGTTTAAATCACGTAACGTGACTGTGCCTTCAGCCATGTAAGAGCCATCTGGCTGTTGCTTCAGATCGGGAAGATCAATATCGGTTTCATCATCAATATCCCCGACAATTTCTTCTAAAATATCTTCCAGCGTAACAATGCCGCGCAGGTCGCCATATTCATCAATCACAACAGCAAAATGTTCACGGCGGGCGCGGAAGGCCTGAAGCTGTGCAAAAAGGGGTGTGGTTTCTGGCACAAAGAACGGTTCAGTGGCGATATCCGCAACGGACAGGCCGCGCAAATCACGATCCGCATTTTCCTCAATTGCCCGCAGCAAGGCTTTTACATGCAGAACCCCGACAATATTCTCAGGCTTGCCAGAATAAACCGGATGGCGCGTATGGGGCGAACGCAGCACAAACCGCAAAGTTTCCTCAGGATCATCATCTGCATTGACTGAAGATACAGAGGCGCGATGTGTCATAATCTCTTCAACAGTCAGTTCACCCAGGTCCAGCACAGATGACAGCATTGCACCGGTTTCCCGGCCATCCTCGTCAGAATCCTCGCTATGCAGGTCAATCAGCCCGCGCAATTCCTCTTCTCGCGATGTGTCGTCATCATTTTTAGTGCCTAAGAATCTGACCACAATCATCCGCAGGCTCCAGGTGATGGGCTTCAGCAGCCAGACGATGATTTGTACAATCAGAGCGATTTTCAAAGACAGCCTGTCCGCGTTACTGAAGGCGTAACTTTTCGGCAACACTTCAGCAAACAGAACAATAATCACGGTCATCACCACTGTGGCCAGCGCAACCCCGCCATCACCGGCCAGCGAAATGGCCGCGGATGTGGCCAGCGCAGAGGCCAAAATATTCACCAGATTATTGCCGACCAGAATTGTGCTGATCAGCTCTTCTTTATTTTTGCGCAGCTTTTCAACACGCCCAGCTTGCCGGTTTGCCTTGGTCTTGGCCAGCTGGCGTATACGTGCTTCGGAAGCCGCGGTCAGGGCGGTTTCCGCGCTGGAAAAGAAGGCTGATATCATGATCAGCAGAATGATGATGAAAACGAGTAGGGCTGTTGAAAACAGAATACTCATAAGCTCTCCAGAAATTTATTCAGTTCAGCCTCATCAATATTCCGGTCCACAAAGGCCTCACCAATTTGCCGGGCCAAAATAAAGGTCAGCTTGCCCTGGCGTGCTTTTTTATCTTTTCGCATATGGTCAATTAAAACCTGCGGGGCCGCCTGTCCGGCAGGCAGGTCTTGTGCGCTGGTTGGCATGCCCATAGCTGCAAGATGTGCATTGACGCGTTCCACATCCTGTCCTGAGCATAACCCAAGCTGGCGGGAAAAGGCAAAAGCACAACCAAGACCAGCACTGACCGCTTCACCATGTAACAGCCGCCCGTCATAACCGGCAACAGCCTCAAAAGCATGTGCAAAGGTATGTCCTAAATTCAATAAGGCGCGCTTGCCTGCTTCGCGTTCATCCGCGGCGACAATATCGGCTTTTGCCTGACAAGACCGCCTTACAGCTTCTGCCTGTGCGTCTGGTTGTCCAGTGATCACATCGCGGCCATGCTGCTCCAGCCACTCAAAAAACGCCGCATCGCCCAGCAGCCCGTATTTCACCACCTCAGCATAGCCTGCCTTGACTTCTCGTTCAGGCAGGCTGGCTAATATCCCGATATCTGCCAGAACCAAACGCGGCTGGTGAAATGCCCCGACCAGATTTTTTCCTGCTGGGGTGTTGATCCCTGTCTTGCCACCGACTGAGCTGTCGACCTGCGCCAGCAGGCTGGTGGGAATCTGGATAAAATCAAGGCCTCGTAACAGGCTGGCTGCGGCAAATCCAACCAGATCGCCAATCACCCCGCCACCAAGAGCCACCAGAACGGTCTGGCGGTCGATTGGCAGCGCCAGAATGTTATTGACCAGCTGCTCATAAACGGAAAATGACTTGCTGGCCTCACCAGCAGGCAGAATGAAATTTGTGCATGATGCTGCATGGGCAGACAAGGCATTTTTTGTCTGCTCAAGATGCAGAGGCGCAATATTTGTATCTGTGACAATCACGACCTGACGACCACCTAAAAGAGCGGTCAGCTCTGCTTCTGCTTCCTGCAACAGATTTGTGCCAATATGGATATCATAGGCATTGTCGCTTACATCAACATAAATACGCGAAGAGGGGCTGGTCATCATCTTAAGGCCTTATCTGCCGGTTTGTCGCCAGTCTGCTTGTCTGACAGACAGGTAATATAGCCGGTTTGCTCCAGAATATTGAGTATTTTTTTCATCGATACCCGCCGTGTATGCCGGCCGGTTCTCACATGCAGTTCTGCTTGTTTGTAATCTGCCAGACGGGTCTCGCGCAGCCTGGTCAGAATTTCCAATGGATCTCCGGTTGTCAGCAGGGGACGCGAGGCCGTGTTGCCAATCCGGCGCAGCAGATTCTTTGGCGTTGAATCAATCCAGATGCTGATGGCATGTTCGATGATTTCAGCTCTGGTTCTGGGATCGCAGAATGCGCCACCTCCTGTGGATAAAATCACCGGTGCGCCGGTTACATGTTTCAATATGGTGTTACGCTCGATTTCGCGGAATTTTGGTTCACCGCTGAGCTCAAAAATATCACGCACTGACAAGCTTGCTTCATGTTCGATCAGCTGATCGCTGTCAATGAATGGCCGGTCCAGCGCAACAGCCAGCCGTTTGCCAAGTGCGGTTTTTCCAGACCCCATAAGCCCGACCAGAACAATCGTCTTATTTGTGTTCGCACTGTAATGGCTGTCAATATCTGCGGAAAATTCGCGGCGTTGTTCGGGCGTGAATGTAAACATTTCTTTTTATGAACCGGCGGCAATGATGGCGATGTGGTCTGTATATAATCTACTCTCAGCCTGAAGGTAAGTCATCAAATTCACATGCTTAAGTGCCTTTGAAGGCTTTTCACACTGCCTCATCACTGCCATAATGTCCGTGTATAACGGTATGATATGCGATCGAATACAAGAGCGTATCAGGGGATTGCGCCATCAGGACCAGTCCAGTTTGGGCGCAGATTTGATATAGGTTTTACGCAGAACGTTAAAAATTCACAGGAAAGAAGTCTGAGATGAGTGGTGTAAGAATTTTCCTTGTTCTTATTCTGGTGTTTGGCTTTGGCGGGTTGGCATTTTTGTCTACCTGGCCTATCCCTGCACCGGAAAAAACAATATCTAAGGTTATCCCGAATGCGCGTTTCACGAACTAACACAGCCTGGCGTTATGGGCGCCAATTGGTTTTTTGTCTGGGTTTTGTTTGGCTGTTAACAGGGTTAACCTCAGCCCCTGCTGAGGCGCAGACCGGACGTGAACCAGATGCCGCATCTCAGGCGCCTGTCAGCCTGACAGATCTGGGCAGGTTTGATGAAAACACATCTGTATCACCACAAACAGACGAGACTCCGCCCGGGACTGAAGATGCCGCATCTGCAGACAATCAAACTGCTGCGGATAGTGCGCCAGCAACGGGCCAACTGGCTGTGCCCGCAACCGTGCCTGTTGCCGCGCCAGCAGCAGAGGCATCAACAGTCCGGCAGTCAAATGTGACTGGCCGGGTTGGTCGCCGCTCAATTTCTAAAATTGGGTTAGCTTCAATCGGCCTGAATCAGCCGCAGCCAGCGCAGAGTGTCATTAATTCTCTTATCTGGTCTGAATCAGATGCTGAACAAGCTTTGGCTCTTGTGACAGCGACCCCCGCCAGAGGCAGCTCAGCTGCCTTATCGGCACTGACCACTGCAATCACTGTACAAACGGCGGTTCCGCCAAAACATGCCGGGCCTTTGGCCGAACAGCTTGTAAAAGCGCGACTGGATTGGCTGGCCAGGTCTGGTCAGTCTGATAAATTATCGCAGATTGTGCGCTTATTGCCATTGGACGAAGAATGGTCTGACTGGAAACGATGGCAGATTGAATATGATCTGGTTCGCCGGGCTGATCAGGCGGCATGTACCGATGCTGAACGATTTGCCCAGCAGACGCTGGAGCCGTTCTGGCATAAAGCGCGGGTCATCTGTGCTCTGCTTGCTGGCCAGCAGGGTGCCGCCAGCTTTGCCGCGGATATTTTGCGCGCCAGTGGTGAGCAGGACGAGAATTTCTTCCAGCTTGTTGACAAGCTGCTGGGGCGCGCTGCCAGCCTGTCCTTGGATGTTGATAATCTGTCATTGCTGCACTTGATCCTGATGGATGCCGCGCATGAACAAATTTCCATGGCGGCTTTTGAAAATCTTCCCGCGTCTATGATTCAAGCCGCCTCCAGCTTTCGCTATCTGGCCCCGGACGCTGCTTTGAGCACAAGCTATCAGATGCTGGACAGAGGTTTGCAGAACTCAGGCGAGACTGAACAAGTATGGCGGGCGCTTTTATCTGCTCCTGTTGCAGCAGAGGCGGCGCTGGCCAGCCTGGACGGCGTCCAGGCTGATGGGCGTTCCGCATTACGCCAGGACGGGCTTAATTCAGCCTTTTTGTGGGTGGGGCTGGTGACCCGTCAGGGTGATGATACAGATATGCTGATCAGCCAGGCCCTGCAGCGTGAGGCGGCTACAGGCCGGATTGATTTGTTGCTTGAGCTATATGCAAGCCTGATCAGACAGAGACTGGATACTGCTGAGACAGCATCATTGCCTGAACAGCTGGATGAGGATTATTCTGTGCTGTTGGCTCTTGCTGCGCCCTCTCAGCCCTTGCCTGCTGCCCTGCAGCCATCCTCAAGAAAAGCTGATGATGTCCGGGCGCTGTTGTCTGGTCAGCGTGCGCCTCATTGGGACGCGGACCTGTTTGCCCGTCTGGATTGCTGGGAATTGCTGCCAGTATTTGAGGCCAGAGGCATGACCCCGCCTTCTCGTGATTGGGTTGCTCAATTAGCTGTCCAGGAAGAACCAGCACAGCCTGCTTCTGCTGTTTCATTCTACCGCCTGCCAGCGCCAGCTTTGCTCGCCCTTGAACAGGCAGCAGCAGCAGGCCGCATTGGTGAAACTGCGCTGATTGCGGCCGGCTTGATGCAGCCTGTAACCCTGGGATGGGTTGCCCCTCAAGATAGTGCTCGTGTACTGGCTGCCCTGCAGCAGGCCGGGCTCGATGACACAGCAACAACGCTGGCAGACGAGCTTATCCGCTCTTATCTGCTGCGGCATCATTTCGCCCTTGATGAGAGCTGAGGCCGGTATGGCTGAGCAGAGGCAACGCCGTGACGCTGAACAAAATGATAACAGGCTGATTGCCCGCTTTCTGCAAACAATTGCTGCCGAAAAGGCTGCTGCTGCTCATACGCTTACAGCCTATAAAAATGACCTCAACATTGTCGCTGGTGATCTGGGGCGGCTGTCTTCAGCCTCTGCAAAAGCGGGTGTTGTCACAGCCTGTACAGATGATTTGCGACAGATTATGCACGGCTGGCACAGCCAGGGGCTGACCGCCCGCACAACTGCCCGCCGCCTGTCTGCGTTGCGGCATTTCATGAGCTGGATGGTGGCTGATGGGTATCGCCAGGATAACCCTGCGCAGTTTCTGGATGGCCCGAAATTGCCCCAAAATCTGCCGAAAAGCCTCAGCGAGGACGAGATTAGCACCTTGATTGCGGCCAGCCAGCATCTGCCTGAATCAGATGCTTTACGGATGCGGGCAGGCCTGGAACTGCTTTATGCTGCAGGCCTCAGAATTTCTGAATTACTGAATCTGCGGGTTCAGGATATCGCCAAAGACAGACATACCCTTATCATAACCGGCAAGGGGGGGCGGGAACGTCTGGCGCCGCTGACACAAGTATCTGTCCAGGTCACCCAGCTATGGATAGCCCGCCGCGATGCTGATGGGCCGCTTACCCACTCAGATCAGCTTCTGGCCGACAATAAATCAGAGATGACACGGCAAAAATTCAGCAGTTTGCTGAAACAGATGGCCTGCCATGCCGGTCTGCGGGCAGACCGCGTCAGCCCGCATGTACTGCGGCATTCCTTTGCCACACATATGTTGAACAGGGGGGCAGATTTACGCAGCTTGCAGACCCTGCTTGGACATGCCGATATCGCCACCACACAAATCTATACCCATACGCGTTCGGACCGGCTGGAACACCTGGTGAAGGATTCGCATCCGCTTGCGGGAATCTTTAAAAACAAGTAGAACAAGTATACAGGTTCTTACGGAACCCGGTTGGGGCTCAGCATATCATGGATAGGTTTCATGCGTCATTTTCTTGATTTTGAAAAACCGATCGCCGCTTTAGAAGGCAAGATAGAAGAGTTGCGCCATTTGGGTGGCGATTCAGGGCTGAATATCGCTGATGAGATCGGCAAGCTGCAGGCCCGCATTGATAAAGAGCTGGCGCAAACCTATCAAAAACTGGGGCCGTGGGAAAAGGTTCAGGTAGCGCGCCATCCTGAACGGCCGAAGCTGGTTCAGATTATCGCACATCTGTTTACCGATTTTACGCCATTATCTGGGGATCGGAACTATGCGGAAGATTACGCGATCATCGGCGGCCTTGCCCGGTTTCATGGCCGTCCGGTTGTGGTGATGGGCACTGAAAAAGGCAGCACAACTGAACAGCGGATTAAACGCAATTTTGGGATGGTCCGGCCGGAAGGCTATCGTAAAGCGATCCGGCTTATGGAGCTGGCAAATAAGTTTCATCTGCCTGTGCTCAGCTTTGTTGATACTGCGGGCGCCTATCCCGGACGCGGGGCAGAAGAACGTGGCCAGGCAGAGGCGATTGCCCGTTCCATCCAAGCCTGCCTGGGGGTGAAGACTCCTTTTATCTCTGCGATAGTGGGAGAGGGCGGATCAGGCGGTGCGATTGCACTGGCGACCGGTAACCGTGTGGTGATGTATGAACATGCGGTCTATTCTGTTATTTCACCTGAAGGATGCGCATCAATTCTTTGGCGCAGTGCGGAAAAAGCACAAACCGCTGCTGAAGCCCTGCGTCTGACCGCTCAGGATATGAAGCAGCTTGGCGTGATTGACGCGATTGTTGACGAACCTGTTGGCGGGGCGCACCGGCAAATTGACCAAGCCCTGGACAGCCTGTCTGCAGAAGTGAACCAACAGCTTTCGTCTCTTGACGGTCTCAGCCCGGAAGCACTGCAAGCAGACCGGCGGGATAAATATATCGTGATGGGTGAAGCGTCTTTATCCTGAAGCAGGCCGGTATCATCACCTGTTATTGGTATTCAGGCTGATGCTGCAGATGACGCAGCGCGGCCCGCGCCGCTTGTACCTCTTTTAAATCAATCTCGGCCTGAACAAAGCCCTCTTCTGTATCTTGCGCATCTGCCAGAATCTCTCCCCATGGCCCTACAATCAGGCTGTGACCATAGGTGCGGCGGCCATCTGCATGAATTCCGCATTGTGCAGATGACAGCACAAAGCAGCCAGTTTCAATTGCGCGGGCCCGCTGCAAGATATGCCAATGGGCCTGCCCGGTTGTCTGGGTAAAGGCTGCAGGAATGGTGATCATTTCCGCTCCTGCCTGTGCCAGCTGGCGATATAATCGGGGAAAACGAATATCATAACAGATGCTCAGTCCAATATGGCCGATATCTGTCTGGCAATGAACCAGTTTTGCCCCGGGTTTGAAATGCTCTGACTCGCGATACTGTTTTCCGTCCCCGACATCAGCATCAAACATATGAATTTTGTCATATCGGGCCAGAATGCTGCCGTGCGGGCCGACAAGATAGCTGCGGTTTGCCTGCTTGTCCTCACTATCTGTCCGCATCATCAGGGACCCTGCACTGATAAAAATGTGATGTGTTTTGGCCAGTTCAGTTAAACACGCAAGGCTTTGGCTGCCGGCCTCTTCTTCAGCCAGCATGCGAAGTGATTTTTTATCAGCAGCCAGGAAATTGGCACATTCTGGAAGACAGATAAATCTTGCTCCGCTTTTGGCGGCCTCTGTCACCAGACGCCTGACAAGAGGCAGGGTTACGCTCTGGTCAGCACCAGCGCAATATTGCAGAACAGCAACCTGAATTGACCCGGTCATCAACTGGCGACTTTCAGCAAGCGATCCAATTGTCCGGCCCGGTCCAAAGCCAGCATCTCATCACAACCACCAATATGATGTCCATCAATAAAGATCTGCGGCACAGAGGTACGCCCGCCAGCCCGTTCTGACATCGCGTGTCTCAGGCTGAGCTTGGCACCCACATCGGTTTCTTCATAGCTCACCTGTTTTGCCTTCAACAGCTGTTTGGCTCTGATACAAAACGGACAGAACATTGTTGTATAAATTTCAATCTTTGCAGGCAGCGTTGTCATAACAGCTGGTGACCTCTTCTTCTTCTGGGTGCAGACATTATCCTTTTGCCAGATATGGGGGGTGTTTGGTGAAGGTGCAAGTCAAAATCGGCTCCTTAAATGACACGGGCAAAGACCAATGCACTGATGTCTTTGCATGTGGTCTGCGCGCGCAGGCACCGTGCGCAGCTCTCCAGGGTTGCTCCTGTTGTCATCACATCATCGATCAGCAGGATATTCCGGCCTGCCGCCAGCTGGCGGGTCTGCTCATCTGTGCGAAAAGCCCCTTTGACATTGGCGGCGCGATCAGTCCGGCAGCTTGATTATAACGACGGGTGAAAAACCGCCATCTGTGCAAGGGTACCGGCACAACCAGCGGGTTGTTTTCGGTCATGTCTGCAAATAGTGGGGCCAGCATCCGCTGCAAGACAGGTAACATATCAAGACGGTCATTATACTTAAAGGGTACCACCAGGCGGCGTATCACCTCATTATAGCGATATAAGGCCCGTAATGGATTTATGATCGGCAGGTGATTATGACAAGCACCGCATAAATCTGTGCGCATCGCATGAGGCAGAGGCCGTCCGCACGCAGAACAGAGCGGGTCTGTAATCGGCTGCAGCCCTGCCCAGCAGGTCCCGCATAAGCCCTTCGCAGACAGCCGTGCCCGACAGATCACACAGCTGGGGGGCAAGATCATATCCAGCCCAAAGCTCAGAAGCTGTTTTGTGTCCATGCGCAAAGCCTCACTTGCTGACCAGCTCAAAGAGGGAAAACAGCCAAATGAAAAAGCGGCGGTTTGCCTTCTGCTTCTGTTCTGCTTATAACGCGAACAGATTAATTATCGGTAAATTGCGATACAGGAGCGCGGAAATCCGCGTAGCCCCTCTTATGGCCCAGACACCGCCGCAAATTTTTAACAGCACCCGCTGGCGTCAGAACCGGGACCGGGCAGCAAAATCTGGCTTTGCACAGGCTGCCTTTTTAAAAGAACTGGCCTGCACGCGCCTGGCCGAACGGCTCGATCTGGTGAAGCGGGATTTTACCGATATTCTGGATCTCGGCTGTCACAGTGGCCAGATGGGCGCCGCGCTTCCGGCGCGGTTTCATCAACACCCTTTGCGACTGACCCAGACAGATGCTTCTGATTGTTTCGTTCAGCAGGCAGCGACCGCAAATCCCTTTGCACAAAACTCTATCGTGATGACAGACGAGCTGTTGCCTGTGGAACAGGCTTCTTGTGATGCGGTATTATCCAGCCTTTATCTGCATTGGATGAATGATTTGCCGGGCATTTTCACCCAAATCAGGCTGGCTTTGCGGCCAGATGGGTTGTTTCTGGCGGTCTTGTTGGGTGGGCGCAGCCTGTCTGAATTGCGCGGCTGTTTGGCGGCAGCCGAAACCGAGTTGTGCGGTGGGCTCAGCCCGCGGGTCACGCCAATGGCAGATATTCGCGATTTGGGCAGTTTGTTGCAACGTGCCGGTTTTGCCCTGCCGGTTGCAGATGCAGAGATGCTTACCATTACCTATCCTGACATGTTCCGCATGATGGCTGATTTGCGGGCGATGGGCGGTCAGAATTGCCTAGTCGGGCGGGTGGGACATTTTACATCCCGGGCGGTATTTTTGCGTGCGGCTGAGCTGTATCAGCAGAAATATTCAGATGAAGCTGGACACATTACAGCCAGCGTAGAGCTGATTACGCTGACCGGTTGGGCCCCGGATGCCAGCCAGCCAAAACCGCTGCGGCCAGGCAGCGCGGCCCAGCGTCTGGCAGACGTGCTGGAGACAACAGAAGTCGGTTTGAAAGACAGCTGATCTGACGTCCTGTTCAGGCGAACAGCAAATCCTGTAATACAGCGATAAATTCTGTATTTGCGGGCGGCATATCATAGCTGCGCAGTTGCGATGGCCTTACCCAGGCCAGCTCGCCGCCTTCGCGCGGCTCTGCTCGCCCCTGCCAGCGCCGACAGATATATAAAAGCAAAACCAGATGAAATTTATCATAATTATGAGACGCAAAACTGACCGGGGCCAGACAGGATTGTGTGGTGTTTATACCTAATTCTTCGTCAATCTCGCGGATAAGGGCGGCTTCTGGGGTTTCGCGTGGCTCAATTTTTCCGCCTGGAAACTCCCACAGACCGGCCATATGCTTGCCTTCTGGCCGTTTTGCCAGTAACACCCGCCCGTCTGGGTCAACCAATGCCAGCGCGGGCACCATTAAAATAGGCTTTACCATGTCAGCCATCAGTTCAGCTTCTGTAATCCGCGTTGATCTGGATATAGCCATGGGTCAGATCACAGGTCCACACTTCTGCGCAGGCCTGACCCAGGCCGATATCAACAGACAGTATGATGTCGTCTCCGGCCATATGTGCGGCAACCGGGGTTTCATCATAGTCTGGCAGACGCTGGCCATCTTGTGTGATCATCACCCCGCCAATACTGATCTGCAGCCGGTCACGTTCTGCCCGTGCGCCTGACTTGCCCACGGCCATAACAATCCGCCCCCAATTGGCATCACCGCCAGCGATAGCTGTTTTGACCAGCGGCGAGTTGGCAATGGCAAAGGCAATTGTTCGGGCGTCTGTGTCTGTGGCAGCGTTTGTTACTTCTACAGTGATAAATTTACGCGCCCCTTCACCATCACGGACAATCTGTTGGGCCAGATCAACCATCAGCGCATGAAGCTGGGTAACAAAGGCCTGACCGGCTGAACTGTTGATGTCTGTTATGGTTTCGTGTCCGGCCTTGTTTGTTGCCATCAGATACAGGCTGTCAGAGGTCGAGGTATCACTGTCGACGGTAATGGCATTAAAGCTTGTCGGTACAGCTGCCTCCAGCATCTGCTGCAGACAAGCCGGGGCAATACAGGCATCTGTTGCGATATACGCCAGCATAGTGGCCATATCCGGAGCGATCATGCCTGACCCTTTGGCGATGCCATTCACGGTGATGGTCTGGCTGTCAATCTCTGTGGTTCTGCTGGCCCCTTTGGCAAAGGTATCTGTGGTGCGAATGGCCAGGGCTGCATCCTGCCAGCTGGCCGTGCCCAAATCTGCTGTCATCTGGCCTGCATATTCTGCCACAGCCTGTCCGTCCAGGGGCTCGCCAATAACCCCGGTTGAGGCGATGAGGATCTGATCTTCATTGAAGCTGAGCTGTCTTGCAAATACAGACCGGTAATCTGATATCGCTCTATCTCCGGCACGACCTGTAAAGGCATTTGCATTGCCTGCGTTTGTTAAAATGGCTCTGGCCTGTCCTGAGGCCAGGCCCGCCCGCGAGACCAGAACAGGAGCAGCAGCGGTTGCGCTCTTCGTGAACACACCGGCAAAGCTGGTCCCCTCATCAGCAACAATCAACAGCAGATCATCACGTCCTTTATATTTCAGCCCACTTGCTGCTGTCGCCAGACGAATGCCTGACACGTCTGACAGCTCAGCAAATCTGGCCGGGGCCAGCGGAGAAGGCGTAGCCATTGTCATCTTGATTTATCCTTAATTGGCTGACGCGCCTTGGGCGGCTGACTGCGCATCATTACGGATATCGTCAAAACTCCGTCTGCTCAAGCTTGCGTTTTGCCTCAGGCCATCTAACAGGCGGGCTAAATTCTGGCTGATCAGATTTTGCCTTAATTGCGGCTCAAGTTCAGCATAGCTTGGCGGCTCTGCTGTCCGTTTATCTTCCAGCAGGATAATATGCCAGCCAAACTGCGTCTGTACCGGGGTTTTGGAATAATCGCCGGCGGCCAGCGCAAAGGCAGCAGCTTCAAATGTAGGAACCATCGCCCCACGGCCGAAATAGCCCAAATCGCCTCCGTTTGGCCCGCTTGGTCCGGTTGATTTTTCTTTCGCCAGTGTGATGAAATCAGCCCCGCCATTCAGCTGGTTAATGATCTCTTCGGCTGTTTGTTTTTCAGCAACCAGAATATGACGGGCTTTCACTTCTTCACGTGACCCTGTATCAGCGATGTAGGTGTCATAAGCGGCTTTCAGCTCTGCGTCTGTTACGCGCTGCCTGATTTCGCGCCCGATCCAGGCTTCAGCCAGAACACGTTGGGCGGCGATACTCATCCGCCGCAGAACATCAGGATCTTCAGTCAGGCCAGCTTCATTCCCTGCTGCTGCAGCCAGGCGCGAGTCAATAATATCATCAACCAGCCGGTCAAAATAAGCTTCCAGCGGCTGTTGGCGTAACTCAGGCGGCAGGCGATCTGTCAGCGCCATTACTTCATCCAGAAAAATATCTTCTCCATTGACAGTGGCAACCGGTATCTTCGGCTCTTCCTGCGCCAGCGCCGGTGTCACGGCCAACCCTGTTGCCAGCCCTAATGCGATCATCAGAACTCTGACTGCAGGCAGCGCGCGTGGCATAAGCCGCCGCGGCAGAATATTTCTAAAGCGTGATGTGTTCATCTGGTGTTTCTTTCTTGTGGCAGACGTCAATGATGCTGATCGCTTAGCATATTGTGGGTTGTTGCGGCAACTGGCAAGCATGCTAAATTCCGGTTGCTGGTGATGTAGGGGTCTGCGCGGCCATGCCCTGCTTGCTCAGCAGCCTGTCACTGCCCGGCTTTTGTTTGACAAAGACCGGTCAAATGCCTATCTGCAAGGGATGAAGGCCTGATGTCAGTCACCAAAGGGCGGTTGTCTGTGGGATAGACCGTATGGCGTCAGAATAGCGGATAAGAGGAATTGAAGGACATGTTTTCATCACTCGCCAAAAGCCTGTTCGGGGAGTCCAGCGACAAGGACATAAAGCGGCTTCGTGCACGTGTTGACGCGATTAACGCGGCTGAGCCGACATATCAGGCGATGAGCGATGATGAGCTGCAGCAAATGACGGCCAGGTTGAAAGGCCGTTATGAGGCTGGAGAAAGCCTTGATGAGCTTCTTGTGGATGCGTTTGCTGTTGTCCGTGAAGCCGCTGTGCGTACGCTTGGCCAGCGTCATTTCGATGTCCAGCTGATGGGTGGTATCGTCCTTCACGAAGGCCGTATTTCTGAAATGAAAACCGGCGAGGGCAAGACGCTTGTTGCAACCCTGGCGGTCTATCTGAATGCGCTGACCGGCAAAGGTGTGCATGTGGTCACTGTCAATGATTATCTAGCCAGCCGTGATGCGCAATGGATGGGTCAGGTTTACAGCTTCCTTGGGCTGAGCGTTGGGTGCGTGGTTCCGGGTATTGAAGATGATGTGCGCCGTGCTGCTTATCAGGCGGATGTGACCTATGGCACTAATAACGAATTCGGGTTTGATTATCTGCGCGATAATTTGAAATTTACTCTAGAAGAGATGGTCCAGCGCGCGCATCATTTTGCAATAGTGGATGAGGTTGATTCAATCTTAATTGATGAAGCCAGAACACCGCTGATTATTTCTGGTCCGGCGGAAACCTCTGCTGATCTGTATCAGGGGACCAACCGTTTGGTGGCCGCCCTTGATGATGTTGATTTTGAAATGGATGAAAAAGTCCGCAGCGTCACTATGACCGAAACCGGAATCCAGCATGCTGAACAATTGTTGACAGACGCTGGCATGATGCAGGAAGGCAGCCTGTATGATATTGCCAATGTCAGCTTGTTGCATCACATGAATCAGGCCCTGCGGGCCCATAAAATGTTCCAGCGTGACACTCATTATATGGTCCGCGGCGGTCAGGTAGTGATCATTGATGAATTTACCGGCCGGGCGATGGATGGGCGGCGCTATTCAGACGGTCTGCATCAGGCGATTGAAGCAAAAGAAGGGCTGGCTATTCAGGCCGAAAACCAGACTCTGGCATCTGTGACCTACCAGAATTATTTCCGCCTTTATGACAAATTGGCAGGCATGACCGGTACAGCCCTTACCGAGGCTGGCGAATTTTCTGAAATTTACAGCCTTGATGTTGTGGCTATCCCGACAAATCTGAATGTGCAGCGTGTGGATCATGATGATGAGGTTTACCGGACCTCTAAAGAGCGTGATGATGCGGTGATCGCCCTGATCACAGATGGCCAATCACGCGGCCAGCCGGTTTTGGTTGGTACAGTCACGATCGAAAAATCAGAAGCGTTGTCCCAGGCCCTGACTGCTCGTAAAATTCCGCATCAGGTTCTCAATGCCCGCTTCCATGAAGAAGAGGCAAAAATTATCGCGCTTGCCGGTGTGCCGGGGGCTGTGACGATTGCCACTAATATGGCGGGGCGCGGCACCGATATCCAGCTGGGAGGCAATCTGGATATGCGGATCGCTGCCGAAGCCACCGATAAGGACGGCCAGATTAACGAGGCTAAAGCTGCTGCCATCACTGCTGAAATTGATCAGCTGAAAGCCAAAGCGCTGGATGCAGGCGGATTATATGTGGTGGGCACTGAACGTCATGAATCCCGCCGTATCGATAACCAGCTGCGCGGCCGGACCGGCCGTCAGGGCGACCCGGGGGCATCAAAATTCTTCTTGTCTCTGGAAGATGATCTGATGCGCATCTTTGGCTCTGAAAAGCTGGATGGGATGCTCCAGAAACTGGGCCTTGAAGAAGGCGAAGCAATCACTCACCCCTGGATTAATAAGGCAGTTGAAAAAGCCCAGTCAAAAGTTGAAGCGCACAATTTTGAAATCCGTAAACAGCTTCTTCGCTATGATGATGTGATGAATGATCAGCGGCAGGTGATCTTCTCTCAGCGCAAGGAAATTATGGAAACGCCAAATGTGCATGAAACTGTGCGTGATATGCGTCACGATGCGATTGACCAGATTGTTGCAGAGGCAATTCCCGCAAACAGCTTTGCTGAACAGTGGGATGCTGACGCGCTGAAAATTGCCTCACAACGGGTTCTTGGTCTTGATGTCCCGGCTGCAGACTGGGTGGCAGAAGATGGCATTGCCGAGGCAGAGATCACCGAACGGCTGCAGGATTTGTCAGACACATTCATGGCCGAAAAGGCCGTACGCTTCAGCCCTGACATTATGCGGATGGCAGAAAAATCCCTGTTGCTTCAGGTTCTTGATCAACAGTGGAAAGAACATCTGCTGCAGCTGGAACAGCTTCGCCAGGGGATTAATCTGCGTGCCTATGCCCAGAAGGACCCGCTAAACGAATATAAACGTGAAGCCTTTCACATGTTTGACACCATGCTGAATTCGATGCGGCAGACGGTGACCATGGCCTTGTCACATGTTGAGCTCCGCCAGCCGGATACTGAGCAGGCTGAACCAGAGGCAGCGCCGGCAGCTGCGCCTGCTGGGCCGAACAGCAAAGTGCCCCGGAACGCGCCATGCCCTTGTGGTTCAGGCAAGAAATTCAAACATTGTCATGGTAAACTTTAACACGGATATAAGCTGACCCGCGGGGTGATGATGAAAAAATTCACGCTCGGATGTGAACATGATCATGAATTTGAAGGCTGGTTTGCAGATGCGGGTGCGATCCAGCAACAGATAGCGCATGGCTTGTTGGACTGTCCATATTGCGGCAGCACAAAGCTTGAAAAGCGGCTGTCTGCCCCGAATTTATCGACACCCAAAACAAAAGCCCGAATTGCCGCTGAACAAGCCAAAAGCACAAGCCAGGCTCCGGTTCCGCCGCCAGCTTCGGCTCCGGCTGCGCCCGCGGCAACACAAAAGGCTGCTTCAGTGGCTGGCCCGTCTGCTGGCGAAGGCGTAGCAGCCTTACAGATGATGGTGCGTGCCTTGCATCAGAAAATTAAGACTGAATTTACCGATGTCGGCGATAAATTTGCTGATGAAGCCCGCAAGATTCATAATGGCGAATCTGAAGAACAGAATATTTACGGGACCTGTACGCCAGAAGACCAGAGCGAACTGGCAGAAGACGGTATAGAGGTCCTGCCGCTTCCTGACCTGCCGCCTGAGCATTAAAAACCGGTTCAAGGTCAGGCCAGTTTTTCAGGGCCGGCTCGCCGGGGCCAGCTGGCCTGATGCACCGTAATTCACCGCTGTAACAGACGAAAACCGGAACCCGCCACCGGGGGTGGGAATGAAGCCGGTGACATCATCAATCAGAATGCCAGCTGCTGCACATTCACAGCTTAACTGTTCAGGACGGATAAATTTATCAAATTCATGCGTGCCGCGCGGGACCAGATTCAATACATATTCTGCGGCAAATTTTGCCAGCATCAGCGCTGGCACAGTTTTGCTGATTGTAGTGAAAACAACTACCCCTTGCGGGGCCAACAGCCGGGCTATGGATTGCAAAAACATACCTCTGTCACTGACATGTTCGATAATTTCTGACGCATAGATAAGATCAAAATGCCCTGTCTTATCTGGTTGCGCGGCCAGCTCTTCTACCGGCATATGCCTGTAATCAATCTCCAGACCCTGCTGCTCTGCATGATGTTGCGCGGCTGTGATTGCGCCTGCTGAAGCATCAATTGCGGTCATTTGCGCGCCCAGTCTGGCCAGAGGTTCGGCCAACAGGCCACCGCCACAGCCCACATCCAAAAATCTGCGGCCGTCAAGCGGGGCGGCCTGCCCAGCAGCGCCGCTCAGACCTGCCCGCCGGGCAACGGTCAGGATATAATTAATCCGCACCGGCGTGAACAGATGCAAGGGCTTCATTGGCCCGTCGGGGCTCCACCATTGGTCGGCCTGACGGTCAAACCGGTCAATATCGTCTGCATCAATCGTTGTCTGGCTCATCTTTTATGCCTCTGGATGTCGGGCGGTTCTGGTTTTTCTACTTCTCAGATTGTACGCAGAATCTCAAGCGAATTCAAAACCGCCTCTTTTCTCTTCCCCAGAATTCGTGTAACAGGTGGTTTCGGTTTTTCAAAACAACAAAGCACTGCTGGCAACAGATACTCAGACACGCGCGGTCTCGTCTCTGGGTAAGCAGAAAACGATGGATGAAAAATGGCGCGTATTGTTCAGAAATTCGGGGGTACATCTGTAGCTGATCTTGATCGGATTCGGGCGGTTGCCCAACGGGTCAAGACAGAGGTTGATGCGGGGAACCAGGTGGCTGTTGTGGTCTCTGCCATGTCAGGCACAACAAACCAGCTGGTGGAATGGGCCCGGGATATCGGCCCGCTTCATGATGCCCGCGAATATGATGTGATTGTCGCCACCGGTGAGCAGGTCACTGTTGGGCTGCTTGCAATCGCTCTGCAGAATATCGGCGTGGATGCCCGGTCCTGGCTGGGCTGGCAGACAGCGGTGAAAACAGATGATATTCATGGGTCTGCCCGGATTGAGGATATTGATGTTGAAAAGCTTGAAGAGCGGCTCAATCAGGGTCAGGTTGCTGTGGTCGCTGGGTTTCAGGGGATCAGCCCTGAAGGCCGGGTCACCACACTTGGCCGCGGTGGCTCGGATACCTCTGCTGTGGCGTTGGCAGCGGCACTGAAAGCAGACAGATGCGATATCTATACAGATGTGGATGGGGTCTATACCACAGACCCGCGGATTATGCCGAAAGCGCGCAAGTTGGAGCAGATTACCTTTGAAGAAATGCTGGAGATGGCCTCAGCTGGTGCCAAGGTTCTGCAGACCCGGTCTGTGGCGATGGCGATGCGGCATAATGTGAATCTTCAGGTGCTCTCCAGCTTTTCAAACCAGCCGGGAACGCTTGTCATTGATGAGGATGATAATATGGAAAAACAGAAAATCAGCGGTATTGCCTACAGCCGTGATGAAGCCAAGGTTACATTGGTCAGCCTGCCTGACCGGCCCGGTATTGCCGCAACGGTGTTTGGCAGCCTTGCTGAACGCCATATTAATGTGGATATGATTGTCCAGTCTGCCTCAGCTGACAAACAGAATACAGATATCACCTTTTCGCTTGGTGCGCTGGATCTGGACAAGGCGGTGGCCTGCCTTGAGGAGATCAAAGACAAGCTTGACTATCAGGCAGTGGTTGCAGACCTTGATGTGGCCAAAGTGTCAATCATTGGCACAGCCATGCGCTCACAGCCCGGCATTGCCCGGACCATGTTCTCTGTGCTGGCAGAAAAAGGCATTAATCTGCATGTGATTTCCACATCTGAGATAAAAATCTCTGTTCTGATAGATGCAGATTATACCGAACTGGCGGTGCGCTCCCTGCATGATGCTTTTGGTTTGGAAACTGCCTGATTGATAAAAATACAACCGCGCAACTGCTGAAAAAACAGCAAAAAAATGACATTTTACATTTTTTATGGTGTTTTTGTTCAATTTAAGGTAATCAAAAATGAAGATGGTTCGTTACGGTTAGTGTGAAGTGGTTGGGACATGTACACGCAAGACGAACATATTTCAGGTGAAGATATAGCGCAGGCCATCGGCCGGGCGCTCAAATCCGCGCGAGAAGAATCAGGGTTGACGATACAGGATGTTGCCGAACGGACCCGTATTTCTGGCAGCCATCTGTCAGCGTTGGAGGCAGGCCAGTTCGAACGGCTGCCTGGCATCGGCTATACGCCGGGCTTTATCCGCAATTACTGCCAGGCCGTCGGCATTGATGCCGGACCTCATGTTGATGGCTTTAAATCGCTGTCTTCTACCGCGACCAAAAAACCTGAATACAGCTTTCCGGTACAGGCGTTAGTCCCGCGTGTTGCCGGCAGCATGATTGCGATGTTTGCCGTCCTGGTTGGGCTGGCTGTCTATGTTGGCTGGACGGTGATTAATAATAATCAAAGTGATGCGCCGACGTTAATTGCCTCTTCTATCTCGCCTGTTGACCAGCCTGACCTGGGCCTTGATACCTCGCCGGCGTCAACAGACAGCCCGCAACCACAAGCTGAACAGCGTGTCAGCGAGGCAGATACAGGCTCAGCCAATGAACCGCTCCAGCCGGTCAGCAATGCTGAACAGAGCACAGAGACGGTCAATATTGAACAGCAGGACCAACAGCCAGACGCTGCAACAGCTGTTATCTTACCACCAGCAGAACAGCTTGCCGACGCAGCAGACAGTTCAGACACACAAGCCCCGGTTCCGGCTGCAGACCTTAAGGCTGA
Source organism: SAR116 cluster alpha proteobacterium HIMB100 (assembly GCA_000238815.2). Taxonomy (NCBI): domain Bacteria; kingdom Pseudomonadati; phylum Pseudomonadota; class Alphaproteobacteria; order Puniceispirillales (SeqCode); species SAR116 cluster alpha proteobacterium HIMB100. Next base: position 569,038 of record AFXB01000010.1, on the reverse strand, counting down.
CACAGCTCAAACACAGATCGCCTCACTCGCTCCGGCAGCGCCCACAGTAACCGCGCCGCAAGTATCAACTGATCCGGCAGACGCAGAGCCAGTGACCGGTGTTGCAGCACAGGCAACGCAACGCCTTCCTGCTGAAGAAGTGACCATCAAGGCAACCGCCAGCGCATGGATTGAAGTCACCCGTGCGGATGGCGAAGTGCTGCTGACCAAGCTAATGCGTAATGGCGACCAGCTTGTGTTTTCGTCTGACGAAAATCTGTTTCTCAGCACCGGGAATGCAGGCGGACTGCGTTTGGAAATGCCGAATATTGCTGCATTTGATGCCGGACAGATTGGCGAGATTTTGCGCGACCTGCGGTTAAACCGCGAAGCTATTCAAAATCGCCAGCTTCTGGCCACCTATTAATCAGACAGTGATGCCTGTCATACAGGTGACTGCCTTTCGGCTGGAAATGCTGCGCCAAAACAGGTACAAAAGACAAGCCGGAATGCCGGCGCTATTTCCGCTATCTGATCGATAAAGCTTAACTCATGTCCGCACAGGCTTACCGCCCCTACCGAACAATCGAACGCCGCAAATGCCGCCAGATACAGGTCGGCTCTGTTGCGGTAGGCGGTGATGCGCCTATCTCTGTCCAGACCATGACCAATACATTGACAACTGATGTTGCGGGAACATTGGCCCAAATTCATGCCGCCGCAGAGGCAGGGGCAGATATTGTACGGGTGTCTTGCCCTGATGAGGCCAGCACAGCTGCGCTGCACCAGATTTGCCGCGAAAGTCCTGTACCTATCGTGGCCGATATTCATTTTCATTATAAGCGGGCGCTTGAGGCGGCGGATGCCGGGGCTGCCTGTTTGCGGATTAATCCGGGCAATATTGGTCATGCTGACCGTGTTGCCGAGGTGGTCCGGGCAGCCCGGGCAAATAGCTGTTCAATCCGTATCGGCGTAAATGGTGGTTCGCTGGAAAAACATCTGCTGGAAAAATATGCTGAACCCTGTCCTGAGGCTCTGGTTGAATCAGCCCTTGATCATGCCCGCCATCTGCAGGATCTCGATTTTCACGAATTTAAGATTTCGGTCAAAGCCTCTGATGTATTTTTGGCTGTCGCTGCTTACCAGCAACTGGCAGAAGCTATTGATTGTCCGCTTCATATCGGCATTACCGAAGCAGGTGGCTTGCGCGCCGGAACTGTGAAATCCGCGATTGGTCTTGGCAATCTGTTATGGGCCGGGATTGGGGACACCATCAGGGTTTCTTTGTCAGCAGATCCGGCTGAAGAGGTCAGAGTGGCTTATGAGATGCTGAAATCATTAGGGCTTCGTCGACGGGGGGTTACGGTGATTTCCTGCCCATCTTGTGCCCGTCAGCAATTTGATGTGATTAAAACAGTCCAGGAAATCGAAGACAGGCTGTCTCATGTGAACAAACCGCTGACGGTCTCGATTATCGGTTGTGTGGTGAACGGTCCTGGTGAGGCGCGCGAAACAGATATCGGCCTGACTGGCGGTGGCAAGGATAACCACCAGGTCTATATTTCCGGGCTCGCGCATCATCGGTTGACGAATGATGATATTGTCGAACATGTGGTCAGCCTTGTCGAAGACCATGTAGAGCAGATGGACAAAGCTGCTGAAAACTAGCCATGATCTCTTGTCAATAAATGCAGGCGTCTGATAGCAGGACGTCTCTGCGGATAGCTATTGGCTGAACAGGCCACAACTGAGGACGATAAAAAATGGATTTGATTCAGCCCGTCAGGGGCACAGCAGATTTACTTCCCGAAGATAAAGCCCGGCAAAATCACGTCATCTCAGTGGCATTGGATGTCGCCCGCCGATCTGGTTTTCAGGATATGGCCACGCCGATATTCGAATTCACTGACGTATTCAGCCGCCCGCTCGGGGCTTCATCAGACGTTGTTTCAAAGGAAACCTACAGTTTCGAAGACAGAGGCGGGACCGGGCTGACTTTGCGGCCTGAAGGCACGGCTTCTGCAATGCGGGCTGTGATCTCTAACAGCCTGACACAATCTTTGCCGTTGCGCTGGTTTTATGCAGGCCCAATGTTCCGGTATGAACGTCCGCAAAAAGGCCGGATGCGCCAGTTTCATCAGTTTGGCTGCGAGCTGATTGGCCCGGCCAGCCCGCTTGCTGATGCAGAGATTATTGCACTCGGCGCACAAATTCTTGATGAATTGGGGGTGCTCTCTCAGACCAAGCTGCATCTGAATTCACTTGGCGACCAGGCCAGCCGGGCGGCCTATCGCCAGGCCTTGATTGACTATCTGAGCCGGTATCAGGATCAGCTTTCCGCAGATAGTCAGCGCCGTCTGCAGACCAATCCGCTACGAATTCTGGATTCTAAATCAGAAGCAGATAAAGCCATTTTAAAAGACGCTCCGCGCCTGCCAGACCATCTGAGTGATGCGGCAAAGACACATTTTGATCAGGTGACGGCCTGTTTGGACAAAGCCGGGATCAGCTTTGTGTCTGATCCGCTTCTGGTGAGGGGGCTGGATTATTATGCCCACACTGCCTTTGAATTCATTACCGATGCGCTGGGTGCACAAGGGACGGTCTTAGGGGGCGGGCGTTATGATGGATTATCTGAAACCCTGGGCGGTCCGCCTTTGCCTGCCGTTGGTTTTGCTGCAGGGATTGAACGGCTGGCTTTGCTGGGCGAGGCCCAAACTGCCGCGCCGCCTGATCTGGTGCTTCTTGCTGCGGATGCAGCAGCAGAGGCAGAGGCGTTCGCGCTGGCCAGCTCTTTACGTGCCGCGGGGTTGTCTTGTGTGATGGCAATCAGCGGCAATATGGGCAAAAAGATGAAAGCAGCCAACAAGCTGGGTGCGCCTTTTGTGGTGATTGCCGGCTCAGATGAACTGGCCCGCGGCACAGTTAGCCTGCGCCGAATGGCTGATGGTGAGCAGACCGAAATTCAGGTTGATCAGCTTGCTGCGCATTTGGCCCGTCAGCAAGGTGATGCGGCCACAAAGGAGGCGTTGTCATGAGTCTTGAGACCAATATGGACAGGGTTCTGGCGCGTCGTCAGGAAATTGAGGGCAGACTGGCAGAATCAGGCAGCCTCTCACCAGATCAGCTTACTCAGCTGTCACGTGAATTAGCTGAAATCAGGCCGGTTGCTGAGCAGGTGGAAATTGTCCGCCAGCTTCAGCAGAATCTGACAGAGGCCCGCCAGCTCATAGAAGAGGAAACAGACCCAGAGCTGGTCGAAATGGCCCAGGCTGAAACAGAAGAGCTTGCCGCGCAATTACCAGAAGCGGAACATCAGCTGAAATTATTACTGCTGCCCAAAGACACAGATGATGCACGTAACGCAATCCTTGAGGTGCGTGCGGGCACAGGCGGTGATGAAGCGGCGCTGTTTGCTTCTGATTTATTTGGGATGTATCAGCGCTTTGCTGCAAAATATGGCTGGCGGTTTGACGTGATGGAAGTCTCTGAGACCGGTATTGGTGGCTATAAAGAAGCAACGGCCAATATTTCAGGCCAGGATGTGTTTGCGCGGCTGAAATTTGAATCAGGTGTACATCGTGTTCAGCGTGTACCTGAAACCGAAACTGGCGGCCGGATTCACACGTCAGCGGCAACCGTTGCTGTTCTGCCTGAAGCACAGGATGTGGATATCGAGATCAATGAAAGTGATTTGCGTGTGGATGTGTTCCGTTCTTCTGGTCCTGGCGGCCAGTCTGTGAACACAACGGATTCTGCTGTTCGGATCACGCATCTGCCCACGGGCATTATTGTCAGCCAGCAGGATGAAAAATCGCAGCATAAAAACCGGGCCAAGGCGATGAAGATTTTGCGGGCGCGGCTTTACGATGCTGAACGTGCGCGCCAACAGGCCGAACGTGCAGCTTCACGCAAAGGCCAGGTGGGCTCAGGAGACAGGTCTGAGCGCATCAGAACCTATAATTTTCCGCAAGGCCGGGTAACCGATCATCGGATCAACCTCACCTTATATAAGCTTGATAAAATTCTGGCAGGTGAATCTCTGGAAGAGGTTGTTGATGCGCTGGCTGCAGAAGATCAGGCTGCCCGTCTGGCTGAAGGTCAGGATACGCTTTAGGACGTCTGTGTTCCTTTCAGACGCGCGCATAGTAAGGAGCCTGCATCAGTGATAAAGCGTTCAGCGCGTGACATATTGCGTTCGGTGAAAGCCCGCCTGCATGCGGACAGCGCGCTTGATGCGCGTTGGCTTCTTGCGATTGCCCTTGGCCGTGATGAGGCTGTGTTGGGTCATGAAATGATCGACCTGACTGCTGCACAGGAATCAGAGCTGGCGCAGTTGATCGACCAACGTAATCAGGGGCGCCCGATCAGCCGGATGCGGGGATGCCGTGAATTTTATTCACTCCCCTTTTTTTTAAATGACGACACGCTTGACCCGCGCCCTGACAGTGAATGTCTGATAGATGAAGCGTTGGCTTATGCCCGCAGCCTGACTGATGATGGGCAAGCTTTGCGCTGCCTTGACCTTGGTACAGGTACAGGCTGTCTTCTGCTCAGCCTGTTACATCACCTGCCTGCAGCAACCGGTATCGGGGTTGATTTGGCCCCTCAGGCTGTTGCTCAGGCCAGGGCCAATGCCGCGTTTCTGGGGCTCAGCGGCCGGGCCCGCTTCATCAGCAGTCATTGGCTGGATAAAATTCAGGGCAGATTTGATGTAATATTGGCGAACCCGCCCTATATCGAAACAGATGCCCCCGGGCTTTCCCGTGATGTGGCTGACCATGATCCGGCGCTGGCATTATTTGCGGGATCAGATGGTCTGGATGCCTATCGTGTTCTGCTGCCTCAGATGGCTGATGCATTAAGCCCTGTGGGCCGTTTGTTTCTGGAAATTGGTTCTGAACAGGCCCGGCCGGTCACAGAACTGGCTGAAGCGGCAGGACTTCAGCTTTGTGCGCTTGTTCCGGACCTGTCAGGCAACAACAGATGTTTAATTTTGACCAAAAAATAACGTTTTTTCTTGCCTTTACCCTCAGAACAGGGCAAAACGAAAAAGTGAGCAGGTGGCCACTAGACAAGCCCCGTTCCCCCGTTTTCCGAAAGACAACAATAAATATTTGTTTCAGCACCGACTGAGATCATTGCATTGGACTATTCATGAGACATAATCAGGGTCAGAACCAGAAGCGTTCACGTGGGCGTGGCCGCCGTAACAGCAATCACGGCCAGACCAATTTCAACAGGAACACGACCTTTGATTCAAATGGGCCGGAAGGCCGTTTGCGGGGCAACGCCTTACAGTTATTTGAAAAATATACAGCACTTGCCCATGATGCGAATGCTGCCGGTGAACGAATCTCCGCAGAAGCGCTTGCGCAGTTTGCTGACCATTATTACCGGATACATCAGTCTATTGTTCAGGCTGCAGAACAGCATCGCCGCGCGCATGAAGAACGCCAGCAGGCCCGCAAATCTGAAGATGCGCCCGCTGAAGAGGCATCTGAACAGACAAGCGAGCAGGCATCTGCACAAACAACAGACACACCTGACGCCGAAGCAGCAGCTGAGGCTGAGCAGCGGCCAGCCAAACGTGGGCGCGGCCGCACAGCTGCTAAAAAAGACAGCCCGAAAGACAGTGCTGATAAGGCCGAGACAGCTGATCAGTCTGAAGATGGTGAAGCAGTTGTATCATCAGACGAGGCTGTTGCCTGATCAGCTGAGCAGCGTCACTGTATCGCCCAAGCTGATTGGCCCGTCCGTGATTACACGGGCAAAGACACCTAAATCTGTATGCCCGTAAACCTGTCGCATCGTGCGCAGATGATCCGCATTTCGTTCTGCGGTTTCAGGGTCAACATTAATTGCTGCACATCTGCCTACAGGCTCTATAATCTCCAGCCTGACCTGACCAATGCTGACCTGCTTGCCGATCCAGTAAAATTCTTCAAAAGCTGTATCTGTGCGGATAATCAGGTTCAGCCGGAAGCGCCGGTTATCAGCGGCGGTGTGTGTCACATCTGCAAAATCGGCCAGTGACGCGCTGCCTGCCAGCGTGATCCAGGGCGCGTTTGTATCTGTATAGCCTGCTGTGTCCAGTCGGCACAGACGCGGTCGTTCCTCAAATCTGTCTGGCAATAAGGCCTGCAGCTGCGCCATGACCGGTCCAGCTTCATCGAGCGGGGCCTCGGCTTGCAGACCAGTTCGGTCAGACAGATGAATGCAGCCGTTTTCTTCATCTATCATAAAAGACAGTCCGGCCAGACGTTCTTCAGACAGTTGCTGAACGAAATGCCGTTTGCTGAGCCAGCCTTCATCAAGTTTTTTATGGCTGGCGGGATGGCCGTTACTGACCGCAAACCGGCGATCAACAGGCAATAGCTGATTTGTCTGCAAGCTCACAGTATGCGTGTGATAACCGGGAAATCCTTTCACCGGAAATTGCCAGATTTCCGCCAGCTCATAGCTGGTCTGTTTGTGCAGCGCAGCTGCCATCTTCCGGCTCAGCGCTCCAGGGCGGCCTGCTGCAGGGTCACCCCGGCATAATCAGGGGTCAGGCTGT